>JAFGCO010000064.1 GCA_016932575.1 bacterium
AAAAGGTTACCTTCTGAAACGATAGTTTGCTATCCGGTGTGTGGGAAAGAAAGATTATTCCTTTTGAAAAATTTGCCAAAGTTCAGTTCTTATATAAACAGTGAATGGGAGATAACATGTTAAAAACGATCAATGTACGGATATCACCTGTATTTGTTGGATGGGTTCTATGTCTGATGCTCTTCAAAAATACATTGTATGGCGAGGATAAGAATACAATTCCGAAAACTGAAAATAGTCAATATGCAACGATTTCAATGGAAGATGCAGGCAATCTGCTGGTGCAAAATCTTCTCTCTAGGGATTACATGTATTACGGAGAATATGGTCTTCATTACTCCGAAGCCTGTGCGGCAGTAGGAGCGTTTCGTTTTTCATATTGCACAGGTGATCAGGAAAGTCTCCAAAAGTTGATTCAACGCTATCAGCCCTTGCTGAGAGATACCAGCCGGCTGGTCAGCCGCAGGCCGCATGTCGATCAGGCTGTAATCGGAATTGTTCCGCTTCAAATTTATTTAATCACAAAACATAAGGCATATCTCGATCAGGGATTGTCTTTCGCTGACACGCAATGGGATTCTACCATTGCGAATGGACTGACCTATCAGACACGCTGGTGGATTGATGATATTTATATGGTCGGTATGCTGCAAATACAGGCATATCGAGCCACCCGTCAGTTAAAATATGCTGACAGGGCGGCAGACCAGCTTGTAGCATATCTGGAAAAACTCCAGCAGGAAAACGGATTGTTTTTTCATGGTCCTGACCATCCCTATTGTTGGGGCAGAGGTAACGGATGGGTTGCCGCAGGTATGACAGAGGTCTTAACCGATTTGCCAAACGATCATCCATATCGGCCAAAAATTCTTGAACATTACAGAAAAATGATGGTCAGCCTCATCAATAATCAAAGCGACAATGGAATGTGGCGGCAGATTATCGATTATCCGTACGCCTGGACTGAGAGTTCATGCACAGCCATGTTTGCTTATGCAATATCCGCAGGTATTAAACATGGCTGGCTTGAAGACAGTAAATATAGAAGTGCCGTTGAAAAAGCCTGGAAAGCATTGGCCGCCCATATTGATCGGCAGGGCAATGTCAGAGAAATTTGCGTAGGAACAGGGCAAAGTCAGGATCTTGATTATTATTTAAAGCGTCCCAGAGAAATTGGTGATTTTCACGGTCAGGCCCCCGTGCTTTGGTTTATAGCGGATTACGCGTGCCGGCACAAAAAATAAAAGTCAAAGAAGCCGGAAAGTATGAAAAGTATGATAAATATGGATGAGATATTATTTCAGAATTGCACAATTTAATATGCGGATCATTTCTTTTGAAGATATGATTTATATCCCTTATAAATCTGATAACTAACAAGAAAGTGAATAAGTTTTCGGCGAATCGGGCGTAAAGAAACCGGGACACACAACATCACGATTTTTTTAAATAATCTGTTGAACAGCAATTGACACAATCGATTGATCGGTTTTTTGGATTCGAAACGATCGATTCTGAATAATTGATCAAATTTTGGATGTTTATTACGGATATATGGCAAATTGACAGCCCCAAATTCCTTCATTTGATCCAATGCATCATGCCAGCTCTTATTCATATTGGACATGCCTTCGGCGTAAGTGTTATATATAACGGGCAAATGATAGGCCTGATGTAAACGATAAGCAAATTCTGTATCGCCTCCGCCATAGGTCCTCATATTGGGATCCTGACCCCCAATTTCGATAAAGCAATAAGCCGGCATCCCGACATTTCCTGTAGTCAAATAATAATAAGGCAATTCTGAAAGGTGCCGATATTTATTTTTGCCCCGTGACTGAATGTAATCGGCCCAATCATTATTTTTCACATTCAGATATTGAATTTTTCCTTGTGAAATACAGGGTCTCTCAGATAACAGCTTAAAATGGTTTTTCAGCAGATCATTTGCCGGGATAATGTCTGAATCTATTGTTACAATGTATTTGGCCTGAATATGCGGAAGGGCAAGATTGCGCGTGGCGTTTCGTCCGCAATGCTTTTTACCCGGATGAAATAATATTTGAGATTCGAAAGTGTATTCACTGAAATTTAATTCTTTCATATCAAAATCAGGAGCCCCATCAACACAAATAAGTACACGAAACCGATGAAAAGACTGCAACATTAATCCATTCAGACATTTTATTAATTCGGGCCAATTTTGATATGTGGGAATAATGATATCAATCATTAATTTTCCATCGATATTTTTATCTATTTTATGAAAGATAAAAAAGGTTCAATATGAGAAAATTCTGATTCATAATTTAATTTTTCAGAAGCAATATGGCAATTTCTTTTCATTTTCAGGTATTCATCGGGATGTTTATCCCAATGGCTGATGATCTGGATAATTGCTTCTGGATTGTTGTCCGGAACAATTGCGCCAATCTGATATTTTTCAACGACTGCTTTCATTTGCGGCAAATCTGAGACAATAACAGGAATTCCGGCCATAATATATTCAAATAATTTGTTCGGTAATGCAAGTTCATTATTTTTACTGATGTTTTCTATGAATGCCAATCCAATGTCAGCACCTGCCGTATATTGAAGCAACTGGTTTTGAGGAATTTTTCCAATAAAATGAACGCGGTTTATAATTTTTTGATCGGCTGCCATTTTTCGAAAATACATCTCATGTTCACCACCACCAAGAAGCACGAGGGAGCCATGATACTGCTGAATTATTTTGAGATAGAGGTCTATGCCTCTTCCCTGCACAAGTGTTCCCTGATACAGTAAAATTTTACCTTTCGTTGGAGATAAAAGTTTGTATTGAAACGGATGTTTAATTGTCTGCTTTAGCGGAAGATTGCGCAATAATAGCAAATGGTTGATTCCATACAGAGATTTTAAAGTAAATATATCAATTTGACCGGTTGCAATCACACGGTCACAATAATGAACGATGTATTTTTCAATGGAAAATATAATCTGTTTGAGCCATTTGCGATTTTGCACTCCGTTGATTTCTGTATAAATTTCCCGGGAATCATAAAACAATTTTGCTTTATGCAATTTGGCAGCGATAAAACAGGCAGGCAAACTGTAAAAGTCAGAAGCCCAATATATATCACTTCGTATTCGAATCATCTGATAGAATAAAAGCGCAAAGAATTGAAGATAAAACAGGATGGAGACTCTTCTTTTTTTCAAACGGTAAATGATTTGATTCATGTGAAAAGATGAATGATAATTTGGTGTTGTCCAGTCAAATCCGATAAAACGGACAGGATAGCCTTTTTGAATCAGTATGCGACGTAAATTGTATGTCCGTGTATCATAATGAATATTGCCCAGAAAGCCAATGACAATACTCGGGAATTGATGTGGTAAATTCAAAAGTCCTTTTCCTTCTTTATTTTATATTTCATCAGGATAAAATTAATCATGATATACATCAGAAAAAGAAGTACCGGAAGAAACCTATTAGTAAACAAATTTGCTTTATGTACAAGAAAAATGAAAAGTACGATGAAAAACATGAATATTGCGTTTTTCAATTGATAGCGAATTTTCCATAACTGTTGCATTTTGATATATGAAAAAACAGCCATGGTAATAAAGGTGATTAAAGTTGCGACAGCGGCACCCGTGCTCCCATATTTGGGGATGAGCATCCAATTTAGGACTATGTTTAAAATGAATACCAAGCCGACGATAAACGTTAAGTAGTGAGGTTTTTCATGGTCATAGTAAGGTAAGCTGAAATTGATATAGCAACCATAAAATACGTAGCTTAGCAAGATATAAGGAAAGATATGCAGACTTTGCAGAAAATTGCTATGAATCAGCTGAAATCCGTTTATTGAAAAACTCAAGATAGGTTTCAAGAAAAGTGAACATCCTAAAAATACAAGGAACAAGACTGGCCATGTTCGGTTAAACAGGTATGAAAATATCTGCGTTGAATTTTTTTCTTTTTTCAGTATATTGATGAAGGGAATCGAACTCATTGAAAAAACAGTGACAACCATACTCATGATCATGCCAAGTTTATAGGCAACACTGTATTGTCCAGCCTCGCTTGATCCTTTAAAATGATAAATGAAAAAACGATCTGCAAAATTTAGCCCGGTAATAAACAAGGAAGACAACATCATTGGGAATCCTAATAACGAGATTCTTTTTAACCAGTGCCAATGGATGGATAAATGAATTGTTTTGCGTTTTAAGGCGATGATGATTATTGCGGCTATCATATGAGATATGATATACGCATAAAAAATACCGTATAATCCTTTATGTAAGATGATGAGAAAAATATAAGACAAAATGATCGTGCATATGCCTTTCAAGAATCCAATACAGAGAAATGCATTTGGTTTTTGTAATCCAATGACGGTATATTGATAATACTTTGAAAATGTTTCCATGAAAAGCGATGCAGCAGACAGAGCGACAAGCATTTGATATTGCGTCGTATCAAATAATAAGAGGGAAATGGATTGACGAAACAGAATAATAAACAGGGTAAAAATAAATGAGAATACAAGCATTGCCCAAAACACTGTTGATTGGATTTCGATTTTATCTTTGACTTCTGACAGATATCGAATCAGGCCGTTTTCGATACCCAGGGTGTATGCAAAACTGACAAAAGACATGCTTGCAAAGAGTATTGCGAATATTCCATATTCGGAAGGAACAAGGACATGTGTATAAATCGGCAGCAAAAGAAATGATGTTCCTCTTGAAAAAATAAGTGTAATCAGATACAGGAGATTATTGGTAAGAAATTGTCTGATATTGAGTTTCATCGATCGATAATTTTTAGAAAAGTTGATTGGGTATTATGTTACCGGTTCAAAGGGGATGTATGAAATCCCGGTTTTAAAAAGAACCTTATTCTGTGTCCTGATTGTTTGGATAAGCTATCAGTATACAAATTTCATATACATCCATTCATGAATTTTTCTGTTTAAAAAGGTAACATGATACCGATATGTATATCCAAACGGTTGAGGCAGATGCGATCCTGATACAGATTGCTTTCCGTGCTTTGCCTGGGGACCGTACCGAATAAAAACATAAAATGACCAAACATGCCGTAACTATCGGAAAATTGATATGACAGTCCAATGTTGCCGCCAATCCCAAATGTTTGGTCACTGATTTTATCATTTGAAATTTTTTCAGTATCGTCTGAAGATGTTACGATTTTTTGTTTATCCTGAAATTTGAGCCATCCGGCTGTGATAGAGCCATTTACCTGTATTTTTGAATTCGGAAGAAAGTGCTGAATGACGAGCACAGGACCTGTGTAGAAGATTTTAATATTGTTCTGAATATTGCCCAGATAATCAGCAAATCCAGTTTCATTATCATAGATGATCTGGCCATCCGCTTCATGAGATGTCTGCCATTGGGAAAAAGCCCATCCAAATCCATGAGACGGTTTCGTATAAAAGGCAATGTCAGAAAAAAAACTGTAACCGGATTTCAATTTATCGCAATACGATTGAAATCCAGGAGGGACGTTTTGTGCGAGATTTCCGATACGTCTTCCTGGGCCGGCTCCGAGCCGAAATCTCCAGGGATTTTGTATGGATTGGGGCTTTATTTGATGAGGCACAGAAATCCGGAATGCATAATCACCCGGACGGATATGATAGGATCCGAATTCTTTAATAATTTTCACAGCTGTTTTTCCCTGTTTGGAAATCAGCACACGCACGAGACCTATATCTGTCAGTTTTCCTTTGACCGAACGGCGAATGATCAGCTGTTCGCCTTTGGCGCCAACATTCTCATTTTGCAGGGCCGCATAATTTTTCGTTACCCTGACGACCTTTTGTCCAGTAAGAGGATATGTCATTATGATGAGCAGATAATGTATCAATAAAAATTTTCTCAAAGAAGCATCCCGGTTATATTCAATATGTGTTTAAACTAACCATAATATGCATAAAAATCAAGCAGATGTTCAAGCATTCAGTTGAAGTTGAGAAGGGGAGAAACGGTTTTGATTACCGCGTGACTTCCGGCAGGTATCCAAAAAAGTCATTTTTTGCACATTCAAGCTGAAGGCGCCCAGATCATTTTCGATGCGGCCGTAAAGCAAATAGGGACGGGTTTGTGTCCATTGATTGCAGAATCGATTGAAGGCGCCTGGAAAGAAAATCGTCTCATAGAGGGCAGTGGTATCTTCAAAACTGATGAAAGACATGGGCTCTTCATCTTTGGTATAAACCGTTTTATTGGTGACCCACCAGCCGATCATATTCACCATTTTCCCGACATGCCTGTGCATATCCTTTGCACGGATCACATGGAGACCGTCCAGGCAGTCACGGTAAAGATCCAGGGGATGAAGGCTGAGAGGGAATCCCAGCACATCTATTTCATGCAACAGCAGCGTTTTAAAATCATAAGGACCAAGATTCGGGATTCGGGTGATTTCCGTGTCAAATAATGGAAGGGTGATCTGTGGTGAAACCGGTTTTGGTTTACGTCCTGCGTATACCTGCCAGAGAAGCTCGGCCCGGCTGCGTCCGCCCGAAATTTTGTCAAAGCAGCCAGCTTTGATAAGAATCCGCATGTCTGAAGGATCCAGCGCCACCCGGTCCTGAAAATCTTCGAAAGAACGGTAGTGGCCGTTTTCTTTTCGATGGGTCAGTACGGCGTCGAGGGCTGACGATTTGAGCCCTTTAAGCTGCATAAGTCCTATACGAATATGTTTTGTGATGCCTGTATACTGCTTTTCACTGGCATTGATCTCCGGCGGCAGTATTTGCAGTCCCATGCGCCGTGCCTCATTGATGTAGGCAAACGTGGAATAGTAGCCACCCCGGTTGCTGATCACTGCGGCGATGAATTCTGCAGGATAATGGGTCCGCAGCCATGCGGATTTAAAGGAAACCAGCGCGTAGGAAGCACTGTGCGGTTTGCAGAAACTGTATCCGGAGAAGCTCAGAATCATGTTCCAGATTTTATCCACGGTTTCCGGGTCCACGCCCCGGACCAGCGCTCCTCTCGTAAATTCCTTCTGATAAGCGGATAATTTGCGATAATTCCGTTTTTTCGACAGGGTTTTTCTGAGTCCGTCCCCGTCCACGGCTGTGAATCCGGCCAGCTGCATGGCCACTTTGGTCACATCTTCCTGGTATACCATGATTCCGTAGGTTTCCTTAAGTACGCGCTGCAGGATGGGATGAAGCGGATCGTAGGGCTCCCCTTTCAATCGCCGGACATACGCATTGATGTAATTGTTGGCTGCCGGACGAATGATGGAGCTGTGTATGATCAGATGCTCATAGTCACCCACCCCGGTTTTTTTTTGCAGCTGCCGCATGGCCGGCGATTCAATATAAAACACGCCCACAGTATCTCCACGCCGGATGCTGTCCTGCGTGTCCGGGTCATCCAGCGGATTGAAGCTTGCATAGTCAATGATCCGGCCGGTGTTCTGATAAATGGCTGCCAGTGCGTCACGAATCACGGCCAGAGAACGGTTGCCCAGGAAATCCATTTTTATCAGGCCGCTGTCTTCGGTCTGATCCTTTTCCCATTGAATGATGCGGACACCTTTTGGCGCAGTCTCCGATGGTGCGTGGCGATTCAGTCGGCCGGGTACAATCACCACGCCGCCGCAATGCACGGACAAATAACGCACCATACCCCTCAGTCTCGTTGCCTGTTTGAGAATCTCCGGCCAGGGAGGGTTTAGCGGCAGTCCTTTGAATATGGGATGGGTTCGAACCACGCATTCCACAGAATCGGCCTCCCAGGCCCAGAGGTTCGAAAGCCGGTCCGTGACCTGCTTGATTTCATCTTCGGGAAGGCCGTAAACTTTGGCAACTTCACGAACAGCGGCTCGGAGTCGAAAACCCACATGATTGGCCACCATGGCGGCCCGTTCCGGACCGTATTTTTCAAAGACGTAATCCAGAATTCCGTCCCGTTCGTCCCAGGGAAAATCCACATCAATATCCGGGGGATCCTGGCGGCCGGGATTCAGAAAGCGTTCGAAAAACAGGTTGTATTGCAGAGGATCGACATGCGTGATTCCCAGCACATAGGAAACGAGGCTGGCAGCGGCAGAACCTCGTCCGCATGTTCGGGGCGCCTGCTTTACAACATCTTCCATGATCAGAAAAACTGAGCCGAATCCTTTGTTTTCGATGATATCCAGCTCATAAGCCAGGCGCTCCCGTACCGGCGGCGTGAGTGTACCATACCGTCTCTGAACACCTTCCATGCATTTTCGCCGCAAGGTTTGCATGATGCCCGCACGGTTCATCCCCTCGAATCCGGCATCCCGGATGGAATGGCAGGACAGACGGTATTGGCATGCGTCTGCAATTTGGACGGTGTTGTTCAGGGCATCGGACAGGTTGGGGAACTCGTTATGCATCTGTTCCGCTGATTTCAGCCAGGCCGACGCGGGCGCGCATTCCCGGCACGGAAGCCGGGTAAGTTTGGTGTTCATGTCAATCGCCCGAAGCAGGCGATGAAGCCGGTGTTCCTCAGGATAGAGAAAATAAACGCCACCGGTCGCAACCAGTGGCAGCGCATGTTCACGGGCGAAATCCAGCGTGTTTCTCCAGGGACGACCGCTTATCAGTTCTGCATACATATCCTTCCGGTTTCGGAGACGATAAAGAAGACCCGGCGTATTGCTGAGAATGACCAGGCCATTGCTGTCATTAAAAAGCGCGTCGGATAAAACGAACCGAGCCGAACAATGACGCAATGTGATCAGACGGCACAGATTGGCATAGCCTTCCCGGTTTTTAGCAAGGAGCACAGCCCGTTCTGACCTGGTAACGATTTCAGCGCCGGTGAGGGGCCGAATCCCGGATTCCTCGGCGATCTGAAGAAAAAAAATCAATCCGTACAGTCCGTTGGTATCGGTCAGTGCCAGGGTGTCCATGCCTGAATTACGGACCTGCCGGCAAAGCGATTCCAGGTCGGCTGTGCCCCGCATGAGGGAAAAATGGCTGTGAACATGAAGATGTGTGAAGGGCATGCTTATCTCGTCTGTTTGTGTTAGCAGTGTATTATTGATGTTCGTCCCCACTGTACGGCGTTTTCTCCGTATTTGATTCGCATCCGATCCAGCGCATTGACCAGGCGTTCCTCTTTTCGATGGGCTTCAGAGCGCTCAAAGAGGCATAGCTGGCCTGGAGAATATTCCAGATCCGTAAATGTAAGGCTCATATAGCGAATACGCTGACGGCGATAACTGGTTTTCAGGTACAAAGGTTTCACTCTCCTGAAGAGAAGCGGATCAATCGCAGCCGTGGCTTTTAATTTCAGACGGCGAGTCATGTCTACGCCATCGGAATAACGCAAATGCAGCCAGACTGTGTGCGGCAGTACATCCTGTTTGCGCATTCGGGCGCAGGCCCGTTCCGTCATCCTGTACAGGTATCCAAGCAGAACCGGATCATCATTGCTGTCATTTTCCAGGGTGATTTCTTCCAGGATAAAGGGTTTGGTGCTGGGTGGAAGAACCGGTGTCGGATCAATGCCCAGTGCCTGCCGGTGAAGAAGCGGACCCAGCCGGCCGAATACGGCGGCCAGCTGTGGCATGGAGATGGATGCCAGTTGATGGTTCCAGCGAATGTTAAATTCCGCAAGGAGCTGTTTTTCGGTTTTCAACCGAACCCCGGGAAGTACACGAACTTTTAACGGTGCCAGGAAAGAGGCCTCGCTGCCCCAGGGTACAGTACAGAGATCGCCATGGGATGTGATCACCCGGGCTGCCACATGGCTTACCAGTTTATTGGAGCCGATGCCTAAGGTCGGGCTCAGCCAAACCGATTTCTGGAGGGCCCGGCGCATATGCCATGCGCTGTCCTGCAGATTGCCGGCAAGCCGGGTTGTGCCGCTCATGTCCACAAAAAAACGGCCGCCATGCCCGGTTTCTACCAGGGGCGAATACCGATTCAGGACCTTGTTCACGGCGCAAACGGCGCGCTGGTAGAGCTGCTCATCCGGAGGAAGGATGTGCAGACGGCGGCAGCGTTTGAGCGCCCATGTCAGCGGCTGGCCTTCAAATACCCCTTCTTTCCTGGCTTCCGGTGATGCGGAACAAATAAGTGCACGTGGGGAGTGACGGGAACAAATGGCTACAGGCTTGCTCTCCAGCGCATGATTCCGAAGCCGCTCGACGGCCACGGGGAACGCATCGAAACGAAGATGTAAGATATGTCGGTGCATGGTTGTTTTTTCAGATGATTATAAAAAGGGATACGGCCATATTTCGTTTGTGATTCCGTATTTCTGCCTTCCTTTGTCCGGTTTTTGTGAAGGTTTTCCTTTGTATTTTTACCCCCATCCCGGGGGGCTGTATCAAAAGCATAAAAGACAACCACAAAGAGCACAAAGAAACCAAAAAGGTCACAAATATAATTTGAATATTATTAATCC
>JAFGCO010000065.1 GCA_016932575.1 bacterium
AATATAGTAATTTGTGAAATTTATCGCTCTGAAAATGGCCGGTTTTAAAGTGCCCTTAAGTGGCCGGTTTTGACTGCCCCCCGACACGATTACAGCAGTTTTATGGATCAGATTAATTATGCTGAGCCTGGCCGCCACTTTTCCAGAGAGGATTTAAATGAACGATAAGTGCTTTATTGATACAAATATTTTTATCTACACCTTTGATCATTCAAATGTTAAAAAACAAAAAAAATCAAGGGAAATCATCGCAAATGCGCTCGAAAAATCAAACGGCATTATCAGTTATCAAGTCATTCAAGAATTCTTAAATGCGTCTACGAAAAAATTCAAATCCCCTCTATCAATTGCAGATTCTCAAAGATATTTAAGTGTTATACTCGAACCACTGTGTGAAGTATTTTCAAGCATTGAATTATATCATCAGGCCCTGGATATCATGGAACGATGTCAATACTCATTCTATGATTCACTGATAATATCCGCTGCATTAAAGGCTGAATGTCAAATACTCTATTCTGAAGATCTGCAGCACAATCAAAAGATACAAAACTTAAAAATAATCAATCCATTTATATTAAATGACGGGCTGACTGGTATTTTCAAATAAAAGGTACTCACGTAAATCCTGTAAATAAGATGAAAAATCTTGGACAGAAGCTATTTGATCGAAGCTGCATCAAAATCCCTGAAATGGACGGTTTTATGGTCTTAGATTCAATACTTTGAAGCTAAAAATCGCCTTTTGATACAGCCTCAAATTTTTAAACCTCTGTCTTATTTTTTATATGATACAGATGATGAAACCCGCCCGAATCAAAATATACATCCTGTTGAAAAACAGGTATCCAGTTTACAATCGTGCATGTGGAGTAATAGTAGGACGTTTCATCTTTGTAAATTTTATATCTTTTCATTTTAAACATTTCATGGTACTGAAGACAGGGCTATGAAGCCCTTTGTTTATTGCGCCCTGGATTGTGAAATCCAGGGCAATCGGAACATCAATATATCTGCGCAGTGTGCCTCTGCACTCTGATGGTTTTCTCTGGGCACACCTAATCCCGAATAAGCCGTACACTAAAACCGCTCTCCAGATTGCTGCGGAGACGGTTCACGCCTGAATTAGTGTAACTCAGGTACCGGTGCCACGCGTAATAGGTACTGCTCTCGGGAGACGACCAGAAGTACGCGCCGCGGCCGAGAGCGCCAAAGCCGCCATCGCCGCTACTACGGTAACCGGCCGGAAGCGCGGAAAAGCCGCTTACGCCAAACGCATCTATATTTTCAAGACTTCCATCATTCCATAAATGAGCTCTGCCTGCAAGTTTGCTGCCTATATAAGTACCGCGACCGCGAGAACCCGTATCATCTGCTTCTGACTGGCTCATGCCCAAATACATCTCCAGTTCTTTCCATTCTTCATCAGTCGGCACATGCCAGCCTTCAGGCGCTATATTGCGGCTGTCGACAACTGCACACCAGTTATATAAATAACCATAAGTATCCGCGATGGTTTCATTGTTGTCATAAGCGCATCGTGCGGCTGTTGATACTGCCCAAGTTGTATTGTTTGTTACTTTGGGGATAGCCTCACCGTTCCGGTAGTTGGTGACTTTAAAATTCTCCGCAATCCACCATTGACTTCCAATTTTTATAGTTCGGTATACATTACCGTCAATGTCCGTAACTGTTCTATTAACTGTAATATCAAGCGTTATATTCCCGGTGATTTCAAGATTTTGCTGTTCATGAGTCTCAATATCATTACCTGTAACTTGCAGTTTATACTGACCTGATGTTGATATTTGAATGGAATATTCACCCTGCTTATTGGTAGATCCACTGAATATGTTTCGGGAATCAGACTGATTTGTTATAGAGACTAGAGCATTTTCTACTGGCTCAGCACCACTTCCAAGATATTCTGCACCATTATCTCTGACAACTCCTTGAAGAATAAAAGTTACTGGAGTGTTTTCAGTTGGACTTTTTTTATTACAACCAGATAAAACCATTATAAATAACACAGTAATTATAAGTAATGATACTTTGTTTTTCATCATCATCTCCTTATTTTTGCATTTGATATGTTAAAGTTATTTAATTTACTCTAATTATATATTATGCTCACTAAACAACATGAATAGTAGCAAACTTATTAAACTTGCTAAAATTAAATGAACGCCGCATATTAATACCTTTTGCTCCCTGGAGTAATTAAATGAAGATATTTTCGCCATTTCTATTCTTTGAATTACACATGAAGGTTGAATTCCATATGAAGCTTGAATAATTATTTTTTTTAATGGAATAACAATTAGAAAAATACCAAAAACTAAGAAAAAACTGCAAATTAGATTTGGATAATGCAAACCTAACTCACGAATACCCAATCTTATTCTATCATATTGAATTGTTTTAGGGTTGGATAGATAAAAATAGAATTTTTCTTCTATCAATTTTTCCTCATCACGCTTTATAATTACAAAACGAAAATGATTAGGTGCAAACTTTGATAATGCCTTATAGTCATCTTTAAAAATAATACTACACGACTCACCTTCTTTTAAACATAATCTTTGACTATCACGTGCATTTTTAGTAAGAATTAAATAATCAAAAATTCCAATCGTAAATATAATTAGTAAAATCCAACGAAATTCAATCGGTATTACGGTTAGTGGTTCATATATTTTTTTTTCGCTTGCCAATGGTCAGTATTCCTTAAATAAACCAAATAATCCCCTGCATAACGGGATGAAAACAAACCGAAAACTTTCCTTGAAAATGTTATTCTACTAAACTTAAATTGATGAAAATTCGTACGTGTTTTCATTCCCTGTTAATGCAGTTTATATGCGCCATTTCCATAATTAATAATTTCATCTTTAGTCATCTTACTATACAATTCCTTAGAAACTTGCCATATCGCATACTTGTTTTTAATTATGTAACTCTTACTATAATCTTTCCAGATTGTATATCCATTTTTTAAAATATCTGATATCTCAATCAGATATTTTTTTAATTTATTATCACTTTCATTGTTAAGATGTCTTGATATATAATCTAGAGCAGTTAATTTGTCAATATGTAGAAGTTCATTGTAGGCAAACTTTCGACATCTCTTACTTGCATCGCTCATTCCATTATGTATAATAAGGTTTTTTAAAGAAACATTTTTTATCATTGAGGAAATAAGAATAATATTTCTTCTTACGAGCCATTTCTTTGAGTGACTCAATTCCAAAATGATATTTTCCAACTCTGGAAAACTAGGAGCAAATTCAACAATCAATGCACCGGCACAATCGTGAAATATTACCTCCCATGAATGACTTAAACCATCTCTGATAATTTTGATCGATTCTTTAGTGATTAAATTGTCTTCTTGGATTCTGAAAAAAGCTGTGATAATTTCAATGATGAAGTGCTTATTCCTTTTATAGTGATATGAAAGATCACTATTAAAATAAACATCCCAGGCCTTGATTGCCTGCTCAAGGTTTTCTATTATTTTAACCATATTTAACAAAAAATTATATTTTGATCGGGTAGGTCACGGGGCTTGTGCCCCGATTCCCCCTCAGAACTGTACGTGACAGTTACCCCTCATACAGCTCAAGCGTTTCCAAAGGTTACCGTGTTGGGGCAACCCGACAATTATCCTCAATAAATCGCCAGTCTTAATTATCTGGCTGAAAGCTCCCGCCAAAGCTTCGCTTCCTTCACATGCCTGCGTGTCCAGAAATATTTTCCATATTCAGGCGGGTAAGGATTTGCGTCCGCTTTGATCTTTCTGTGTCTCCTGATTCCTATGGAACATACTCTGATAACCTGATATATTTTGAGTTTGTCTTTAAGTCTGATGCTTACTGCAAAGATAACCTTTTTACCGGAAATTGTCCAATACTTTTTGGACGGCCACTTTCTGGATTTATGATGGTGTCTCTTACGCACCATACGCCACAGCTCATCAATGAACAATATTATATGCCATTCCGAGTGATGCTAAGGACACCCTTAAATTATCTGTGGGCTAAAAATCTGTAATCATCGCTGAGGTTCACATGAACTTATTCGGTCAGGGGGCGCAGCCAACGGATCTGTAGATCACAGGTCTCTCTCCGCCGGCTGGCGGATCGAGACGACAGCCTCTTCTGTCATCCCGAGCAGAGTCGAGGGATCTGTAACAAGCACCAAGCACCGCATACGTCAATCCGGTCATTGTGTATATCCATGGATCCTGCGGATCACAGGTCTCTCACTGTATTCAAGTGCACAGATTTTTTCACTTCTCATGAAATGACAAAGATGCGTATGTTTTCGCACAGTCTCTCTGTTGGAAGCATATAAACAGGAGATACTCGCACGCAGCAGAAATATTTTAATTTTAATTGAATTTTAATCGAAATCGAGCATTTGGTCATCAAAGGCCGGGGGTTCCTCAACCGGTCCATCCGAATCGAGCAGATCTAAAATGGCTTCAAGTTCCTGAATGATCATGGGAATGGAAAGTTGTGAATGATCGGCTTTTTCTATAAGCGGCGCAATTTCAGGATGATTGAGCAGATATTCTATTTCATCGTCAGAGTGTCCCTGATCTTTCAGAGTCTTTATGCGCCGGATAACTTCCAGATCCTTGTCTTTGTACAGCCTCCGTCCCGTTTTACTGACAGAAGGCCTAAGCTCGGAAAATTTCGTGCTCCATTGCTTTAAATCATACGGGCGCACATGAACAATGTCACAAACATCCTGGGTCGAATAGTACAACCTCCGGATTTCCGGACCAGACATGGAATGATCCTTTCCGATTTATTTGTTGTACCGTTCAAATTTTGAAGGCTTGACCAGCGATGTACCATGGGAACAAAAATTAACAGCGCGCAATTTTATATTTTCAATAACCCGTCCCCAATGATGATCCAGTTTGGCCTTCAAGCTCCACGCATTATCGAAAAGATAATAAGCTTTTCTTTCAAATACAAATGATAGATCGTTCTTTTTTCGGATCCAGAAACCACAGCCATGCCGATAGCCCGCTTGCCTGCATTCGTGAATCACCTCATCATTATACCTGCCAAACGGGAATGATATAAAATGAACAGGTTTACCTACCTGATCTTCCAGGTGTGATTTGGATTGTGTCAGTTCCTTTATCAGCGTATCCCGCGAAATCCTTGTTAAATCAGGATGATGCACGGTATGAGATCCTATTTCAAATCCTGATTCCGATAACGTTTTGATTTTGGCCCAGGAAAGATGCCGGAACTTGATACCCCCGAGATTCACATCCCAATCGTTCAAAGAGCCGGCAAATCCTGTAATGACGAAAACTGTTGCCGTATATCCAAACTCCTGTAATATCGGATAGGCATATTCATAAATACTGTCATATGAATCATCAAAAGTGATAACAAGGGGAAATTCTGGTAATCTCTGGTTCTGATTGAACAGATCATAAAGAGATACGGTTTGATAGTGATTGGCCTTGAGAACAGACAGTATTCTTCTGAAGTGCTGGGGGTTTACTCTTGTTACCCCCCATTCAAAAGCGGGGTCTACTTTATGAAAAACCAGAACAGGAACCTCATTCCGGAGCATGGAACCATTCTCAATCATTTAAGCTCCTGATCACACTCCATGACGCAGCCGACCGATTTTCAGCTGATTTCAAAGTTTCATGTTATATTACAATAAACCGGCTTACTGATCTTCTTTCTGGATCGCCTTGATACTCAGATCCATCTTGCCATCCGGAGTCATGCTGAGCAGTTTCACTTTAACTTCATCGCCCACTTTCAGATGATCTTCAACCCTGTTGATACGCTGATGAGAGATATTCGAAATATGCAGTAATCCCTCTTTTCCAGGAAGGATCTCGACAAAAGCACCGAAGTTGGTGATCTTTTTCACCTTGCCATTGTATATCTTTCCGGATTCGGGTTTTTGAACCAGTGCCTTGATCATGTCAATGGCCTGGTTACAGGCATTCTCATCTTCTGCAGCGATTTGAACCGTGCCGTCATCTTCAATATTGACTTCTGCGCCAGATTTCTCAACAATTTCCCGTATCATCCGGCCACCCGGGCCAATCACAAGACCAATATCTTCCATATCAATTTTAATCAAGATAATTCTCGGTGCATAAGGAGACATGTTTTCCCTGGGTTCAGCAATCGTCTGATCCATAATATCAAGAATCTTCATACGGGCCACGCGTGCTTTTTCAAGGGCAGAAGCCATAATTTCAGAGGAAATACCGGTAATTTTGATATCCATTTGAAAGGCAGTGATTCCATTTTTGGTGCCTGCCACCTTAAAATCCATATCTCCCAGGTGATCTTCGTCCCCCAGTATATCCGTAAGAATCGCGACTTTGTTATCTTCTTTTACCAGCCCCATGGCAATACCTGCGACAGCAGACTTAACCGGGACTCCAGCGTCCATCAAAGAAAGTGAGCCCGCGCACACTGTGGCCATGGAAGAAGAGCCATTCGATTCAAGAATGTCAGATACAATACGGATTGTATATGGAAAAGCCGCTTCTGCTGGAATCATCGGTTTAATCGCCCTTTCAGCCAGATTACCATGCCCGATTTCCCTCCTTCCAGGGCCCCTGAAAGGCTTGACCTCACCTACACTGAACGGGGGGAAGTTATAATGCAGCATATAACTTTTCCAGGAAGATCCGTCCAATCCTTCGATTTTCTGTTCGTCAACTTTTGTTCCCAGTGTTGCAACTGTCAGACTCTGGGTTTCTCCGCGGGTAAAAAGTGCCGATCCGTGGGTTCTGGGTAAAACAGAAATATCACAGAAAATATCGCGGATATCATCAAGGCCTCTACCGTCGATCCGTTGCTGCTTATCTAAAATCATTGAACGGACCAGTTCTTTCTCGGTATCATTGAAGATTTCATTAATTTCATATTCATGCTCCGGATATTCCTCGGCCAGTTTCGCCTGAATCTGATCCAAAAGCATATTTTTTGCATCCCGCCGGTCCATTTTGTTTTTATTTTTCAATGCGTCCATCAGATTGCCTTCAGCGAGTTGCTTCACCTTTTTAATCAGCGTCTTGTCTATTTCTTCGGATATTATTGCCTGTTTGCTTTTACCGACTTCCTTGATCAGCTCGTTTTGAAGCGCGATGATTTTTTTTATGGCTTCATGCCCGACTTCAAGTGCTTCGAGCATATCCGCTTCGGAAATCTCCAGCGCTTCGCCCTCCACCATCGCTATGGCATCTTCTGATGCAGCCACAACAACATTCATATCACTTTGTTCAAGCTGTGAGAATTTCGGATTAATCACCCACTCACCATGAATTCGGCCCACATGAACAGCACCGATGGGGCCTTCAAAGGGAATATCTGAAATCGATAGTGCGGCAGAAGCACCTATAGTTCCGAGAACATCCGCATCATTCTCACGATCAGAGGACAGAACCGTAATGGCCACCTGGACTTCACGGTTGTAATCTTTAGGAAAAAGCGGTCTTATCGGACGATCAATCAGACGCGCGCTTAATACTTCTTTTTCAGAAGGTTTGCCTTCACGTTTGAAAAATCCTCCGGGAATTTTTCCCGCTGCATACGCCTTTTCCCGGTACTCAACAGAGAGAGGGAAAAATCCCATTTTTTCTTTAGCAGAGGACGAAGCCACAGCCGTGGCCAATATCACCGTATCACCCAACTGCACCAAAACAGAGCCATTTGCCTGCTTGGCCATACGCTGGGTTTCAATTTTTAACTGTCGTCCTGCAAGTTCAATTTCTTTACATAACATTCGATTTTCTCCTTACGCTGCATGACATTCATGCAGCATGACATCCGTTTACCTTCGAATGCCCAGTTCCTTGATTAATTCCCGATATTTTTCAAGATCTGTCCGGATCATATAATCCAGCAACCGGCGGCGTTTTCCGACCAGTTTTAAAAGACCCCGTCGAGAATGATGATCTTTTTTGTGTGTTTTAAAATGTTCGGTCAGGTCTTTAATCCGTTGAGTAAGCATTGCAATCTGTACGGAAGAAGATCCCGTATCCTGTCCATTCTCACCATACTTGTTAATAATCTCCTGTTTCTTTTCTTTTGCTAATGGCATACATTACCTCCTGATATATGACGCGAGCACCGCTCGCGCTTTCTGCAGATCATTTTCAATCTGTTGTACCATTGTTTCTGAAGATTCAAATTTCTCTTCATCCCGAAGCCGTTTGATAAAACGAATTTCCAGATCTTTATTGTAAATAATTTCTTTGAAATTATCAATATAAATTTCAAGTCCATGGGCTTTTCCGGGAATTGTCGGTGCATAACCGATATTCGCAAGCCCCATGAAAATTTCCGATTCATAATGGATTAACACGGCATAAACACCATCTTTCGGCAGTAATTTATCTTTAGGAACATCAAGATTGGCTGTAGGGAAACCAAGCTGACGTCCAAGTTTTTTTCCAGAAATCACATTACCCTGAACCGAATAGGGACGTCCGAGCCATGCATTGGCGCTCTCAAGATCCCCGTATAAAAGCATCTGCCTGATGCCCGTGCTGCTGACAATCTGATCATTCATTTTAACAGGATCAATACACTGAATAAAAAAACCGAGTCGTTCGCCGATTTCTTTTAAAGCTTCCGGTGTTCCTGTTCGGTCATGGCCCAGGCTATGGTTAAATCCGATCAACAATCCTTTTAATCCGATCTTCTTCATCAGTACTGTCTGAATAAATTCAGAAGCACTGAGTTTTGCCATGCCGAGTGTGAATGGCAGGAACAAAACATTGTCCAGGTGACTTTTTTGAAAAAAATACTTTTTTTCCTGATTTGTCGTCAGCAGCAAGACCGGCGTTTTTTCTTTATTGACAACGGTCAACGGATGCGGATTAAAAGTTACCAGCAGGTGCCGCGCTTTACGATGTTCGGAAACCGACAGAAGATCCCTGATAATCTCCTGATGTCCAAGGTGAATACCGTCAAATGTACCAATGGTAATCACAGTATTTTCAAAGAACGGAATGTCTTCAATCGTTTGGTATAGATGCATCGCTACTTATCATTAATTTAAATTGATCCAATGGCAATGCCTGATCTACATGATACGAACCTACAGAGACTCTCCTTAACTCGGTTAAATATCCGCCTGTTCCCAGATCATTGCCGATATCTCTTGCCAGCGATCGAATATAGGTACCCTTGCCACACCGGACCCGTATCTCTATGAACGGGGATTTCCATGCCAGCAATGTCATATTATAAATGACCACTTTGCGAGGTTTTAATTCAGAATAAATTCCTTGCCTTGCCAGTTGATAAAGCCGTCTTCCATTTTTTTTCAAAGCTGAAAATTGCGGGGGCACCTGATCGATTTCGCCACAATATTGTTTAAGGGCATTTTCTATATCTGATTGTGAAAACGCCGGCACTTCCCGTCGCGTCAGCACACTGCCTTCCGCATCATCCGTATCCATGGTTTTTCCTAACTCAATCGTCCCTTCATAAACCTTTTCCAATGCCATCAGTCCCGGCACCTGTTTCGTGGATTTTCCGGTACAAATAATCAGTACGCCGGTTGCCATAGGATCCAGCGTGCCGGCATGTCCCACCTTTTTACATCCTGTCCATTGACGAATCCGCTTGACAACCTGAAATGATGTCAGTCCGGATGGTTTATCAATATGAATAATGTCTCCACACTCAAAATGAATGATTCTTCCTCAATTTGTTACTTGCCTGTACCCGATTTTACTTTGGTTTAATTGGCTGAACAACGCCATTGACTGTCGTTCAGTGTCTTTCAGCTGCCCCAAAAAATATCAATATTTTTCATTCAGATAGTGTTTTAAAACTTCTAATATTTTCTGTTTCACCTGACTGAGGCTTCCGGTCAGTTCACAACCGGAAGCTCTAATATGTCCTCCTCCTCCAAATTCACTGGCCACCTGATTTACATCAATTAGGCCTTTTGATCTGAAGCTCACTCTGAATTCGTGATGATCCTTTTCCATCATAAAAAAGCTCGCTTTAACACCATCGATACCTGCTATGGTGTCCACGAAACCTTCGGTATCCACGGGACCCGAATGACAAAGATACTCATTTTCCAAAACCATACACGTGATCTGATTATCGAAATGAAATTCGAGTGAGGAAAGTGCTTTTGCATATGCCCGCATGGTTTCCGGCGTATTTCGATTATAAAGCATCTCAGAAATATGTGAGGGATTGGCTCCATATCTGACCATCTCTGCACAAATAAATAAAGCATCAGCAGAGGTATTCGCAAATAAAAAACGACCCGTATCACTAAAAATCCCGGTATAAATCATTGTCGCCATGGCAGGCGTCCAGGCAGTTCCTGAGAATTTCACCAGATGGTACACCAGTTCTGCGGTACTGCTTTTATCCGCATCAACAAGATTGATATGGCCAAAATGCGTATTTCCAGGATGGTGATCAATATTGATAATGGTTTGATCTCCACTTATAAGGGACTTCACACTTCCGATCCGATCCAGATCAGAAGAATCCAGAGTAAGTACATTCTCGCAGACATCACACACCTCTTTCTGATCGTATTTTTGAATGCGTTGAATCCCCTCCAGATAATAAAGCTTTTTGGGAATGCAATCATCAATCAGAATACAATAATGTTTTTGATAACAATTCAATATCTCAGATAAAATCAATACCGAGGCTATAGAATCTCCATCGGGTCTTACATGCGTGGTAATCAGAAAATTATTTTTCTCTTGAAGAGCTTGCGCGATGGTTTGATAGGTCTTAATATGTTCAGCAGTCATAGTGAAGATTATACATCCACAATATCAGAAGACGCATTTCCTATTTCGAGTTTTTGCAGAATTTTATCAATACGTTCGTAATCATCATAACGGGTATCCAGTTGAAATGTAAGAACAGGAATGTAACGAAGCCTGATTCTGGAGGCAATTTCTTTTTGAATAAAGGCATGTGCATTCTGTAATCCCTGAATTGTTTCTGTCTTTTGATGATCGGAACCCATCACTGAGATACGAACCAATGCATGCTTCAAATCGTTCGACAAATTCACTTCGGTCACGGTAACAAATCCGACACGGGGATCTTTCACCCGTTTTCTGATGATATCACTGATTTCTGATTTGAGAAGTTCACCGAGTTGTCGTGTACGTTTGTTTTTCATAAGTGCTTCTTTATTGAAAAATATCTTTGCCGTCAGGATACTCCGGCGCTAATTGTATATGATAACACGCATGATATGCTGGAAATCTTTCCAATGGATCATTCTTTTGTGAATATGACTAACGAATACCCTGTATCATTCATTTGTTTTAAAAAATTTCTAATAGGTGATCCAGCACTTCCACCCGGGATTCCCGTTCAATATATTGAAAAGCCCTGTTTAATACCTCTTCAATATGCTTCTTTGTATTTGATACTGTGGCAACAGCCAATACGCATCTCTGCCATTTATCCTGATAATCCACCTCAGCTGCGGAAACGTTAAAGCGGTTTCGAATTCGCGTTTTCATTCCCTTAATAATGGCACGCTTTTCCTTTAACGAAAGGCATCCTGGAAGGAATAACTCGACTTGTAATGTTCCGACCAGCATATGTTACAGTGTTCTGGCTATCTCAATAATTTCATAGGCTTCTATCACGTCACCAACTTTAATATCATTATAGTTATCCAATGTGATGCCGCATTCATATCCGGAATCCACTTCGCGAACATCATCTTTAAAACGTTTAAGCGTGGAAATTTTCCCATCATGAACAACGGTACCATCACGGACCAGCCTCACACGATTATTACGATTTACTTTTCCCTGAAGAACAAAACATCCGGCAATATTGCCAATCTTTGAAGCTTTAAAAATATCACGAATTTCAACAGTTCCCACGACTTCTTCGGTTTTTTCCGGTTCCAGCAGTCCTGACAGCGCCAGCTTCACATCATTCACAACTTCATAGATTACTTTGTATGATCTGATATCAATATCTTCTTTTTGGGCCAGTTCTCTGGCTTTTAAAGTCGGTGTCACATGAAAACCGATAATCACTGCTTGAGAAGCTGTCGCCAAAACAACATCTGTTTCTGTAATGGCGCCGACACCCTTGTGAATAATACGAACGCTGACATTTTCATTTCCCAGTTCCATAAGAGAATCACTGAGGGCTTCTACTGAGCCGTCAACATCAGCTTTAATAATAATAGAAAGTTCACGGACTTCCCCTTCGGCGATCCGTTGTGAAATTTGATCCAACGTCAGACGACGATGCTGGCGGAAAGATTGTTCACGGCGCAACTGCTGCCGCTTTATACTGATCTCTCTTGCTTCCTGCTCTGAGTCCACCACCACCAGGTGATCACCGGCTTGAGGTGTTCCATTAAATCCGGTAATGAGTACGGGGGTTGAAGGAGGTGCTTCTTTTACCGGATGATTACGCTCGTCAAACATGGCCCGGACACGTCCACTGTATTGACCGGCAACAAAAATATTACTCACACGTAAAGTGCCTCGCTGAACGAGAACTGTTGCAATAGAACCGCGCCCTTTCTCCATCTTGGCTTCAATGAGCACCCCTCTTGCCTGAGTATTTGGATTGGCTTTAAGCTCCAGCATCTCCGCCTCAAGCAGAATTTTCTCAAGTAAATCTTCAATTCCCTGTCCGGTCTTTGCTGAAATCTCTGCGGATTGTACTTTACCTCCCCAATCTTCCAGCAAGACATTCTGATCAGATAATTCTTTGCGAACGCTTTCAGGATTTGCATTGGATTTATCGATTTTATTAATTGCTGCTACTATTGGTACGCCAGCTGCTCTGGCATGATTGATTGCCTCGATCGTTTGCGGCATGACTTTATCATCTGCAGCGACAACCAATACCACAATATCCGTTGCCTGAGCACCTCTCGCACGCATTGCAGTAAATGCTTCATGCCCGGGTGTGTCTAAAAATGTAATTTGCTTTTCACGAAATGTAACTTCATATGCACCGATATGCTGGGTGATTCCCCCAGCCTCACCGGCAATAATATTACTGCTTCGAATGTAATCAAGAAGGGAGGTTTTTCCATGATCGACATGCCCCATAATAGTGACTACAGGCGGACGGGGTTTTAAATCTTCAGGAGCATCCTCTATTTCATGTTCAATCTCTTCTTCACCATATTCTGATAAAAATTCTACTTCATATCCAAATTCATCTGCGACCATTAGAATCGTATCTTTATCCAAACGCTGATTGATAGACACCATTAATCCAAGCGACAAGCATACGCGAATAACTTCACTGGAATCGACATTCATTAATCCTGCCAGATCTCCTACCGAGATAAATTCAGTCGTATGGATGGTATTTTCATCTTCCTCTTCAACTTCAACAACATCCTTTTCTTTCTTGCGGCGTTTTTTCTTGGTTGTCTCCCCCATTTTCGCCAGGGTTTCTTTAATAGAGGCTTCAATTTCTTTTTCATCAATTTCAACGACCGGTTTTTTCTTTTTCTTTCGCCGCTTCTTCTTTTTTCGAGGAGACCTTTCCTCTTCTTCTTTTTCGAATCCTGCTTCTGTTTTCTTTTTTCTTTTCTTTTTGTCTATTTCAATAAACTGGTCTTCTTCTTCCACCTTTGGGCGTCTTTTCAAATGCCGTTTGGTTTTTCCCTTTTGAGTATCCTTGGATTCCTCTTTCAGTTCAATCGAGTCTAAAACTTTCGGCACCTGAATCTCTGAAACCGGTTTTTTATCCGGTTTTTTCTTTTTTGATTTTGCTTCTTTATCTTCAAACTCTGATGGAAGTGCTATTTTCTCGGGTTTTTCCTCGATTTTTACTTTTTCTTTTATTTCTTCAATTTTAATCTTCTTAATTTCTTTTTTCGGCGGCTCCGCCTTTTTTATTATGACTTCTTTCTTTTTATGTTTTTCTTCTTTTGATTTGCTCACCCGTTCATAAAAATCAACACTTTTTGACAATTCAAGAATCTCATCAATTTCCTGACGAATAGCTTCTTTTCTTGCCTCTTCTTCTTGTTTTTTTGCTTGAATTTTACGACGGAAATCCGTTTCCTGGCCCACTTCTCCCTCATCATGGCCAAAATGTTTATGTACCAAATCCAACATTTTGTCATTAAGCTGAGCCATATGATTACGGACTTTGAATCGATTTTCTTCAAGAAAATCGATCAGGGCTTCGTTGGAAATATGATATTCTTTGGCAACTTGATATATGCGCTTTTTACTACTCACAGGAACCCTTTTTTTTCATAACTTATTCAATACAGGCCGGAAACTCATATCAACCAGACAACGCTTAATTCTCCGGCGTCACTATAATTCAAGACCTTGTCTATACGGTTTCTTCCTCTTCTTCATGTTCTCTTTCATTTTCTTCGATGAATTCTTCCTGTGTTTCAACTGTTTCTTCTTCATAATATGAATTTAGGATATCCAGCAATCGTTCCACAGTTTTTGCACCAAAGCCTTTCAGTGAAAGAATTTCTTCCTGTCCTGCGTCTAAAACTTCATCAGCAGTTACATAACCCGCGGCCAGTAATTTTTCCAAAACATTTTTAGAGAGTTCGGGCACATCTTCGAGCATCAATTTTTCTTCAGGTTGCTGTAAAGCCAGCCAATCCGATTCTTTTTCTGTGGTCACTTCATAACCGGTTAAACGGGATGCCAGCTGACGATTCTGACCGCCTTTGCCTATGGCAAGCGAAATTTGATCGTCGGGAATCACCGCTGTGGCGGTTTTTTCTTCTTCATTGATGATAATTCGATTTGGCTTTGCCGGACTCAACGCACGCTGAATAAAAATCTCCGGTTCACTGCTCCAGTTAATGACATCGATTTTTTCATTATTCAGCTCTTTGACGATCGATTGAATACGAACACCTTTTAATCCAACACAGGCACCGACAGCATCTATCCGCTTGTCATTTGAATAAACCGCAACCTTGGCCCGGTCTCCCGGAAAACGCGCCACACCTTTTAATTCAATAATCCCATCATAGATTTCAGGTACTTCGAGTTCAAACAAACGGATTAAAAATTGAGGATGCGTTCTCGAGACAAGAACCTCCGGCCCCCGATTGGTCTGAGCCACTTCTTTAATCACGGCGCGAATATTATCCCCGCGATGGTATCTTTCATTATAAATCTGATCCTGCTTCTTTAAAAGCACTTCCATATTGTCTACAGAAATAAGAATTTCATCCCGATTCATCTGACGGACATCACCAATGATAATTTCGCCGACACGATCTTTAAATTCATTGAAAAGCACCTCTTTTTCAGCCTCGCGAATTTTTTGTGTAAGACTCTGTTTGGCGCTTGTAATCAGCCGCCGCCCGAAACTGGACGGATCAATAATTTCCACGAACTCATCACCCAGTTCAAGATCGGGTTCGACCTGCTTTGCTTTTTCAAGTGTTATTTCTGTCACTTCATCTTCCACTGTCTCGACGATCGTCTTTGTCTGGTAAATTTCAACTTCGCCCTTATCCATACTGACAAAAATCTCGAAGTTATCCGAGGTACCGTATTTTCGTTTAATCATTGCCAGAAAAAGATTCTCAATAATATCGCTCAGTACTTCCCGCTTAATATTGCGTTCTTTTGCGATCTGAGTGACAGCTTCAACAATATCCACATTCATGGAAAGGTTGTCCTCCTTACCATTTCAATTGAATCCGTGCCTGACGGATGACCCTTAAAGGAATTTCTTTGACTTGATCTTTTACCATAACACGAACATAATCCTTCTCAATCCCAACGACTCGACCTTCGACAGACGATTCTTTCTCGTCAAGATCATACTGAATGCGTACAACCTTGCCAATATTCCTGCTAAAATCATTCACTGTTTTTAAAGGCCGATGCACACCCGGCGACGATACTTCCAACCGGTACTGTGGAACATCAGGAAATGTCATATCCAATACATCCGTTATCTGGCGTGAAATCCTTGTACAATCATCAATATTAATGCCTGCATCACGATCGACAAATACCTGAATGATTGGCCGATTGGCACGACCTCCGCATTTTATCTCAATCAAATCACAACCTGCATTCTTAACAATTGGAGCGAGCACTTTTTCTAATTGACCGGTATCAAAATTCATCATGTCCACCATGAAAAAAAGTGGGTCGTTAAACCCACTTTCAGAGCTTAAATTTAATAAAATATTTCTCTTTATGCAAGAGAAATATTAATCTGACATTTAAGATGCCTTTAATGATTCTAATAAAAATGCAACTTCCTCTGAAATCGGTGCATCGGGATACGCATCCATGAGACGCTGATAAATAGACTTGGCCTTCTCCTTTTGATCAGACAATACATAACATCGAGCAGCATTTTTTAAATAAAATGGAACACTATAACTGTCATCTGCGGATTTCGATGCTTTTTCATACATAACAGCTGCTTTTTCAAATTGCTTTTCATTCTCCAGGCAAGCGGCAATTCCTGCGAGACTCGAATGATTAAAATAGCCAATCTGACCGTAATTATCCACATATTGCTGATAATATTGACGTGCTTCTGAATAATTTTCTTTTTCATAATAAGCATTCGCAATAAAGAATACTGCCCGGCCTGCGGCAGGTGTCCCTTTGAATTGTTCTGTAAAGGCAAGCAAAGCATTGATGGCCCTTTCATAATCCTTGCTAAAATAGATTTGTTCGGCCAACACAATTTCTTTTTCAGCCCTTCTGGCATTATCTTTTTTATTTTTTGAATCAAATATAATATAGACACTCAATAATATCACGGCCACCAAAATAATATTAATGGTTTTGCCGTGGTTTTGTAAAAATTTTTGAACACGAACATACGCGGTCACCAGAGGATCTTCTTTTATTTCTCTTTTCGTGATTTTTTTCCGGGCTTTAAGCATTTCTTTCTGTTCTCCAGATTCCAGTCATCAGTTTATTTAACTTCAGATTTATAAGTGCCTTCCAGCACATCCTGAACAATCTTAGATACAGTGGTCTGCAGATCGGCAGGTTTCGTAAAAAATGGATACCCATGACTTTTTTGCTGTTCAAGAACTTCAGCTTCATCAGCATACCCGGTCATTAAAATAATTTTTTGATCCGCTTTCTTTTTACGGATCGCATTGGCCAGTTCAAATCCATTCATCTTGGGCATTCGGATGTCACTGATAATTAAATCCGGCTGATAATTTTCCCAAAGTTCAAGTGCTTCCTGTCCATTAAATGCGATACGCACCTCGTATCCCATTCTTTCAAGAAATCGTGCATAAACACGGGCAATGGTATCGACATCGTCAACAACCATAATTTTCTCTTTCATTCCTGCCTCCCCTTGCGGGTCATTTGATTTAAATTGTTCCTCTGATACAATGTACCCCAGGCAGGAGTTGAACCTGCGGCCAACGGTTTAGGAAACCGCTGCTCTATCCTCTGAGCTACTGGGGCATTAGATCAGTAAAAAGTATTAAAATGAAACTGAAAAGGCAAGCTTTTTTTTCTCTTATCCTTATAATGTACTTGTATCTAAAGAATATCTTTACTATCATCAATAAACAGTCATATTCCTGATCTTCAAATCATAACCGGGAGCCTTTTATGAATACATCTTCATTTCAATCTCTAACAAAACGAATAGACACCTATAGGGAGGAAGTGATTACTTTTCAAAAAACCTTGACACAGATTCCGGCGATCGGGCCTGAAAATCAGGGCTGCGGGGAAGCCGGGAAATCCAGAAAAATTATTGCTGCCCTGAATAAATTGGGCATAGATGAGCTGATCGAACTCAATGCACCGGACCCGAGAGTTCCTGAAGGATATCGCCCCAATCTTTTAGTAAAAATCAATGGGCAATCAAATGATAGAACCCTCTGGATCATGTCTCATATGGATGTTGTCCCTCCTGGAGATCTTGATCTATGGGAAAGCGATCCGTTTGACATCGTTATAAAAGATGGAAAAATCTATGGTCGCGGCACAGAAGATGATCATCAGGGAATTGTTTCATCTTTACTGCTCCTGAAAGCATTGCGCGAAGAACAAATTGTGCTTCCGTTCGATCTCGGATTTGCAATTGTTTCGGATGAAGAAGCCGGTTCCGAATACGGCATTCAATATGTGTTGCAACAGCGGTCTGATCTTTTTCAACCTGCGGATTGGATCATTATCCCGGATGCAGGGAATGATGACGGGACGATGATTGAAGTCGCCGAAAAATCCATTCTGTGGATTAAATGCGAAATCAAGGGCAGACAAACCCACGGTTCCACTCCTGAAAAGGGAATCAATGCACATTCTGCCGGTGCCCGCTTAATTGTGAAAATGGATCAATTGTATCAGGAATTTAATCATTCTGATCCATTGTATGATCCTGAGATATCAACGTTTGAACCTACAAAAAAAGAAGCAAACGTAGACAATATCAATACAATTCCCGGCAGCGATATCATTTATTTTGATTGCAGAATACTGCCGGATTATTCTATTGAACAGGTAAAAAATAGAATCCGACTGTATGCGGACGAAATAGAAGAAAAATTCGGAGTCAAGATTTCCCTTTCTTACCCACAGGATGTACCAGCGCCCTCTCCGACACCAGCGGATTCTCCGGTGGCTCTGGCATTACAGAAAGCCGTAAAATCGGTTTTAAATCGTGACGCCAGATCAATGGGCATTGGAGGAGGCACTGTTGCTGCATATTTCCGTGAAGCAGGCTTGCCGGCGGTTTGCTGGTGTACGGTGGATGACACACTGCACGGACCAAATGAATACTGCAGGATTGAAAACGTTCTTAATGATACAAAAGTATTCGCACATGTATGTTTACAAAAATAATCCAATGAGACATATTTTAAATTAACCGATTAATGATGCACCAAAAAACCAATTGGCAAAAACTGAAAAATGTGGATCTGGACTGGTCCATATTTCATATCCGTGCAAAGATGCTTGATCATATACGGAAACATTTTAACCAGCAGGGTTTTTTTGAAACCGAAGCACCGATAGTAACACACAAACCAACCCTGGATAATAACATTGATTCAATTGCATGCAAAGTCAAAACACCGGATAATAAATCATATCCCTGTTACCTGCACACCTCGCCTGAATATGCGATGAAAAAATTATTGTCTGCAGGATCAGGCAATATTTATTATTTGGGCAAAGTCTTCCGGGATGGCGAGTTAACAGTACTGCATAATCCTGAATATACGATGGCCGAATGGTATCGGGTTGAAGCGGACTACCATGACATCATGAAAGACGTACAAAATTTAATTTGCGATTGTGCAAAGGCTTTATTTAATAAAACGGCTTTCATGTATAAAAATTATCGTGTGGATCTCGAACCGCCGTGGCCGGTTTTAACGGTTTCAGAACTATTCGAAAAATTATTGGCAGTATCGTCTTTTGAATTGCAAAAAAAAAACGCCCTTGCAAAAACTGCTGATAAACATGGTATCCATTATACACCTGATGACGATTGGGAAACACTGTTTCATCGTTTGTTCATTGAGAAAATCGAACCGGCACTCGATCCGTCAAAACCAACTTTTATTATCGATTATCCCATTCGCCTGGCTCTTATGGCACGTCATAAACATGAAGATGATCATTTTGCAGAACGGGTAGAGCTGTATATCGCCGGAATGGAATTGGCCAACGGATATTCTGAACTGACGGATCCTGACGAACAGCTTATCCGCTTTAAAGAAGCGCTAAATCAGAGATCCCGTTTCAATGCCGGTCAGATTGATCATGATCTTATTCAAGCATTGCAATTCGGAATGCCGCCCTGTGCCGGTATGGCACTGGGCGTGGATCGCCTGCTGATGTTTTTTCTTGACAAGTCGCAAATTCGGGATGTATTGCTTTTTCCGTTTATATAAAAATTAATGATCCTGCATTGATATGCCTGTATGATTGTTATGTTCTTACAGAACATTGTACTTCATTTATGTCTCATTTCTCTAAACCATTGACATCCAATATTAAACAGTATTGATCACGCTGAATCGCCACAACCTGAGTTTGTGGTTTTTGCCAACAATAAAAAAAGCGAAACATCATGAAAATGTTCCGCTTTTTTTAAAATAAATCAAGTCAGTTTCAATTTACATGGTTCTGGATACATAATTATTGTACAATGATTTCACCGCCGGAATATAATTTCGTGTTTCTTCCCAGAGATATTTTTCATCTTTCCCGTTGGCCATATAAACTGCAGCAATACGCTCACCGCCGTTATAAGCCGCAAGAGCGCCCTCCAAATCATACTCTTCGATTAAGGTCGATAAATATCGGGATCCCATTTGAATATTATAAACCGGATTAAATAAAACATCTTCCGGTTCAGTCCAGGTTATATTCTCATATTCGGCCAGAAACATACCAGTAACCGGCATGATCTGCATCAATCCCATTGCGCCTGCGGGTGACAATATCTTGGGATCCCACGTATTGGCGCTTTCATGAGTAATAACTGCGCACAACAAATCAATATCAAGATTCGTGTATTTCAGAGACATTTCATGAACAGTATTGGCAATATCATAAGCCTCATCAGAGGGAATAGAAGCATTATGATCGCGGATAATTTGAATCACTTTTTGTAATTTATACTGCCGCACCGTATCTGTATTCATTGCGGACCGTAAATCAACAAGCTCTCTTTGTAATCGGGTGACAGTCAGTACATTCAGATAAAGATAGTAACCGCCAAATGCGATAATGACAATTAATGCAAACCGAAAAGCGATTTTAATACCATATTTCAGAATTTCTTCGATACCCGGTAATCTGCGCTTATTGATCGCTTTTGTCGCTTTTTGTGTTTTGCGTTTTGAATCCATTTTTTTGACAGATTGATTCTGCTGCTTTTGTTGCTTTTGTTTTTCCATATAACTCCCTATTAAGTTATTGTTTTCTTGTCAATTGGCTTTGAGCAATAATTATACCGATAAATAATAAATATAAAATATTTATAACATTGAGAACATAATTACACCCCTTAATCATTAATTTATATAAACTTATCATTTTATTTGAACTTGTCATCCGTATATGCCGGCTTTAGGTCAAAACCAGCAATATTTCATTTTCGTCACAAATATTTCAAAACTGAATTAAGAAGGATTTCTTGAGTGGCCATTTTCACGCCACCCCATACGCGGGATAAAAATCAATCCGATAATGGCAGGAATCATAACGTTGATTAGAAATAAAAGAAAAGCACTGTTAAATGCTGTGACTTTTTGGATACCGAAATTTTTAAAAAAATAAATGGCGGCACCCTCACGGATTCCCAGATCGCCTATGGAAAACGGAAGAATAATTTTAGTAACCATTGTTGATGTGGTGGAGGTGATCAAAGCGTTCAGTGATATCTTTTCAAAAGCCAATGCCAGCAGGCTAAATTGAAAAATATAAATAAAATAAAGCGTGAGAGACAAAAAAATAAATGGTTTTGCGTTTTTAGGATGAAACTGGTCCAAACCATTGATAAACTCTTTCAGCTTGTCTCGAAAAGGCAGCAGCAATGACACATGATAAAAAAATGACCGGACATGTTTTGGATGGATCAATAAGAAAATGCCGATTCCGGTAGCCAAAATACCGAAGCCGATGAGTAGAGCCATGAGAAATATATTTAATCTCAATTGAAAAAACATAAATGAAACCAACCCCCAGATTCCAAATACAATGATGATTACAGATGCATAAAACTTATCAATAAAAATCAGACTTAATGTTTTAACATGGTCGATGTTTGATAAAAATAGAGCTCTGCCAAATTCTCCAATACGTCCGGGCGTTACCATACCCACAGTCAGCCCGCCAAACAATGAGACCATTGATTCTTTGAATGTAATATCCGGTTTGATTAAACGCAGAAGATAATACCATCGATACCATTGTAATCCGATATTAAGAATTAATATCATGGAAGCAAAAACGATGAAACGGGGCGATTGTGGATTCTGGAAAGTATTTATTATGGTTTTATAATGAACCTTATGAACAACCCATAATAGAACGACAATCGCTAAAATGATTTTTAAAAAGAAAAATAATCTTCGTTTACGCACAGATTACTACCAAATTAAATAAATAAAAATCAGGCGTAAAATATATGCAAATTTCACGTATGAATCAAGAAAAAAAATACCTGCCACATACAAATCGTCAGTGACAGGTATTTTTAATCAAATTATTGTATTTTCTCGATAGAAATCCCACCTCCTGATGTCCGGAGATAAATCATTGGCCCTCCCCCATTAATTTGAGCATTCAAAGAATGACCGGAAATATTCCCTTTTACCGTGACAGGAAAATCTGTATACACTTTTCCACCGCTGGTTTTGGCATCCACATTGACATGAATATTTTCCGCAAGCGTTACATGAATCGAACCTCCGGACGTTCTCAACTCACAATCACTCGCAGGTTGTTTTGTAATTTTTGTCTTTACTGAGCCGCCTGAAGTGTGGGCACGAACGGTCCCCTGCACTTCATCAACTGTAATTCCGCCTCCGGAAGTATGCGCTTCCACCTCTCCCATGACTTCTCCGATATGTATACTGCCGCCCGATGTGGAAACATCGACCGGACCTTTGCATTTTTCCAGACGAATGCTTCCGCCTGAAGTTTTCCCGTCCACTTCGCCTGTGATTCCGCCAAATTTCAGACTGCCCCCTGACGTGCGGCTCCATACATTACCCTCCAGGTCTCCTACAGCGATACTTCCCCCGCTGGTCCTCAGTTTCACATGGTATTGTTTGGGAACCGATATTTCAAAATTGACCTGATATTTCTTCCACCAATTTCCAAGAATACTCGTGCGTTCCTTCTGAAGAACAACATTGACATCATTCCCTGATTGCTTGATTTGTATATCCAAATCCCGGATGCTTTCTTTCAATCGTTCTGAACTGCCTGTTCTGGTTTTAAACACAATCAGTACATTCACTTCATTCTTTTTCTGCGGAATGATCTCAATCGATCCAAATTCAGCATTTACATCCAATGTTCCACCTGCATTGACTTGAAATGACTTCTCAATCCGTTCTTCTCCTGCATAAACAGTAATGGCAGCAATCAATAATGCAGCAATGAGAGCTGATTTTTTTATCACCATTTTTTTCTCCTTTGACTTATTAAAATAATGGTTATTGTATCACTTAATTAGACACAGAAAATATGAAAAAGTTCACAAGGTTTCATATCAATAAACGAAAAAACCCATGTCAGGTTACATGGGTTTTAAATATATTATTATAGTCAGTATTGCCTACTGAAGGATGGAATCAATTTTTTTTATTTCTGTTTCCGTAAAACCCTTATGCCTGATGCATGCCACGTTGTCCTCCAATTGCCTGACGGAAGAGGATCCGATAAGGGCTGATGTCACTTCAGATTTTCTCAACACCCATGTCAGAGCCATTTGCGCCAGAGTTTGGCCCCGTTTCCCAGCCATTTGATTCAACTGAATAATTTTATGGATCATATCCCCGGTAATCTCTTCTCTTTTCAGAAATCCATGCGATTTCGATGCCCTTGATCCTCTGGGAATTCCTTTCAGATAACGGTCGGTTAACAGCCCCTGCGCCAGCGGAGAAAAAACAATACATCCCATCTGAAGTCGATTCAGGATATCAAAAAGGCTGTTTTCCGGTTCCCTGAAAAGCATGGAATATTTAACCTGATGAATCAGGCATCTTACCCCCATGGATCTGAGAATATCGTAAGCCTTTTCAGTGGCCTCGGATGGATAGTTGGAAATGCCGGCATAGAGCGCCTTCCCCTGCTTAACCGCCATGGCAAGTGCTTCCATGGTCTCTTCCAATGGAGTATCGGGATCAAAGCGGTGTGAATAAAAAATATCGACATATTCCAGGCCCAATCGTTTTAAGCTCTGGTCCAAACTGGCAGAAAGATATTTTTTGGATCCCCATTCCCCGTAGGGTCCAGGCCACATATAGTATCCTGCCTTCGTTGAAATAATCAGCTCATCTCGATACGAACGAAAATCCTTATCAATTATTTTTCCAAAATTCTCTTCTGCAGAACCGGGAGACGGTCCGTAATTATTCGCCAGGTCAAAATGTGTTATTCCCAGATCGAAGGCACGGCGTACTATTCTCCGCGCTTGATGAAAACAATCAACGTCCCCGAAATTATGCCATAAACCCAGAGAAATTCCGGGCAGTTTCAAACCGCTGTTTCCGCACCTGACATACTTCATATGATCATAACGTGTCGAGACTGCCTGATATTCCATGATTCTTCTTTCTAATATTTTTTCAAATAATTTATATAAAAAATTTCTATATTCGCCAAGCCCCTGAAGGGAAATGATTCACAAACGATTCAGAAAAAAAGCTGCCCGGCATTTCATTCCGGACAGCAGCGATGACAACTGATAGAGATTAAAAATAGGAATTAAAATTCATATCGGAATAAAATCGCCACATCCATTCCTTCGATATTTAATTTTTTTAAATCCTCGGCACTGATTCTTTGACCAACCATATATTTTATATAAAATTCAATGAATGTGTTATATGAAAATCGGTATTCTCCCCCAAATCCTCCTCCCAGTGCTTTGGCCCATGATAATCCTGCTTCGTTTTCACCGTAAAAACGTCCGTCAACTAAAACATTTGCACCGCCGCCCTGTATGTGAAAAGCCTTCCATATAATATTGAAATCCAGCTTCGGTGAGTTGCTGTTAAAAACTTCTTCCTTGAATAACTGGCCCTGAAGCGCATAATTATTCGTTTTAGAACGATAATTTAAAAGTGCCCAGAGATAATATTCATCATAGCGATAAAAATAACCCAGATTGATTGTCATTTTTGTCCCTGACTGAAATACATATTGAGGACTGTTGTATTTGTCTTTTTGGTAAAATGTAAAAATACCATCCAGCATGACCTTCATATCTTCATTAAAACCCAGGTCGAGGCCAAGATGCACATTGGTTTCATCTCCCGGATCATAATAGCCATCGACTTTATTTCCCTGATTGGCCCAATTTGCGCTGTAAATGGGAACAAACTTTCTTCGATACAAATAAGAGGCGCCGCCGCCAATGACGACATTATCTGAAAAGGAATGCGCAATAAGGGCACCGATTTTACCCTGAAATCCCTGACCATAGACAGGGGTTTTAAAATTGAATATGTTGAGATTTAAATGGGTTGATAAATAATATTCCTTATAATTCAGTCTTGTCTTACCCAGCGGAACACCAATCCCTCCTATGATAAGCAGCCGATTATCCCATAAAAGCAGATTTCCCTGCAGGTAGGGATCGGAAAATCCACCCATACTGGTATGACGCATATCCCAATCTGTACGTGCATATGCATAATCAAAATTTAAATTAAAATGACTGTTAACCGGAATGACCATATGCACAGGAATGGTCACCTGCATAATGGGTTTTTCAATGATAATTTCTTCCCGCCATATTTGCAGACAGGGGCCTGTTTTAATAAATCCCTTGGGAGCGCTTGGAATAATTTCTTCCTGCGCTAAGACATTTTGAAACATGAACAGTATGATTAAGATGCAAATGCGTTTCATCTCAATTTTCCTTGTCTTATAAACGATGGTCATCGTTAAAATGCTATTTTAAAAGAATCATCTTTCGTGTCGCTACTTTTCCTGCGGCTTTCAACTTATATATATAAACTCCAGAAGCCAGCTTCATGCCCTGGTCATTCGTTCCATCCCATATCACCTCGTGGTGACCGGTTCCACAATCGTTTTGAGCGATCTTTTTCACCTGCTGCCCCAATGCATTGAAAATGATGATTTCCACGTCTGATTTTCGAGGCAGACTGTAATAAATCTTAGTCGCGGGATTAAATGGATTGGGCGAATTGGGATAAAGCTTAAATACGGCCGGTTCCAGTGAAATGCCATCACGATGCTGCTGAACAAAGGCTTCATTTCCGGCAATAATTTTAAAGGAACGCCTGGTGCTTTTCTTTTTGGTATTAATTGTGTAAATCTTTTTCATCTGGAGATCCGCAGCCACTTCATTTTCGGGATCAATTAAATAAGCCTGCCAGTTGTCCGGCATGGCCTGGATGAATTGCCAGGAAATCTGATACTTATGATTTTTTGACGGACAGTCCACATCAATATTCCAGACATGCCCCTCTGAATTGCTTTTACGAATATCAGCCATATATTTTCCCGGCTGATATTCCCATTCTGAATGATCAAAATAAAGCGATGTGCATTCAAAAAAGGAAGGCGGTGGTTCCGGTCGATCATAAGGATCGTACATGATATGGGCTTTCGGCCGCATTCCGGCATAATTATAGACATCGCGGCCGTAGTCATCAGATGCAGAAAATTGAATGAGCCAGGCATTTTCTTCCAGATTTTCCAATAACCGGTATTCAGAAACCTTCGATTTGCTCAGGGAGGATTCACGAGGCTGAATGTAGAGATATTCAGATTCATCCCCGGAATGATATACCCAGTATCCTACCCATGGCTCCAGAACCTGAATATCAGGTTCATAACCGTCTTGTCCCCATTCATAAGGCGGTGTAATAGTGCTGGAAGAGACAGCACAATCCGACCATTTTACATTAAAATTATAGGGATTGCCGATCATATTCCAACCTGGTGCCAGCTCTTTTTCAAAACTGTTTGCTGTAGAAACAGTCTTGCCGGGGCGGAGCTGGAAGTTCCGTTCAATATTACTGACAAGCCAGTATGCCCGTCCGGGAGGCAATGAGAAAAATACCGCATTGTCGTCAATAATCTGATTACCTTCGCCTCTTTTGGCATATTCAATATAATCATCATGAAAAGGATCCAAAGCATACAGGGGGCTTTTTGTGGGATCCCACCAGAATAGGCGCCATTGAAACGGATCATACTCAGAAATAGACACATCCACAAATACAGTATCCGGATCGTAGGTATCCAGTGAAAACGGAACAGAAAACATAGCAGCAAGCTGATATTTTCCCAGTTCATTTCTCTGTGCCGCGTAATGCATTTGCGTGATCATAGTCTCAAATCGGATCTGCATAGAAAGCGGATTGTGCACTGCATCCACAACCGGATATGTATATGTCCGTTGCGTTTGCGATACCATATGGATATAGTATTCGAGGCCGCGTAATGTCACACTGTCCGCAGGAATATTGGCCTTAAAAACAATATCACTTTCAGGAAAAGCAGATATCGAATGGTATTCTTCCATACCCGCCTGCCTGTAAAATATCTTTACTGATGACGGATTGACTTCATAAGGCACTTCGATGGCTATAGTGACCGGATCTCCCGCTTTTGGATGGGCTGGTGTCGGAGTGAGTATTTTTATCCCTGCATCATGAGGCATATTAAAACTCCAGACTTCACGATCAATGTTTGAAAATCGGAATTCATCCAGATATCCCTGAAAATATCCGGAATAGCCTCCGGTTTTTCTCTCTGCTGCGCCAAGGAGCAGCGGCCGGACTGCATCTGCTTTTGGCTGGCCAATATCCCACTGTTTATTCCAAATTTCGATCCAATCAATATACATGCTTCCGGAACGGGTATGTGAATCATATACAAAAGCCATATGGTGCCAGGCATTATCATTGACACGGGGGCCTGCGCCATCGAAGCCATTGACAATTAAATGCCCGGTACTTCCAATCTTTATAACGAAATCACCCTGCATCAAAGAATCCTGATATCCCTTGCCTATTAAAACCTGTGAAACCGTATCGGTCCTGAAATAGCACTCTAAAGTAATACTTTCCCTGCTCAAATCATTCTGAAAAATATCCTTCCCGGGAATTTCAATGCGATCATTGTATCCGTCAAACCGGACACCGGCTGTATAAAATCCCTTATTGGGTTCGATCCGTGCGCCATTCCACAGAAACCCCTGAAATTTATTATCTGAGTAATCAAGCACTGTATCACCTCGAGATTCATTAAAATGATAAAGCGCCAATGTATACCGATCGGATGTATATTCTGCTGCACCCGGATTCTTGTAACCATATCCTTCTAAAGACAGGTTCACAGTGGGTGAATTCTCTGCATTACTGTGCAATGTAAACTGATATTGGTAATTAATCGCTTCAAGTACCGGTTTAAATGAAATTGGCAGATACATGGAATCAAGACGATCCACTGAGAATGACTTTAAACTGTCCGGTATGCTGAAAATAGTATCCGCTCCTGTAACATGATGTATTTTCAGCGACTGATCCCCAAGATTCTTGATCAGTACATCCAGGGTGCGTGTAAAGCCCAATTTCACCCCTTCATAATACAACTGATAGGAGGATACGTTAATTTGAGGCGGAACCACATTCAGATCCCACGATTCCCGATTGATATTGGAAAAACGGATTTCATCCACGTACCCATAGAATTGCCGCGCATTGTCATAATCCGCTCCGAAATGGATTGTCCCGTCTCCAAGATCCAATAATTCACCCAAAAAAGCCAGGCTGTCTTGTACAATGCCGTTGATCATAAACCGCACCCAGTTGGCATCAAGAGAAACAGACACGTGATACCATTGATTGACATCGATCTCATCCAAAGCATACCCGTGCAGGCTGAAACCATCGTTTTGCTGATTCCAGATTCGAGCCATAATTTCAGGGCTTTCACCGCTGGTAAAAAGAATTTCATACTGTTTCACGCCATCGGTTTCCTGCTGTACAAGAATGCCCCCATTGTCAGGTTTCACTGAAAGATTAAACCAGGTTTCAACAGTAAAATAAGAACCGACCTTTCCCGTAACTGCGGTTCCGGGAATCTCAAGAGAACCTCCGTAAAATCGAAGTCCCTTCCCAAATCGGCCGGTATCCGACAGTGCAACATTGCCAACCAGCTTGCCATGAATGCCATTTCCCGACGAATCCGCCAGAGTCTCCCCGTCCTCTCCAATTTCATCCAGATGGAAAAGTGCGAGAGTAAACTCATCTGAAGAATACGCATCCTGGCTGATCTCCGGAATGCCTTCGCCATATAGATTGACATTCCTTTGCGGCCAAAAAGGATCGTTTGTAAAAAATGTGATTTTCCCTGAGTGTTCACCCAGATCATGAGCCGTATATGTAATCCGCATCCTCCGGCTCTCTCCGGGAGCCAGTTGAAATCCGGACAGGTCCGTTTTAAAATAGTCATCCAGATCGATCGCCACCGTATCAACCACCAGTGTATCGATACCCAGATCATTGTTCACAGTTAATTCGAGAACCCGGCTCGATCCCAGATATACTTCCCCAAAATTTAATTTGGAGGAGGATACGGTGATCCTTGCCATATCCACATTAAATTCCCAGGTTTGCCTGCCAATGCCGGAAATTCGGACTTCGTCAATATTGCCATAAAATGCATTGTTGGTTATCCAGCTCCCTCCAACCAGCAATGAAAGCGTATCCATAATGGCATGGGTTTGTTCATTCGCAATGGTACCGACGAATCCGGCTTGATCAATTTGGTTTCCGTTGATATAAAGAAACAGGCTGTCCACACGCTGAACCAGTGCCACATGATACCATTGATTGATTTGAATCGGACCCAAGTCTGCGCTATTCACTTCAAAAAAATCCTGGGATCCATTGTATATTCGTCCAATCAGTCTTCCACCATTGTCTATATACAGATCAAACTGATTGGCTGACGCACTTCCCCGGCGCATTAAAACACTCTGCGTAAATGGAAATTGATCCATCCTGAACCAGCTTTCAACAGTAAATCCGCCCCACTTTGATTCTAATACATCATCCGTCTCCGGACGAACAACCATCCGTTCATCATCCGCTTTAAATTTAAGAGAGTACCCTTCTCCAAATTTCTTCTGATCACCGTCATAACTCACCCCTCCCTGAAACGCACCGTCCATTCCCTGACCGGAACTATCGGAAGCTCCAGAAAGTAAATAGTCGTCGAAATGATATAATCCCAACGTAAAATGATCTGTCTCATACCGGCCTGCTTTAAAACTGCTGACAGCTCTTCCTTTAATCGGTACGTTAAATGTAGGATAGGTCGGATCTGAATTGACAATGGTAATGATATGTGAATCTGCATGATCCGATTCCTGCTGTGGTGAATAAGTAATCCAAAAAGTAGTAGACGTATTGGGAGATAAGGATATGGGGTAACTGGCATCAATATTCACTGAACTGTAATTGGAATATATATTTTGCACAGTAAGCAACTGTGAGCCACGGTTTCGGATAGTGACAGGTACTGTGCGGCTCTTCCCAAACAATACATTACCAAATTCGATTGTCGAAGGCTGGAGTGATATTCTCGCACGGTTTACATGAAATTCCCACGGCTGCCGGTCAATGATTGAAAGACGAATTTCATCAATCAGGCCGTTAAATGGCAAATATCCTGTCGAAGTTGCACCGATGGCCATGGGTTCTGAGTTTTGCAAACGCAATTGCCCGGATACATATGTCGCTGATACTTTATCACCATTTAAATACAGACGCAGACTGTCTGTGTCCCAGGTCAAAGCCGCATGATACCATTGACCGACATTCAGGATGGACATCGAACCGGACGTCACTTGATGTACTGTGCCATTTTCATCCCAGACACTTCCTATCAATCCTTTTTCGTTTTGATTGTCCAATGCCAGTTCGACCTGGCGGCTGGTGTCATTGCCGCGGCGCAGCAGGATGGCATATGTCTCAGGTTTTTGTGCGATATTAAACCAGGCTTCAATCGTGAAAGGAGTATCATAAAAATTCAGCGCACTGTGATACGGAATGTATATATAATCCGATTCCCCATCCAGATCAAGCGCTTTATTCAATCCGGTACGTGAATCCGCCTGATCAGGAGCTCCTTCGACAAGGGCATCTTTTTCATAAAGCGATGCATCCTCAACCGATGTAGACACATCACCGTCATCCATATGATAAAGACCGACTGTAAATTCATCCCGCTCATAAGGTCCCTCACTCACCGGCATGGAAATGCGTCCCTGCAATGTTATCTCAACCGTTGATTCATCGGGATCATTTGTGTATATATACGCCTTATCCACCTGGGTCGGATCAGCAATATCGGCTGTTGGAGAAAAACGAACCACAATCTGATGTGTATCTTCGCGGGCAACAGAAAAGGCGGTTTGACTAAAGGAAAACAGCGGGTTCAGCCACTGGATATTCTCAATCCGAAGCTGAGTGCTCCCCTGATTAATAAATCTTAATATTCTCGGTCTGGATTCTCCCGGCGGAACCGGTCCGAACTCCAAAGGGCTGGAAGGAGTAATTGAAATATCCGGCTGAACGGCACTGCTGAATACATAGAGCCCGTCATTTCCGTCCGCCATGACAACATACCCCTTATAAGGAGTAATGTCAAGAGCCAGAGGCGTCTCCTGGGTTTCATAATAACCTGTCTTTAAAAACACACCCGGCGTCGAAAAATCATATACAAGCAAGCCAAATTCTGCATCTGTAAGATAAATTGTTTTCTCTTTAACATAAATATCTGTGATCATACCGCCGGTAGCCACCCGGTTGACACTGTTGGTTTGTATATTCCATATAAGAAATCCGTATCTGCCATTAGCAACAAACACTGTATCGCCGACAATATCCAGGCTGAAGGCTTCGATGTTATCCGTTAATGAATTGATCTGAACAGGGGGGCCCGGCAGATCGATAATATTATACACATACACACCGCTGGAATCTGCCAAAAAGGCTCGATTGTCATGAACGATAATTTTCCTGGCAGATCCCGGTGTATTAATTTCATGCTTTTTTGTAAAATTAAAACCACTGTGCTCAATGACCATCATTCCAAGACCGCCGTAGGCCAGGAGTGCATAACTGCTGCCGTCTTCATTATAAATGGCCGCATCGTAACATGTATCGGTTTCGGAATTCCAGTATTGACCATACGATTCTGGAGAAGCAGGATTATCCATATACACAACATGCAGACCTTTCGATCCGTCCGCCAGGAATGCGAAACCGTCCTGAACCTGAACGCTTCTGACTTCACCGGGTGTATTGTATTCACTCAACAGTTCCAAATGATCGAGAGTCTCTTCGTCATAATTCAGGTCAAATATTTTAAGTCCGGCATGCCCTGCTGCCACGTAAGCATAATGCTCATCCGTATCAACGTCATAAGCCAGATCAGAACTGGGCAGGATGCTCTCTATACTGATTTGGGAACCTTCCTGGACATCAGCCAGAACCAATCCGTTAGGACCGTCACATACATAAGCCGTATCTCCTTCCACCCAAATACGGTTCGAGATACCGTCAGTATCCAGGGGCGGAAATGGCAGAATTTGATTTTCAACAGTGACGGGATTCGAAACATCAATCGGTCCCCACACTCCATCATGTCCGCATACAATATATATATCACTTCCGGAATGACGCATATCAATCACATTCAGGGGTTGCGAATAATACCATCGGCCTTCTTCTTTTAAGTCCGAAGGATCCTGAATATCAATGATTCTTAATCCTCCCCACCCTGTTGCCGCATAGGCCATGCCGCCGATTGCAATCACATTCTGTGCCTTTGGTTCTGGCAATTGATAGCCGCTGAAAACAGAAGCAAAATCCAGTGAATCGAGCAAAACCGGGGTTTCTTTGACTTTTGTGCTAATCATAAACAGGCCGGATATGTCGGCAGCGACCAGTGCGAGCGTATCACGGACCACCCAGACATCACGGGCAGGCCTGCTGGTCGCATATCTTCCCTGAATATAAGGATCATATATATTATTGACATTGATAATCAACATTCCCTGGGAGCCCGCAGCCACATATGCATGTTTGTAATTTTGACTCACGCCGGAAGCATATCCCCAGGTTCCAATTTCACGAATACGGGTCAGCGTCTTGTTTATTGTATCCATCTGTACGATCTGAAGACCGGCATGACCGCAGGCTACATAAATATCCTGTAAATTGGAAACCACCCAAATATCCTGTACAGCAGCTGGTAAAAGCAATTCCTTATAAAACTTCATTTCATGATTATCATGTTTATCCAGATATACCTGCAGATAGGCACCGTTGCCAACAAATGTAAAATCACCGCGCCGGAAAATGGCCTCACACCGGCCTTCAGCCCATCGGGCTTCACGTTCCACATTATCTTGACCCAATGCCCATTGAACACACAATGACAGGCTTATAAGTACGAAGATTTTTTTAAGCATAGGTTGTGTTCTCCTCAAAATTCAAAACCATTATCCCGCCTATAATCATTGTTCCGGTGGGCTCGGGGGTTCGGATAACATGTAAGGAATGATGGGAGCAGATGAAAAACTGGCTTCAACAAAAGGATTCCGAGAGTTCTGGCCGGGTAGTATCTGATTATTTTGCTGAACGCCCAACCATTGCAAACGGTTGTACGGGCTGACCAGGTCTGGTGGAGGCATAAAAACCAGTCGCGCTCTTCCCTTGGCTGTCGTTTCAACCATATGACGCACCTCGTAACTGACACGCATCTGATTATAATTGTGTGTGACTTCCCAAATATCCGGATTCACCATATAATCCCGTGCAGCAACAAAATCACCGTCATATTTTATTGCCCGATGAAAATAATTCTGGGCCAGTCTAAAACTGCTTTGATCCATCGCATCAAGGCCCTGGCAGTAGCTTAGAAACGCCGCTATATCCTCAGTGGGTATCTCTAAAAGTTCATTCCGCTCCTGATCTGTAATAAATATTCCAAAAAAATCAGAAATTCGCAGAGCCAATTCTTTCTCAATCTTGAAAAATCTCGCAATATTACCATCAAAATTCATGGTGGAGGCGATTGTATTGTTATCAGCCGCAACAATTTCAGCATCCAGTGTCATCTTTAAATTATCTGTGATCAGGTATGATCCCCGAATGAGATACCGAACACCTAAGAGACGTGCAACTCTCTGCTGAACCTCCGGTTCACGAACGCTCATCGGATCAAGTCCCAACTCAGTCATCAAACTGTTGAGCAATGATCGATCAACCACAGTCAGATTCGATATGCATGAAAGATCCCGGACCAACAGATCAGCCAGACCTTTTTGCAATGGCGCCCACTCCGGATCATCACTCAGATTCAGAAAATAAGTTACAGCAACGCTGCTCTCAGGAAATTCATCAAATCGCCTGATATCTTCGCTTTCCATTGCTTTCTGCAATTCCCGGCGCACATGAACCTGTTTGATCCAATCGAGGCGTCCAAACATAAAGTAACGATAAGGATCATTTTCATTCAATGACGGGTAACTTTTATACGTGGCGATGGCAAGATCTTCCTGTCCCAAGGCCTCCTGACACATGGCTAGAAAAAATGCGGCTTTTCCATGTGCTGGATCCTTTTCCAAAACAGTTTTAAAAATCTTTGCAGCCGAGTTGTAACTCTGCTTATGCCAGTAGGCCACTCCAATACCGGTCACTGCCTCCCGATCGTACATGATAAACCGTTTTCCGTCACGAATACGAGGCTGCAGCATTTTCAGATAATTCCGAATGGCCTGGTCATATTCTTTCTGGTCCAGAGCCTCTTCTGCTGCCTGGTATCTTGAAGTGGCGCATCCTGCCCATAAAAGGCAGAATATCAGGATGCTTGCAAGTTTCCATTTCATAAAAACCTCTGCATTTAGATTCTAAACTTCAAACTTGCCAAAATATCGATTCCTTCCACATCAATTTCCTTAAATGCCTTGATGCTGCCCATCAAATATTTCACATTGATTTTTCCTGTAACCGTCGGGCTGAATTGCTGCTGAGCTCCCATGCCAAAGCCGTAAATTGAAGCACTTCCGAACCCGTCTTCATTTTCGCCATAAAACCGGCCGTCCCACAACACTGAAAGCCCACCCCTGGGCCATTGTTTAAACTGCCATAATCCATCGGTCTCAAATTGGTCGCCGATCGTTTTTTTCGAAATTTTGGTCTGATTGGGAACAAACAGATCGTTTTTTCCCCTTTGGCGGAATCGCAGGGCGCCATAAATAAATCCGGATGTCATTTTGTAGGCAATTGATGTATTTATCAGAATTTTGTCTCCTGCATCTATAAAATCCTCACCCCCCAATTGATCGGCACTGTATATGGAGTAAACAATATCAGTGCTCCATTTTCCCTGTTTTCCGAGAGGCACACTGATTCCGGCAACCACATTGAATTCATCTCCGGGATCATACTCCTGATCAATATATTTCACCCATTGATAAGGGGACTTGATCATATAATTGAGCCCCAATCCGATTATCGAGCCTCCCTCCATGGGAAACGCCATTCCCCCGCCAGCTTTAAAGATCAATCCCTGACCATAGGAAGGCAGTCGGAATTTAAGAGCATTCTCACTCAATCCCTGCACCAAACCGAATTCTTCAGCACTCAGTTCTGTTTTACCTGTGGGCAGGCCGATCCCGATATTGAACATAAAGCGTTCGTTTGCTGCAACATAGGTCGTTCGAATCCAGGTGTCTGACAGTCCGGAAATTGTGCTGTCTTTGTATGAAGCGGTTGCCGGTGAATTTGAAATGTTTAAATACCAGTTGGGCGAAATCGGATAAAAGCAGACAATCGGTGCGACTGTCTGACGCAGCGGATCATCCATATATTCATTTGTCCACTGTTGATAAGACAAACCGGTCGAGACAAATCCGCCGCTCTTCGGAGGAATCAACCCTTCTATTCCCAGAAGATAAGCCGGAATCAATATTAATAAAAATCCTTCTTTAAATTTATTCATAATGAGTCCTTTACAGTATGAACCAATCATTACCCATATTTTTCTGGATAAAGAAGGGAATCAGTCAATATAAATATAGGTAAAATAGCAAATGACAAAACAACAATTCCAAATAAAGACCAAATTCTAAAATCCAATGCACAAAAGCCATTCATGAAATCGATGATAACGCTTGAAAACAAAACAAGAAGCCAAATATGAATGATCGGGCAATCTGATATCACCAAAACGCAAATAAAATTTTGTTTGTCATTTGGATTTTTGTATTTATCTGTCATTTGGATTTTGTTTTTTTTATTTTTCATATAATATTGTTATTTTTCCCCGTCTGTCCAGTGATAAATTAAAGACATAGCTAAACGAGTGACAGGGATCATTGAATCAGAATCATTTTTCGAATGGCTACACGACCCGGATACTCCAGCCGGTAAAAATAAACACCGCTGGAAACCCGTGTTCCGCGATCACTCACACCCGACCAGTGCAATTCATATTCACCTGAAGTCTGTTCTTCATTAACCAGTTGAGTGACCCTCTGTCCAAGCATATTAAATATGCTGAGACGGACACGCCCGCTTGCCGGCAGCGTGTATCGGATGGTGGTTTCCGGATTAAACGGATTCGGATAATTCTGATAAAGATGAAATGCAATGGGAGCAATGACATTTTCCACCTGCTTTTCCACATATTCCGGCAAACCTGCAATACACTGAAATTTGCGGACATTCGGTGTATCCTTTCCGGTCACAATGGCATACTCATTTTTCGATATCATGTCGATAACCACGTTCTTATCTGGATCCACGAGCCGAACCTGCCAGTCTTCCGGCATGGATTGATGCAATATCCATTCGAATTCAACTAAGGATTTTTGCAGACGCGTCTCAACAACAACGTTCCAGGTGTATCCTTCATGATTGATCTCTCGTATGTCGGCAGCATAGGTTCCGGGATGTTGTTTCCAGTCCGAATGATCAAAATACACGGAAATATAGTCTCCCATGGGCGGCGGTTCTGCACGATCCCGAAGGTCCCATGCTTCCATTGCATCATGCCGGACGCCAAAAAAATTATCCAGGTCTTCGGCTGTTTCCGTTCTCGCTGAAAGCTGCCATACCCAGTCTGTTTTTATCATTTCATAAACAATGCTTCCCCTGACAGGTGCTTGTTTTGTCAAAGCTGCCGGTTCCCTTGGCGGAACATACAGATCCTGATAGGTCTGTGAAGCATTGTATATCCAATACCCGCCCCACGGTTCAAATACGGGCCAGTCGAGCCTGTATCCCTTGCCGTCATAATAATACAGGGTCTCAAGAGAATCAGAAGTAAGCGCACAGTCGTTCCAGTTCACCTGAAATGCAAACGGAGAACCGATCATATTCCACTGCGGCCGGATATGATACCGGCAGGGTGTTTCCGTGGATACCGAATATCCGGCACCGACATTCCAGCTTTTTTCACTTGCGGATATCAGCCAGAATGCCCTTCCCTGATCAAACGAAAAAATAAGGCTGTCCGCATAGGAAAGGGTGTCGTCATACTCGCAATACATGGTATCTTTCCAGGTCAGGCAGCGCCATTTATACGGATCCCATGATCCAAGGTCGTCTTCCAGCACCGCTCCGGCATTGACATCATCCAGGTCTCCGGGAACGGATATCATGGTATATTTTTTTCCCGGCAGGGTTGTATCAGCCATCAGTGCGTTAAATCTTACCTGTTTGGTCAACGGTCGGTTCACAGGATCATACAGCGGGTGAGTATAGGTCTCACCGGAAACCGTCATTTCTACATAAAATTCCAATCCTCGTTCCGTTACTGACGGTGCCGGAATCTCGACACTGTACTGGGTGCCGGTATCATCCCCTGCGACAGGTGTGGCCTGAAGGGTCTGATAAGACCGCTTTCCGCCCTGCCTGTAATGCAGCCATACCTCCCTTCCGGCTTCACCCTCTGATGCAGGCAGGGTGATATCAACACTCTTAGGATTATTTTTTCTTGCATTTCCACTGATGGAGGCAAAAATACCTGTTCCTTTGAAAATCAAATCCCATGGCTGGCGCGCGATACTGGATATCCGGATCTCATCCATCTGCCCCTGGAAATATCCGGTTCTTTGGTTGGCTGCTGTTTCTCGAACACCGAAACACAGAGGACCGGAATTGCTGATATCTGTGTCGCCGGCTTCCCATTTACTTTGTATCTGGATTTCACCATCCAGATACAGAGTGCCACGATGATTGGTCGTATCGTAAACAAAGGCCACATGGTGCCAGACTCCGTCCGCCACATAAGCGGTTCCCTTGCCAAAACCATGAAGAGACAACAGACCATTTGTATCGATGGACAAACCGTAATTGGCACGGTTATCTCCGCCCCGATACGGATCTTTGAAGAAAATCACCTGATTAAGTGTGTCTGTCTTAAAAAAACACTCGATGGTAAATGGTTCTGATGCCATATCGAAACGTAATCCTTCCGCATCATTCACAATGGCATAATCACTGAAGCCGTTAAATTCAAGCCCGCCGTCAAAATAGGCAGAGGCTGTCCGGCTGCCGTGCAGTGTGCCATTATATTTACCGGTGGCGTCTGCAACTGTATTGGCCGCGGCATCGCAATGATAGAGCGCAATCGTGTAATCATCCAATGCATAAGGTGCTTTTGGACGGTAATCAATCCCGGCCGCAGTTAATACGATCTCATAAACAGGCATGTCCGGGTCATTACTGTGAATGCGAAGTGTGTCCTTTACGCTGACTGCTGTTTGGGGCACGAACCGTACTGTAACAGTAATGGTCTCATTCACCGTCAGTGTGTCGTGATCCGGACTGATTTCAAAAACGGATGTTCGGGTTGTCATACTGTTGATTATGAGCGGAAGAGCGCCAAAATTGGAAATTGCAAAGGTCCGGCTGCTGTCGCTCTCGATAAAAACGGTTCCAAAATCCAGTTGTTTGGTTGCAATTGCCAAATTTGGAATTCCGACATTCAATTCTTCAGGCTGCCGGTCGATATTTGAAAACCGGATTTCATCGAGATACCCGTTGAATCCACGGCCTGATCCATAAGCTCCGCCCATGGCCAGATCTGCCTTCGAACTGCGCAGGTTCCCGCTGAAGTCCGTTGAATCCACAATCACTCCATTCAGGTATAACCGTAATTTATATCGGTCCCAGGTCACGGCCATATGATACCATTTTTCAAGATCCATCTCAGAATCAGGCGGGCCAAATAGTGAGAAAACCTTATTGTTGGCGGCATAAAATCGCACCACCAGTCCTTTCCCGGTGCTCAGCGTGTCATTGTACAGCACTTCGTACTGTAAATCGGTTCCTGAACCGCGCCGGAAAAGCACATAGTCTTTATTCGCCGCCGGTTTTCCTGCCAGGCTGAACCAGGTTTCCATACTGAAAGGTGTGTTTGTATAATCGAACAGGGTATGATAAGGAATCCAAATCCAGCTGGTGTCTCCTGTGAAACGGAGGGCCGAAGCACCGTATTTTTTATAAAGTGTATTCCATGAAAGGCCGAGCCCTCGAAAATAACCGATCAGCCCGTTCCCGGAAGCGTCAGGAATCGAATCCATATCCACAGTCCCGTCCAGATGCCACAGACCGGATGTATAAATATCCGGCTCATAGGCTGCCAGACTGATGGACTGAAAACCGACGCCTGAGAGCGGAATGCGGACTGTCGGTCGAAACAAATCGCTCGAGTGAAGGGTCAGCGTATCCCGAAAAGTCCGGACAGCTGACGGTGTAAATCGGACCCAGATTGTACGGCGTCCGTCAGACGTTAATTCGAATTCCGTGTCCGAAATGTCATAGTGATTTGTTTCTGTAAACAGACTGTCGACCGTCAGGGGGCCTTCTCCGTTGTTTCTTATTGTCATATAATAATATTTGGATTTTCCCACATAAACACTTCCGAATGCGGCACTGCTGACTGTCGTTGAAATACGTCCCGTGCTGATATTAAACTCCCACGGCTGGCGTTCCAATGCAGACAGCCGCATTTCATCCATAACACCGTGAAAAGGATGAGCCAATCCAGCATCGTTGCCAATAGTCGCCGATATCACACCTGAAGGATACGGAACAGTCATCTGTTTCTGATCTTCAAGATTGCCGTTTAAATAAAGCTTGAGTGTACCACCCATGGTCAGTGCCGCATGATACCATTGGTCCCTGACCAATGGTGTTTCTGTATTTGACAGAAGCGTATCGATTTTCTGAACACTTTGTGATGACAGTCCCATCAGACGATTTTTATTCACGCTTAATTCATAGATAATGCGGTCCCCCTCTGCCAGCCTGAACAGGACAGCGGTTCCTTCCGGAATGGCATTGAGCTTAAACCAGGTTTCAATGGTAAATCCCTGCCATTTGTCAAATGAAGGGAACTGACCAATGGATTCCAGATTGATATGGACAATATCGTTTTCATTAAAAATAAGCCCCTGATCAAACTTCCCGTCATCCGCTTTGGTGACCGTTGCACCGGTTACCGTACCATCCATCAGGCCATAGTCCGATTCATCCTGCAGAGTCGCGCCATTCAGTGCATCCATATGGTACAGTGCATAGGCATAATAATCAGGAGAATAAGCGGCCAGGGGAGTGGGCTGAATTCCCGTTCCGAGAACCGGAAGTGAATGCGGACTGTTGACCGCATCGGTCTGCAATTTCAGTGTATCATAAATTGTAGTATAAGCGGCGGGTGTAAATCGAACAACAATATAAGCGGTTTCTCCCGCTGAAATCCATTGAGGCAGGTACAGAGCAGAAAACCGTCCTGTGTTGCAGGTCAATTCGCTGGCATACACCGCTGTGGAGCCGGTGTTGCGGACAATCATGGACAAAGTCCGGCTTTTCCCCAGAACAACGTTTCCGAAATCCAGTGAATCGGCATCGACCTGCAGCTCTCCGGTAAAATCCGCCTGAAGATAATAGACACCGCCTTCACCGTCGGCCACCACCACAGTATCATCAACCACATCCACTGCATAACTGGTGCCGGCTGTGTGATACGATCCGACCGCATCAAGACTTTCCGGATTCGTCAAGTCAATCAGCCGAATGGTTCCCTGCCCGTCGGCCACGACTGCGATATCGCCGTGAAAATCCACATCATAGGCGTACCCTTCCGTATCAATTTGATCCGAGGGCGTGATATTTTCGGTATTTGAGACATTTAAACCGAGAAGCCCGTTGGATCCGTCGGCCGCATAAATGATATTAGCGCCGGCTGCCGGAACGCCAATTGATTGAATTTCACTCTCATTGTCATAGGTGCCTGTAATTGTGTTTGTATTGATATCGAGCACCTTTAAACCGTCTGTACCTGCAGCGATATAAACGCGGTTCGACCGTTCATCAGCAGTCACACCGATGGCGTCAAATCCATTGATACCCTCAATCAGTCCTTGATCGACCGGTTCAAGACTGTTGCTTATATCCACAACACGAATACCTGAAGTGCCTTCGGCCACATAGGCATTGTCGCCAAAAATCGTGACATCAAGCATTTCGTTCGCAGTCTCAACCGTTGTAATCTTCGTTGCAGTAGCGGGATTAGACACATTATAAAAAATCAAACCGCCTGTACCATCGGCAACCATCAGAACATTCCCGTCGAGAGCCAATCCCATGGCATTCTGGGTGTTCCTGTGCGCATATATCGTGATTTTTTCATCATCAAGATGCGCATGATTGAGTATCCATAATCCGGATTCACCCCCCGCTACAAAAGTGGCCTCAGGGCTGAAAAGAACATCCATCGCCTGACCGCCGGATGTGACAGAATCAACCAGGTCAGGAGGAGCAACTGCCACATCAATTTTTTTCAAACCTGAATTTCCTTCAGCCAGATAGACATAATTTTGATCAATATACAGAGACAAGGCGTCTCCGCCTGTTTCGCGTGATGTTTTTTCCGTCATGGTGGTTAAATCGATGACCCTCAATCCGTATCCCTCATCAGAGAGATAGGCAGTTTCCGCGCTCACATCCACCGCTATATCACTGAGGCTGACTATCTCGGGCTCTGCGATCCATTGACCGGCCACGTTGATATTTTCCGGATCAGTGATATTAACCGCCAGAACACCTTGATTTCGATCAGCGACAAAAGCAGTGGTTCCGCGGACTGAGACACCATAAGCGGATCCTGGAGTATCCGCCGTATCGAGCGCTGCAGGACTGGAAGGACTGGATATGTCAACCGCAACCAATCCCAGGGCATCCACCGCCAGATAGGCATAATCACCCGAGACGGCCACATCCTGTACAGGAGATGAAAACTGTAAATATCCCGCAGGATCCAGTGTGTTTTCAATCACTTCGATGATATAGAATCCGGACTCGCCGTCCGCCACATAGATACAGCCATCTTGATAGGCAATCCGGCGGGCCGAGCCTTCCGTATAATAATGCCCGAGTTCGTAAGGTGAAGTAATGCTCGACCGGTCCAGCATATAAATACCGATGTCTTTGACTGCCACATAAATTTTAAAAGATTGATAATAAATATCCTGAATCAATCCGGGAAATTCATATCTCGAATAACGGCCATCCGGATTGGTGGCATCCAAAATATCGAGATAGCTGCCGTTGCCCATGTATAAAGCATCCGCAGTGGCTACGACCGATCGGCAGGGACCACTGGCCCATCGGGCGAGTAAAGATAAATTATCAACCTGCTGCGCCAGCAATGACATTGAAAACGCTGATAATACAGCAATTATTTTCCTTTTCATAATCACTCCCTATAGGAATTATGAACTCATTGTTTACTATGGACGATGCGGTGGCGGAGGCGGATCCGGCAAATACCACGGATCAACCGGATAATGAGTATTCGGCGGATCCGGAGGATCTGGCAGTCCTTTTGTTAAATCGGGAAACAGATCCGCCAGTTCACCAATATTGATTTCCTCGAAAGCTTCGCGAGAATCACTGCCGGGGATAAATCCGGCATCCAGATACCACCCCATCTCCTGTAATCGATCAACAGGGCCGAGATGCACCCATGCATCATATCCCACATCTGTTGTTTGCGTCGACGGCCCGATTTTCAACAGCGTAATCATTTTCGTTTGCAGGGCCATCCAGTCTCTGTTTTGTGTTGCTTTGAAAACATCTGGTGAAGCCATGATCTGATCGGCTAATATAAATCCGGGATCCAGCTTTACCGCGCTTGCCAGGTACTTTTGAGCCGTATCATACTGATCGTGGTCAAGAGCATACAGAGCGTATGCGTAATTCAGGAAGGCCTGGAAATTGCGTGTCGAAGGCATTTTCAAACGGTTCATTTGAGAAGCTGTCAACTGAACACCCAAATCACTTAACACATTCAGAACAATTTTCTTTTGGAGCACAATAATATTCTTCAATTCTCCCTCAATATCCGATTCTTTGATATGGCGGACACCGGTAAAGGTCAACGTACGTTGATCAATTTTCAGAATTCCGGAACCCCTCATCTCAATTTTTCCCTGAACCACAGTACCGACATTGAGCAATCTTTGCAGCTTTTCAACATGATCGATGTTCTCAAGATCTCGCGGACTCCATCCCAGGGCCTGCATTAACTGAACAGTTTTTTCTCTGGGCACCACCTGAAAACCGCCAATGCGATTAAAATCATGAATCACCAGGCTGGCAATGCCTGCACTTATAATGGTTCCTTTTAAATCTGAGCCGGCATAATGAAAATCCAGAACAACCATGCGCTGACTTGAAAAATCCGCCTGATCATCGGGTCCGCGTGCAGCCATCTTTTTCGCCTCTTGAATGTACTGCTGCTTATTTAAAAAATACAAACGCCCTTTCATCGCATCCCTCGCGGGATCGCCTTCGTTCAATGCCTTATAATTCGCATAAATCGGAAGGGCCAGTTTCGATTTTCCCTGTCGTTCATAGCACATCCCCAGATAAAAATAGGCGGCTCCGTAGGAAGGCGATTTTTGATTGACATAACGAAACACTTTGATTGCGCCATCCAGCATATTCATGTTTAAAGCGGAAATGCCAATTTTTGTCATGATCTCCGGTGAATATCGGATATATCGACTTCCATCTTGTGAACGAACTTGTAGAGAATTGATATAAGACTGCATTGCCTTTTGATACTCTTTTTGACTAAAATAGGCATCACCCTGAGTCTGTTTAGATAGACCCGTGCATCCGAGCATCAAGGCAATTAGGCCTATACCTGCCCATCGCCAAATTATCATAGACCCTCCTTAGCTCCACTGACTCCCCCTAAGGCATAGGTGAAGATCATGGATAGTAAACGGGAAGTAAATTTAAGGTTACGGCACCATTTTAAAGAATCATATTTTTTGGTTGTGCCTGTCTCACTCCATTTGCCGCTTTTTTTCTGCAATACGCAGAATTGCATCTTTCGCTTGTTGAAATTCAGGCTCGATTTCCAGAGCTTTTTTATATTGTGAATAGGCTTTCTGAAGCTGATTCTGATCCTCAAAACTCAGACCTTCTGAAAACAGAACCACCGCCTCAATCTTCAGGGTCTTTCCTGAATCCAACATTTTACTTTCTGACTTGGTTAACCGCACAGAAAGGTCATCCAATAATTTCTTGCTCAGCTTTTTAATCAAAGACAGAATTTGCCGGGTTTTTCCTGTAGTTTCTTCTGCCTTGACCACCGATCCGGTCTCTACTTCTACAATGCGCAGATCGATACGGATTTTATCACCGGGCATCACCATATAACTGCCAAATACCAAATTCTTTGCACCCAGCATTTTACCAACCTGAATTGAAGTTGATTCAGAAATCAGTCCCGACTGCACCATTTTCAATTCATCCAGCATCTCCTGCATCCGCCGGCGTTCTACCATTTTGACCGATTCGATCCGACTTAACTCGGTGATCATCATCTCTGCCAGGCCCTGAGATAACGCGGCATAAGCATCCGCGTTCATAAAAGACCTGTTTTCGAAATCGAGAACTGCCAGAGTGATCGTATCACCATAAATGGCCAAACCGGCGAACAATAAAAAATTGACAATCAGTATGCGGAAACAGAATTTCATAATCGCTTTCAAAGGATTGTATCCACTTGGTTTAAGTTTTTATACGTTAATAAAATTATCCATCATTGTCAAGAAAATATTTTAAAACACAAAAGGCAAGTTCTGCAACATTTGTGCCCGAATCTTTCAAAATCGTCATATTTTGTCTATTTAATTGATATTACTGGACTTAAAAAGCATAAAACCATTGTTCTTAGCGTTTGACGAATTTCATTTTTGAATGAAAACCATTCAATCTCAGGAGAGAATACCCTTGAAAATGAAAGAATTTCATATTAATTTAAGACTATCAGATCTTATGATTATTGTAAGGAAAATATAATGGAAATTTTATTCAAGCAACGATGGGTCGTGCCAATGCTCTTCTGTTTTCTGGTTCACGGTAAAATTTTGGGTCAGCAGCAATGGCCGGCTGACCATTTCATGTTACAACAGACCGATCGTCAGCTATCGAAATTTTCATATCAATTCCTTGTTCTTCCAACCGCTTCTCCTGACACCAATTGTGTGCTGCTTTATATAAAATTGTCAAATGCTTCATTACAATTCGTCAAGTCAGATACGCTGTTCAGAGGAAAGTATGAATTGTCTGTTGCTGTACAAAATGATAAAGAAATCTCCGATTCAAAAATTATACGCAGAGAATTATTGGCTGATTCATTTCATGAAACGCGTGATCCCTCGAAGATTGTCCGGGAATTTATCGATTTTCAAATGCCACCGGGGGAATATGAAGTGATCATGGAATTATATGATCTGGAAATTAAAAAACCTTTTCGAAAAAAAGAAAATTTATCCGTTCCCGACTTTCGAAACGAATCGATTGGCAGTACGGATATTTTCTTTTTAAGTGAACTGACACGTGATGTATTGGATAATCTAAAACCACTGATGCCACCGGTTCGCCTTGTAGAAGACACCAGTTTTTACGCGCGCATTGACTTATTTTCCTCTCAAGAACAAAACATCACCATCTTTGCATCGGTTCGAAACCATCTTGAAAAACCGGTATTCCATGATACACTCCATATACAAATGAAAGGCCGGCGTCAGCCCGTTTTTTTCAATCTGGGTCATCGTATGTCTTTCGGGCAATACACATTACATCTGCATCTGGTCAGCGGAAAGCATGAAAAAAATCTTCAGGCAAAATATTATATACGATGGTACGGACATCCCGAATCGATATCAGACATGCAGTCGGCCATAGGCCCTCTGTACTATATCATGAATAATAAAGCATGGAATGAATTAAACGCTGCGGATAATGAAGAAAAAAAACAAATTTTAGATACATTCTGGAAAGAGCGCGATCCCACGCCTAAAACAGCACTCAATGAGCTGGAAGAAGAATTTTTCCGGAGGGTTTCTTTTGCAAACCAGCATTTTTCTGTATATAAAGGCAGTCTGCCCGGCTGGAGAACCGATCGCGGACGAACATACATCCTCTATGGCCCCCCCACGGATGTAGACGTCCCTCCTTTTCGCCCGGAAACGAGGGAACGCTATGAAATCTGGATTTATCAAAACCTCCAGCGCAGATTTATTTTTTTTAATAAATACGGGGACGGGGATTATCAGCTGATATCCCAGGAGTAGCAGTCACCATGTTTTTTACTACCAGTCACAACATCAGACAATTCACAAATCATATATTATTTGATGTTTAATCATTGAATTACGGAAGAGAAATAAAATATCAGATAATCAGATGATAATAAACCTGCCAGATTCTGAAAATCCGGCAGGTTTAATTTATGGAATCAATTGTAAAAGCGGATTAAAATCTATAATTCTTTCAACCAGCAAGCTGCCATTTCAGCCACAGCAGATCCTGTAAATCCGTATTTTTCAGCAAGCACTTTGTAGGGTCCGGACGCACCGTAACTTCTCATGCCGATAAACAGAAAAGGCGCTCGAGTCAATTTGTGCCAGCCCTGTTCGACACCCGCTTCGATAAGAGCAACCGGAATATGGCCCGGAATTACAGAATCCTGATACGCCTGATCCTGCTGCCAAAATGTCTCCGGGGATGGCATGCTGACTACTCGAACGCATTTTCCCTGGCCCTCAAGAATTGTTTTTGCTTCCACAGCAATAGACACCTCGGATCCGCTGGCCACAAGGATCACATCGGGATTATCCTGATTCTCCCGGGCAATAACGTACCCGCCTTTCTGAATAATCTCGGGATTAAAATCTGAATCCCGATTCAGGACAGGCACAGTCTGTCTGGTTAAAAGGAGGGCTGTGGGTCCGTTTTTCTTTCTCAACGCGAACGCCCAGGCCATGGCCGTTTCCAGACCATCAGCGGGACGGAATACTGTAACTCCGGGTATGACACGAAGCGCAGCCGCATGCTCAACAGGTTGATGGGTAGGGCCATCTTCGCCTACAAAAATACTGTCATGTGTGAATACATATATCACCTGCTGATTCATGATTGAAGCCAGGCGAATGGCAGGGCGCATGTAATCAGAAAATACAAGGAATGTAGAGCCATAAGGAATAAGTCCGCCGTACAGCGCCATACCGTTTAAAATACTGCCCATGGCATGCTCCCGAATACCGAAATGCAAATTCATGCCCGAATAGTCTCCCTTTTTGATCGAGGATTGGTTAACAATATTGGTTTTTGTCGAAGGAGACAGGTCTGCGGAGCCACCGATGATGGACGGTACCAGAGTGACAGCCAGATTTAAAATCTTGCCTCCCAAACCACGGGTAGCCATTGGTTTTTCAGGCAGCGCAGCAACTAATTTTTCTTCCAGATCTTCAGGGATATTACGATCTTTCATGGACCGCCATAATTCGAACTTTTCAGGATTTGATATCTGCCAGTCTTTATAGAGGACGGTCCATTCATCATAGACAGGTTTCAGCTGGTCTTTCCTTTTACAGAAAATCTCCCGAACTTCATCCGGGATATAAAACGAGGATTCAGAAGGAAATCCCATATTTTTTTTAGCCGCAATAACTTCCTCTTCACCCAGAGGTGCCCCATGCACACCTGAAGTGCCTGCCTGATTGGGACTGCCGTATCCGATGATTGTTTTCGCACATATGAGTGTGGGCTTTTCTTTTTCATTGATACCGGACTGAATCGCCTGTGCGATGGCTTCATGATCACGACCGTCAATTTTCACTGTATGCCAGCCATATGATTCAAAACGTCCTGGTACATCTTCAGAAAAAGCCAATTCCGTATTACCCTCTATTGTGATTGAATTGTCATCATAGATATAAATAATGTTTCCCAGACCCAGATGTCCGGCAATAGAGGCAGCCTCAGATGAAATGCCTTCCATAAGATCGCCATCACTGACAATCGCATATACATGATGATTGAAAACAGGATGTTCCGGCGTATTAAAACGATCAGCCAATATCTTCATGGCCAGAGCCATCCCCACACCATTGGACAGACCCTGTCCCAAAGGTCCGGTAGTGGTTTCCACACCTGGTACGTGTCGGTACTCCGGATGCCCCGGCGTTTTGCTTTGCCATTGACGAAACTGTCTTAAATCATTTAGAGACAGATCATATCCGGCAAGATGCAGCATGGCGTACAGCAGCATGGATCCGTGACCTGCGGACAGGACAAAACGGTCTCTGTTGATCCATTGCGGATCCTGGGGATTATAGTTTAAAAATTTTGTCCATAATACATAAGCACAATCCGCCATCCCCATGGGCATACCCGGATGACCTGAATTGGCTTTCTGTACACCGTCAACTGCCAGAAAGCGAATTGTATTCACTGCAAGCTGTTCCAGTCTTTGCATGTTCACTCCCAAATTTATATTCTGTCAGAGTCACCTGAAATCGATCAACAAGATACAAAAATCATCGATCATTTACAAGCCGATTCATGGTATTTTCCCTTGCTTTTTCAATAAACCGATATTAAATTTAAATTCCATATTTCATAATGGATGGATACCAATAACGAGGAGTGGATGATCATATGTTACAGACGCTAAGAAACAATATGCGATATATCATGTTTGTTGTGGCGGCAGCATTCATATTAACCATTGTATTCAGCTGGGGTATGGGAGGGTTTAAAAACAAACGTACCAAAGTACAAAGCGGCATTCTGGCAACGGTTAATAATCAAAAAATAATGTATCAAACATTTGCATTGCTCGTGGAACAGGAAATCAAGCAAATAAAAGAAAGCCAGGACAAAACATCATTGACAGATTACGAGATTCAATCCATTCGTGAAAAGGTATGGAATGAAACACTCAGGGATCTGCTGATGACACAGGAGGTAAAACGTCTGGGCATTCAAACCACAGCGAATGAGATTTTTATGCACCTCGAAAACAATCCCCCTCCTTTTATTAAAAATCACGAAGCCTTTCAGACAGACGGCGAGTTTGACATTCAAAAATACCATCAGATCCTGAGAGACAGGCAATATGCCAATGCCTGGGTTGATGCTGAAAATTACCTGCGGAGCACATTGCCAATGCAAAAACTTGGCTCCTGGCTGTTATCAACCATCCGTGTCACAGAAGAGGAACTCAAACAGGCATATGCTTTAAAAAATAATCGTGTGAATGTGCAATATGTAAATTTCAATCCGTATCGCTACCCGATGGACAGCATTGAGATAACAGACCAGGAAATTCAGACATATTATAAAGAGCACAAGGACGAATTCAAGCTCGAGGAACAGAGAAAAATCAAATATGTAAAGTTTAATCTGGATCCCACAAAAGAAGACACGGCTCTTTTAAAATCGGATGCCGGTGATTTAATCCTGCGACTCAGGGAAGGCGAAGACTTTGCCAGTCTGGCTCAAACCGAATCGGAAGATCCCGGTTCTGCGGAACGAGGCGGTGACCTCGGTTTTTTTGGCCGGGGAGACATGGTAAAACCTTTTGAAGATGCGGCCTTTAATGCCCCTGTCGGCAAAATCATCGGGCCAGTCGAATCCAATTACGGTCTTCACATCATCAAGGTGACCGATCGCAAACGTGAAAATGGGGAAACCAAGGTAAAGGCAAGTCATATTCTGCTGAAATATAAGGCCAGCCCGGAAACCCATGACAGGGTCAATGAATCCGCATCATATTTTTCAGATGAGCTTTTGGAATCCGATGATTATACTTTCGATGAGCTCGCAAAAAGAGAGGGATACGAAACGGAGGAATCGACTCTGTTCAGCAAGGGAGGTTTTATTCCGGGTGTGGGCATGTCCATGACCATGAACCGCCTCACCTTTCGTGAAAATCTGGGCTATGTGAGTCCTCCTATCGATGTCAACAACCAGCTCTACGTTTTTCAAGTTTCTGATATTGAGGAAGCGCATATTCAGCCCATCAATGAAGTTAAAACAAAAATCGAACGCGCATTAAGACACGAAAAACAAAAACAGATGGCGATGGAAGATTGCAAACTGTTTTGGGAAAAAATGCAATCTTCTGATTTTGAAGAATCCGCTGCAGAAAATTCTCTTGAGATTAAAGAAACAGGCTTGTTCACCTTTGAATCCGGTGCTCCTCAGATTGGCAAGGATCCCAAATTAATGGGAGCTGCCTTTGGATTGTCAGTAGGAGATACAAGCAGCCCCATTGAAACCGACCGCGGCTGTTATATTCTGAAAGTTCTGGATAAAACAGAATTCAACGAATCAGATTTCAAATCTCAAAAAGAATCGCTGAAACAAGAATTAATAAACAGGAAAATGAATACTTATTATATGACGTGGATGGAAAAACTGAAAGCGGATGCAGAAATCGAGGATTTTCGTGAGGCCTATTTCTAACCGATGAAATGGATATCAGATATCTAAAGCCGGCCTCTTAGAACCATAGTGACCATGTGGATTATTGAACAGGTAAAACATGGGTGCTGCGTGCTTTTTTCTGTTTATAAATATAATAAATTCTGTCTGTCAACATCATATAGGAGCCGGGGATATTGTCCATTCAGGTTCATGAAGTACACACACTTCGGCAATTAAAACAGTTTATCGATTTTCCATACCAACTCTATCATAAGCATCCTTGCTGGGTTCCCCCCATTAGAATGGATGAAATCAATACGCTTCGCAAGGATAAAAATCCTGCATTTGAACATTGCCAGGCGAGATATTGGCTGGCAAAAAGGGAAAATAAGATTGTCGGACGTGTTGCCGGCATCATCAATCAGAAATATCTGGATACCTGGGGTAAGAAGTATCTGCGTTTCGGATGGATCGATTTTGAAGATGATTTAGCAATCTCACAGAGCCTGATGGCCGTTGTGGAACAATGGGCAACCGAACTCGGCATGGAGGCTGTTCACGGACCTCTTGGATTCACGGATCTGGACTATGAAGGTATGCTTGTGGAAGGATTTCTTGAATTGGGAACACTGGCTGCCATATACAATCATCCCTACTACCCAAACCATCTGGAATCCCTGGGGTATAAAAAAGATATCGACTGGGTGGAATTTGAAATCAGGCCTCCCCGGGAGATTCCCGAACGGATGGACAGGATTGCAAATGTGGCAATGCGCCGTCTGCATTTGCATGTACTAAGGGCAAGGCATAAAAAACAACTCCTTTCCTATGTTCCTCAGATATTCGAAATGATCGATGAGGCTTACCAACATCTCTATGGCGTCGTACCTTTGACGCCCACCCAGGTATCCTACTATACTAAAATGTATTTTGGATTTATTAAACCCGATTATGTCTCGATTATATTAGATGAACACGGCAAACTGGCAGCTTTCGGCATCACCATGCCTTCGCTGTCAAAAGCACTTCAGAAATGCCGCGGAAAACTTTTGCCCTTTGGATTTATTCATCTGCTCAAGGCCATGAAAAAAAATGACACAGCGGATCTCTATCTGGTGGGTGTGCGGCCATCTTTGCAGGGAAAAGGGATTAATGCGATCATGATTCGAGAAATCAATAAAATTTATGCGCGTCATAACATACAAAAAGTAGAATCCAATCCTGAGCTGGAAACCAATCGCAATGTGCAGGGTCAATGGAAATATTACGAACATCGGCAGCATAAAAGGCGTCGCTGCTATATTAAAAAATTAATCTGATTTAATCTTTATTCAATATTTTTTACTTGCATTCCTGTTTTCCATTCCTCAAATTGCTAACAAGCCAGGCATGTCCGCATGATTAGTAATCACAGGGGATCTCTGGTGTTGAAAAAATGATATCATCAACCCCAACATTTTTATTTCAGATGAATAAACAAGGAGGTGTATTATGCTGTTCATTTTCAGTGTGCTGATCTTAATCGGCGCCATCATTGCCCTGAGCGCAACCAAAGACAAAAAGAGCAAACTGGTTACCGGAGTGATCATTGCAATTTTTGTGCTGATCTCTTTTTCACAGCTCATCCGTGTTGTACCGGCAGGGCATGTCGGTGTGGTGGATATTTTTGGTAAAGTAAACGATCGGACATTAAAAGCAGGCATCAATCTGGTCAATCCTTTTGCCAAGGTGCTGATGTTTTCCATTAAAACTCAGGAAATGAAAGAGAACATGACAGTGCCTTCAGAGGAAGGGCTGAATGTGGGACTTGAAATCAGCGCACTGTATCATCTTGAACCGGAAGAGGCTGCGGATGTTTATAAAACTGTCGGATATAATTATCAGGATGTTATACTCGTGCCGCAATTCCGATCCGTGGTTCGGGGGGTGACCGCTTCATACGCGGCAAAAGCGCTTTACACATCAGCGCGCGAAGAGTTGTCTCAACAAATCAAAGAGCAACTCGACAATCAGGTCTCCAAAAGGGGAATTTTCATCGAATCGACCCCTTTGCGCAGCATTGCGCTGCCGGAACGACTGCGTAAGGCAATCGAAGAAAAGCTTCAGGCAGACCAGGAGAGCCAGCGCATGCAATTTATTCTGGAAAAAGAAAAACAAGAGGCTGAACGAAAGCGAATAGAAGCGCAGGGCATTGCCGACTTTCAGCGGATTGTCTCCAAAGGGATTGATCAGCAATTATTAAAGTGGAAAGGCATTGAGGCCACTGAAAAACTGGCCAATTCTCAAAACGCAAAAATCGTGATTGTGGGCGGCAAAGACGGCCTCCCGTTGATTTTGGGATCACAATAGAGAAATTTTAATCAACCATCAAGGGCCAGTAATAAATGTTATCTTTATACCATGACGCATTATCCCGTATCGGAACATCAGACAGACTTCCGGACACGGCATTTGATGAAACGATGATCAAATTCTTTGAAATTGCACTTTTGTTATCTGTAGAATCGCAAAATTCAGTCCTATTTTTTATTGCTGCCCTTTCCGGAATCCATGAATATGCCACATAGCGACATTCTCGTGATTGGCGGCGGTGCGTCCGGTATCATGGCCGCTATAACTGCCGCGCGGCATGGTGCACACGTTTCTATCCTGGAGCGAATGAACCGGATCGGGAAAAAATTGCTGGTTACAGGCAACAGCCGTTGCAACCTGACCAATCTGTCTTTGCATCCGGATCATTATCACGGCGCCCGAAAGGCATTCATAGAAAAAATTCTAAAACAATGTAATGTTCACAGTACTTTAAAATTATTTCAGAATCTGGGACTGGCCTGGAAAGTGGACAACGAAAACCGGGTATATCCGCTTTCAGAACAAGCCTCTTCTGTTCTTGATATTCTTAGATTCGCTCTGTCTCATCATCATGTCGACATTTACTGCAGCGCCAAGGCTGACCGGCTGGAATATCGTAATCATCAATTCATCGTGACACTGAAAAATCATCGCCAGTTTACCGCCGATACAACGATTCTGGCTGCAGGAGGTCAGGCCAGAAAGGATCTCGGATCCAACGGATCGGGATTTGAACTGGCTGAATGCCTGGGCCACCATATTATATCCCCTTTCCCCGCATTGGTAAAAATCAGATGCGACTGTCCATATTTAAAAAGTCTCAAAGGCACAAGAACGGACGCCGTACTGACATTATTTTCCGGGAATGAAAAGGTTGACTCTGTTACCGGAGAACTGATGTTCACGGAAGACGGGCTTTCGGGTATTCCTGCATTAGAGATCAGTCGCCACATTCATTCAGTTGCCCAGCATAAAAAAGAATGCCGTATACAAATCGATCTGCTTCCCGCCTATCCGGCCGATAATTTAAAGACTGACCTAATCATGCGGTATCAAATGCTGGGACATATGACCGCTGAACAGACACTGATTACAATACTGAAAAAACGACTGATTATTCCTGTACTTAAATCCGCGGGGATTTCTCATCAAATCAGGGGAAACCAAATCAGCAATGATCAGGTAAATCAATTGGTCCGGGTTTTAAAAGGCTGGAGCTTTTCCGTCACAGGAACCAGGTCCTTGAATGAAGCACAAGTCACTGCCGGCGGCGTGGATACAGAAGAGATCGATTCAGAAACCCTTGAATCCCTGCTTATTCCCGGACTCTATTTTTCAGGAGAAATCATGGATGTGGATGGCGATTGCGGCGGTTACAATCTGCAATGGGCCTGGTCGACCGGTTATATTGCGGGAAAATCTGCGGCAGAAGCATCCAAAGGGGGATAAACGCCTGGATCTGATGGATATTGATAAAACCTTACATTTTTTAAGAAGGCAACCTTTTTGAAAAATTATTCTTTTATAAATTTTTGTCTTTACAATGCATGGACGTAAATATAAAATTCATTATTAGAAGGTTATCTTCTGCAATTGAGAGATGTCAGCTATGTTTTTATAACTATCGAATTCTTTCAATATGATTCGTCAGTCACATAGAATCGGTATTTTTACTAAAGTTCTGAATACAATTTTACCTGAAAAAAACCGATAAAAAATCCTGTCAGGATTTCAAACACCTGACAGGATTGATTCTTATACCATAAAAATAAAAACCGGCTTATTCAATCTGCGAAATCAGCATTTCAACCTTTTCCTTCAGATACACATACACCTCATCGCTGATATGTTTGCCTTGCTGGGCCTTCAGTTCATTCAAAAATGCATTTAACACGTTCAGTACCTGATCTGTCTTTTCTTTTTCAAGCTGTTTCTGAGCAGTCTCCAGCTTGACGATCAGGCTGTTGGCGAGACCTGAGGTATCGATGTCGCCCTGTTCTGATTGTTTGTTGATATACTCAATAAGGTGATTAATCGATACATCTGAATTTGAAATTTTATCAAACAACCATTTCGAATTGTAAGATAATAACAATTGTCCTTCATTTGTTATTTTTATCCCTGTATCTTCTTCTATTTCATTCAACATTGACTGTAAAATGTTCTCTGCTAACTGATTTTCCCCTTGCTCAATATGTGATTTTGCTGTTGTCAGATAATCTAAATATTTATCTAATGTTATTTGATCTGCAATCCAACCTTTCTCAAAAGCATCCTGCAAATCATCAGCAAGTAAAGCAATTAATTCAACATCAGATTGCTCTTTAGAAATATCAACAGACAATGGCTTTTCTGGCATATCAGAGCAACAATAATAAATATTTTCAGGGTAATTATCAAATAATAACAATTCTCCTTCTGGTGGCAATCTTAATCGTCGCTTTAATATGGCCGATTTTGAATCAAAAATATAAACATTCCCCGGTCTATACTCAGGAGGAGTATTTGGATTATCATCTATAACAAACTGAACTTCCTCAATAATTACATTCTGAGCATCAGGCGAAAGATATGCTTTGGATCTCCAAGGAAAGGAAATAGATTCAAAGCACTCTGCCTGGTCAGGGTCACATACTAAATAATACCTATTTTGATAGCTTTCTCCATATGAAAAAACAATTAAAGCTTTCCCATCTTTACTGTCTCTAATCCCGGTAATAAAATGAAAATTCGTTAAATCGCCACATTTCATGCTCTCATTCAGAATACCGCCATTTAAATCAGTGACTTGAAAGAATATTCCTTCTTTTTTTGGCAATAATCGATAAATTTTAGTTTCATCTTCCGATAAAAACGGCTCGCAATAAGAATATATTCCATATAATGTGTCCAAATGTGCAAAAGAATTACGATCAAACACAATCGTCATACAGGGTATTCGATCCACATCACCCAAAACCAAAATCAATTTGTTGGTTTTTGGCGCATCGAGTATCTGCAGAATTTCATCGTCTCGTGTTTTGGACATGATTTCTGTCCTGTTATTCAAATCATTGACATCGAAAGCATAAATCTGGGAACGATCTGTATAGATCATTTTTTGCTGGTCAGGAGTGGTAAATAATTGCAATCCAATATAACAATCCGTTAATACATCCTCACTGACTCCTGTTTCTAAATCAATCCGGGAAATGTTTCTGTTGTTCCAATGACCTGAGAAAAAATATTTATAGGGTTGCGCATTCAATAGTTCTACGGATAATAACAAATTAATGCTCAAAATATAATTGATGAAAACTCTATAGCGATTCATCTTGTTCTCCTTTAATATTGATTAATTCCACGGAGGACTTTGGTAAGTATCCCATGCATTATCACCGTAGCCACTACGGCCCGGTCTAGGTATCCATTGACCACCAGTATTTGGATCTTCAGGTTCACCAACAGGAATCCATTGCCATTGATGTCCACGATTATACAACTGGAATGCTTCTTTTAGTATTTGTTCATTCGTTGTAAACTCTGTCACATTTAAATAACATGGAGGCAATTGTCCACTTTGAGCCAGATTTCTTAACCGACCAGGATAACCCAATCCCCAATTTCTTTTTTCATTAAAGACGGCAATACATCTGGAACGATTAGCCGGCCAATTCCATAATTCGTGAACTGTTGCAGGCGGGTTGTCAATTTGACCTATTCCATAACCACCAGGTGGACCATATAACGGATTGCCATTACTGTTAAATTGACGAAACCTGGATTCATGATACATTATCACCTGTATCTCAAGACCAACACCTGCCCTTGCCTGTTCAGGTGTTGGATTTTCTCCTTTTATTCTTCTGATGTTTGATGCATCGTATATATATTGCTTATCTGCTTCCGCTAAAACATGTATTGATACATCACCGCCAATAAATATATTATCATTGTTTTGATTCCATGTAGTTGGATTAGCGTTCATTGCAGTTGAGTTACCTTGAAAAATATGCCTTTCGGTTCTTGTCGGCAGGGTACATTCAACCTTATATTCCCATAAATACTGTACGATGCCCTTTTTATAATTTTTTAAATAGGCTTTACATATATCATGGGGCATTGATGGAACATTTTCAATAATCAAATCAGGTGCGCCTGCCAATGGTTCTGTAACAATGAGTTCAATTTCTTCTCCCAGCGGCGCCACAATCAATGAGTCCTCGTTTGTGGTATGCAGCCAGGTCGGTTCTTCTACTGTAAACCTCACCCAGGTAGGTTCATCCGGATTTTTACCCACCACAACATAATTTATCCTTCCTGTATAAAGCTTTTCATAAGTCGTCAAATATTTGACTGTCTGGATCTGATCCGAATCCATGGGACTGTTTTTTGCAAAGATAAACTCCATCAATTGCCCGAGACTATCCACGTCTTCACAGTTCTGAACAATATCGATACTGTCCCGAATCACAATTTGGCCCTTTATCGAAGCATTTAACACAAGTATACAAAATAATACCGAGAAAAAATATCTATTATTCATCATCCCTCCCGTTATTTCTATAATAATATTTTGGTTATGATAAAAATTTAATATTTATAGGATAGGCATTTTACACTCATCACCAATCGTAAAAAACAAAACATATTGACCTGTACAACCGTTTACATACATGGATTCTACATTGCTTTTTTATTATTTTTTTTATACTTTGATTACAGGAATAACCATCATTTTATCAGGAGGTCATGTGCTGCTTTGCCAGGTTGAAAAAAAAGGATTCGCACCTTTTCAGGAAGGACTGAATGCCGCTGTACAACAAATAAAGAATGACAGGATTCTCGACCGAATAAATAATCACGATCATACTGTCTGGCATCCCGAGCCCGATGAAATCACCAATCGTCTTGGATGGCTGGATATCGCCAATCGTATGATACCGGAAATTTCCAAAATCAACCGGTTCGTTGAGGATGTGAAAGCAGACGGCTTCACTCAAGTATTGTTGCTGGGGATGGGAGGATCCAGTCTGGCACCGGAGCTCTTTACCAAAACCTTTGGCCCGCATACAGATGGTCTGGATTTGCGGGTGCTGGACAGCACAGATCCTGCCATGGTGCTTTCCTGTCGTGATTGGATTCAGCCGGAGAAAACACTGTTTATTGTATCCACCAAATCCGGAAGCACGGTTGAAACCTATTCATTTTTTAAATATTTTTATACCTGGATGCAATCGCTAATGAACGATGATGTCGGCAGGCATTTTATAGGAATTACAGATCCCGGCAGCCGACTGGAAACAATCGGGAATGATTTGAAATTTCGAAATGTTTTCCTAAATGACCCGAATATCGGAGGCCGGTTTTCAGCACTCTCACACTTTGGACTGATCCCGGCAGCCTTGGTCGGAGTTGATTTAAAAATTCTTTTGAAGAATGCCATTGAAGCGGATTGGGATCTGGCTGCTGAAATCGGGGTTCTTCTGGGATATCTGACAATGACAGGTCGGGACAAATTAACTTTCATTCTCTCGCATGAACTTCAAAGTTACGGAGACTGGGCGGAGCAGCTGATTGCCGAGAGCACAGGAAAGAATGGCCGGGGTATTCTGCCGGTGATTGGAGAAATGCTGCTTGACGCCGATCAGTATGGAGGAGACCGCTTTTTCATCCACCTGAAAATGCACGGGAACAACACGAGTGATTCCCGGATATCTGACCTTGCCCAAGCCGGACACCCGGTCTTCTGCCTGACATTGAAGGATATTTATGAGTTGGGCGAACAATTTTTTATCTGGGAGCTGGCCACAGCGGTTTGCGGTCATCTTTTAAAAATCAATCCATTTGACCAGCCAAATGTGGAATCAGCAAAAAAAGCAGCTCAAAATATGACAAGAAATTATCTCGAACATGGCGCATTACCGCAATCTGAGACAGCCCTTTTCACCAGGGAGTCATTGATCCAGTTCCTGAATCAAAAGGAAAAGGGAGATTACATCGCAATTCAGGTCTATCTTCCCATGACAACTGAAATCGTTGATCAAATACACATCATTCAGGCTGCCATACAGGCACACACGAACCTGGCTGTTACATCGGGTTTTGGACCACGGTTCCTTCATTCGACAGGACAGTTGCATAAAGGCGACAGCGGAAACGGTTTGTTTATACAATTGACATGTGATGCCCGGCAGGACGTGGCCATTCCCAACAAACCCGGAAGTAAGGATTCAGATCTCTCATTTCAAATTCTCAAGACCGCCCAGGCAATGGGAGATTATCAGGCATTAAAAAATGAAAAGCGTCGTGTTATTCATTTTCATTTTGATAATGATGTTCATCAAGCATTAAATAAATTGCATGACATGATAATACAATGACCCGCGTCCAATCAGTGGGTTCCGTACCAATGACTGATTCTGTTCCGGTTCTGTTTTTAAAGGCAAGATTACATAACAAAGACGGATCATTAAAATACTTATACTGTTCGCTGAGCAAAAGACCATAAGGTATCAGGAATGAATGGCTGTTAATTGATGTCTGTTACCAAACGGAGTTCTCTATTTATCATGCCAATCTGCGCCATGCATCCAAAAATACCGATCCTGAAAGATCGCATTAAAAAGGCCTATGAGCTATTAAAACACTGTCAACTTTGCCCCCGTCGATGCGGCGTAAATCGTATACAGAATGAATTGGGATACTGCGGTGAGGGCCTGATTCCCAACGTTGCTTCCGACAACCTGCATTACGGAGAAGAACCTCCCATATCTGGATTTCAGGGATCCGGAACCCTGTTTTTTGCAGGCTGCACCATGCGCTGTGTCTATTGCCAAAACTATCCTATTAGTCATATGGGACATGGGCATCCTGTACAAATTCCGCAACTTGCCGATATGATGCTGCACTTGCAGAAACGCGGAGCACACAACATCAATCTTGTCACACCGACTCACTTTATACCGCAAATTATTACTGCACTTTACATCGCTTACCATAATGGTTTAATCCTCCCCATAGTATACAATACCAGCGGATTTGAATCCGTGAAAGTCCTGAGATTGCTCGAGGGTATTGTAGATATCTACCTTCCGGACATGAAATACGCCAATGATAAAATCGCCCGGAGCTTAAGCAATACTCCCAATTACCCTGAAATCAATCAGGCTGCCATTCTTGAAATGTATCGGCAGGTCGGACATTTAAAACGCAACAAACAGGGAATAGCGATCAAAGGACTGATCATTCGTCATCTTATGCTTCCCGGAGAAGCATCGGGTACAAAATCTGTCCTTCAATGGATTGCGGAAAATCTGAACACCGAAACGCATATCAGTCTCATGAGACAATATTTTCCCACATATAAGGCTTTGGACATTCCGGCATTAAATAAAAAAATATCTCACGAGATATACATGGCCGCAGCTCGATATATGCAAAAGCTGGGTTTTAAGAACGGATGGCTGCAGGATTAAATGTCCGATTCGATGTTTATTATTCTGATAAAGCGCTTGAAAAATCTCCAAATACTGGCATGAAATATGCAATAAAAATATAGTCACTAGTTAAAGATATCGGCTATTATTCACCATGGATATTCCAGTCTTCCCCAAGATCCGGATGCAAAAGCAATGAGCTTAAAACCTGAAGAGATTATTCTTTTTAAAGTTGTTATCAAAGATCTTTTAATCAGTGTGAAAAACGGCACACTGTATGATTTTGATCATCCCATTTATCTTTTATCCATCCGAAAATTAAAAGACTCTATTGAAGAATGGTTTAAAATTCAGAAAAAATTCATCCTTGGATTCTCGTCAAATCGTATTCTCATGAATTCTGAGCTGATTGAAAGCAAGGATGAGTTTTTATTTGAACTGGCCAGATTGTTACATGCCAGAGGCATTCTTTCAGTAGAATTCAGCCAGTCCGTTGAAGTGAAGGAACTGGCAGAATTTGTGTCTCATCTAAAAATGGAAACACCCGGTCAGGATGAAGAAATAGAAACGGAAGATTGGACAAAAGGCCTTCCAAATATCAAAATCAGCGAACTGGATTACCGGCTGCTTCTCACCAACAAATCTTCTGAGTATACAACCGAAGAAGAGGAAGTCTGGGCGAAGCTGTTTCGCATGGATCTTTCTCTGGAGGATGGCCTTTCCAAATCAAACATTGAATTAATGCTCAATTTTTTCAACGCCCCGACTGAATCCGCATCATTTTTGAATAAAATCTATCACGAAGCGCTTCGGAAAAAAACGGAAAAGCAGGTTGTTGACACATTTCAGCAGGCCGTTTTCAACATATGTGAATATTTCCAGGGCCAATCCAAACCCGGAGAACAGAAAGAATTTAAGGTAAACCTTGCAAAGATTGTATCACGGCTTCATCCGGATTTGATTTCACAACTTTTTGAAAGCACTGTCATCAATGGAAAAAATTTCGATATTTCCCGTGAATTGCTCAGTGATTTTACGGATCAGGACGTTGCTGAATTTATCCAGTCATTGGTTCGCCAGGATGGATCGATCAATGAATTTCTTTTGAAAATTTTTCAAAAAATGGTGACCAGCAATCAAGACGCCCAAAATGTATCACCGCTGGTCATGGACCAGTTATTCAGTAAACATATTATCAATCCTCAGTCATTTAAACGAATTCAGCTTTCCATCAAAGAGCTTTTCAAGGATCATCCGCAAAACCACTTTCTCAACGAGATGTACAAAATCACAGTCGATGCGCTTAGCGACAGCAGCGCAAATACATTGAAATATTCTGTGCGAATGGGACCTCTGGTTAATCAGTTTGTTAAAACATACGAGGAAGGATTTTTTGGCGAAGAAAAAGCCTGGGTGCTGTTGAAAACATTGTCATCAGAAGAAAACTACATCGATTTTCAGAAAATCGGAGAACGGCTTCTGGAGCTTTTTAGAGTACTGCTCGATAAACAGGATATCAGTGTCATCAGACATCTGCTGACGTTTTATGTTTCAGAAATTGCATCGCCCTCAGAAAGAGGAGATTCACCACTTAACCGTGAAAAAAATGCTCTCTTTAATAAAATGGTGCATGAAGATAATTTAAAAATCATTATCAATCTGATTCCGGAAGGCTCAAAAGGTGTCCTGAGCCATATTTTGCAGATTATGCTGATTACAAAATCGGCATCGGCGCCCCTTCTGATTGACACCTATCTGCATACTTCGAGTCCGCCGGTACGAAATAAACTGCTTTATATCTTTTCACAAATGAAATCCGCCATCAAATCCGAAGTCAACAGACGGATAAATAGTAGCAAACCAAAAGAGGTCAGAGATTTATTTAAAATTTTACAGGTCTGCGATCCTGATAAAATAAATCTCGCTGCCCGAAAAATGATTAACCAGAAAGATACATCATTATTATGGGACGCTCTGGAGCATTTTATTCCCAAAACACAGGAAGATACCCGCCAGGTTATCGCGCTTTTTTTTAAGCACGACAATCCGGAAATTCAAAAAAAGGCAGCCGTCGCCATACTGAAATCGAATAACAAATTATTTATTGAGGATTTATTTAAACGGACAAACAAAACATTTATCTCAAAAAAGTGGCTGAACAATCTTATTCACTGGAGCAGAGAAGTTAAATCGGAGCATGTATTTCAGGAATTAGATAAAGTATTCCAGAAGGAACCCGGTATTTTTAATAAGCTAAATGATAATATGCGTCTTAATGCTTTTAAAAATATGTGTCAGATTGACACGAATAGATCCATTCAATCCTATAAATCAATGCGAATTTCAGATAACGATCCATTAGCACAAAAATGTCAAAAAATTATAGCAAAATATAAAAAATCTTAATGCCGATGAATGACAACTCACTTCCTATAAGAGACCAGATCGAAGCGCTGATTATCCGCCTCGCTAAAGCGTCTAAAATGTACAGTATTTATCAAAGCGATCACAAGCTGACGGGGGATATTTGTATCCAGCTGTTTGAGCTGCTGGAAAAAATCCTGATAATGCGTCGTGAAGTGACCATTGGTATCATATCCGATGAACTGGCATTCGAAAAAAAACCGTTTCTTGAAACCAGCGCAAAGGTCAGCGATTTTATTGACCGGTTAACAGAAAAAGGATTGAAAAAAATTACTTTCTGTCAGGGGATTATCCAAGAAGAAATTATCAAATTTATTGATATTATCTCTGAGGTCGCAAAACATAAAAGAACTTTTGAAGAGACACTGCAACAATTTGAAAAACAAAATATTATCCATATTAAAATCGGCCATATCAGTCTGGAAGAAGAAGAACTGCTGCTATCCGGCGCCGATGATGTCAGGGGCCTGGCCGATAAAAGTTTTAAAAGGGGAGTAAAAACGATTGATCGTCAGCTGCAGAATATTATCGACAATAAACCAGTAGATATGGAATCAATCCGGCTGATTGCGGCTGCCCTGGTAAATTGTATGCTTGTGAATAAATCATTACTGATGATGCTGACTTCAATTAAACTGAATGATGAAGAAAAATACATTCATAATTTGATCGTATGCGTATTTACACTGCTTCAGGCCGAAATGCTGGGTATCGACCGCAAATATTTTGTGGATATTGCCTCGGCTGCACTTTTACATAATATTGGTATTCTATCTGCCGAAAAGACACTGGATATCGAAGAAATTAAAAAACAGGACAAGGCATTTATTGACGGCGTTATTCAGAATGGTGTAAAAATTCTGATCAACACGGAGGGTATCACACCTCTGGCACCTCTGGCCGCTCTTGAATATCCAATCCCTTATAAAAAATCCAAGCAGGGGAATCCTATTCATAATAAAGGATTGAACCTGATCAGCATGTTTATCACCATTTCCCGATATTATGACAGATTACGAAGCCTTCCCGAATACCAAAAGGATTCAGGACTCGAAAAAATATATGAAAAAATGATGTCCATGAGTGATATTCAGTTCCATCCCGATCTTTTGGGTAACTTTTTTAATGTAGTCGGACTTTATCCACCAGGTTCTATGGTGAAACTGGTTACAGGAGAAGTTGGCATCGTAATTCAAAACAGTATCGTTGACATTCATCGGCCCACCGTGGAAATTATATACGATGCTGCAGGACGGGAATATCCCCAACCGAAAACACTCAATCTTCTGGAAAGAAACCGCGAGGGAAAATTTAAATGTTCCATTCAGCATTCGATCGCCTACAATTCAAAATATAAAATACCTGAAAAAGTCTCAAAATAAATGTTTTTTCATTCATAACAAAATAGAAGAATACGATTTATTTTAAAAAATATGAATGGCCGTGAAGACAATTCGATTTAAAATTCTTTTCATTTCAATAGCCGGCTGGGTCTGTATCAGTGTTTTTCTTCTCACCGCCTTGCATGCACCGATTCTTTATTATTATATTTGCGCTTTTCTGATATTGTCAGGTTCTCTGACTTTATTTTTCATGATTCGCCGGCAATCTCAACTGATCAATTTGATTTCGAGCGGTTTGGATATTATAAAATCCGGCAATTATAAGTATCGAATGGGAATTGAGCGTCCGGATGTATTTGGACAAATATCCCAATCTGTGGATCATATGGTTGAAATACTCGAGAAAAACGAAAAAGCTTCTCACGATCTCGAGATGGACAATGAGGTTCTTGTAGACCGTATCCGTGAGACACACAGCATTCAGGAGCGCTTTCAACGGCTGTTTGAAAATCCCAATTACGGTATTTTCTTATGCGATTTTGAAGGCATGATTATCGATGTGAATGCCACCGGATGCAATCTTCTCGAATATACCAAAGAGGAACTGCTCCATTCCTCATTTTACAATTTATATGCACCTGAAGAACTAACACGTTCAATTAATGCCACAAAAATAGGCGATCGTCAGCAAGCCATCCGATTCGAGTCCAGGATGCAGACAAAAAATCAGAAAATACTGGATGTTGAAATCAGCTCGAATATTTATGATTTCAAGAATGAAATCATTCAAAATATTGTATCGGATATTTGTCAGCGGAAACAGATGGAATCCGAACTGAGACATTCAGAAGAAAAATTTCGGTCTTTCATGGAATCTGCCAATGATTTAATGTTTATCACAGATACTTCAGAAACCATCGTTTATGCAAATCAGGCAATGATACAAGCACTGGGCATGTCATTGGAAATTCTGCAAACGAAACAGCTCTCTGATCTGATATATTCAGAGTCAGAAGAGACAGAAGATCAAAGTAAAAATGAAGATCATGATGGAGCGATGCGGGAACTGATATGGAAATCGAAAACCACCGGTAAAATTTATGGGGAATTGATTACCTCTGTCATTCTCAACGATCATAATGATCCTATCGGATTAAGGGGCGTATTCAGGGATGTGACAGAACGAAAAAAAATCGCCGAATCCCGCCGCCTGGCTCAGCTCGGAAAGCTTGTTGCTGACGTTGCCCATGAAGTAAAAAATCGTCTCATGGCAATTCTGGGCATTGTTGAATATATCCTTCTCGAGTATAACAAAGATCCTGAAATAAAAAATGACATGCTGATGATTCATGAAGAATGCAGGACAATGGATGATTTTGTGAGGCAAATGCTGAACTTTTCTAGACCAAGCGAAGGTATTTATGTCGAAACAGATATCCATGCTGTCCTGGATTCGGTATTAAGACTGCTTTCTAAATCACTTCGCCGCGATCAAATACAATTAAAGAAATCTTATGACAAAAAAGCACCCAATGTGAAAGTCGATGAAAAACAAATGAGCGAAGTCTTCATGAATTTAATACAGAATGCACAGGATGCTATGGAAAAAGGAAGCGCTCTCGAAATCATTACATCCTTTAAAGACGGCCAGGTTTATGTCGATATCAAAGACCACGGCGCCGGCATTCCCGAAGAGTACCTTGGAAAAATTTTCGATCCGTTTTTTACGACCAAAGATACAGGAACCGGTTTAGGCGTATCCGCCTGTTACGGAATTATTCATTCACATGGTGGAGAATTAACCTATACAAGCGAGATGGGCAAAGGCACCACAGCGCATGTCATCCTTCCGGCATCAAATTCCTGATAGCAAATAAATTCACTCTTTATCACAGTAAAGTAACATCTATTTCTTATTTTCCGATGAATCATCTGCCATAAACACGTTGATTTTAATGGAAAAAAGTTGTATTATTCAGGTCAAGATGAAAAGTATGCTGACCATGTCTCAAGACCTGTTGGAAGGCGACTTTATCTCAGTTGATCTCGAAACCACTGGTCTTGATCCTCAAACAGATTCCATTATTGAAGTGGGCATGGTACGAATAGCGCAGGGAGATATTTGCGAAACTTATGAGCAGTTGATTAATCCTGGAATAACCATTCCTTCTCCGATTACACAGCTTACAGGCATCCAAAATCAAGATTGTCAGGATCAACCCGTACTTGAAGCGGTTTTTCCGGACATTCTGGAATTTATCGGGGAACAGTGGATTATCGCACATAATGCAGATTTTGATTTTGATTTTCTCAATCAGGCAAAACGAAAGCTGGCACCCCGTACAGCGAGATTAGCCTACAATCGTGTAATAGACACACTTACCCTGTCCCGCTTATTATTGCCCTGGCTGCCCAACCATCGGCTCGATACCATCTGTGAGTTTCTAAAAATTCATGAAAAACCCGAACATCGGGCGCTTGCAGATGCAAAAGCAACAGCCCTGATCTTTCAAAAATTAATGCACAGAGCCCGCTCATTGAGTCTTGCTCAGGTTGAAATTATCATTACCCTGTTACATGGAGCCAAACACGGGCTCCGTTTGTTTTTTGAGAAAATCAAAAATTATATCGAGGCTTATGGCTCGACTCAAGCCCCTGCAGTAACCATGCCCAATAATATTCTGGGCCATATAAAAATCTCAGAAAAACAGGTAAAAAACGGAAAAATAGATGAGAAGACCATCGAATCGTTCTTTAATAAAAATGGACCATTGAGCAGTCATCTTGATGATTATGAGCAACGGGAACCGCAAATTAAAATGGCCAAAACCGTCGGTCAGGCCCTGAATCGCCAGGAATATATGCTGGCTGAGGCCGGAACCGGTATTGGTAAATCCATGGGCTATCTGGCACCGGCCGTACTTTGGATCAGTGAAAATCCGGAAAAATGCATTATCGTATCCACACATACCAAAACTTTACAGGATCAACTCTTTCATAAAGAGCTCCCCCTTCTTCAAAAAATATATCCTCAGAAATTTTCAACAGTGCTGCTAAAAGGACGCTCAAATTATCTTTGCAAGCGGCGCTATATTCAATTGTTAACCCAGCTTCTTGAAAGACTGTCACCCGCTCAGCAGGTCCAATTACTGCCACTGGTTGTTTGGGCCGAAATGACCGTAACCGGAGATATTGAAGAAAACGCCGGATTCCATCGAAATTCCAACAATGCCTTATGGTCCCAAATTAATTGTGAGCAAGGACATTGTCTGGGCACTCAATGTGCCTTTTATCAGGAATGTTTTTTACAGAGAATAAGAAAGTCGAGCCGGTTTGCCAATTTTGTTATCATCAATCATGCCCTGCTTTTTTCGAGTCTGATGCAATCCCATTCAATCCTCGGTGATTTCGACTCATTAATTGTGGATGAGGCGCATCAAATGGAACGAGTTGCTTCTCAAAATTTGGGGATTGTTCTCAGTATGGGATTGTTTTGGGATACGATACATGGGCTCTATCAATCTAAACCAGAAGAGGTTGGCATTCTGATAGTGCTCAAGCATATTATGGCAATCCAGCAAACTGACATTCCCAATTATAAAGAAATGAATAATCAAATCCATGTGCTGATCCAGCTGGTCATTACAGTTTTCCAGCACGCACAGCACTTTTTTCAGAAACTGGATGCATATACCGGCAAGCGTATTCAGCAAAACGGTGCACAGACCCGGATTCGATTACGTCATGCATCAGAATTACAGCAGGCTCTGGGTATCGTACTCGGACAAACCATACAAGCAGTGGAAAGTCTTTCTGATGAAATGCAGATTCTTATATCCCGTTTGATATCCCTGAATCTTTCGGAAAAATCAGAACTGGAAAATCTGGAGCAAGAGTTATCCACTGTGTTTGATCGATTATTTCAACTCAGGGCGTATTTAAACCATTTCCAGGAAGCTGATTACAATGAACATATCATCTGGTGTGAAAAAAGGATTTATCATGACAATCAGGATGTCATACTGACTTCGGTACCTTTGAATATTGCGGACATTCTGGCCAATACGCTGTATTCTAGACTGAAACGATGCATTTTAACATCAGCCACGCTGACAGTAGGCAATCAGTTTGATTATATAACGGGCCGCCTGGGTTTCGATAAGGTCGATAAAGATCGCCTTCGCACACAAATATTTGGTTCTCCATTTCATTATCCGGATCAGGTCCTGTTCCTCATACCCTCTTTTCTGCCCTATCCCAAAGCCGATTCTTATACATATCGTATCGGGTGTTTTATTGAATCGGTCATCCGAACTCATCCCAGGGGAACACTGGTATTGTTTACATCTTATAAAATGCTGAATGAAGTGCATGCGAATATTCAACCGAAATTGGAAGCGCAAGGTATCGAAGTTCTGGGACAAGGCATCAGCGGATCTCATTCAGCCATCCTAAAATCATTTATAAAAAAGGAACAATCTGTACTGCTGGGTACAGCAAGTTTCTGGGAAGGTGTGGACGTACCGGGCAAGTCACTGGAAATACTGGTGATCACACGAATCCCCTTCGATGTACCCACCGACCCATTGGTGGAGGCCCGTATGGAAGAGGCGGAAAAAAAATTCGGAAGCGGATTCTTCCACTATGCGGTTCCAGAAGCCATTGTTAAATTCCGTCAGGGATTCGGAAGGCTGATCCGTACTGCTGGAGATCGTGGCGTGGTCCTGCTTCTGGATCAACGGGTGATTAAAAGTAAATACGGGCAGCTTTTTCTGTCTTCCCTACCTGTCCCGCCGGTGGTCTGCGATTTGGAGCAGCAAGTTATGGAACAATTACAAAAATGGTTCTAGAAAATAGCAGGATTTTTAATGTAAAACGAAAAAATAAAACAAGTCAGACTAATTTTATAAATATGGGGACGACAATAATGGAAAAAAAAATTGTCATGGAAGGGCTCACATTCGATGATGTTTTGCTGATCCCTGATAAATCGGATGTCATACCAAATGAAACAGACCTGCGAACCCGTTTAACTCGTAATCTTTGGGTGAATATTCCCCTCATCTCTGCGGCTATGGATACAGTAACCGAATCGCGGCTGGCCATTGCTATTGCAAGAGAGGGCGGTATCGGAATTATTCATAAAAATCAGTCGATTGAAAACCAGGCCGCACAGGTGGATAAAGTAAAACGATCAGAAAGCGGTATGATTTTCAATCCTTTATCTCTTTCTCCAAAGAAAACCATTCAAGATGCACTGCAGTTAATGCATCAGTACCATATCAGCGGCATCCCGATTGTGGATGGTGAAAAACTTGTGGGCATATTGACAAACCGGGATATCCGTTTTCTAACAGAACTGGATCAGCCTATTGAGAATGTGATGACAAAGGAAAATTTGATTACGGCGCCGATAGGCACAAAACTGAATGAGGCTGAAAAAATCCTGCAAAAACACCGGATTGAGAAACTGCTGATTGTGGATGATACCGGCAAGCTGCGCGGTCTGATCACTGTAAAAGACATTCAAAAACGAAAAGCTTTTCCTCATGCAGCAAAAGATGAATCGGGCCGTCTTCTTGCAGGTGCCGCAGTTGGCGTGTCAAAGGATACGATGAACCGGGTATTGGCCCTTCGGGATGCAGGAGTGGATGTGATATGTGTGGACACAGCTCACGGCCACTCAAAAGGTGTATTTAAAACAATTCAAACCATCAGAAAAGAATTCCCTGATATTGAATTGATTGGCGGTAATGTGGCAACCAAGGAGGGCGCTCTTGTGTTGATTAAAGCGGGAGTGGATGCCGTGAAAGTTGGTATTGGACCGGGATCGATTTGTACCACGCGAGTTGTGGCTGGCGTGGGAGTACCTCAACTTTCCGCTATCATGCAATGCACGGAAATATGCCAGAAACATAATACCCCTCTCATCGCCGATGGCGGCATCCGGTACTCCGGAGACATTGCCAAGGCCATTGCCGCTGGTGGCGATACAGTTATGCTTGGATCTATTCTAGCAGGGGTTGAAGAGAGTCCCGGCGAAACAGTCCTTCTTGAAGGACGCAGCTATAAAGTCTATCGTGGCATGGGATCTTTGGGCGCCATGGCCGAAGGAAGCGCGGATCGTTATTTTCAGGAAAGTGCCGAACGCAATAAATTGGTACCAGAGGGTATCGAAGGACGTGTCCCCTACAAAGGACGGCTTTCAGATGTGGTGTACCAGCTGGTGGGCGGTATTCGTTCTTCTATGGGATACTGCGGTGTTCGTACCATACAAGAAATGAAAAACAAGACGCGGTTTGTGAAAGTGACTGAAGCCAGTGTACGAGAGAGCCATCCGCACGACGTCACGATTACAAAAGAAGCTCCGAATTATCAAAGAGGATAAAAAAACGGACAATGCTTTTTTACTCGTCCGTTTTATTTCAATGCTCAAAATATCGTGGATAAATCTTTGATGGGTATTCAGCACTCATATCAAAACAGAAGCTGTGCCGGTATTTATGCGCCCACCTTTCTGCATCATGGTAAAGTTTACATTAACCAGAACCAGGAAAACAAGACCGGATTATTGAATACTATTAACCATTCTTGTCAATTTGGATTTGATATTGGCTGCTTTATTTTTATGAATAATACCTTTTACTGCCATACGATCCAAAAGGCTGGCTGTTTTTTTCAATTCAACAGCTGCGGATTCTTTATCCGGTGCATTTTGGACCTTTTTAATAGCGTTTTTCATTTTCGATCGCTTTTGAACATTTCGCATACGTCTTGTTTCATTTTGTCGAGTACGCTTTTCAGCCGATTTATGTTGTGGCATAAATACCCCTGTCTTGGTTCAAATTAAACAGAGAAAAATATACGAAAATTCATTTTGTATGTCAAGGGAATATTTATAAAACTCCATGTTTTATCTTTTGTTAGGCTTAACTATAATCGCCTTGTTGTGGATTATTTTTGGAACTTATCGAATCACAGCATATGGCGAAATCAGAAAAGGGCATTGGTCTCTTACAATTGGCCTTGTACGCTTTAAATATCTGTTTACGATTAAATGGCAAAATCAATCTTCTGGTAAAAATAAACTTATGATCACAATTTTTACAATGTCCGTTCCCGCCAGAATTAGGGCGCGTGAGAAAAAAAATGAAAAGAATCGTTTTGAGATTTCAGTCAAAAATCTGTTTGGCCAATCAAAAAGAAATTTACAGAAAATATCAACCCTCTCTCCCCTGATTCTAAAATTGCTGAAAAAAATAAAGGTGATGGAGTTGAGCATCAATGGACAAATGAGCCTATGGGATCCTGCAACATCAGGGATTATTTACGGATTGTCACAGTGGGTACGCAGTTACCCGATTTCACCGGTGGATATCCGTATCTATCCCCTGTTTTATCCTGATGAAAGTGCCGCAATATGTCATTTGAAAATTAAATTCTGTGTGGCTTCAATTTTATATTTAATGTTCCGGGAACGTCATATCTGGAAACCGATGATTTCCGGAAACCGATGATAAGGAGGCAATCAATGGTTATTCAGGATCTGGTAAAAACGGTGCTTAAAGAGTTGCGTGAAATATCCAAAACACAAACCGTGGTCGGAGATCCCATTAAAGTGCAGGCGGCCACTGTAATTCCTGTCTCTAAGGTATCTTTGGGTTTTGGCATTGGAGGTGGAGAAGGTTCCGAAAAATCCAGCGCCTATGAGGGAACAGGCGGCGGGATCTCCATTGAACCACAAGCGTTTATAGTCGTTCAAAATGAAAAGGTGGAACTCATTAGCCTGAAAAAGACAGGTACGGCATTGGGTGAAGTGGTTGATCTGGTTCCCAAAGTACTGGATCGGATGCAAAAAATGAAAAAGAAAAACAAATCCTCTTCCGAATCGGGAGAAAAATCATGAAACAGCATCGAAAGCATGATCAGGAAGATTTGTTTGGGCTTTCTGAATTAGATACACTGAAACGTCAAATCAAAGAGATGGATCAGCAAATCTCCCATGCATTAAAGGCCAATGATTACACAGAAGCCAAAAAACTCACAGACCAGCAGGCGGAGTTGCTTCAAGCACTGGTTGAAAAAGGGGAAATATAATTGACTCATGGTAAATTGCATTGTTGAAATATGCCAGGAAGCTGGCTGCCAGGATCTCCCGATTCCTCACTACCAGACCGAGGGATCTTCTGGTATGGACTTGTATGCGGCCGTGGACAAACCAATAACAATACAACCAGGTGAAGTTATGCTGGTGCCGACTGGCATACGCATAGCTCTCTCTCCCGGTTATGAAGCACAGGTGCGTCCCCGTAGCGGTCTGGCCCTCAAACATGGAATCGGCCTGCTGAACAGCCCGGGCACAATTGATGCCGATTATCGAGGGGTCATCGGAATTATTCTGTTTAATTTCGGCCGTGCTGTCTTTACGATCCATCGTGGTGACCGGATCGCTCAGATGGTCATTGCCAGAGTGGAGAACGCCAAAGTCAAAGTGGTTCGTGTATTACCGGAAAGCGCCCGGGGCAATGGCGGTTTTGGATCTACAGGAAAGCAATGAATGATATACAGAGGTGAGATATAAGATTCTGGCATATAACATGATAAAATCTCAATTGATATTTCTGAATCGATTTCAGCTGTTCTTATTTCCAGTGGCGACGATCTCTTTGATCCACACAGTTCTCACAGATTTCGGGCGTTCAATGGGTTCCATCAATCCTCGTGACAAAACCAGCTGAGCAAGCAGACCCATTGCCCGGGATGCACCAAAAAGGACAGTATAATATTCAAATTCACGAATTCCATAATGATAAAGCAGCGCTCCGGAACCGGCATCCACATTGGGCCAGGGATTTTTCGCACGACCGTGTTCTTTTAAAATATCAGGAATCGTTTTGTATAAAAGGTTGACAATTTTAAATACATCGTCATTCGGGCACGCTCTCAAACCAAAATTTCGAAAAGCGATAAACCGGGGATCCGTAACACGCAAAACAGCATGTCCGTATCCGGGAATCACCTTTCCGGAATTAAGCGTTTCCCATGCAAAATCGACAATTTGACTCTCGGTAGGCACACCCCCGAATTTTTTCAAAATAGAGAGTACAAATCTCAAACATTCCTGATTCGCCAATCCGTGAAGAGGTCCGGATAAACCGTTCATGGCGGCGGAAATCGAGTAAAACGGATCAGAAAGGGCAGATCCCACACAATGGCAGGTATGTGCACTCACATTACCACCTTCGTGATCAATATGAAGCACCATATACAGCCTGATTAAATCGGCGAATGTACCCTGCGGATCGTGAATACCCATCATAAAAGCAAAATTATCTGCCCAGGTTTTCTCCGGATCAGAATGAATGCGCTCCCCCCTGTTAAACCGTTTACGATAAATATAGGCGGCAATGGCCGGTATTCGCGCAACCAGACGCAGGGCATCCTCCAGCACATAAATCCAGTAATCGCTTTTAGGAATACCCTTTCTATATTCCATAGCAAAAACCGAATCACGGTGCATAACCAGGATGGCTGTGCTTAACATGGTCATCGGATGCGCATCTCCGGATAATGCGTCTAATACAGACCAAACATAAGATGGAACTTCTTCCCTTGACCGTAATTCTCTTTGCAGGTCCAGAAGGGCCTCTTTATCAGGCAGATCACCGGTAAGCAGCAAATAAAACAGCTCCTCCGGCAAGCGATCAACCAAATCTAAAATCGGAGAATCTCTAATAATCAGTCCCTTGTCGGGCTCGACAATCGAAGTGTCGCATATAAGCGATTCAACACCCCGCATACCGCCTAAAGCCTGTTTCACTGTCACATTCGAAATAACCCTGTCTCCGTGCTTTTCAATCAAATCATTAATTTCTTTTCGAAGAACAGATAAATTTTCAGACAGTTTTTTTTGCAAGAGACCCATCAAACAAAACCTCCTTTGACCATGAAAAATCAATATTGTTTTATAAATAATCCACGGATAAAATAACAGATGTTCATTCCAAGAGAAAAAATGCAATATTTATTCATGACAGCAAATTTGATGTAACTACTTATAAAAATAGCTTTTCCATGCGACAATGTCAATAGGCAATTCAGGGACAGGCCAGATAAAATCGTAACAATCATTGAAATTACTTGAATGTGAAGAGGATGACAATTTTAATGGCATTTTATCTCTGTATTTAATAATTTGAGATAATGCAAACACAAATGGTATAATGATTGTTATGATGGTATTGAATCAAGCGATTCTATGCAAAATCAAAAATTAGTTGAATCCAGGGAAAAAATAGTGTAACTTCAACAAAATATAACAGATAAATTTTAAAAATTAAGATAATTTATGGATGTTCAAATGTCACATCCTGATCAGTTAAAAAATATGACAACTCTGCTTACCGATTGGAAAAATGCCAATTTTCAAAACAAAGGGCCTAAGGAGCTTTCTCAACGGATCCTCTCAATTATGGAAGAAACGATTCAATCGAACCAGGAACCTCCTTTTCCCAGAAAGCTCTGGCATGATCTGCTGGATATTACAGGAAAAAGCGGCTTTCTTCAAAGCCTGCCCGATCGCGACTTACAATATCGATGGGCAGAAGCTGTATTTAATATTATCCGCATTTCTCAGTTTACACTGAACGACATGTTCAATCAGCGAGTAAAAAACCACCCTCAACGGATTCTGTTTAATGAAATAAACGGACAGGAATCAACGACATGGACATATGAGCAGATCCATAGACACATTCTTGAAATAGCCGCTGTCTTTTACTCATCCGTCGATCAATCGCCTCGTGTGGCCATTCTTTCTGAAAATTCTGTAGAGAGTGCCTGCTGTGATCTTGCCTGCCTGATGTATGATATCCTGAACACGCCTCTTAATGTTTATCTGGATTCTGAAGTATTGATTGATATTTTTAATCGGTTAAATATCAATATCGTTGTTACAGATACCTGTGAAAAATGTAAGATGCTCCAGGACATCTCCGGCAAGTGCCGTCAGCCGTTTAAAATCTTTGTCACAGATGTCATGTGCAGAGAAAATGAAAATATCCATTTTATTGGCAAGTATTGTAAAAAAATACATATTAAAGAAGCCAATAAAATATTAAGTAACCGGAAACACAGGGACTTAAGCCAGGTGGCAACCGTCATGTTTACATCAGGCAGCACTGGTAAACCCAAAGGAGTGTGTTTTTCAATATATAATCTGGTCACCAAACGGTTTGCCCGTGCAGCTGCTCTTCCTGAAGTCGGCGACAATGAAATCTTTCTTTGCTATTTGCCTCTTTACCATACATTCGGAAGATTTTTGGAACTTTTAGGATCTATCTATTGGGGTGGCACATACACTTTTCTCGGGAATCCTTCTGCTGAAACACTGATCGCACAATTTCCGGAAATTAATCCCACAGGATTTATCAGCATTCCTCTGCGCTGGTCTCAACTTTATGAAAAATGTATTGAGAAAATCGATCCGATTCCGGGAGATCAGCTTCAGGAAGTGGCTATCCGGTCTGTTATCGGCAACCGGCTTCGTTGGGGTTTATCCGCAGCCGGATATCTGGATCCAAAAATATTCCGTTTTTTTCAGCGACACGGAATAAAAATTTGCAGTGGTTTTGGATTGACTGAGGCAACCGGCGGAATTACCATGACACCCACAGACAAATATTTAGATAACTCACATGGCATTCCAATGCCGGGTGCCTATATTCGTCTGGGAAGACAAAATGAAATGCAGGTCAGAGGCCCGTACATTGCCCGATATCTGGATGATGTTGGTGCTGATGGATACATCCCATATCCAGGGTCGCCTGATTCCGATTACTGGCTGACGACCGGCGATCTTTTTCAGGTTTCCTCTGAGGGTTATTATGAAATTGTAGATCGAATCAAAGATATTTATAAAAACAATAAAGGCCAAACCATCGCGCCGAGAAAGGTTGAAAAAAAGTTTATTGATGTCCCTGGCGTGAAACGTGCATTCTTGGTCGGAGATAGTCATCCCTATAATGTTCTGTTTATTGTTCCGAACCTCAAAGATCCGGTACTGCAGGTATCTGAAACACCTGAGCAACAAAGGGAGTATTTTCACCAGATTGTTGCAACGGCCAATCAGGATCTTGCACCCTACGAACGAATCGTCAATTTTACGGTGCTTGACCGGGATTTTAAAATTGATAAAAAAGAACTGACCCCGAAAGGAACGTTCAATCGGAAAATAATTGTCGAAAACTTTGCCGGGAAAATTGCCGAATTATATCGAAGCAACTATATCGAATTAAAATCGAGGGATATTCAAATCAAGATACCCAGATGGTTTTTTAGAGACCTGGGTATTCTGGAGGATGAGATCCAATTGGCTTCAAAAGGTTTGATGAATAAAAGAACCGGCGAAATTCTTCATATATCCAAACAGAGGGATTCAAATCATATTAAGATCGGAAATCTTGAATATGTCATCAAAGGAAAAACCATTGATCTCGGAGTTTTTTCACGGCAGCCTCGCTTATGGATCGGCAATCCTGCACTGGTATCGTTTTGTCCGATTAAGATGGGATGGGATGCGCCATTTGACACAATTTCAGACCATGTATTTCGTCCATGGAACGTTGAAACACAGCCTCCGTCCGTCAATATCAGAGAAACAGCGCGTATCAGTGATCTGTTTTTACTCCAACTCCATCGTTTGATTTCAGAAATGATTTTTTATCATTCAGAAGTCGCTTTACAATCTTTACATCATTTGGAAAAAATTTTAAAAACCGCCAATGATCGCACAGCCGATGTGATTCGGCATCGACTCGAAACACTGGCCCGTCACCCTGATGAACAGCTACGATGCCTTGCCTACAAAATTTTACTTCTTGATGAACCCCAGATGGACTACAGTAAAGCATTTCCGGCTTTTATCAATTCAGGTTTGAGTTTTCTGAATAAGGAAACCATCGAAGAGATTGCTTTCTCACTGGTCGAAAAAAGACGTCTGGACGCCTTGCGCCAACGGTTATTTAATTACCGACTGCAGCTTGAATGGCCGGTCGACGAAGCAACCCGCAAACAATTTATCAATATTTTTCAACTTCTGGTCAGTTTTGTGGAATATCATCCCGAATTTTACAATTCTGTTCGTGCAGAGCTGGCAAGCTGGACCCTTCATGGATCAGATCCAGAACTGGCGAAAGCAGCAAATAAATCGTTTATAAAACTCTTTACGGACTTTGAAGCCGCATTGGAGGAAAATACTTCAAAATACAGCAAGTATGACTGGAACCGCCGGATCGAATTTGATGAAGCATTGTCGCCCAATGAAATCAGCCGAATTAAAAAAGTATTAATCGGCTCAACATTCCTGAAACAATCCATTATGCTGGCGTTTGATGAAAATGATTTCGATTTATATCAAGTGCCTGAAGATGGCATCTGGATATCCAGGCTTCAATCTTCTCATTATTATCTCCTGTACCGAATGAGTGTCAACACAGAAGAAGGAAAGCACTTCGATCTTCAGCTGGTGCTTCGTGAAACGCTTCAGGAAACACAAATCAAAAAATCGGTACACTGGCTTGAGGCAGTAGCCGGTTATCCTTTCGGCCCGCCCGTACTGCCCCCCTTGGGATGTTACCGTCCGGAACTCGGTGCCAGATCAATGGTGTATCTGAATGAAATCACGGTCTGGGGAAAAATCCGCCAGTTCTCAAGCATTCATTTTACCGGAGGTCCCTTTACCAAACCTGAAACATGGCGCAAACTGTTTGTTACCGCTCTGTCTGTTTTTTACCGCGGCTGGCACAACAGTGGCAATAAAATCGTACCGGGATCTGTATCGCCTACCAATGTGGTAGTACCGGAACTGGATTTTCGCGAAAGTGCAAAAATATTGTCACTGGTCGGATGGAAAGAATATAAAAATACGCTGTCATTAATCCAGCCAATGCTGCGTAATTTTTACGCCAAGACAATTGCCAATTTCCCAAGGATCAGGGCGGAGCTGAATGTTATTTGGATCTTTGATGCCTGTATCGAAGCGCTTGGTTCTGAAATGGCTTTTCAGTTTTTGAATCAACTGAAAACGGATCTCATGCACGAGACACTGCATAATTACCCTCAACCGGAATTTATGGATTTACTCTCAGAATACATTGAAAACCATCGAAATAAATATTATTTGACCCTCCCGCTTATCAATGCCATTGAACGGTATCATAATTGGAAAGCTTTAAATCCGATGGCCACCCAAATTGCCTGTGAGCAAACAGTGATCGAAGTGTACCATTTGTATCGTCTCGACCGGTTTCATGAAATTGCACGGTATGTTCTGTACAGGCATACATATTTTTCACAAGCCGATCATGAGGCATCAAAGGCATTCGATGATCTGATCAATGCCATGTCGGTCCAGCAGAAAAAACCTGCCATTCAATTTCTGGAGTTATCCAATTTTCAATCGACATTAACCGACAGTGATGACCGAAATATATTCAGCAGAATGGTATTCCCCCAATATCAGCATCGTAAGGAACTGGAGGTGTTAAAATTTGGCGAGAGTGAAAGCGAGCATGTGATAGTGCATACTACCATTACAGACAAATATAACAATCAATATACCATCCGTCCCCCGGTCGCACCTGCAGAAATTGGTCAGTTGTACCGTTTGTTTTTCAATCAAAATTTCCCCAAAGAGATTTCTGAACAGGATAAGCATTTTGTTGTTCTGAATGCGCAGGAACGGGTCATTGCAGGAATCAGCTATCAGCTTCAGGAAAACAATGTAGCTGAAATTCAGGGGATTGTTGTATCATCTCCGTTAAAGGAGCGGGGACTCGGCACCGCCATTCTCGAAGATTTTTGCAACAGAATGGCCAGTGAAGATATTCATGTGATCAAGGCCCATTTCTTTCTCCAGCCATTTTATGAAAAATTTGGATTCCGGGTGGATAAAAGCTGGGGGGCTCTTGTCAAATTTCTCACGCCTGAAAAAATCATGGATAGTGCTATAGAAAACGAAATCGGCGGTTAAAAAAGTGGTTAATGATACCTGGAAACGTTCAGATACTCCGAGGAAAGTGCATAAAAATGTTTGATTTTGGTATACAGGACTGTCTCTCCATACCCCTCAACCTCTATAAGCATTTCGAAATAAGCAGGAACAGGGCCATGCATCGCTGTTATGTCTTCCCTTAATTTATTAAGCAATAGTGGTTCAACGAGAAATTTTAAAACTTCTATTCGGCTGATCTGGTGAAATGAAACGATAAATAAAAACACATTATTCTGCGGTCCGGGTACAAGAGAAACAATAACATAATCTCTCACATAGTGACTTGCATTTGAACTCGGGTGCACATATGTATAGGTTGTATCAATCGTATGATTATAAAAACGAATCTGCCGAAAAGAATCTCTTGGAACATTTTCAGTATATTTAGAAAAATATAATGAAGGAAAAAATTCTTTCATATGATTTAGATGATAAAAATGTCCGATATATACAATATTATATTTTTTCAGGTCTTCCCATTGAATCTGGTTAGAGGTTTTCCAGGTCAATGGTTTATCATTCAGCGTAAATATCGGCTGAATGGCCGACAGATATTGCAAACTTGACTTGGAAAGTATATCCCAGGAGGGTTGTTGATAATTGTCAGGATTCAGGGAATGCCGATCGATAAAATTCTCAAGATCATCAACAGATTCTATTTGATCATCACGAACCAGCCTGTAACTGTTTAAATCTGCGCAATACTCATTAAATGCGAACAAACTCCCAAATGCAAGTATGGTCGAAATATCATCATTTAAAAAATTACTCCAGATAAAACTGGCTTCACGGATGGGACTCTGGGCCATCGTTTTATTTCTCGATGCCTGATTTCGATACCACTGAAGAATGATAATAGAAATTAAAATAATGATAATCAACAGATATACAGTTTTCAATAAATTCGCTTTTTGCCTGCCTTCTTTTGATTTGGACTCAAATACAACATGATAGTGCCCCTTGGGAATTGTTAATTTAATTTTATCATTTTTCCCGTCTTTATGATAATACTCTTCTAATTTTTTTCTCAGTTTATAGATATGAACACGCACAAGCGTATCTTCAAAAGGATCAAAGGTATGATCTTTTCCCAAGACCTCAGTCGCGATTTCAATCTCACTGGCAACCACCCCTTTTAAAGAACATTGAACCAGGTACATAAGCAGCTTTTTGTAAATCTCACTTTTTGCAAAAAGGGGATTCGCCAAAACGCTCTTCAGAAAATTCAGTTGTGCTTTACTTTTAATCATTGGGGAATAAAAATCTTCTGATTCATTGAAGAATATCTTTTATATATGAATGTAACATTCGAACCATTGATCAATAAAATCCAAATAACAATTTTTAATATAAAATTGATTCACCATGAAATCAAGATAATATTATTTACAATTCCATAATCATCGGTTTGAGATGATTTTTCATAAATCCATTCTTTTGACACCAACACGACTGTATCTGAATTTATTTAAAATATCCGGAGTTATCGTACTTACATATTCAGCTCAAATTATCACCATTCATCTTTGAAAGTAACTATGGATACATGGGCATTCGGATGAACGACTTAAAATGCCCCCCGCCGCATGACTGTTTCAATGGCGTTCACAATCATTTAATTTGTTAACCATACGTGAATTCACATTGATTCACTTGTTTTTTATGCAATAAAACATTATTTATATACCGGTTTTTTCAATGAAAATTTTGAGAGATCATCATGAAGGAACAGTGTATTGGAGTTATCGTCCCGGAGTTAAGGCACCCGTTTTTTGCGGCCACATTGGACGGCATTCATGACGCAGCCTTCAATGAAGGGTTTGCTGTTTGCGTTGGACAATCCAAGGAAGACTATCAGCGGGAAAAAGAAGAAATAAAATTCTTATTGTCCTTTGGTATTGATGGATTGCTTGTCTCGATATCTCAAAAGACAGAAAATCATGATCATTTCAATCATGTATTGAAACAATCAATCCCCCTCGTTTTTTTCGATCGGGTATGCCCGGATATCAATGCCAGTCGGGTTGTCGTGGATGATTTTGATGGTGCATACAAAGCAACCGAGCATCTGATATTATCCGGTTATAAACATATTGCTCATATCGGAGGGCCTCAATTTATTTCAAATATGAAAAAACGCCTGGAAGGATACAAAGCCGCGCTTGAAAAATACGGCATGACGTTTCAGCCGGATCTGGTTGTCTTTGGCAATCTGGATGAGGATTCCGGCATCCTTGGCATGAAAATGCTCCTCCAACTCCCCCAAAAACCGGATGCTGTATTTGCGGTCAATGATCCCGTGGCTATCGGCGCCTTGTTTCAAATTAAAAAAACCGGCTTGAAAATTCACGATGACATTGCTATGGTCGGTTTCAGTGATAATCAGGTCGCTGCATTAATTGAACCACCGTTAACAACTGTAGCTCAACCTCGATATGAAATAGGGCAAGTATCCGCCAAATTACTAATCGATCAAATAAATAATAAAAATGCAAACGCTTTGCCGATCGAAAAAACATTAAAAACCAAATTAATTATCCGAAAAACAAGTTAGCCTACAAGGGAATCACTTGAAACAGGTTTAAAAATCTCCAACATACTTATCATATATAAACACAAGTGTTAATAAAGGGTACTCACTAATCATGCCAATTAACCAAAGCTGACAATATAAGGCACAACACAGCATCAATACGATTGGAGGAATCATCGATGCTCAATATTCAAAGGCTCAATTCCATATTTAAAGAAATCTACGCAGCTGACAACGGCAGTCTGAAAACCCAGTTTCAGAGATATGAAAATTTAATTGTAAGTTTCAAGAATCGGTTCAGTGAACAGGACATCCATCTTTTTAGTACGCCCGGAAGAACGGAAATCGGCGGAAATCATACGGATCATAATCAGGGGCAGGTTCTGGCAGCGAGTATTCATCTCGACTCTGTGGCCGCGGCTGCCAAGAATAACTCCAATCAAATTGTGATTTATTCGGAAGGATATCAAGAGCCGTTTATCATTGAATTGAGCCATCTGGAAGTCGTTGAGAAGGAGAAAGTAACAACCTCTGCCCTTATACGGGGAATCGCCGCCCGTATGAAACAACTGGGATATAATATTGGCGGATTCCATGCATGCATCACCAGTTCTGTTCTGCCCGGTTCCGGCCTGAGTTCTTCAGCATCGATTGAAATTCTCATCGGGTCAATCATGAATGCACTTTTCAATGAGAATAAAATAACCCCGGAAATACTGGCAGTGATTTGTCAATATGCAGAGAATATTTACTTTGGCAAACCCTGTGGACTGATGGACCAGATGACCTGTGCCGTCGGAGGCATCATTCGTATTGATTTTAAAAATCCTGAACAGTCGGTCGTACAAAAAGTGGATTTTAAACTTGATGATTATCATTACAGTCTGCTCGTTGTCAATACAGGCGGAAATCATGCAGATCTCACTGATGAATATGCAGCGATCCCATCTGAAATGAAAACGGTCGCACATGCGTTTGATGCCGAAGTGATGCGGGATGTTCCGACAGATCGGTTTTTCAATAAAATACCTGAACTGAGAAAGCAGGCCGGTGATCGGGCCGTGCTCAGAGCATTCCATTTTTTGCATGAGCATGAACGTGTCTCCCATCAGGTGAAAGCCCTGGAAGAAAAAAATTTCCAGAAATTCATCTGTCTCATCCGGGATTCAGGAAATTCCTCCTATAAATGGCTGCAAAATATATATGCATCCAGCCATGTGCGGGAGCAGGGCGTTTCTTTGGCTCTTGCACTCACTGAAAATTATCTGAATAAAATACAGACAGGTGCCTGCCGCATTCACGGCGGCGGATTCTCTGGTACCATCCAGGTCTTTATGCCTAAGGCATCGGTCTCGGAGTATTCAGCGCAAATTCGATCTATTTTCGGAGAAGAAAGCGTGAGCGTTCTCAGTATTCGTCCTTGCGGAACGCTTTACCTGAACCCGTATTTGGAAGAATGAACCGATTAAAATGTTTCTTCTCTGACCACTGTATCTTCGGCCACCACAATCAGCCCGGTGATCTTTTCGGGATATAATTCACAGTAGTACAGGAAATTGCCGGTCGAATCAAACCGTACGGAAAATTCTCCGCCGGGTTCTAAAGAATCCACCGAAAAATAATCTTTCGGATTCTCCGGAATGCCGCTGACAATAGAATGCATGACAGTGTCTTCATTTATCCAGACAACAGACATCCCCCTAGCGATAGTCATACTTTTTGGAACCAGCTCACCACCCGGCATTATCCGCACATCATTTTCAGTGGAATACAGCGGTTTGGGCCGGGAGCATCCGATAAAATAAATAATTACCAGAGCAGACAGGATAATAAATAATTGTTGAAATTGCTTCATCATAATACCATCCTCCTTGTTCAATAAAAAATAAACAAGCAATTATAATTCATATAAATGATTCTGCGTTCTGAATCACCTGGGTGGACAAATCAACGAGCACCCTGGAAGCTTCCCAATGAATTTGATTAATCCACTGACAGGATATCTGAATATGATCTGTTTTCAGAAAATGATGATTTTTTAAAATAAAATACTTCAGCATCCAGTGATCCGTATTTATAATAAAATCTTCGAGTATGCCAACATCATCCGTGGTACTGAACACATGATATCCGATAATTTCTTCAGTGCTTCGAAGCGGATAATTTTCCACATTATCCAGCATCTCTTCCGGTGTTTCTCGATTCATATCTGATGAAAACCTTGGGGGCGATGTCACTCCCGGTACTGGAATAAAATTTCCCGCCCGTTGCAGTGGCCATCCAAAATGATTGGAAATTCTCAACCTCTCCTGTGCTGATATCGGAAGATGCTTCCACACATCCGGGCCGGTTTCAAATTGATTCTTTTCAATATTCAATAAAATATTTTTTTTAGTATCATCGATATACTGAATCGATTCCGGAGAGACAAGACGCATATTTCCCGGCAGCCAATGAGTTGTATCAATTACGAAATACTGAATATAATAAAAAGTCTCATCAAAAAGCACACTTGAAATATATCCACTGAAATGCCCATCCTCTGTAAAAAATGCATATTTTTCAAGGGCCCGGGCAGATAAATCCTGCATATTATACTCCCATTTGTTTGTATAATTGAAGAACAGAAATCCGCTTCACACACAAAAGCATAACATTTTCAGATAATAACAGAAAACAAAACACGAGTAGACGCATCCGGGACCAAAAAAGCAGGACAGTCAGTCATATGAGTGCCAACTGGTTTTCAGTTGCCGTGGTCATTTTGAATCCACTTTTCAATATCGTGCTTTTCAAGTGTCTCATGTTCGATAAGTGCATGAGCCAGCCGGTCCAGCGCTTTTCGGTTCTCTTTCAGGATTTGAATGCTCCTGACCTCATTCTCTGTCACAATATGTTTCACTTCTTCATCAATCAGGCGGGCCGTGTCTTCACTGAAATCTTTGGGGCGGGTGATCTCTTTACCCAAAAAGGGATGTTCTTCACCGTGCTTAAAATGAACGGGCCCCACTTTATCACTCATACCCCATTGCGTGACCATTAGTCTTGCAAGCCGGGTTGCGTTCTTCAAGTCACTCGCTGCACCATTGGTTAAATCTTGATAAACGAGTTTTTCTGCAGCTCTCCCCCCCATTGCCACAGCAATCCGTCCCATCAAATAGCTGCGTCTGAGATTATGCCGGTCCGTTTCAGGAATCTGTTCCGTCACGCCCAGAGCCCGTCCGCGCGGAATAATCGTTACTTTCTGAAGCGGATCGGCCTCGTGAAGCATCTTCGCAACAAGAGCATGGCCCGCTTCATGATATGCAATAATTTTTTTCTCTCCCTCTTCTATTTTTTCTTCTCGTTCTGCTCCCAGTAAAATTTTATCCCGTGCTGAATCAAAATGCTTTTTTTGAACCGTGTTTCTGTCTTCACGCCCTGCCAGTAAAGCGGCTTCATTAACTAAATTTTTCAAATCGGCACCGGAGAATCCCACGGTTCTTGCCGCCAGATTATCCAACGCAATATCCCGCGCCAACGGCACGGATCTCGTGTGAATCTTTAAAATATCTTCTCTGGCTTTTTTTTGGGGCAGATCAAGCACGATTTGACGATCAAAACGGCCCGGTCGGGTCAGTGCTGCATCCAATACATCCGGCCGGTTGGTAGCTGCTATCAGCACTACAGATTGATTGGGAGCGAATCCGTCCATCTCGGAAAGAATCTGGTTGAGGGTTTGCTCCCGCTCATCGTGGCCACCCCCCAAACCCGTTCCTCGTGTACGCCCCACGGAATCGATTTCATCAATAAAAATAATGGAAGGGGATTCCCGTTTTGCCTGAGCAAACATATCACGCACTCTTGAGGCCCCTACGCCGACAAACATTTCTATAAATTCAGAACCGCTAATGCTGAAAAATGTGACATCCGCTTCACCAGCCGTGGCCCGGGCCAGCATAGTCTTGCCCGTACCGGGAGGTCCCATCAGTAAAATACCCTTGGGGATATCCGCCCCCAGTTTGGCAAATTTTTCAGGCTGTTTCAAATAATCGATAATTTCCTGAAGATCCTGTTTGGCATTATTCAGTCCTGCCACATCTCTAAATGTCAGGGTACTGCTGGTTTTTCTGTACCGCCTCGCTTTCGATTTTCCCACATCAAACAATCCCCCACCCATACCACCCTTCATGCCGTTCTTCATTCGCCGGCTTGCGTAAATAAAGTAACCGATAATCAAAATCCATGGAAGCAGCATAATGAGAACCGTTTTAATCCATTGCCCCCTGTCGGGTTTCGCCTGAATCACAACTCCGTGATTTTCCAACAGAGAAATCAGCTCCGGATCGTCCACCGGAACTGTGGTTGTTTTAAAGAATTTGTAAAAGGTGGTATCCTCTGAGTCACTGATTTTTTTAACGCGATACTTAAATTGACCGTCAATACGTTCGTTATTAAACAGAACGGACTTTATACTGTCCATTTTCACATATTGCTTAAATTGACTGTAAGCAATTGTCAGCCGGGCCGGTTTCTGTGATCTTCCGAATATTGCCCACACAGCTACAGCAATCAATATCAGCCAAATCAGGCTGGATGGATTCTTACGCTCCGGTTGTTGAAAATTCTTTTCAGATTTCTCCTTTATGAATCCCTTTGAATCATCAGTCATTCGTTTTTACCTCGTGCCAGCTTTCCGGACCATCTTTCAGATATATCGTATAAAGAAAAAATGCCGCGGAGTTCTTGATTATGATCCAATATAATGGCATACGGGATGGATTGTCGCCGCATCTTTTCAGCAATTGCCTGAATATCCTGATTTTCAAAACAGAACAGCAGCGACCGGTTCATGACATCTTTGACTTTAAAGCGATGAAAATCATATTCAGAAAGATTAAGAATACTCCGCGCGCTAATATAACCGACAATCCGTTTCTGTTTTATGGCCAGAAGTATATTGACGCCATATTTGAGCATCATTTCACTTGCTTCCCGCAATGGAATATTGGGATTGATCACCTGAAACTGATTGGATTTAAATTCACTTGCCAACATAAAATATTGAACTTTCCTCGCAGATTATCAGCGTCTTGGACGCTTATTCTTTTTCGGGAATTTTTATAAAAGCATGCCGTTTTGTCTGTCCGCTCAGCAGGGTAAATATAACCACCTGACCAGGCTCGGTCTCTTTCATCGCGGATTGATAGTCAGAAACTGATTTGATGATTTTATCCTCAATTTTCTGAATCAGATTACCAGACCGGATACCGGCTTCAGCAGCCGGACTGTACCGTTTCACAGCGGTGACAATGACACCTGCTTCATTCGCATAATAATGATGCTGGAGTTTTGATGATATTTCCGGAGTCAGATTATGTACTTCCATGCCGAGGTCTTTCAATTCTCCGGATTTTCCTCCCACACTCGTTAAAACCTCGGCCTCTCGTTTTGCCAGCACAGCGTGGATGGTTTTCCTGTCTCCGTTTCTTAACACGGTCAGTGTGATTGCATCTCCCGGATTCTTCAGCAACACGGCACTTTGCACCTGATTACTCCGATCAATAGTTTTCCCATCCAATTCGACAAGAATATCCAGAGGTTTCAGCCCTGCCTTTTCGGCCGGACTGTATTCCATGACTTGTTCAATCAAGACACCGTGCGGTCTTTCCATGCCATACCGCTTTGCGATATTGACGGTGACCGGGCGCATCGAAATACCTAGCCATGCCCGTGTAATCTGACCGTCTTCGATCAGATCCCAAGCGACCTTTTTGGCCAGATTAATCGGCACTGCAAATCCGTATCCCTGGTACCCGCCGGTTTTGGTAGCAATGGCTGTATTAATCCCGATGACTTCGCCATTAAGATTGACGAGCGCTCCTCCACTGTTACCGGGATTGATAGCCGCATCGGTTTGAAGGAAATTTTCAACAGCATAGGATCCGCCCTTGGGTGAATTTGGATCCCGGATGATTCCCAGAGCCCGGCTCTTCGCACTGATAATACCCGCTGTAACAGTTGAATAGAGACGAAGTGGGTTGCCGATAGCCAGAACCCATTCCCCAACCTGAACAGATTCTGAATCTCCCAGCCGGCAGAACTGCAGGTCATCCCCGTCGATTTTTATAACAGCCAATTCCGTCAGCAGATCCGCACCGATGAGTTCAGCTTCAAACTGCCGTTTATCAAACAGCTCAACCTGGATATCATCTGCATTTTGGATGACATGGTTATTGGTTAGAATATAACCGTTTTCATTAAAAAGAACACCCGATCCCAGGGCTTCGAGACGCTGGTTTTCCGGTCTTTTAAATTGAAAATTATCACCGAAAAAATCATTAAAAAAGTCCCGGAACAGTGGATTCATCTGTCCTGCAGCGGGCTGTTCCACAATCTGGGACGTCCCAATGCTGACCACACCGGGCAGCACCGCTTCGGATACAGACACAAATACCTGATTTAAATCACGGGCACCCTGAAGCCCGGCCGGAACTTCCGCACCAATGGCTTCATCAAAATTCAGTGAATGGAGATTTTCGGAGTATCCACTTCTGACAATTATAAATCCGATAACGATGCCCGTAAGTATAATAACTGCCCATGAAAAAAATTTAACCATTTTTTGATATTCCATTTTTTTAAGACTCCTTTAATTTTATTTTGCCTTGTTCCATTTATAAAATAGAAAATAGCCAGCTAAAATATCAATCAGGGGAATCCTGATTTTACGGACACAGAATACCTAAATCATCTCCTCAAGTATTGAAAATAAATATAATCGAATCTTCCCTATCATATTGAATAAGATCGATACATAACAACACTTTACATGATTTATTCACAAATAGAAATGCCAAATCATTGTTTCGAAGGTTAAAAATGATTCGAAAAATGGCTGATGTGGGCAGTTTATTTTACATGAAAAATAAATATCATCCCGAGAATTTGGTACCGTTCAGCCTGTATGGGTGCACCTTCTCCGGTCATGTGAATCCATGTTTTTGTTTTTGAATTGAACATTTGAAACGATTTCAAAAAAATACGCTTTCCCTCCTGAATGACCTCTTGCATCAGGGCTTCTGTATTCCAGTCGGAATCGGTCCCTGTAATCCGGATGACATGATTCAAGGATTTACCTGTCAGGTCGTGCTCAGATACAAATCCGGCCTGTTCTTTAACAGCATCATTCATTAATACGATATTGCCTACCCCGTCTGTTATCAGTACACCATACCCCGTGCACATCAAAGCGAATCGGAGCCGTTTCTCCGCCTTCTTAAAAATGTTTTGCTGATGATGCTGGCTCAGTGCAATGGCGATTTCACTTTCCAGTTCGGCATCTTTATAGGGTTTGAGCAAAAAACCGTGCGGCGTAGTTGCCTGGATCTGCTGCAGAACTTTCTCTTCGGGAATGTCGGACAGAAAAACCACCGGCACATCGAAACGGGACTGAATGTCTCTGGAAGCCTGAATCCCGCTGGTTTTCTTTTTCAACTGGATGTCGATCAGCACCAGATCAACTCGAACCGATTCAAGTCCCTCCATCACTTCTTTACGCGTCTTCTCCACACCAGAAACAAAATATCCCATGCGTTCCAGGCTTTGTTTTAAATCACGGGCCAGGACCGGATCATTTTCAACGATCATAACTTTTAGTTTAGGTTTTTTCTCCTTTAAAATCATTTTTTTATCCTGAATACAGTTTCAAATGAATTAAAAAGATCCAGATACTGTTCTACAAGACGGGACATGAGAAACTGATCCTGAACAATTTCTCGTCCGCGTTTGCTCATTTGGCTTCTCAATGCCTCATCCTTAAGCAGCAGAACAATTCGATCCGCAGCATCACGTATGGACGATACCAAAAAGCCGTTCTCTCCGTCTCGGATCTGATACCGGATACCTCCGACCCGGCCGCCGATCACAGGCGTTCCTTTCCATAAAGCCTCAGATACCGTCAGCCCAAATCCTTCGCGTATGGATTTTTGCAGCACAACGGCCGCTTTTCTCTGCAGGGCATTGACCAGAAGACTGTTTTCATGGCTGATGATAATAATCCGCTCCTGACGATGCATAAGCAGGGATTCAAACACCTGTTCACCTTCGGGATCATCCATGGCAGCATTCCCCAGTAAAACCAGTGTTGCGTCCACTTGTTTTCTTGCCTGTTTAAACGCCTTAATCACTCCGAGAGGATCTTTCCACCGGTCGAACCGGGATATTTGAACAATCAGGGGCAGATCTGTGGGAATCCCGTGGTTCTCCAGCTGCTTTTTGATTTCTTCCTCACTCAAAGGACGATTTTTCAGCGAAAACGGATCAATGGCCGGCATAAAAAGACGTTGCGGCACATGGATCTTTTTTCTGAATTCACGGATACTCACAATCATGGCATCATAATAACAGATATAAGGCTTCAAATACTGCCACACTGTCCGGTTCGGGGATGACAGATCGATATGACAACGCCAGATCCAGGGACCTTTCTTTTCAAAATAATGAATCAGCGGTAACGGCTGAGGATCATGAATCACCACAAAATCATGGTCCAGTTTTTTTCGAACCGAGTTTTCATAAATCGTGCTTTCGTAAATTCTTTTTTCCATTTCGTTTATTTCATTTGGCCTTCCCTGAAGCGCATTGTGCATTTTTTTTGTAATCCCGAAAAAATCCGGTGACCCCTGGATGAGCCGCCACTCGGTTTTAATCCCCAGGCTGTTCATCAGCAGGGTCAGAACAGATAAAATTTCCGCCACACCTCCTCCATAATAGGTGGAATTAACATGAACCACGTTGCGCTTTTCCAGTGGCTTGGCTTTCATCCGGATTCTGTTGAGTGCTTCTGATCCCGTTATGGATTCATAATCATCAATGGTTTTCAGCGGATAATCAAATTTCATAAAATCGGTTCTTTTCCTCCTTTCTCGATTGAGAGCCGAGCCTTTGCGATTATCAATATTAAAAGCCACTGCGGTTGTTCTACATGGTTCGAAAAATTACAATAATCGTATCAACCCATCAATCACGAACGTTGAGATGTTAAAAATTTGTTTCATATCCAATGAGAGTGTATGGATTCTTTTCAGCAATTACTATCGGGAGAATCCTGATATGGATAGAAATTTGCCCTGAATGAAATCATGCATATCAGTGGAAAATTTATGTGTAATATCAGGTAAAAAAGGGATTTTTCACATTATTGATGCAGTAGCGGAATAAAGCTATTGTTCAATATCCTTCAGTATTTTCTGGATGGCCCCCAAATTTACAGGTTTTTCAATAAATGCAATCGGGTGGACTTTTTGAGTACGCTTTTTGATATATTCGGTCGCATAACCACTGATGAACACAATTGGAATTTTCTTTTTTTATGAATTTCTTCAGATACTTCAATACCATCCAATCCACCGGTCAGCCGGACGTCCATGATAATAAGATCCGGTTTCTGTTCAAGTGCAATACCGACCGCGTCTTCGCTCTTGACAACCTGGTTGATGACCTTGGCACCGAGATCCATAATATCCAGTGCCAGACTTCTAGCCGTTAATCGTTCGTCTTCTAAAATAAGTACTTTTAACGGTTTTTTCATGGATTATATCCTTGGCCTGTATAATTCTTTTTTTAATTTAATCTGGCACTTAAGCCCATTTTTACTTTGAAAAAAGACTTCGCCTTTAAGCTGATGTTTCGTCAGTTCAACAACCGTATCCAATCCCAAATGTGCATGCGTTTCTACACGAAATCCTTCAGGCAAACCGATTCCATTGTCGGATACTTCAATAATTATTCCTTTCCGGGAACTTGCATCCAGCTTCACATGGATCTCTCCATTTCTTCCTTCCGGGAATGCATGCTTCACGGCATTTGACAGCAATTCATTCAATATCAGCCCCAGCGGGACAGCCGTATCAATTAAAACAGGCACATCAACGGCATCATATGTGAACTTGATCCTATTTTTTTTTGTTAAAAAACTTTGCTGAATCAGAGAGATCAAATCATTGAAATAGTATTTTAAGTTTAAAGAGGAGAGATCTTTGGATTCATACAATTTTTGATGCACGAGCGCCATAGACCTGATTTTATTCTCGATCTCTCGAAAGGTAAATTTCATATTTTCATCCGGAAGCGTACGTGCCCTTAACCGCAATAAAGAAGAAATGACCTGCATGTTGTTTTTTGTGCGGTGATAGAGCTCACGCAGGAGAATTTCCTTTTCTTTCAGATTATTCTGCACTAATTCTTTTGCTTTGTTCGTTTGTTCATGAAGGCTCGCATTCGATATTGCCTGAATAATTGTTTTGGCAAATATATTCAGCATATCAATATCCTCTTTCGGTACCTGTTCCATAATGCTGGATACAATGAGAGCTCCGATCATCTTTTTCTCAAGTATCAGCGGAACCAGAATATAACTTTTACTGTTACTGAGTTTCTCCACCGCTTTGCAAGCCGATTTTGAAATTGTTGAAGGCATAATATCAGAAGGGTGATTTGTTATCACAATTTTACCATCGAAAGCGGATTTTATAATACGTTCGTTCATCTGATAAGAAGTAAACATCGTATCCTTAATCGGTAGACCTAAGACTTTATTGACCATTGCCACATTGACTCTGGAGGAATGAAAGGACCTCATATGATAACTTTCATCCTTTTTATCCAGAGTCAGAATAATCGCTGTTGAGAATCCCAATGATTCGACGGCGGCAGTTGTGATATGTTTAAAAATCACATTCAGATCCAGGCTTTCATGAACAGCTTCGGTTATTCGATGCAAAATCCTCAGCCGTTCATTCACTAAACGGAGTGTTTCTTCAGCTTGTTTGCGTTCTGTGATGTCAATAATCACGCCCACAGCTTCAAAATGTATTTCACTCATTTGTTTGACTCTGGCGTCTTCATACATCCAGTGAATGATGCCATTGGCATCACGCAGCCGGAATTCCTGGTTGTATCGATCAGCGCCGTGTTTGATGGCCTCTGAACTGACACGGTCCATGGCCTTGCGGTCTTCTTCAAGAATGCTGAAATAATACATATTATCCAGATTATGACTCGGATGATCCTGAAGGGGAATCGTCTCTTTGATAGAGTCCAGATTCAAATAGTGTGTTTTCCATAAAAATTCCTGACCAGTTCGTTTTTTACCCTTTTGTCTGATAACAGGGGAATGCCAGAGAATGGCCTGAGCCCCTTCCATCACACGGTCAAGATCTTCCTCCGCCAGCTTGCGTTTTGTAATATCCCGGACCACACTCAAGATCGCCTTTTCTCCGCGATACGTCACAAGACTTGAGCTGATTTCAACCGGAATTTCTTTCCCGTCTTTTGCTCGATGCCGGGTTTCAAAAACCTGCCGTTCACCCCGTTTCATTCCTATTATCAAATCGTTAATCTCATCCTTGCTGAGATGAGGATCAATATCTATCGGCCCCATTGTAAGCAGCTCTTCTCTTGAATATCCAAGCGCCTTCACAGCTGTTTCATTCACCTCAACAAACTTTCCATGAAAATCGATCACAAAAGCGGTGTCGTTCATGCCGTCAATCAGCTGCTTGTATTCCTTTTCATGTTTTTTCCATTCGGTGACATCCTGAACAGTGGCAAAAACTGTCCGTGATTGATCTATCCGCCGCTCAATCACACCTTCAATGAGCACGTAAATCGATTCACCGTTTTTTCGAATAAGACGCAATTCAATCGGCTTCAGCTCATTTTTTCTGGAGACAACACAAGCATTCAACCAGTCTTTCAGACGCTCTTCGTCATCCGGATGATGAATATTTTCACTGATTAAATTATGGTTATCCATTTCGGATGGATCGTATCCCAAAAGATCGCACATCGTATCTGACCAGATGACTTCATCGGTTTGAACATTCCAGGTAAAATCACCCATTTTTGCAATACGCTGAGCAGTCATGAGTCTTTTTTCACTTGCTACCAGAGCGGTTTCCGATTGTTTTTTATGGATGACTTCCCATGCCGCATCAGCAAGGTGCCGGACAAGCTCGGCATCTTTTTCAGTATAATCCCGGGGTTTATTCCGAACTCCAATAATCGCAACTGCCCTGTCTTCCCGTATAATCGGAATGACCATTTGACGAATCACTGCAGCACAGTTTTCCGGCGGGCCATTCTTTTTATGAAAAGAACGATAATCATTCTTAATCACCGGCTTTTTATGGTCGATGCATTCCTTCCAGGCATCATGCTGATCGAATCTGTCATGAAGACTCTTATTTTTACCCCGGCAGAATTCTATCCAGTTTTTATTCGGCCACTTCTGATGACTCAGCAATTTCATTTCGATATCCATCATATGGAAAAATCCAACAGGACTGTTTACAAACGCGCCAATCCTGTCCAGAGACAATGTAATTAATTCATCCAGTGTATGATCAGCCGCATAATCGACAAGATCAAGACGGAATTCCCTCAAGTGCCGGGCCAGCCGCTCTTTACTTTGATCCCGGAATACCAGAACCACACCAATAATGACGCTGTTTTCATCACGAATAGGAGCTCCGCTGTACGCAATGGGAATTTCCCGTCCGTCTTTTGCGATTAAAATCGTACGATTGGCCAGCCCAATCACGCCACCTTCTCTGATGACTTTGGCAACCGGATCTTCAAGGCTCTCTTTCGTTTTTTCATTGACAATGATGAAAACATCGGTGAGTGATTGACCACAGGCGTTTTCTTCGGTCCATCCTGTAAGCCTTTCAGCCACAGGATTCATAAGCTCAACCTGCCCGGCAGAATTCGTTGAAATGACAGCATCACCAATAGAATTCAGGGTAACGGCGTGCTTCTCCATACTGACACGCAACGCCTCCTCAGAATGGTACAGTTTTTGATAATATGTTCTCAAATACCGCTGTCTGAAAACCAATCCGGACACGATTACCAGGCATACAATTCCCGCAATGAGAAGAAGAATCAGCAGGGAACGGAAATGCCAGTCCGCAAATGCTTCATCAGCATCCATCTTGGATACAATGAACCAGGGAGAATCCGGAACCGGAAGCACGGCTGCCAGCACGTCGATGCCGCGATAGTCTTTTCCCTCAACAATCCCGGTTTGACCTTGAACCGCCATGGCCGAAGGAAATTCGGCCCGGCTGACGGGAATCCTGAGTTTCAGAGCCGTATCTGTCCTGTGACGCAGATCGTTCAGAAAGAGAACTTCGTGACCTTCCTGACGGATAAGCAGGGTTTCGGCAGTTTTGCTGGGCGTCGGCCAGGACTGAATAAGGGGGTATAAAAATTGTTTTGCATTACAAATCATGATGACGGTTGCCAACAGTTCCTGATCATTTTTTTGAGTAAAAAGCGGCGTAACAACAGAAAGATGTGGAAATGAATATTCAGGCTCCCGATGCAAGGAGGTCCAGACAGGCTTTCGTACAGTCATTGCTTCTTCCAGCGTCGCATTGAATTCCTGATGCAAATCCATTTTGCCGCTCATACTCAACCGAACATGTTTTTCATAATCGACAAGCAGGATGTCGGCAAAATGATAACGTTCGATAATCGGACGGAAACGTCGTTTGATTTCCGATGCCTCCCATTCTGATGATGTCATTAAGAATCGTTCGATTGAAGTCATCAGAGAGCGTCGTTCCATCAATACGGCTGCGTCAGCCAGTCGCTCTGCACGCCAGTCTGCGATTTGGCGCGCTTTCAGATGAGCAATATCCATAAGTCGCGATTCAACAATCCGCCGCTGATGTGTTTGCTGTGCCTTAAAAAATAAAAACCCAATACAAAGAAGAGACAGAATAAACGTTGTGAAGATGATGACTATCCAGCGGGGAAAAACAATATGATTGCCTGAATTGATCATCCAATACCCCAGAATAGGATCAAAGTCAGAAACCAAAATACGATGTTTATTCCTGTTATTTGATTATTTCCCGTAACTCCTGAAATCCGTTTCCAAAAGATAAAAATCAAACGGAACATTCGCAAGGGTTTAATTCAGGTAATTTATTTTTTCCAGTGATTCGCGGTTTACCTGGCTACAAATCCTCCGTCGACTACCAGAGGGTGACCCGTAACGAAAGAAGCCTGATCGGAACAAAGCCAGATCACCGCATCGGCCACTTCTTGCGGTTTTCCCATCCTGCCCACCGGCTCCATGGCTGTCATTTGTTCAATGGCCTTTTTGTCTCCACCAGTGAAACGGTCGATCATTTCCGTGTGAATCACTCCCGGGCAGACCGCATTGACCCGGATTCCCTGAGTCGCATACTCAAGTGCAGCGGTTTTGGTTAATCCGTTCACGCCATGTTTACTGGCTGTGTAAGCACAGATATTGGTAAAACCCACACGTCCCGCCACCGAGGCCATGTTCACAATCGAACCGCCCCCGTGTTTCAGCATTTCGGAAATTTCATATTTCATGCAAAGCCAGACACCGGTCAGGTTGATGCCGATGACCCGGTCCCAGTTTTCCAGGGTGCAATCGGCTGTCGGGGCCTGTTTGCCTTCGATACCCGCGTTGTTGAACGCACAGTCCAGTCTGCCGAAAGTATCCACTGTTTTTTGGACCATGGATTCGACTGCTTCGGGATTGGAAACATCCATCTTAATAAAGATGGCTTCTTCTCTTGTCTCCCGGATGGTTTCAACGGTCTTATTACCGGCTTCCTCCTTGATATCCGCCACGACAACCCGGGAACAGGATTCGGCAAATGCAAGCGCAGTGGCCCGGCCGATACCCGTACCACCACCGGTAACCAGTGCAACTCTTTTCGCATTCTGATTATTCTCATTCATAATATGAACTCCTTTTAATTAAGGCTTCAGTCATTCTCATGTGGATTTATAAAGCCACTTTCGTATTTTTACTTCAGCAGAATCAAGAAATTTCGCCATCCACAAAGATTCTCCCGAAACAATCGCAGCTCCGACAAAAACAATTGCCCATCCGGGACCAGGTAAAAACCAGAGAGCCGCGCCGATGAACATAACAACCAAACCGGTGAATATTCTCAGCAGTTTTTCAATCCTGAAGCTCGGACCCCGCTGTTTGGAACATCTGTCATACCGGTCTTGAAACCGATTTCCAGGCCTGCTTTTTTTAAATTTGTGCCAGTTTTGTTTTAATTGATTGAACATGTTCGAGTCGTTTATTGAGAAAGTGGAATCCCGTCTCACTTGTGTTCGGTCTTATGAATGTCGTTCCGGAAATGTTGATACACGCTTCCCACGGGTGGGGTTTGTATCGGATACCCTGGTTTTAAACTCACGGAAACCTCCCTCCCATACGCTATGCTTACTGCACTTGAATGTCTTTGCTGCTTTCCCATAATCCGTGAATATTGCAGAATGCCAGGGCGTGGAGCGTCCCGGATTCGGCAGTTTTCATGCTGACCGTGATCTGATGATGCGTATAAACGGAGCCTTTATCAGGCCCCTCTGCGGATTCGCCGTGGGAGCAAATTCAGCATGCCCGATTTCATAGGGAAATTTCGCTCCGTCCGGATGAAAGTACAGGCTGATCCACCGGATATGATGTTCGGTTTTATTGGGATGAGATGCTTCCCTGCCCAATCCGACTTTCACTTCGAAGATTTGATCCGACTGGACTTGATCTTCACATTCGATCACAGGTACATGTTTTTCGGTTTTCCAATCCGCATGCTGGATATGCTCACTCAGGCGGTTCATCTTTTCCTCCTTAATTTTTTTATATACTAGTGCGTATATTCAGATAGTTATTTTTCGGTTCAACGAATGATAGGGACGCCGGGAGAAAATTGCCATCGGGATAATCCTGAAAAGATCGGGTGGTTTTCCTGACATGAGAGTCAATATCGTAGTTGGAGAATATATATAGAAAATAGCGAAATATTCGAATTTGTCCCGTTGATACGACAGCAACCGGGTGAATTCCGGGCGGGGATTCCCGATTCCCCGTAAAGCGGGAATGTCCAGAGTCACGTGATGGAAACGGCATGTTTTGAATCGGGCATTCGGACAATCATTGAAACTGTTCGAGAACCTGTTTGTATTTTTCGTGAATCATGGCTTGATCAAACCGGCGGAATTCTTCAAGCATGCTCTCCAATTCATCTCCGCTGAAGTACTTTTCGGAATCAGGAAAAAATAATTTATCCTCTTTTTCAATATGCTTTGGATAAAAACAGGTCAGATCAGTCAGTTTTTCCATGATGATATTCAATGTATCATGGCCTTTCACATAATTCTCTTTGGCCTCCATCAGCTCGGCTATGATTTTCCGCCCGTATTTGTGTTCGTCGATCAGGTCATTCATGATATTCTGATCGCTTTCGGAAAGTTTCTTTCCGGCGCAATCCCGGAACAGGATATCCTCCTCTTTGCCGTGATGTGTCTGGTCCGCATACATCCGGATAAAATCGACGGCTGTGTCAATAAAACGGGGATCCGCTTTATGACTTGTCTTGATTTCCTGCACTTTTTGTCTGATCACCCCGATCATTTTTTCGATCAGCCGGTGCTCCTTCATCAGCATTCCTCTCGGTTTCATGGTCCTGACTCCTTTCCGAGGCATTCTTTCTCTGCTTTTTTTCCGGTTTTTGATTTGTTGAATCCGAATTGCCAAGCAACTCACGCATGCGTTCCCAGTTCAGTGACTCTGTAAATTTGGGCAATACATGCAATAAAAACTGCAGTTTCTGCCGGTCCGTCAAATTTTCAAACAATCCAGACATGAGTTTATCCAGAAGCTGCAATGTTTCCTGAAATTCCATTTCATTGAGCATGCGGTCAATCAAGCGTTCGAATAAAGCCTCTTTTTCCTCTTCGTCCATAATAGCCACGGAATGCTCAATAACAGGCCGCATCAGTTTTTTAAAAAGACTCATAAAAAAACCTCATTAAAAGTCACTTTATCATGTCATCAAAAATATCCTGCCGTGTCAAAACGATATAATATGCTCATTACATGTCATTTTGAGTGAAGCGAGAAATCTTTAAAATTGATTATATTAAAAAAGCTTTTAAGATTTATCATCCGCTTCAGGCGGATTCGAAATGACATGCTAAAATTCAGCCAGTAGATTCATACGAATCAATTACTCTCCGCTCTGAAGATCCGTTTTGAGTCTGATCTCCACCCCTGCCAGGGCTCTGGATACCGGACAGGCGGATTTTGCCTGTTCGGCAATTTTGTTGAACGTATCCGAATTCACATCCGGCACTTCGGCCCGCGTGTTCAATGTAATTGTGGAAATGGAAAATCCCTCTTCTGTTTTATCCAACTGCACCTCGGCTTCCGTTTTGATGGACAGCGGCTTATAACCCTGTTGATCCAGTTCATGGGCCAGCGCCATGGAAAAACAGCCGGCATGGGCCGCGCCGATCAGTTCTTCCGGGTTGGTTCCCTGAACCTTTTCAAAACGGGACCCGAATGAATAGGCGCCTTCGAAATAACCGCTCCCCAGTTTCATTTGTCCTTTTCCTTCTTTCAAATTGCCCTGCCATTCGGCTGATGATTTGCGAACAGGCATAAAATGCTCCTTTCTTAACTTAAGGATTTTGAGATAAAAATTTGAGTATCTCCCGGCAGAATACAGGCAGATCATACGGATTTCTCGAAGTGATCAGATTGCCGTCGACCACCACCTCCTGATCCAGATATTCGACGCCCGCGTTGATCATATCGTCTTTGACGGCCATAAAGGAAGTGGCTTTTCTGCCGTTTAAAATGCCGGCGGAAACCGGCACCCAACCACCGTGACAGATGGCCGCAACAAGTTTACCGGATTCAAATAAATCTTTAACAAATAAATTCACTTCTTTGTATCTGCGCAAGTGATCGGGTGCATATCCTCCGGGAATCACGACTCCGTCAAACTTTTCCGGATTGGCCTTCTGGATCGGAAGCTCTTCACGGGCCGGATACCCTTCCTTGCTCTGGTACTCATTCTTCCCGGTTCCCACCAATACAGTCTCAATGCCGGCTTCCCGTAGCCGCAGATAAGGATACCACACCTCGAGCACCTGATAATGATTTTCCAGCAGTACAGCGATTTTCATTTTGAATCGTCTCCTCATTTTTTACTGGACAATGGTAAAGCTCTGCCTGGTGCTGCTACGAATGGCCACAGGATCGTGTTCAAATCCCCTCCTTTTCCAGCATTTGCTCCAGCATCCGGCTGGTGGGTGCTCCCGAAGGATAGACTGCCCGGCTTTTTCCGCCTAACCGGTGAATCGCTCTGGAAACATTGATCCCGCCTCCGCCTGGATCATATCTCAGAGCATGGCAGTGTAGTTTGCGTTCAGCGGCTACATTTTCAATGGATGTGATGATGTCAATCGCCGGATTCATGGTCAGGGTAAAACCATTTTCATAGAATTTTCCATTTCTATTGTTTTCTTTTCTCTTCGTATTCCTTTTCCTGTTTATCCTGCTGAACCATACGGTTCTTTTGTTCACTGACAGCCTGCTCATGTTCCACATCACCAAGCCCCCCTTTTCTCCGGCGGTCCAGTTCTTTAAGATCACCGGCACGACCGTATAAAATCAGCCGGTCTCCTTCAAACATCTTCGTGCCTCCCTTGGGAACTCCCACATACTTCCCGTCGCTTCGGAGTATACCCAATATATTCACACCCTCTTTTCTCAGCTGGCAGTCATTTAAGTGCTTATCCACCATCCAGTCCTCTCTATTCAAATGCATTTGCATGACTGTATATCCGTCGGACAATTTCAACAGTCCGGCATAGTCCCGCAAATCGATATCCGCCCATCTCCGCAAACCGTGCTTGATCAGAAAATTTACTGCCGTGTTCACAACAGACAGACGACTGAGAAAAAGCAGAGCGAGTATACTGCCGGCTAATATAATCAGCCGCCGATAGAGTGTTTCATCCGGCGCGCTTCCCATAAAAGAAAGGATAAGTGATAAAATAATGGAAATCAATCCGGCACTTCGAATGACCATCAGGATCATAATAATGTTTCGCCGGACGGGATGATCGACCACGGTTTCTGCTTCCCTGGTGGTAAATCCCGTTCCTGTAAAGGCGGAACGCGCCTGAAACCTGGCTGCGTCTTCCGACAATCCGGTACTGGTCAACGCAATCGTGGCCAGCCGCGTAATCAACATAGACAGGGCTAAAATGGTGATCAATGCGATAATGCCGATAAGGCCAATCATCTCTGCTCAACTCCTATCATCACGGATTAAAATATAATGAATGAAATCTGTTAAATTCCGAATTTTACGATGAACGGTACTCCGTGACTGTCACTTCAAAATCAGGATCGTTACGGTACTTCTTCAACCGCAATGCCATTACTATCTGTAAAATTCCGAAAAGAATCAGAAACAAACCGAGTATCCAGATCAGAGATACGGCGCCAACCCGTGGATTGAAAAAAAGAACAATACTCAATAAAATCGAGACGATCCCTGTCAGTATCATCAGCCATTCTCCGGACAGCATATGACGACGCATTTGAATCCCTGAAAGAATTTCAAGCAGACCCGTGATGAGTGCCCAGAAAGCAAACAGGTAAACCAATATCAACGCGGTCATACCGGGCCAAATCAGAGCAAATAATCCCAATATTAATCCCAGGAATCCTTCAACAAAGAATACTCTCCACTGTTTCGCAACGCTCCGGTGAAGAAAAGCAAGCGTTCCGGTAACCAAGCCATCCAACAGCAGGTATACAACAAAAAAAATCAGTACAACATTGAATGTCTCTATAGGCCGTGCCAATGCGAGTGCGCCAATAATCAGGGCAATTAAACCGCGCAACAGTGAAACCCACCATTTTTCTGTATAGACATAAATCATAGCATGGCATCCTTTCCATTTTGTTTATGAATATGAAATCCGTGTTTGCCCGGAGTCAATTTATATACATCAGCTTCGATACGTATCAATCCACCACCCTGATCGTAAAACAGAACCGTTCCCTGAACATTGCTGTTCCTGGCAGGTTCAAGCCGGGCAATTGCCATGGTCACGCCGGCTTCCGGCATTTTAATCTTTGCACACGTCAGGAAACTGAAAGCAATGATTAAAACTCCCCAGATATATTGTTTTTTCATCATGTTCCTCCTTTTATCAAGTCAAGTATAACAATGATGGATAAAAAAATAATCCAAGAGAATCCCCGGCAGCTTTTTGCATTTCCCAGGGATTCTCATGGTCACTGAACATTTCATCCACTAACATCCATCTGTTTTTGTTAAGAACATTCCCTGAACTGAACTTATTTTAAAACATGGGTTTGCGTTCATGTACACAATCCCTGCGTTGTCTGTCCTGTTACATTCCATAATAAGGGTAAAAACCAGGATTATAGTATTTCCATTCGTAAAGACCTCCGTTGGACGGCCCCCACGCAACCTCCATATTGTCTATAACGGACCGGGCGCCGCCCTGAAATGCATTGTCAATGGCCGCTTCCGCTTCATAGGGAGAATCCACTGTACCGCTCAATGTGGCCATTCCGTTTTCAACCTCAACCTCAATATTATCATTCACCAGAAGACTCCAGAAAAACTGATCTTCAATATCTTCTTCGATTTCTGAATCGGTCTTGAATGTCCATGCATCTTCCACAATAATATCATTATCCATGGACACTACGCCGGGTTGTGCTGCTGCGATCGCTTCTGCTTTTTCTTTCTCAAAATCAAATTCGACGCGGCCGTTCAAAAATGCCTTGCCTTTGATCACTATCGCATCCAGTTCATAAGCTTCAACAACCGGATCCGTCAGGAATGCCTGTTCAATATTTGCTTCCACGGTTTCATCCAGATAGCTCTGACCGGGTCTGACTTTCAGATAATTTTTCACACGCCAGACACCGACCGTATTGGCAGCATCCTTTTCTGCGGCCCGTTTGGCACTGAGATTATCCACGACTCCGGTTAACGTCACAATACCGTTATTCACGTCAATTTCAGGTTCAAATGAATAGATCCTTGGATCATAAAGCAGGGCATCCCGCAAGGCCTTTTCGATCTCCTGATCACTTACATGGGGATATTGGGTTGATTTTTTCATGGAATCTTTTGCCCACCATTCCACCTTGAGTGCACCATCATTAACTGAATGGACACCATAAGTCCACGCGCCTGTACGGGCTCTGTGCTTCTCAGCAGCACTGCCGACGGTTCCTGATAATTCAACGATTCCATTTTCAACTTCAACATCAATCAGATGGTGGTCCACCCAGATATCATAGGCCAGAGATTGTTCTATTTCTTTTTGGATGTCAAAATCCGACCGGCTTTTAGGATAGTCGATTCCGATTTCATTTTTCAGGCCGGTTACGCCCCTGACGCCTTTGGCGACTTTGGCTGCCAGTTCTTTCTCGGCCCAGGATTGAACCGTTCCGGTCAATGTCGTGAATCCATCTTTGTTGACTTTAACCTGAACATCAAAAGATTCCGTCGCCGGATCCAGCAACAGTGCATGCTCGATATCCCGGCGAATTTTATTCGCTTCTCTGTCTTTTCTGGGAGATACTCTGATCATATCAACGACTGCACGTACACCCTTGACTGATTCGGCTATCTGAATCGCACGATCTTTAGCCAGAATATGGTCGACCTGCCCTTTCATAGTGACGATTCCATCTTTTATGGTCAGGTCGATTTTATTGGGAACCACCATATCATCAACCAGAAATTCGGTTTCGATAGCATTGATAATATGTATAGGTTCAAGCGTTTTCTCATCCACGCCGAACAGAGGCGCTGTCATTAGAAAGCTCATCATCAGGGTTATACATATAAATCCGCTTAAATATCTCGATTTTCTTTGATACATGTTTTCCACCTCCAGTTTTTGTTGGTTATTCATGTCTTATTAAAATTAACGGCATTACGCTACTTGATTTCAATGTGTTTTACCTTGGAAGCTTTTGTTTTTGGCAGGGTCATAAACAGCACTCCGTCTTTCAGATTTGCATTCACATTGTCGGCGTCCACAGAAGCCGGCAGCCTGAAATGACGTTCCACCCGCGAATAACGGCGTTCTGTCAGATGTTCCTTGCCTTTCTTCTCCTGTTCCTTTCTTTCTGCATGAATGTGGAGTGCATCGTCTTCCACATCCACTTGAATGTCCTCTTTCTGAAATCCGGGCATTTCCGCTTCTACCTCGACATTGCCATCCTTTTCCCGAATATCCACCGGGTATCCCGTAATTCCTGTTCTTTCAGGAAAAATCCGGTTGAGCCATCGATCCCAGTCATAATCATATTTTGTCAATTCCAGAGGATCATTCCAATCACGAAATCTTCGTATCATCGGTAACATGATAAACCTCCTTTCCTGCTTAAATTGAGATACCTGTTTAATAAATCATTTATTTATGTCTTTCACTTTATAAATAAAGAAAAAGGGATGCAGAATCAATCAGGCAAATCCTGAAAAATATGAGAGTTAATCCTGAAAATTGAGGCTGGAGTGTCTTAAATATTAACTGCTTTACTTCAGCAGTTTCTTAAAATCCGATTCATCCAGAATTTCAACACCTTCTTCTTTGGCTTTGTCAAGTTTGCTGCCCGGATCTTCTCCGGCAACTACATAATCCGTCTGTCCGCTCACACTGGAAGCGGCCCGGCCGCCCAGGGATTCCACAGCCTGTTGGGCTTTCTTGCGTGTATACCTGGAAAGTGCTCCGGTAAACACAAAGGTTTTGCCGGATAATGTTTTTTTGGAGGGTTGTGAAACCGGCTTGACATGCACACCGAGCTTTTCAAACCGCTTCAGTATTTTCTGATTCTCTTTTTCCTGAAAAAAATGAACAATACTCTCCGCAATTTCGGGTTCGATTTCATCGATACGCTCAAGATCACTCACAGAAGCCTGAGCCAGCGAGTCCAGATCACCGAAAGCACGGGCTGCCACGCGGGCAATATGCTCACCCACATGACGGATACCCAGGGCGCATAAAAAGATATCCAGAGAAAGGGTCTTGTTTTCATGGATCGCGTCAAACAGTTTTTGTGCGGATTTTTTGGCGAATCCCTCAAGGGATTCAAACTCTTCCACGGATAGTGTATATAAATCCGGCAGGCTATGCACCATACCCCGTTCCACCAGCTGCTGAGCCACTTTATCTCCCAATGTATCAATATTCACGGCAGACCGGGATGCATAATGCTCAAGCCGTCCCTTGAGCTGGGCTTTGCATGACAAGCCGGCCGGACAAAGGGTATAGGCCCCTTCACGGACCAGTTTCGTCTGACAAACGGGGCATTTCGCAGGCATGGAAAAATGCTTGGTTCGTTTTTTCCCGGGCTCCTTGATTCGGGAATGAATTTCCGGGATCACATCTCCTGCCCGTATCACCCGTACCTTGTCCTCAGGCCGCACATCTTTCTTTTGTACTTCCTCTTCATTATGCAGGGTGGCACGGCTGACCGTCACACCGCCTACATGAACCGGTTCCAATAAGGCAACCGGAGTTAAAATGCCGGTGCGCCCCACCTGAACCACAATGTCTTTCAGCCGGGTTACTTCTTTTTTGGGGGGAAATTTCCAGGCCATCGCCCATCTGGGGCTGCACTGACGCTTACCCAGGGTATTTCTGCCCTGCAGATGATTCAATTTAATGACAATCCCGTCGATTTCAAAGTCCAGATCCTCCCGCTGATCACTGAGTTTTTGCCTGTAATCTTCAATTTCATCAAATGTCGACCCATGCTGATTCAAGTTGTGAGTCCGGAGTCCCCACTCCTGCAGTCTGTTTAATTTATCCCAGTGGGATGCAAACTGACCATCTTCGATCCGCAGCACTTCATAAAAGAAAATCGTCAGAGGCTTATCCGCCACCTGCCGGGAATCAAGCTGACGGACAATACCTGCAACTGCATTCCTTGGATTGGCGAACGAGGCCTGGTTTTCCTCCACCCGTCTGCGGTAGACATCCTGAAAACCGGATTTGGACAGCAGCACTTCACCGCGTACCGCAATAAAGGAAGGCAGGTTTACGTCTGATTGCAGCCGGAGCGGAAGGGTTTGAATGGTTTTGATATTTTTCGTAATATCTTCACCTGTCCGGCCGTCGCCCCGGGTGGTGTCTCTCATAAATTCTCCTTGCTCATAAACGACTTCTATGGACAATCCGTCCCATTTGGGTTCCAGGACGTACAAAGGTTTTCCCCAGTCTCCGGATGCCTGAATATGCCGGTGAAAATCCCGGATTTTCTCGTTCTCCAGGGCTGAATCCAGGCTCAGCATAATGGATTCATGTTTCACTTTCTTCAGAGCATCCACGGGTACTGTCCCGATCCTTTGGGTGGGAGAACTCTCCGAAGCCAGGTCGGGAAATTCGGATTCCAGTTCCTGCAGACGGTGAAACAGCCGGTCGAATGCCGCATCCGATATCCGGGGATTATTTTTGATATAATACTGCACATTGTGATATTCGACCGCTTCTTCGAGCTCATGCATCTGATTTTCGGCTTCTTTTCTGGAAAGAGACTCCGGGGGTTCAAATTTTGCAGGAGGATTCCCGATGTATGGATTTTCCGCCATATTAACACACCTTATCAAATACTTTCATTTTCAATCCCTTTTCAACAGCTTTTTCACATTTCTCCACGATCGTGTATTCAGAACATCCTCCGCAGTCAGCCAGGCACGCCGGGCCTGGGCAACCCCCCATTTCATATGATTCAGTCCGTTCATGCTATGTGCATCCGTGGAAATGGTCAGTTTTATGCCCATTTCCCCGGCCATTTTGGCATGTACATCGGAGAGATCCAGCCGGTCCGGCTGTGCATTGATCTCAATAAAACAATTCCGTTCTTTCACGGCTTCTAGGATTTTTTCAAAATCCATGTCGATCGGATCCCGTTTATTGATGATCCGGCCGAAAGGATGGGCCAGAATATGGACATGTGGATTATCCAGAGCCCGGATGATGCGTTCGGTCTGTTCTTTCCTGGGAAGATCCCGGTAATAATGCGTACTGGCGACAACCACATCCAGTTTCTCAAGCACGTCATCTGGCAGATCCAGCTTACCGTTTTTCAGAATATCCACTTCAACGCCCTTCAGGACATGAATACCGCCTAATTGTTCATTCACCTGATCAATATCCTCCATGTGCCTCCGGAGCCGGTCCGCATCCAGGCCATTGGCCACGGAGACCCGCTTGGAATGATCGGTAATGGCCAGATAATTATATCCCTTTTCTTTGGCCGCCTTGGCCATATCTTCGATAGTATCTTTGCCGTCCGACGCTTTGGAGTGGCATTGCAGGTCACCCTGCATGTCTTCCAGGGTAATCAATTCAGGCAGTTCCCCTTTTTGGGTGGCTTCGATTTCCCCCCGGTTTTCCCGCAGTTCCGGCGGAATCCATTGAAGACCCAAAATCTCATAAACGGAGGCTTCGGTCTCACCGGCCATGGATTTATCACCGCGAAATACACCGTATTCATTGATTTTCAAATTCTCTTTCTTTGCCATTTTTCGAAGGGACACATTATGATCTTTTGATCCGGTAAAATATACCATAGCCGCGCCGTAGCTTGATTTTTCAAACACGCGCAGATCCACCTGAAAGCCGCTGCGCAGCCGGACGCTGGTTTTGGCTTCGCCTTTGGCAACAACCTCTTTTACATCCTCATATTCCGCGAAACGTTCCATAACCGGTGTGCCTTTGCGGCGGGTCACCAGAATATCCAGATCACCCACTGTCTCTTTCCGGCGGCGATAGCTACCCGCCACTTCCACTTCCCTCACACCCTCGATTTCGCGAAGCATTTTTATCAGCGGCTCGACCACTTGTTCGGCCTCGATCAGAAGAAATCGTTTTTCTCCGCCGGCTGACTGCCATCGTTCAACCGACTGAACAATTTTATCCTCCGTCTTTTCACCAAATCCTTCCAGCTCCCGGATTTTGTGATTCAAGGCCGCTTTTTTTAATGCGCCCAGACTGTCGATGCCCAGTTCATGATACAATTTTTTTACGCGCTTGGGTCCCATCTCCGGCAGTTGCATCAGGTCAATGAGTTCTCCGGGGACTTCCTTTTCAAGTTTCTTGAGCTGGGGCAGATTTCCGCTCCGGACAATCGTCTCGATTTTTCCGGCCAGGTCTTTTCCGATCCCTGAAAGTGAGCTCAGGTCCTTGCCCTCATCCACCATATCACGAACATTCCTCGACAGCCCGGAAATCATTTGGGCTGCCTGGCGGTAAGCCCGGATCCGGAAGGGATTTTCATTCTTGATGTCCAGCAGATCGGCGATACGGCTGAATATTTCAGCAATGTCTTTGTTTTGAACAGGCATCACTTCACTTCCATTCTTCAGGATTTTTGATATTTACCCATCAGTTCCGTGGATTCCAGTATCAGCCCCTGCATTTTACCAATCACATCATGACTGGAAGCGCCCCTTTCCAGAGGCAATTCAGCAGTTAATGCATAGCATTTGAAAAAATACCGGTGAATGCCTGACGGCGGGCAGGGACCTATGTACTTTACTTCGCGTTGACTGTTGACTCCCTGAACACCGGGCGTGTAATTCACTGATATCTCATGGATAACCGGAATATTGAAAACCACCCAATGCACAAACGGTCTGCCGGGCGCATCCGGATCCTCCATAATCAATACAAGGGTTTTCGCATTTTCAGGCACATCATGGAAAATAAGAGGCGGATTGACATTCTCTCCCTGACAGGTAAACCGGCGGGGAATCATTCCTCCGGATTCAAATGCATCGCTTGTCAGTTTCATCACTGGTTACTCCTTTTGGATAATCGTATTATTGCATCAGACTCTTCACAATCAATCATGAAACCGGGGGCAGAGAAGGCCCAAATCCGTTCAGGATCCAATTTGTAATCAGATTGATTACGGTATAAATCACAACAGCCGAAAAAAGAATCAATATAGAGTAAAGCAGCAATTTCTTCTCTGGTATCTTGAGCAATAACTTAATACCCTGCCATAGAATATAAAGCCCATAAATCGCTGCAAAACCAATCAGAATTGACAATTGCGGAAAGATATAAAAAATCCCGGCAAGCAACATTGGTGTATGGCTATACAATGACAATTGAAAAGACCGCGTTGCATCCTGTCCGGACTGAAACCACAGCGTATATAAAAAAATCAGTTTAGCCAGCATCCAGCCACCTGCAACAGTTAAAATATACTGAATAATCACCAGGATAAGGGCATTCCCGAAACTCATTCGATAAACTCCCGAAAATGGAATTCGAATACCGACCACGGATAAACCGATCAAATACGCTACGGCCGGTATAACAGTCAGAATTAAAAAATATGAGGTAAACAACTGGATGGGTTTAGGATGTTCTTGACCGATGTCAGACCATATCATCTTGGGTTTTTGAACAACCTGTATTGCACGATTCCATATTGATTCCATTCTGAACCTCCTTGTTATCATTGATGTATACACGGATACTAGTATCAGTCATAATGTTCAGCTGATACGTAAATTCCGGGTTCTGTGCTTCATCAGGTCTGACTGTTGTTTGAATCAAATTCACTTCTCACACAAATAGTTATTCCATTGCTTTGTTGTTTTCATTGCCGTCTGGTATAGGTTGGATAAATAACAGATTTAAAAAAATCAAAATGCTTTCCGGATATTGAAACATCGAATTGATTAATCTAAACTAGCGCGTCTATTTTCGCCGCCATAATAAAATCATTCGGATGCAGGCTGCCGATTTTATGCGTTGAGAGCCGGATCTCCACCTGATTATAGGAAATACACATATCCGGATGATGATTCTGATCGATGGCAATATCCGCAACCTGATTCACGAACAGCATGGCCTGCTCGAAGCCGTCGAATTCAAAATGACGCTGAATTCGATGCGGATCGTCCCGCACCAGCTCCCACTCATGTATTTGATGTATCAACCGGTTTTCTTCATCTTTTGAAAGGGGTGCGCTGCCTTCGGGACTTGTACACTGTTTTTCTTTCAATAATGCCATACGCTATCTTTTCCTGTATTTTTTCCTGATAATTACTGCAGATCCCCCGATTCCAATCGTGCGGCCGAAAGACCATCACTCCGTTTCAAATGTTTTTCCACTTCGAACAGTTCGGCGTCCATCCCGATCGATGCAGCAGCTGATAACCGTCCCCCGGAATAATACCCGATTAAAAACTCGCCCTTCCGGATGTCTCCCAGCACGGCTGTGCGGTCAAACTGCGGGGCATTTCCGATATATTTTAAAGACTGTCCGTATTGCCGGGTCCAGAAGAACGGCACTTCATTGTAATTATCTTCGGCACCCAACATGGACAAAGCAGCGTGTTTTCCCTGGCGCTGGGCTTCCACCCAATGCTCGAACCGATGCGGTTCCCCGGTAACCGGGTCCGGAATCCGCGCGATGTCTCCTGCCGCAAAAATTTCAGGATGATGCGTTTGCAAACGTCCGTCCACCAGTACCTCCCCGTTTTCCAGCAGACCGGTTCCTTTCAGATAATCGACTGCCGGATCGATGCCCAATCCTTCGATCACCAGCTCCACCGGAAGCAGAGTGCCGTCGGACAATTCCGCTTCACGGACATATCCCATTTTATCTCCATGATATTCCTTGACTGTATGACCCAGGTGGAAACGCACACCCCGGCTTTCATGCTGACTGAGCAGATATTTTCCCACTGCTTCACCGAATACCGGAGCTAAAAATACTTTCTCAGGAGCCACCAAATGAACCCGGACACCCGCATCACGCAGGGAGGCAGCGGCTTCCAGGCCGATAAAACCGGCTCCGACGATCAGCACCTGTTTCACCTTTTTCAATGCAGATCTTATTTTCCTTCCGTCATCCCAGCTGCGCAGAGTGACCACATTGTTCAGGTCTTCCCCCGGAATACCCGGTTTCCGGGGTATTCCTCCGGTGGCAAGAAGACATTGCGTATAAATAAAAGATTCCCCCTGACCGGCATAGGCTTTTCTTTTACTGATATCGATCTCGTGCACCATACAGCCGGTCATGACTTCGATCTCGAGATCCTCATAGAATTCTTGGCTTCTCAGCAGCATGTTTTCATCGGTTTTTTGTCCGGATAAATAGGGTTTGGATAACAAGGTCCGGTCGTAGGGCAGATCTTTTTCCCGGGTCAGCATTTGAATTTTTCCGGCAAATCCCTGTCGGCGAAACGTTTCTGCGGCGGACTGTGCGGCCGCCCCTGCTCCGACGATGAGTATCACCCGGGGTTCCGGACCTTCCGGTTTGGATATTGCAGGTTCTTTTTTGGCCCGAATGAAAACAGCCCCTTTGTCTACACGCGTTTCATAAACAGGCAGCCCATCCAGCGCAGGCGGTGAGATCGGCTGTCCATGCTGCAGATCGAACCGGGCATTATGCCAGGGACAAACCAGTTCATGATCCGTAATAAATCCTTCGTTCAAGGGAGCTCCATGATGAGGACATTCATTCCCGACCGCAACGACATCATTGTCCTGTCGCAACAGGAAAATTTCATGGTCATCCACCTTGATGACAACAGGTTGGTTGTTCTGTAAGTCCGCCAACTCTGCCACTCGTCGCCACGCTGATTTGTTCATAGAATTCACTCCGTTATTTTGGTTGTACTGGAGATAATCGCCCGTCGTTTGTCCCTGCTATTCCAGAATTTCATAACGAATAATTTCTACAGGGCAGCCTTCAGCCGCTTCTTCCACACAGGATTCCAGATCTTCCGGCAACAGGCCTTCCCCTTCATCATTTTCTGAGCGATATGCTTCTGTTATCCGCGACAATCCATCTTCCGGACTTTCCTCAAACACATCAGGACAGGATTCCCAGCAGACCTGACAACTCGTGCATTCCTCCCGATCAATGGTCACCTTGAGTTTCTCAGCCATCACAATCTCCTTATAATTTATAATCAAATATTAACGCTTCATGAACTCTGGTTCCGAGACTTTTTATCGATTAAATATCTCACTCACAACCATTACATGGTAAGTTTTGCAATGAAGAATCTCAATCAGGAACTTTCTGATATTTCCGGTAATATTCCCTGAGCTTCGAATACCGGCATATTTTTTTATATAAAAGCTCCCGTAAAATTGATATTCCGCATCCTCGCGGATCTCCCGGTCGCTCTTAGAGGTGACCGTTCATGGATCATCAGAATATCATTCTTATCAGGTTATTCACGACAAATCAAAATCCATTTTTAATGAAAGCACGTTCATGATATCACGCAAAGCAATGATGCCTACCAGTTTCCCGTTCCTGGTGACCATTAAGCGGCTCAGACTGTTTTTCTTCATTTTATGAAGTCCTTGCATCGCATCATCATCCGGGCCGATGGTATTGTTCTCATGACACATTTCCACGATAGACTGAATGTTCGCATTTTTTCTTTCGTTTTCAGGAATCTGTTTAATCTGTTTTAAATGAACACACCCCAGCAATTCTCCATTTTCGACCACTGGATACATTTTATGGTGGTATTTATATACAATTTGATGGATTAAGTCATCCACAGTAGTATCGGGATTGACTGTAACCGGTTCATCATTCATAAAATCCCGGACTTTTTCGCCTTCCAGCGATTTTCGTAGAATTACCTGTTTATAAGACATTTGCGAAGCTGATCTGAGGAAAAATCCGATCATGATCCACCAGATACCCGAAACCAGATTTCCTCCCAGGGCATTCAGGAAACCCAGAAAAATGAGGAACCAGCCGAATCCGTTACCGATCCGGTAGGCGATGCGCGTGGCCTGTCGGATATCCTTTTTCCAGGCCCACAGAGCCGCCCGGAAAATACGGCCTCCGTCCAGAGGAAAAGCGGGAAGCAGATTAAAACCTGCTAAAATCAGATTAATCATGCCCAGATACCGGATGACACCTGAAACCGCGGAGGAGGGTAACGATCGACCCAGGCCGTAATATATTCCAAAAAATAAGAGGCCTAATACAATACTGGACACGGGGCCCGCCACTGCCATCAGCAATTCTGTTTTGGGATCCTGAGGCTGTTCATCCATCTCTGCAATGCCGCCGAAAATAAACAGCGTAATGCCTTTCATCGGCATACCGCGTTTTCTTGCAATATAGGAATGACAGAATTCATGAAACACAATGGAAAAAAATAATCCCACGGCTCCGAAAGCTCCCATGATCCAGTAAGTGCTTAAAGACAGATTGTCGTATTGATTCGGAAAATATCCCTTCGCAAGCGTCCAGGTGACCAGAAAACCCAGTATCAGCCAGCTCAGGTCAATCTTGACTCGAAATCCGAACAATCGGAAAAGTGTAATACCTCGTTCATTCATATTTTTTTCCTTTTATTGTATCATTTTGAATAGCCCTGTCTACGTTCTGAAATACGAATAATTAAAACGGGCGGTCCGGCATGCCGGATTACCCCTTCCGCGACAGAACCCATCAAAAGCCATTTCAATCCGGTTTTTCCGTGTGTCGCGATGATAATGAGATCGACATTTTCTTCCTCGGCTGCTTCGGTGATTTTATCTTCCGCTCTTCCGGTATCAATCCGTGTTTCCACATCGAACTCAGCATTCTTCAGATATTTTTCAACCGTCTGTTCCATTGATTTCTGAGCCGATCGGTTCAATTCTTTTTGATACAAACTGACATTGAAATCCATACTGGGAGCATTGTATCCGATATTTCCACCCTGAAAAACAGGAGTGACCACATGAATCAGAACCAGCGTCGCCTGAAAATGCAATGCCATGTCTTCGGCAGATTCCAGCGCTTTCAGGGAGTTTTCACTAAAATCCAACGGACATAAAATCTTTTTAAAAGGAAGCACCATCCTCCTCCTTTATTTGGCTTCATAATCGGTGGATTATGATTTCAGCCCGACATCTTTCCGCGCACAGATTCCCCGGATTTTATTATTTCGATCCAGTACAATCAAATGCGACATTTTTTTTTCTTTCATCACTGTTTTTACCAGCTGTACGGATTGGTCGTCGTAAACGAACCGTATATTGGGATTCATCACATCACGTACTTTCAACTTTCTGAGCTTGTCCTTATGGATACCGTGACGCATCAATACATCTTTGGCAGACAGAATGCCGTATATATGATGATCATTTTTGACCAGCATCACGCCTGTATTGTTGTGTTTCATACGCGATAATGCTTCAATCAAATGCATTTCTTCAGGGACAACCCGGACTTTCGAATTCATGATTTCTTTGATTTTCATTATAGTCTCCTGTCATCATTCATTTGGCTCTTCATGATTAAAAATAACCAGGCATGTTTATGGGATCAATCAGGGAAGCCCCCATTTTTATAACCGATCTTCCCTACCATCTCTGAGCGAGAACAAATCTATGAAATGATTATCCTTATCCAGCTGCATAATACATTACTATTCTTCTTAATATGAATATAAACCGTATACTTATATGTAGTTACATTTTCAATAACTTCAGCGGTTTTGATCATTGATGTGGATTCATCATTAAAGAGGAATAACCTTCTTAACAATCAGGTATTTTCTTAAAATGTGGATTTTTTTGAATGATTCTCAGTTCTATATAGGAAGTAGAATTAGTACTGTATGAATAAAAGCATGACGGAAATAAACGGCTCCATCTGGTTTATATCTGAAAAATCCGAATCCCAGCTTTCGCAGGAGTGCTATAAATAAAAAACATCATTAAAAGAATTTAATCCGATTATGTCTTTTGCAGGATTCAGCAGGTGAAAATTTCGGGCGGCAGCCGGGAATAAACATGGCAGTTGACTGATTTACGACATCGAGATCCAATCACGCACAAATCGTGTTTGCAACTTTTCAACCTCATCCGTATCGATTTCCAAATCACCAGCCAGTTGCAAAATACTTTTTCCGGCACTCAATCCATAAATCACTTTTTGTTCTGTTTCAGACAATTCACTTTTTAATAAACATTTTTCTGTAAGTATTCTCTGGTAATCCTTGAATACAGTCATCTGAGCTTCTTGGCCCAATACAATATAACCCTTCAGGACCAACTGAATGGCATTTCGGATATCTTGAAAAGCGTTGCTCTTGATCAGATATCCTGATGCCCCCGCACCCAGCATGCCCAGTATAAACTGCCTTTCACAATATATGGAAAGTCCGATGATATGCATGTCCGGAAATTGCTGCTTGATCAGTTGTGTGGTTGCCATGCCGTTCAATTCAGGCATATTGATATCCATGAGAATCACATCCGGTGCCAAAATCTGTGCTTTCTGCCGTACGGATATGCCGTTCGGTGCTTCTCCGACGACCTCCATATCCGGATGGTTTGAAAAAAGGCTTCTCAACCCTTCCCGGAGAATCGCATGATCATCTGCCAATAAAATTTTTGTTTTCATCATACATCAAAACTGTCTGCTGTTAATTGATAAATGAATAAGAGTCATCAACCATCCCGCAATTATTCAGTAAATAAATAGCACCCTTTTCCCGTTTACTCATAACAATTATAAGTAAGGGAATGTATCGGTATAAAATCAATCAGGGAAACCCTGATTTTACTTCATTTATTCACCCAGATCAAGCGGTGCCTTCAGCCGGATGTATGTGCCCTTGTTTTTTTCTGAAATCAACTTGAACTGCCCCTTCATGAATTCGATCCTTTCCTGGATATTGAATAATCCGAATCCGGATGTCGTTTCCATATCTGCTTTCAACTGGTCCGGATTAAAACCGCATCCGTCATCCTTGACCTCGATCTGTATCTTTGCTCCTGCTTTCATCGCCCGGATATGGACATTTTCAGCGTCTGCATGCTTGACAACATTCATGAGAAGTTCATGGACCGCCTGAAATAGCATGTTGCGCATATCCTCACTGACGGGCTTTTCTGTATGATCATGGGTAAAATGACAGGTCAGTCCATATTCTTTTTCAAATTGTTCGCTGAGCCACTCCAGTGCCGGGATCAGCCCCAGCTCGTAAAGTACCGGAGGGCTGATCTGAAACGTCATGGATCTCAATTCCCGTATGGTTTCTTCCAGATGATTGTGAACCTCTTCCATGACAGGTTTCTGAGATTCGGAGGAATCGATGTTTATCGCCTGATCGAGTTTCATATTGGACAGCACGAGCATCTGTATAATGCTGTCGTGCAGTCCGGCTGCAATCTCCCTTCGCTGGCGCTCTTCTGCCCGTATCAATTCTGCTGTCAGCGAACGCAGTTTATCCTGAAATTCACTTCGCTGTCTGATCTGCTTCTTTAATTCCCGGTTCGTTTTCCGGAGTTCTTTTGTCCTTTCCTGAACCTGCCGTTCGAGCTGCTGCTTGGCCTCGCGCAATGCATGTTCATTGAGAACGCGTTCTGTAATATCATGCTCAATTGTGGCAACCGCATAAACCGTATTGTCTATATCCCGGAGCGGGGAAAAACTAATGGCCACATATATACTTCGGTTGTCCTTTCGAATCCGATTGGTTTCGTAATGTCGAATATGCTCGCCTTTTTTTGTGCGCTCTATTAAACGGGCCTCTTCGTCGCGTTTATCTTCCGGTAAAATCCGGTCGATCATATGGCCGATCATTTCCTCGGTTGCATATCCATAAATCCGTTCGGCTCCGGTATTCCAGGCCGTAATGATGCTATTCATGTCACGTACCACAATGGCATCCTGAGATTCAGCCACGATTTCAGCAAGCAGCCGTTGATTTTCCACAGCCTGTTTCTGATCAGTGATATCCTGAACCATGCCCAGCATGCGTACGGCCAGGCGATTTTGATCGCGGATGACATTGCCGGTCTGGCGTAGCCATCGAATGCTGCCATCCATACATATCACCCGGTGTTCCACATCATAAAGACTGTCTTCTTCTATACAGGCATTAATGGCCTGAGTCACCCGTCTGCGGTCCTCCGGATGAATCAGCCGCAGAAAAGAACGGTAAGACCGGTCGATCCTGCTTTGTTTCATGCAGAAAAGCTGTTCCAGGGTATTCGAGTATTCCACCTTGCCGGATCGGATATCCCAGTCCCAGTTGCCGATACCGGCCAGCTGCTGAGCCAGACAATATCGTTGTTCGCTTTCCTGAAGTTTTTCCTGCCGCTGGCGCCTATCTGTAATATCATGCCAGGTGACCACTGCACCATTCATTTCGAAGGGATCCTCAATCGGGGAGGCGGAGACTAGAACATAACGCATCTGATTCTCTGTATTTTTAAAGAGGCAAAGTTCATCCTTAATCATCTCTCCGGAAAGCGCGCGACGGTATATCACTTTATCTCTTGGACATTCTGCCGAGCTTTCCGGAGGGATCAGCAGGCTGTTCAGTGCTTTTTCCTCCTGAATGGAAACCGGTTCGCGTCCGAGGGCCGCATGGGCAGCCGGATTGGCTTTGATAATTTTTCCCCCGGGATTGAAGACCAATATGGGATCCGTCAGAGAGCCGATGACTGCTTCCAGCCTGGCAGTCTGGTTCTTCAGGTCCCGGCTCAGAGACTGGATATCATCGATAAACCGCTCTCGTTCTGCAATGGCCCGTTGATCTTCGGTAACATCGACCAGGGAATAAACCAGGCCGGTCACTTCGCCGATGCTGTCTTTCACCGGAACAAGCGACCAGTCCCAGTAGGTCATGCCCCGGTCCGGATCCCCCGGAAACTCGAAGGGCTTGGCCTCTGTCATAAACGGTTTTCCTGTTTTTCGTACTTGCTTAAAAATAGCCTGGTTTTCTTTATCCGGGAAAATGTCGAAATGATTATTTCCGATTAACTCCTCTTCGCTGTAGCCGCATCCCCGGGCATAGGCACTGTTGACCATGACAAAATTAAATTCCCGGTCCAGATAAGCCAGATGGGTGTTGGTGTTGTCCATGACCACTTCGAGCAGATCCCGCTCTTTTTTAAGATCCCTCTCCGCCCGTCGCCTGGGTGTTACATCCCGGGCCACACTCAGCACGGTCTCTACCCGACCGTCCTGATCAAATTCCGGAATCAAGCTGCAATAAAATATGCGTTTTTCTCCGGATTCAGGAAATTCAAATTCCACGGTATCCGGTTTTTCGCTTTTTATGACCTTGTCAATCCTTTTCTCCCACAGATCGCACAGGAAATCAGGTAAATCCAGATTGCGGCTTGTTTTTCCAATTAATTTCTCGGGAGGCATCCCGGTAAGACCGCTGATGGTCTGATTGATGTACACAAGGTGAAAATCCCGGTCAAACCGGGCAATAATATCCGGAGAATGATCGGCCAGTGTCTGGAGGCGTTTCTCACTTCCGAGTATCGCCTGTTCCGCCTTTTTCTGCCGGCGGATATCAATACCAATGCCGATCCGGGTATCATCGTTCAGTTTGATATTGGTCCACTCGGAGGGAACTGTATCTCCTGTTTTGGTGGTCACATTGAATTCCCGCCACCCGGGATGAAGCGAATCCATAAAGTTGCTGACTTTTTTACGGTAGGCGGGATCCGGGTAGACCTTGCTCATGAAATCGCCCTGATTGGCATCCTTATTTGTCCAGCCAAGCACATCCCGGGCATGTTTGTTGAGTGTAAACCGCTCGAGTTTCGGATCATACAACACAAGCATAACGGGGATGGTATCCACGAGGGACTGAAGCAGATTACGTTCCCGGCTCAGCGCCTCTTCCACCTGCTTGCGCTCGGTGATGTCCAAATGGATCCCCCTCGTGCGGATCACCTCCCCCTGTTCATTACGGTAAATACGGCCGGAAGCGACCAGCCACCGGATATCGCCGTCTTCCCGTACGATGCGGAATTCATCGCGAAACTCATTACCGGATTGAACGACTTTTTCGAGATGTTTCCGGACGCGGACCCGGTCCGCTTCATGGATATATTCGAAAAAGGTCTCACCGGTGACGGATTCGCCTTCGGGATCACGGCCCAGCATCTCGTACAGCAGGAGATTCCACTTGGTTCGTCCAGTCCGGTAATCCCGGGCCCATATACCCAGTCGAGCAGTTTCAACAGCGAGCTGATAACTGTCTTCAGTGCCGGGCAGTTCATTTTTCACTGTCTTTTGTTTATTCATACCTCTTCTATCCAACGTCTCTTTTCATTATATTGATTGATGCTGTTAGCCCGTTGCCGGAAAATACCGCTGAGGTTCAAAACACGGTTTCATAAAAACAGGCGCGGTCATTCACAAGATAATTGCTTTGCACAATAATGTAAAGTCCTATATTAAAATAACAGGTTATAAATGCCGGCATTCTTAATTCATATGATTGTTTGATATTGTATATTTTTTCTGGATTCAAAAAATTCAAAGTTTATTTCTCACTTATCTCCTGAAACCCGGCAAGCTGATCCAGAAGTCTTTGCACTTCTTCAGGTTTGGATATCCAGAATCGTGCTTTGGACCATTCGGATCCGATTTTGATCGAATAGGCGGACGAAGGCAGTACGCTGAATATTTCTTCATCGGTCCAGTCGTCGCCGATGGCCAGAATGAAATCCCAGGATCGGCTCGACAGCCAGAAAGAGACGTTTCTGGCCTTGCTCAAACCGCTGCTCCGGACTTCAATGTAAGAATATCCATGCCCCACTTTCACATCATGATTGGCCGTCAAGCCAATCAAGGTGCTCTTTAATTCGGCAATACGTGCCTCCCGCAATTTGGGAGACACCTTTTCATAATGCCAGAAGAGCGAATATGCCTGCTCATCGATGTATGACCCGGGTGTTCGTGAGACAAACGAATCCAGGATGGGAGTGATGATCTGTTTCCATGAGGTATCCGGCCGGAGATATTCGTGCCATTCCTCTTCATACTCCCGGATCCAAGCACCCTGGCTGGCGTACAGGTGCACGGAACTCTTTTCGAACATATCCGTCAGCTTGTCCTGATCCAGACCGCTTAACAAAACCACTTCATTGTCCGGTTCCCTGGAGAGCCGCATAAGAATCTCTGCCATGATCGGCCGCTCCGGGGATTCGGATTTCATCCTATCCGGATCCATAAGAAACTCATCCAGGTCAAACAGCAGCAGACGATGCGCGCTCCGCCGGTAATTCGTAATCAATTGCTCCTCATCTTTTTGCCGGAATCGATGTGTGCCGATCGACTGATCTTTCCGCACTACGGATTCCAGATGCTGCATAAAATCATGAACCCAGGTATAGATATCATACCGGCGGATCCGCTCCCGCATAAACCGGTTGCGGCGGGACCATTCTTCCGCAGGGATCTCGAGTGCGCGATAAATCGCCTCGGCAACGGCCTTGGTGTCATTCGGATTGACGATCAAAGCCTCGGGCAGCTCATTGGCGGCCCCTGCCATTTCGCTCAGAATAAGGCCTCCCTGTTTATCAACCTGGGCAGCGACAAATTCTTTGGCGATTAAATTCATGCCGTCCCGGATCGGTGTCAGCAGGGCCACATCCGCAATACGATACAATTCAATCAATTTCTCCAGAGAAAATCCGCGATAAAAATACCATACCGGCATCCAATTGATGGAAGCATATTTACCGTTCAACCGGCCGATGACCTGGTCCAGCTGGTCCTTGAGTTCACGATATGAAGCCACATGCGTCCTTGATGGCACAGCAATCAGAAGCATCGTAACTTTATAATGATATTCCGGATGTTTTTCCAGGAACTGATCAAAAGCAGCCAGCCGGTGCAAAATACCTTTGGTATAATCCAGGCGGTCAACCGATAATATAATTTTCGTGTTCTCATCCCACTTCGATTGAACATGTTCTTTTTTTTGTTTGCCCTCCGTTTTTCCGGCAAATCGCTTATAATCAATGCCCATGGGAAATGCATCCACGATCAGTGCATGATTGTTCACCATATACTGGCCAAAACTGTGCTCCATGCCGATAAGACGCCGGACACTGTTGAAAAAATGATTGACATAATCATGGGTATGAAATCCGATCAGATTGGCGCCCATAAGCCCCTTGAGAATTTCCTTCCGCCAGGGAAGGAGGCGGTAGATTTCATAGGAAGGAAAGGGGGTATGAAGGAAAAATCCGATCTTTGCATCGGGAAGTGCCTGCCGCAGCAGTCCCGGCAAAAGCATCAGATGATAATCGTGCACCCAAATGGTATCGTCGGGTTGTGCATAATTTAAAACGGCATCTCTGAATCTTTCATTCATATTCCGGTAACATTGCCACTGGTTTTCATCATAGGCGACGAAAGTCGGAAAATTATGAAAAAGCGGCCAAAGCGTCCTGTTGCAAAAGCCGTAATAATATAGATTGAGCTCGCCGGAAGAGATAAAAATACTGTGACAGTGATCGTGTTCCCATAACAGCCGGTTGATTTCTTCGGGTTCTTTTTGCCTTAATTCGTCTGAAGCGATACCGTTCCAGCCGATCCAGATACTTTCCCTGTTTTGATGATAGGAAGACAAGCCCGTTGCAAGGCCGCCCATGCTTTGCTGCAGTTTAAATTCTTCCGCTTCTTTTTCCACACTGACCGGCAGGCGGTTTGAGACAATAATGAGCTGACTCATTATAATCAACCTCTCTCTTTTGTTTAATAGTACCATTGAAACGAAAAATACGCAAAATCTAAAATCGATTTCTCCCATACATCCAACGGGAATACGAAGACGGATGGCATCCACACCGCGCCGGTCTTCGGTATCCAGAGATCCGAAAGAAAAAGGAGCAATCACATCCATGGGATTGACCGTGCGTGCGCTTCCCCAGACAATGTCCTGCCGGCCGCAATAAACAGCAGCAGGTCCGATTCGCAATAATATGTAAAGCCGCGCTCCACGAAGTCAAAAAATACAAAAACACGTGAGCGCGGCTTTCATTGTTCTCAAATCGAGGGGCCGGATTTAATATAATGGTTGAATCAACAGGCTGTCACTTACTTACCTTCTTCATATTCCACATACAGTCCGTTCACGATATCCACCACGCCAATCAGGTGCGCAATATCTTCTTCAATGGCATGTTTTGCCCAAAGGTTTGTTGTTTTACCGGTTAATGTGACGACACCCTCCTCCACCATCACGCGCACATTGTACTGAAACGGATACCGGTTGTTCAATATTTCATGAACCATATCCTTGATATTGGCATCGGTGTAGCGTTCAACCGAAGGGGTTATTTTTATCTCATTGATGATTCCCTTGACGCCTTTCTGCCAGGATGCGGCAGTTTGAGCCATCATTTTTTCCCGGTAGAAATCAACCTCACCGGTTAATTTCACAATGCCGTTCGCCACAGTTACCCCGATATCATCAGGATCCTTAATTGTGTAAATGTAATTTAACTCGTCAATAATATTATTTTTAATAATCTCATCCGGTAAAAGTGCGGCATTGACTATGACCTGATTGGAAATTTTATTGACATTTGGAAATTGAGAAGCGATTTCAAAGACTCTCAATTTGTCGTACATCAGGTCCACAGTTCCTTCAAGCTCAACCGTTCCTTCTTTCATTACCGACGCGTTGACTGTGTCGTATCCTTCATTCCCCAAAGCCGCTTCAATTTTATTGATGGATATTTTATCCCCGGCGCCGATTACAGCCTGAGTTATAATAAACGAAAGCGCCAGAATGCTGATGATCAAATATATTTTTGTGCGATACCACATAAAGACCTCCTTGTCTTGGTCATGTTTTTCAACAATGATCTTTCTTATACTTTATAATAATCCGTGTTTTTATGACTTTCCATCGGGAAAATCCTGAAAGCTGATTATAAATGCCCTGATTTGATAAATCGAGGCAGGATTTTTATTCCTATTATATTCAGCAGAAAAAGTATAGCAATTTTATAAGTGGCCTGATCGCAGTATGTTGAACACAAGCCACAAACCCATGATTCCCGCCAGTAAAAAACCAATCAATCCGAATATGGGGAGATCCCACAGTTTGGGCCCTTTGTCTATTTGAACAACCAGTGAAGATCCAACCACAAGCGAGGCAATGATCATACTGAAAGACAGCCGGTTGGCAAAGCGGTCCATTTCATTCAGTATATCATCGATACGCATGTGGTGCAAATTGATGCCCATTTGTCCCCATCTGGCTTTTTTAAGAATCTGAGTTAACATGCGGGGCGCCACAACCAGCAGATCTGTATAATCTTCCCACATTAACGTCATATTTCGGAAGAATTTTTCCGCTTCCGCCCGTCCGATCATCGTACTGGTAAAATAGGATTTAGCGGTTGAGATAATATCGAATTTCGGATCGAGTTTCTGCGCGATACTCTCCATGACCATTTGTGCTTTGCCCATCAGGTAAAGGCTCCGGGGAAACTGAATACGGTTGTCCCGGATCACTTTGACCAGGTCGTTGAAAAAATTTCCGAATTTCAGCATATGCAGCGGTACAGCATGATATCTCGCCAGTAAATCAGAGACATCAATTCGCAGGGTCTCCCGGTCAACATCGGTTTTCAAACGATTCAAATTGATCAGTGTATGAACGATCATCAAGGCGTCATTGCGGATGATCCCCCGAAGCAATTCTCCGATCTCACTGACAAGCTCATCGTCCAGCCGACCCATCAGGCCGTAATCCAACGGCGCAATCCTTTGATCGGGAAGCACCAGCAGGTTGCTCGGGTGCGGATCTCCGTGGAAAAAGTGATATTCGAATATCTGTCTTAACACGAATAATGTTCCGTTTTTGGCAATCTGCACAGGATCAAGGCCCGACTTTTTCAGCGATTCCACCTGATCAATATAAATGCCTTCAATATATTCAAGCGTTAAAACTCTTTCCGTGGTACATTTCCAAAATACAGCGGGTACGTATACAGTCTCGTCGTCTGTAAAATTTGTCTTGAAACGGTGTATATTCCGGCCTTCCTGTATAAAATTCAATTCCTCGCTGATCCATTTTTTAAATTGTGAAACCAGGCCGGAAGGATCGAACACATGGCTTTCGGGTATGTATCGTTCAATAAGACCGGCCAGGTCTTTTAAAATGGGAATATCCCGCTGGATGATTTCAATTATATCAGGCCGCATCACTTTAACCACCACTTCTTCACCGGATTGTGTACAGGCACGATGTACCTGGGCTATAGATGCAGCTGCAACCGGCTCTTTATCATAAGACTTGAAAATGGTTCGGACAGACTGCCCCAGTTCCTCCTCGATAATACGGATACTTTCATCAGCCGGAAAGGGAGGCACTTTGTCCTGCAATTTTCGAAGTTCGCTGACATAGGCCACAGGCAGAAGGTCATAGCGGGTGCTGAGCATTTGTCCGAGTTTGATAAAAGTCGGCCCAAGCTCCTCCAGTGCCAGACGCACCCGTTCGGGCCGGGATTTATTTTGATGAGGCTCTTGTGCCCGCTTAAGGGATTTGGATCTGATTTTTTTTAATGCAATGTCCACATTCAGCTGATCAATCACATCCTCAAATCCATATTTGAGTAAAATTGAGATAATTTCACGGTATCTTCCAAGATGTTGAATGGATTTTTTCAGATTAAATATGGACATGCATTTGACCTTCACAATTAAAAAGGGGATTGAAGAATACCGCACCCTTCTGACGACATATAAGAATGTACTCTGATGAGCAACAGATACTGTTCATTCGCTCTTATTGTCAAGAAAATGAACCGGGATTCACCTCCCTACAAAAAAAACTCATACCGCTTCTTACATTTTAAGGAGGCTTCTCCCGATTCATTCATGGAAAATATCGAAATGTTTAAAAAAGACTGGCATATTACTTCATCTGGCTGAAATCAGAATTATGAATATATCCGAAAATTTTTTATCCCTGTTTTTCCTGAGATTTCAACAATTTATCCAGCTTTTTATTGATCTCATCAATATCCTTCCGAGTCGCCAGATGCAGATTTTTTACAGTATCTTCGATAATCTGATTCAATTTCTTATCAAAGTGGCTTTTTTCCTTTTCTGCCCGGTCCATTAGATCACGAACTGCTTTGGCGCTTTCGTCCTTGGATACCTTGCCCTTTTCCACCAGATCATTGATAATTTCTTCCGCCCGGTCTTTGGTCATGGAAAAAATACCCAATCCCAGATACAGTGTTTTTTCGAATAAATCAGCCATGGTTACACCTCCGTTTTTTTATTTATATGGCAATCGTATTATTAATAAATTTTTCATGGATGACCCACCCACGATTTTCAGCATAATTATATCATTTCAAATATTATAATTAAAAGAGGAAAGTTCAATCAGGGATAACCTGAGAATTTAAACATAAAATCCTGATCAGCAACCTGAAAATCAGCTTAACAGGCCCTGAATGATGAGCTCCACAGCGTCGTCTTCAGATAATCCCCGGGCCATCAGTGTCTGAAGCTGACGGCTGTCCACGCTGCCGATGGATGCTTCATGGGTTACATGCGCTTTCGGATGGTTCACTTCAACGATGGGGATAGCAACCGCTGTTCCCTGATCCTGAATAATTTCCTTACAGTCCACATGCCCCCTTGCCTTGGGTGCAGAAGCCGTTAATTTATTATGCACTTCTGCCTTCGCCCGGTCTCGGACCGCCACTTTAGTGGTTAAAACACCCCTTGCGCTCTGTCCGTTTAAATGTCCGGTTTCATGAATACGAATGATATCATCATGTGTCCCATTGATTTTCGCAGTCATCTCCATCACGCTGCCTGCAGCACAGATGGTTTCATAATTCATATCGATAAGGCCCACCCGGCCCTGTATCAATTCAAAATCCGTTCGGAAACGGGCATTCTCCCCAAGATGGATTCTGGCATTCGGAATAACCGAGATGCCCCCGTCCTGGCTGTGAATATGCCGCTCCAGATAAGAATACCGGGCATTCTTCTCCAGGGTAATGACTGCATCCATCAAGTGTTTAACATCAACGGCTTGCGGAAAAACACAGTGTGCCATGACTTGAATTTGAGCGCCTTCCTCAACATGGATATCCATTTTAATCCGTTGCACGGCCTGTTCGTCCGTGACACCAAAACACAGATGAACGGGACGGGAAATCACCACGCCTTTCTGTATATTGATTTGAACATCCACACCGGATTCCGTTTCCCGCGTGTCCACGTCCAGCCCTTTGGTAAGCTGAGAATCAACCACTCGGTTGAGATTGATCGAAAGTTTCGGCGCCTCAGGATCGTGAAAAGTGGACAGCAGATTGGCTGCTTTATATATTTGATCAATATCCATTTATGGATTCTCCTTTGGATCAGGCACATTTTTATGGTCGCATGACATACATTCTTCTTCAAAATAGCGGCTGATTTTTTCTATGTCACCTTTGTCAATCAGCTGTCCGTGACAGATTAAAAAGGCATGATCCGCTTGTTTCAATACATCAAGGCTGTGTGTAATCAAAATAACCGTTGTCCCCATCGCTTTCAGGGTATGAATAATATTAAAAATTTTACGCAGCGATGAAACATCGATTCCCGAATCCGGTTCATCAAATAAAATAAGCTCGGGTTTCATGGCAAGTGTTGAAGCCAACTCGATTTTTTTCCTCTCGCCCCCGCTTAATGATTTATCCACGGCTCTATGCAGATAATCTTTGGGTGTTAAACCGACTTTTTCCAGCACATCATTGATTGCATGATCCGATTTATCCTTCGCCGAAGCGCGAATAAAATGCTGAACCGCCAATCCTTCATATCGGGCCGGTTCCTGCCAGGCCAGAGTCATTCCCATCCGGGCACGTTCATCAATGCTCAGCCCGTTGATGGATCTCCCTTTGAAAAGGATACTTCCCTGGATATTCTGATATCCGTCGAGCCCCATGATCGTATAGGCCAGCGTGGATTTTCCTGCGCCGTTCGGTCCCACAATCGCATGGATATGACCTTTCCAAAAATCAATATTCAAATGATCCAGTATGGGATTCCCGTTCAAGGATAGAGTCAAATCAATCACCCGGAGAAATTCCATATGATTCTCCTTTTTAAGCTTGTATTTTTTGTTGAATATTTTTTCTCAATTTGAAATTATATATCACAAAAGCATTGAGCAAAACCGGACATTTTTCCTTTTGAAAAACCGGTAAATTCGATCCCATTAATGCAGGACTTGTCATTTTTCTCTTCGCATTCAATCATCAGCATCAGAAGGAGAATACCCGCTCTGATTTAAGCTTCACCCGACCCAGTCTCTCTCTGCTCAAATCCGCGGAGTATGTCGATCACCTCCCGGTCCGAAACATCATACCAGTTCTCATAGACTTGAGCGATCGCTCTGAAATAAGGAGGTGTTTCCAGAATAACGCATTCATCCGCCAGTTCCGTCATTTCCTGTTTGACGCGCGAGCCCGTAACAGGAGCAGCCGCAACAATTTTACCGGCTTTTTGATTTCTGCACATCATAATCGAGGCCCGCATGGTGGATCCCATGGCAATACCGTTGTCCACCAGAATAACCGTTCTCCCGGCCAACTCAGGAAGTGGCTTATTCTGCCTTAAGACGCGAATCCGTTCCTTGACGACTTGTCTCTGTTTTTTAACAATATCATGGATGACCGGTTCCCGCACCCAGTACGCAGCACTTTCCAGAATAAATGTGCTGCCGTCCTCAGCCACAGCTCCGAATCCGGATTCCGGATTGGTCAGAAAAGGCAGCTTTCTGGAAACAATAATGGAAAAATCCGAATTCAGGGTATCGGCTACTTCGACACCGACTTCCACGCCGCCCCTCGGGATAGCCAAAACAAGTACGTGCTGATTCTTATATACTTGCAGAGCTTTCGCCAGTTTTTGACCGGCATCTTTTCTGTCGACAAACACGATGCATCTCCTCCGGATCGTTCTTTTAAAGGATCAAATCGATCTTTTCATGACAAAAAGCACATTGATCCCTGTCCAAATGCATAAGGCGCAAGGATAATGCCCGCCGCTCGATTACATTCTTTGAATAATACCCACGGCTTTTGATCCAATTTCATATCATCGAAATGGATCTAACTGAAAATTCCGAGAAAAAAACGGAAAGCCCGGTGAAAAAGAAGAGTTTAAAAATGCCCGGATATCTCAACCGGCAGGGCAGCGAATTCCCCCGCTGTTTCCGTTCTCTTCTTCTCGCCTTAAACCAAATTTCAATATGCTGAATATTTCAAGAACCAGGATCGACAGGATGTTCATCCCGGAGGCGGAACAGAGCATATCCAAAACAACTGTAATACCAGTATTGACATGATATTATTTCGCTCTGGGAACGGACCATGCGTTATCCATGCGTTCGGCTTCGCGGATCATCTGGCTGACATACCCCCATTCATTGTCATACCAGCTCATGATTTTTACCAGATCCCCGTCCACAACCTGTATCATGGATAAATCTACAATGGAGGCCCGTGTATCTCGAATGATATCAGATGAAACCAACAGTTCGTCCGTCACACCAAGGACACCTGAATACCGGTCTGTCTTTGATTCTTCAATGAATATATCGTTGATTTCCTGCTTGGAAGTGGATCGATTGGTCAGAATCACAATATCCGCGATCGAACCAGCAGGCACAGGGCCCCTGACGGCCACACCGTCGAATTTTCCTTTCAGTTCGGGAATCACCCGGGTCGTGGCGACGGCGGCACCGGTGGAGGTCGGTACAAAATTGGCCGCTCCTGCCCGGCCCCGCCGCATTTTCCCAGCGGGCCTGTCGATAATTCCCTGAGTGGATGTATAGGCATGAATGGTGGTCATCAGAGCCTTTTTAATTCCCATCCGGCGGTTTATCACCTCAACCACCGGTGCGATGCAATTGGTGGTACAGCTCGCACATGAAAACATTTGCACATTGTCATCTTCGGTCCGGTTGGCTGCGTGCACAACCATAGGCACACCCTCCCCTTTCACCGGAGCGGACAGAATGACATGTTGGGCGCCGGCGATCAGATGTTTCCTGAGATCTTCCGGTTCGGAGAAGACTCCGGAGCATTCAAAAACCAAATCCACGTCAAGGTCTTTCCATGGAAGTCTGGCCGGATCTTTTTCCGACAGTACCTTGATTTCGGATCCATTGATCACTAAATTACCTTGATCAACATGTACTTCGTTTTCGTAATGTCCGTATACCGTATCATATTTCAACAGGTAAGCCAGATTATCAACCGGCACCAGATCATTAACCGCCACCGGAATCATCATTTTATTTACAAAAAGCTGCTTCAGAGCAGCCCGGCCGATCCGGCCCAGACCCATTGATTGCAACACGTCTCATTATATGACTCCTTTTATTTGTTCGATGATTAGTGATTTATTCAATAACTGAAAAGCGGTTGAAATGCAGTTTGAAATTATGTACGAATAACTTTTTCACAGGCTTACTTCTTGTCTTCCAGCATGTCATTCAGAGTTTGAGCGTTCTGCACGGCATACCCCGCCTCATCATTGTCGAAATAGCAAAATACGGTCTTCCCCTGACGCATCCAGGTTGAAATGGCGCCTGCCCATCCGGCCAGTGTCCGATTGTCATACAAGCCTTCATAGGCACTTCCGGGACCATGCAGACGAATATAAACAAAATCAGCCATCACCCACTTCGGGCTCTGCAGGCCCGCAAGTTCATATATACAAAAGGCGGCATTTTTCTTTTTCAGCAAGTCCGAAACCTGGTCATTCCACCAGGAAGCCTCCCGGAATTCAAAGGTATATCGAAATCCCTCGGGCAATTGATCCAGAAACGATGCCAGCCGTTCCGGATTGCACTTCCATTTCGGAGGCAGTTGAAACAATACAGGCCCGAGTTTCTCGTCCAGAACTTTCATGCGGTCAAGAAAATGGCGAACAGGTTCTTCCGGATCTTTTAGTTTCTTCATATGCGTGATATACCGGCTCGCTTTCACTGAAAAAAGAAAACTTTTCGGGGACTTGTTATGCCAAGTACGGACGCTTTTTTCACTGGGCAGCACATAAAAAGAATTGTTGATTTCAACCGATTGAAACGTTTCCGCGTAAAATTCCAGCCACTTTTTCTGCGGGAGAATTTCAGGATAAAATACGTCTTTCCAATGGGAATAATTCCATCCCGAAGTTCCGATATATAACGATCTCTTTTTCATGTTATTTACTATAATTATCCGGCCGGATCAGAGTTTGAATACTTTTTTATCACCCTGACTCATGACATAAATGTCTTCACGGAATCCGATTTTCACTTCCGGTGAATATCCTTTTTCAAATTCAACGCAGAGTATGTCCGAATCAAACCGCATGCGTATCCAGTGCCCCCTGTATCGGATACGCATTTGTATGCGGTTCAATTCTTCGGGTAAAGCGGGATTGATCCATAAAATATGATCGCGTATTTCAATCCCTGTATAACAGCGCTGCACCATATCCACAGTACCGGCCATCGCACCCAGATGAATGCCTTCCTCCGTTGTACCGCCCTGAATATCATGAAAATCCACATCCAGCGCTTCCAGAAAATATTTCCATGATGCTTCACGATCCAATCGGGCCAGCACCCAGGAATATACCAGCCGGCTGAGAGAAGAACCGAATGAACTGCGTTTGACATAGTAATGAATATTCCGCGGAATCATTACCTGCGGATCAAAATCATACTCAAGCTGTTCCAAAATTCCTTTCAGTTCTTCTGCTGAAAAAAGATAGAATAGCATCAGCACATCGGCCTGTTTACCGGCTTTGTATCGATTCGGTGAGTCTCCCTCTGCACGAAGAATTCGGTCCAGGCGCTCGATATTTCCATATTTTTTCCGGTAGTCATTCCAGTCCAACTCTTCAAGCTGCTCATATCCTTCAAATTGACTGATGATACCTTCATCATGAAACGGGACATACATTTTTTTAGAAATATGCTCCCAGCGCGACAGGTCTTCTTCACGGACATCCAACATATCCATCAGTTCTGCTTGACGGTCTTGGGCCAGAACCCTCAGCTTTTCCAGCACATTCTTCAGAACGAAAGCAGTCATGATATTGGTATAGGCATTGTTATTCAACCCGGGTTCATCAGAATCAGGATAGGCCGTATGAAATTCATCCGGCCCCACAATATGATGAATTTCAAAGCGCTCACGGCTGGGATTGAAATCCGTAAGGCTCGCCAGAAACTGGGCAATATTGAGCAGCATTTCAACACCATAATACGACATAAATTCGATATCCAGCGTACTTTCAAAATACTGGCAGATATTATAGGCAATGGCTGCATTGACATGACGCTGCAGATGGGTATTGTCAGGCTCCCATTTGCCGGATTTCGGATTTAGATGGATTTCCTGGCTTTCTTCCCGTCCGTCACTGCCGCTCTGCCAGGGATACATCGCCCCACGGTATCCGGATTTTGAAGCAGCAGACCGGGCTTCCCCGAGTCGTCGATATCGGTATAGTAAAAGCTCTCGTGTGAGTTCAGGAATACGCAGATTCAGAAACGGAAAAACAAACAGTTCATCCCAGAAAATATGACCCCGGTAGGCTTCTCCGTGCCATCCTCTGGAAGGAATGCCGATATCCATATCAATGGAATTAAAGGATGCGGTCTGCAGCAGATGAAAAATATGCAGCCGCAATATGGGCTGGCTTTCCTTTCTGGCTTTGGACAATTCAATATTACATCGATGCCATAATCGCTCCCACGCTTTTTCATGCTGCACACGCAACTCGTCAAATTGTCCGGCCCGCCGGATCATGGTGCGGGCCCGGGACAATTCTTCGGTAATTGCGTGATCCTGAGAGGTGTGGATGGATACAATTTTCTCAATTCGGATGGCTTCTTTTTTATCGCATGTAACGACGAGCTCCTGCATAACCAGCCCGTCTTCTGAAATCATGTTTCGGCTGACCGGCAGCAGGACATTATTTTTAAAGACCTGCACTCTCTCAGCCTGGGCCATACGTATATGGGACTGGTTGGTTTGTACATGTAAATAAATACCGTCCTCCCCTGCCCGGCCGGTCTCCAGTATTTCCAGATGTTTTCCATTCAAAGGCCGGTAGCGTTCGACTCCGCTATTGACCACAGAACCGTCCAGACCGCATCGTACATATACAGTTCCCGACCAGTTCTCCGGCCGGATCTCCCATTCCAGGGCTGCCATATTTTTTTGTCCCATATGAACAAATCTCCGACTTTTCAATACAGTTATATGGCCGTTTTTATTCTGAAACTGGATTTGACGCGACAAAACCCCTTTCTGCATATCCAATTCATGATGATAGGATTGGATGTCCACATGATTTAAATCGAACCAGTCACTGTCCTCAATCCGAAAGGTAAGATACAGCCAGTTCGGCCAGTTGACCAGGTCTTCATTTTCAATAATCCGGCCGAAGACTTTTGATTTGAGCCGGTTATATCCGCATGCCAGATACGTTCCGGGGTAATGAACACCACCCGCGCGGGCTTCTTCCACTGCACCCCGGGTAACCAGATAACCATTACCCAGTGCCAGCAATGTTTCACGGAGCGGCTGCTGTTCAGGAACCCACTCTTTATAGATTATCTTCCATGATTTCATTTCTTTTATTGACTCTCTTGCCATAAATAATGATCTCCTTTGGGGGGACTCGTCCTGTTTCTTCTTGTCGCGATTTCAGTCAGACAGCGGATTTATTCAACAAAGTGCCCCAAAAAGCGCCGGGTTTCCTCCACATCCTGCAGACGATAGCGGGCGGAAGTGAATTGTCCGTGATCACCGATCAATATTCCGATTCCGGAATTTTGTATTGAACGAAACGCATCTTCATCCGTTATATCATCCCCCAGATAAAACGGCAGAGTGTTCAACGGACTCAAACCCAACCGGTGCATAAGCCAAAGGACGGCTTTACCCTTGTGCCACTCGATATCCGGTTGAAGTTCCAACACTTTTTTCCCTGTTCCCTGCCTTAATGTGTCACAGCCGGATAAAATCTGCCCGACGATATTTTTCACTTCCAGGATCTTGCCGGGATCCACATTCCGATAATGTACAGCCACTGCGAATCGTTTACGCTCCACCAGAGCTCCCGGGACCGGTTTCAGTTTTTGTCGGAGCTTCTGTTCGGCCCTGTCCAGATCCGGCATTGCGGATTTGGCTGCATCATATTGCATCCGGGTTCCATCAGGCATCCGGATGTCGAATCCGTGACTGCCGGCATAGATCAGTTCGTCCAAGCAAACAAAATCCATGAGGATTTTCAGATCCCTCCCGCTTACAACCGCGGTTGGTGTGCGATTGCCCAGCTTCTTCAATAGGGTACGCATCGATTCAGAAAGAACGGCTTCTTCCGGTCTTTTGACAATGGGTGTCAAGGTACCGTCATAATCTAAAAACAGGGGACAATCTTTATCAGCCATCATATGCTTAATGGATTGTATTTTTTCCAGCGCGGAAGGCAATCCATCCGGACGGAATTTAAAATTCCCTGAATCAGAAATCCGGATATCCTGAAAAGATCGAATGGTCATATCGGCTCCCTTTTTACGGAGCTGATGCTCCTGACCCTCTCTGGCCACACCAATCACCAGGCCGAATTCTCCGGACTTGCCGGCCTGCACACCGGCTTCTGCGTCTTCCATCAGGAGGGCTGCCCTGGGAGGAATACCAAGTTTACCGGCTGCATGAATGAAAAGATCAGGGGCCGGTTTTCCCTGAAGCTTTTTCGTTTCGGCAGTCAAGCCGTCCACGCGCACATCGAATAAAGACACCAAGTTTGTTGATTTGAGGACGGCTTCACAATTTTTACTCGAGGATACGACAGCAGCTTTCAATCCCATTTTTTTCCATTTACGGATTTTTTCAACCGAATCGCTGAATACCTCAGCTCCTTCCTGGTTCAGTAACCGGTTAAATATCTCATTCTTCCGGTTGCCGACAGCACAGACCGTATCCCATCCGGCCCGATCATTCGGTTTTCCTCGCTGCAGTTGAATGCCGCGTGACTTCAGATAACTTTGAACCCCGTCATACCTGGGCTTGCCGTCGACATACTGCCGGTAGTCTTTATCAGGATCAAACGGCTCATACCCGGATTGTCCCTCGTGCTTCCGGTGGTCCAAATAATCATCAAATACCTGTTTCCAGGCTTTTGCATGCAGAGAGGCGGTTCTTGTAATAACGCCGTCCAGGTCCAGAATGATTGCTTGTATCCTGTTTAAACGCATGTTTCCCTTCCGTTTGTTAATGCTTGTTATAAGTAAGGTCCATGATTATTTAAAAAAATTAATTTTCATTCATTCGGAGCGGACATGCAGTGTGAGTCCTTCTCTTTTTTGAACAACAATCCGGGTTCCGGTTGGCAAAGATTTTTTCCGGTCCTCGATAACAGCCTGCCAGGGAGTGCCATGGATTTCCACGCTCCCTTCGGGCTTGCAGGGTTTGATAACAAAACCTCTCTGTCCGACCATGGGATCCGGCTCTTTTTCAGGAGGACAATAACTCGGCCATACCCGGAAAAAAAGAAGGATATCTTTGAGTATCCATATTCCGAAACCTGTCCAGATAATCCAGGAAGGCCATGGCGTATAATACATCAGCAAATAAACACCGAAAAGCGCCAGGAGCGTTCCCGGTATCTGCATCGCAATGTAACGCAACGTGGTATGTTTGTCAGGTTTTTTCCGTTGCATAGACCAGGATAATCATGCCGGCGGTTTTTGATGCTTTTCACAAAAAAACGCAGACCTTCCACCGACTTTGATTTTTTTTATCTTTCCGCCGCATTTCGGGCACTGGTGTCCTTCTTCACGATTTGGCAATAACGTGTCCACGGGAAACATTTCCGGGTCCACCTTCTTCTCGATTGCGAGATCCAATATCCGTTTCATTTGATAAAACAGACCGAATTGATCCTCATCCTTCAGGGCATCAAGCGAAGTTTCGGGATGCACGCCGGCCTGAAATAAAATTTCATCTGTATAAATATTCCCCAGACCCGCAATTATGCTTTGATTCATCAGGCGGGATTTAATGGTCCCCCGGTTCCCATGGATAAGATCCTTAAAATTCTCTTCATCAAGCTCATCACTGAATGCATCCGGCCCTAAATCATGAATTTTAAGATATTCGGATATATCGCCTGTCCATCCGATCTTACCCAGCTTGCGCTGACATATATATGCCAGAGCGAAGCCGTTTTTAAAATGAAGGAGCATCCTGGCATGTTCAGGCGTGCCGTTGGTATGCTTAAAGTATTCCAAAAAACCAGTCATTCCGAAATGCAATATTAACCAGTCTCCGCCTGACACACGGGCAAATAAATACTTACCGTGCCGCTTTGTCTGATTGAATTGGGAGTTTGTCATACGCCTGGCAAGCTGCGCCGCAGAGACATCTTCCAGCAGGTCTGTTTCGAACACCTGCGTTTTGATGATTTTCTTGGACAAGGCAGTTGCATTCATATACCGGCGAAATACTTCGACATCCGGTAATTCTGGCATGGATTATCCTCTCTTTCATGCCTTATTTTCTTGAATTATTACCTTTCTTACGAATAAAATTCTCCGCAATATCCACCGCCTGAACAATGTATTGGCATGTCCTGAACAATTCAACAGGGATTTGCCTGATGAATGATCCATTGAAAAGCCCCGGTTGTTATGATATCCATAAACTACTATTTGGTCTTTACCGATTTTGAAGTTTTACCAGTTGTTCGTGCTGAATTATTTTTTTGAGACAGAACGGATTTGTATGTTTTTTTGTGAGAAACGAACAGTCCGATTGCTACAAGCAGTGCTGCTATCCCCAATATAAAAAGAACTATCGAAATGATCCAAAGACGATCGATTCGTTTTTCCTTTTGGATCAACTGCTGTTCTTTTTCCATCACAGACTGTTCCCGCTCTTCCAGCAAATCCAGAAAACGGTTCATTCTTGCTTCCACATCTTTTCTCTTGCTCACCAATTCCGGTTCCTGTTCCCGGCTTTTTTTTGTCAACATTCTTGTTTGTATCTCTGTTCGTAAAGTATCTGTTTCTAATGTATCCGGTTTGGCTGCAGGCACTGCTGTGGAATCGGATTCAGAAGAGTTCACCTGGGGCTGATCGACTTTTCCGTTACAGTGAATGAAAATCATGAACCCTACTGTCAATCCGAAAAGAATGAAGGGCGATATTCTTCCCCTCGTCTCGGTAATCATGGTTTGAAGACGCATGGATTTCTCCTTTTCAAATAGTTCATCCTGATTCAACTCATTTATTGATGTTTTATCGGATCCGAAATCATGATGAAGTATCTTTCACAGACATCCTCTCCTCCGGATCCCCGACCTTCAGTCGTCCTTCATATCTGTATTTAATTCAATAAACGAATTCATGCGTAGAGAATCAATCAGGTGAATCCTGAAATACCGGGATTATATTCCTGAAATGAATTTTGCAAACCATTCAATCAGGGATGCTGTATTTACCGCTCCGTTTGGACAAGCTGGTGAATACGGGACTGAAATAGCAAATCTGGATAAAAAATCAGAATAAAGCAAGAATTGGATGTGTTAATTAAAAATTGAACTTCGGCGAATATCAAATTTATGAGAATCTCATAGAAGATTACCTTTTCACTGATATTTTAAATGAATTTTTATACTGATTATTTGATTCTTGTCATCATTCAAGAGTAATGACGCCGTGTTTTATGGCATATTTGACCAAATCCTGAACGCTGTAAATGTCCAGTTTGTGCATCAAATTCTGGCGATGGGTTTCAATGGTCTTCACGCTGACCGAAAGATCTGAGGCGATTTGTTTGGTATTTTTACCCTCCGCAATCAACTGCAAAACCTCCCGTTCCCGCTCGGTTAGCAGCGAATACGGACTTTCTTCTTTTTGAAGTAAAAATTTGCGGTAATCTCCGATAACCGTGCCCATAATTTTCCGGTCGATAAAAATTTCATTACGCCGCACGGCAAATATCGCTTCTGTCAATTCATCCGGTTCACAGTCTTTTAACAAATAGCCTGAAGCACCTGCCCTCAGCATTCCTGAAATATACACCTTATCCGAGTAGATTGACAAACCAATCACCTTGATTGCAGGGTCAAATTCAACAATTTTCCGGGTGGCTTCGATTCCATTCAAGTCCGGCATATTGATATCCATCAGAATAATATCCGGTTTTAATTCCTGGGCCAACCGAACCGTTTCGCGCCCGTTTGAGGCCTCGGCAACAACATCAAAAAGATCCCTGTCTTCAATCAGGCTTTTAAAACCCGTTCGGACCAATGTATGATCATCTGCCAGTAATATGCTTACGGACATCGCTGATACTCCTTATGTATATTATAAGTTCAATTCATCACAGGATGACACCTCAAATCGATCTTTCTTAACTGTAAAATAACCCGATGAACGCTCGAGTCGCTCCCGTTCCTGAATTTCTCCGGGATTGAGTTTTATATATTGAATAATACAGACAATTTCTTGGAAAAACAACAGTAAATCAGGGAAAATTATGATCTACTCCGGCACTCGGCATTATAAAGTAATGTTTTTGAATGGACCTTTCGACAGGTCAGCGTATCTTTTATGCTTCAATTTCGGATTTTACTTGGTGTTTTCCTCTGGATCCCGGTGTACGGTTTTCATATTATTGTTTCATATAGAATCCCATCAGTTCTGCTTGATCCAGTATATGGCCCTCCATTCTTTTCAGTAAAGTGTCTCTGTCCGCACCTTCTTCTGCAGTTAATTTTTCATTTAACGCGTACAGCCGAAAAAAATACCGGTGAGTTCCGATGGGGGGACATGGCCCGCCATAATCCTGCTTGCCAAAATCATTCATTCCGGCTTTTCCCGGTGTGGCATTTTCGGGAATGACTTCTATCACAGGAATATTGTAAACCACCCAGTGAACAAAATCACCATTCGGTGCATCAGGATCATCAACGATCAACGCCAAAGATTTGGTTTGATCAGGAATGTCCTGGATCTGAAGCGGAGGATTGATATCCTGTCCCTGACAGGTATATTTTTTAGGAATCATCTGGTTTTGCTGAAATGCAGCACTTTTCAACTCCATTGGTTTTCCTCCTTTTTGAATAACCGATTCTCATTTTCAATTGCCACATTCGGCATCATCCATATTTCTTTTCGTTGGAACCCTTTGGATAATAATCATTGCATCTTCTCCTGAATAAATGCAATCTTCACGACTCAGTTTTGGAACTTTCATAAGGTTCAGGCTGGAATGATAGAGCCGCGGAATTAATGCAGTAACGGTTCCCGGCGGGCAGCGGACCATCCTCAAACAAGTGTCCTAAATGCGCATTACAACGGGCGCATACTACTTCAATGCGCTTGGTAAATAATTTCCTATCCGGCTGCATGCGAACATTCAGTTCGGATACAGGTGCAATGAAACTGGGCCACCCGGTTCCGGAATCATATTTATCCCGTGAATAAAACAGATCCGTTCCGCAGCACACACACCGAAAAACACCTTTCCCCTGAAATGCATAATATTTTCCCTGCATCGGTTCTTCGGTGCCTTTTTTCCGGGCGATCAAATATTGTTCCCGGGATAAAATTTGACGCCATTCCAAATCGGTTTTTTTTATTTTGTCTACTTCCTTGACTTCATTTGTTTCTGCATCATAGATTTTAATCGACATGTTAAAAACCTTCCAATAATACGCTGATGCGCGAGTTTTATTCAATCACAGGCAATAATTTTTAACCATCAATCATAAGTGTCAATCCACCGTTCAATGCTCATTTTCAAATCTTCAATATCAAACCGCAGGGCTTCCTGCTCAGAAACTTGCATGAAGGCGGACGATTCCCGCCAATGGCCAAGCCTGTTTTCCAGGCTCTCTTTCTTTTTTCCCAATGCACCCAATTGTTCAACCTGTTTTTCAGAGGACACATTGTCTTTCTTAATTTTATCTTGCAATATATCAAGCCGCGCATCCAGATCTGCAAGCAACATTTCAGATTATCCGATAAATTCATTTTTCAAAATAAATCACACTCCTACATTCGAATAATAGCTGGCAGGCTGCTTTGAATCCTGCGATCCCTCCATTTCATCTTCGGGTCAATACGATAAAATAGATCAATCAGCCTTGTTAATCCGAATGCTGAGTACCGGACATGATGCATGACGAATCACACCTTCTGCAACTGATCCCAAAAAAATTCTTTTCAGACCGGTCCGGCCGTGTGTGGTCAGGACGATCAAATCGGTCTGTTCTTCTTCAGCCAATTTTATTATTTCATCCGCGGGCATTCCTGCAGCCACTTTCTTTTTCAGGGAGACATTTTTATTATTATATTTTTCTATAAGCTGATCCATACTGTCATAGGATGCTTTTTCCATTTCCTGCATGAATGCCTTCAAATTCAACCAGGGTGTATTATAATGAACCATACCATAAGTCGTTCCGATACCGGGAATATCTGTAACAATATGGCACATGATTACAGTCGCCTTGAATTTCTCCGCCATTTCCATAGATATTTTAAGCGCTTTCACAGAATAGTCACTGAAATCTAGAGGACAAAGTATTTTTTTTAAAGGGAACATCATAAGATACTCCTTCTCAAATAGGGGTGTCTGGTAAAAATATGTTCGGATATCCTTCATTTATAAAAATGGTTATCCAATTCATATCCACAACTAATCCAATAATAGCCTTAAATACCTGAAATAGCAATCAGGGATCTCCCCAAAAACAAAGGAGAATAGCCTGAGTATCCTGAGATTGATGTCGGGGCTTGCATGTATATTTTCATTCCAGATAATTAAAACTCATCTGCATCACGAACAGATGGTCAATTACTCCTCCCCCCTCCCCCCCACCTCCCACACAATTTCGGTTAATTTTTGAATCTCCCTTGACATTTTCTTGTCATTGACGTATATTTTCTTTAACTTTAACAGTATATATCTTCACCTATTTTTAGATAAAGGAATATTTTCCATGAAATATGAAGTCATGATTGTCGATGATGAGATCTCAGTCCTGCATACCGTAAAATCCTTACTGGATGAAGCCAACATTCCGACACGCACAGCATTAAGCGGTCTCGAATGTCTGCGTGAACTTGAAAAAGGATTTAAGGGTTTGATATTAATGGACATCGTCATGCCTGAAATGAATGGCTATGAAACAATTCAGGCGATTTCAGACAAAGGATATAAAAAGGATATTCTAATATGCCTTTTGACCGGACAGCAGACTTTAGAAACACAAATACAAAAATATCAGGATTATGTCCTTGACTATATAAAAAAACCCATCGATACAAAAACCCTTGTAAATGCGGTCAAACAATACCTGGCCTACCTGAAACCGAAAAAATAATTCGATGATTATTCATTCCAAATCAATGAAGATGGGGATAACATGCGACCCAATAGCATCGTAATCATTGGTGCCTCAGGAGGTGGCCCCCGGGCACTGAACATGATTTTCACCGGCCTTCCTTCACTTGCAGGCAGTATTATTGTTGTACAGCAAATGCCCAAATATATCAATGCTTCATTCTGTGAATCTTTAAATCAGTTGACGGAAATGAATGTCATTGAAGCGGCCGATGAGACACCATTGAATGAAGGCTGTGTATATATTGCCCCCAGTGAGAAACATATTCAAATTACTAAAAACAGGATGATTCATCTTTTTAACGGCGATAAAGTGAACTGGGCATGCCCTTCGGTTGATGTGTTAATGAAATCCATCGAATGGGAACCTCCCATGAGAGTGATCGGCATCATTCTGTCAGGTCTGGGGCAGGATGGCGCAGAAGGAATAAAGCATTTAAAAAAAATCGGCGGATTTACAATCGCTCAGGATGAATCCAGTGCTGCCATTTATGGTATGCCCAAAAGCGCTGTGGAAACCAACCAGATTGACTGGCAATTAACACCTGAACAGATCAGGCTTAGATTAATTCATCTTGTGGGCAGAAGACAATAAAAAGGGGAATTAAATGGATTGTGAATGTCTGGCAACATGTCCTTTTTTTAATGATCAGATGGCAGATAAGCCGGCTACATCTGAGTTGTTGAAAAACCAGTTTTGTAAAGGGAATTTTGAAGCATGCGCTCGTTATATTATTTTTAAATCTGCCGGGCGGGAACATATTCCTGCCAATCTTTTTCCCACACAGCGTGACCACGTCGATCAAATCCTTAAAGATCTTCAAATTCAATAAAGGAAAATCCATGACCCATCAGCGTCCGACCTGGGATGAATACTTCCTGGAAGTCGCTAACATTGTCGCCAAACGGGCCACCTGTGACCGGGGCCGCAGCGGATGTGTGATTGTCAAAGATAAGCGTATTCTTGTGACCGGATATGTCGGATCGCCTTCCGGGCTGCCGCATTGTGATGATGTCGGGCATCAAATGAAAAAGATGATACACGAAGACGGCAGTATCACACAGCATTGCGTAAGGACAGTTCATGCAGAACAGAACGCAATCACACAGGCCGCAAAATTCGGCATTGCCATTGACAGCGCTACCCTTTACTGCCGCATGACTCCGTGCAGGGTCTGCGCCATGCTGATTATCAACAGCGGCATTTCCCGGGTTGTATGCGAACGCAAATATCATGCTGGTGATGAATCTGAAGCCCTGTTTGAGCAGGCAGGTATTGAACTGAAATATCAATATAATGAAATCCAGTCTTATGAAAATCAATAACATGACGATTTTAACAACTTTTTACTTGTATGATTCATTGTATCATTTAAACGCTTTCATCTCATGATATAAAATATTTGAAAGGATAAAGCCATTGGCTGTTAATTTACCGTGCCCCAACTGCAATGAACAAGCGTTACACAGGTCCAGATCAAGGAATAAAGCAGAAAAATTGATTAAAAAAATATTGCCATATCGCCTTTATCGATGTCATCAATGTCAATGGCGCGGATGGATCAGCAATCGTCGCGTTAAGGGGCAGTCGGCATTTATTCAGCTCGGTTTTTTTTATATAGGTGTCATGGCATTATCATTTCTCGTGGCTCTGGCCTTATGGACATTATTGCATTAGTATGTTAAACCCTATCTTCCAGGCAGTAAAAATTCTTCCGGAACTTCGTTGGTCTTTTCCCATGTTCTCACTTTATGTGATACTTGCCGCTTTGATTGCCGGACGGATCAAAGCGACGTATCACTGGCAGTCGGGCTATACCCGTAAAATATTTCATTTTATGATTTTCACTGCAGCAGCAGTCATTCAACTCATATGGTCGCTGCCGGGCGTTATACTCTTTGGAGGAATTGTTGCATCTGTTATTTTATGGGCCTGTTTTCGTAAAAGCCAATCGCCTTTTTATCAATCTATTGCAAGGCCTAAAGATGCCCCTCATCAAACACTCTTTATTATTATACCATTGATTTCAACTGCTTTGGGAGGGCTGCTTTCTAATCTTTTATTTCATGAATACGCTGTCTTTGGATATCTCGTGGCGGGATGGGGAGATGCGGCTGCCGAACCTGTGGGGATACATTGGGGAAAACATCCATATTCAGTGCCTTCGCTTGCGGGCGTCAAAGTGCTTCGTTCTCTTGAAGGCTCGCTTGCTCTTTTTATCACTGGTATCATGTCTTGTATTTTATTCATGAGTCTATTCTTTCATCAGAATCCCGAAAACATACTCTCTGTTGCATTTTTCTGCGCTCTGACCGGTACGCTGGTGGAAGCAGTCAGCTATCATGGTCTGGATAATCTGACTGTACAGTTAGCAGTATCCGGAATGGCATTTCTCATAATGAATTAAAAAAGGATGACCCATGCGTATTAAAATCATCCCCCTGTATCCAATACTCTTCCTTATCGCCTGTGCTCACCTTAAAGAAGCCAGGCAATTCTATAACAATCGGGAATATGAAAAAGCAATCTCTTTATGTCGGAAGGCTATTGACAAAGATACAACAGATATTGAGGCAAGATTGTTCATGAGCCGGATTTATCTGGCTATGGATTCGACCGATCAATCACTTGATATTTTGTCCCGCTTTCATGCATCAGACAATCTTTCCCGTTTACAAAAGAAACAAATGATCCGTCAATATCTCGTTCATTCAAGGAAAACCAGAAATACAGATCGATCAACAGCACTCTTAATTCAGGCTGAACAATTGGACTCCATGCATGTCAATCTGCTGGACACCCTGGCAGCACTGTTCTATAATCAGGGGAAATTCGAAGAGGCAAAAATTCGATATAATCGTTTAATCGATATATCCAGGGATCCTTTGCCATATATGAGCCGTATCAATGCCATTGAAAACAGACAGACCTTTACAATCGATGAATTTGAAAAAGGCATGGAGGCATTAAAAGCTGGCAAAAGGCGCAAAGCGGAAGAACATTTGAAAAAAGCAGCAGAGACCAATCCTCACTTTGCCGACGCGGTTTATGAATACGGCATGCTGGCAGGGAAACGATTGTATAAAGAGGGGACTCAAGAAACACTTGACAAAGCGGTCTCTGTGTTGCGACAGGCAGTAAAAATGAAACCGCGGGATATCGAGGTCCATTATCTTTTGGCTAAGGTATGCGATCGCAAAGGGCAAGGGACTCTGGAAGAGGCCATTAATCACTATCAGAAGGTCATTCGTCTCGCGTCGGATGGAAAATATGTAAAAAACTGCCAGAAAAGAATTCGGGTTCTGAAAAAACGAAAAGCATTCTGGGAGAAGGGTCAAAAACAGACCCGTCAGTAAAACTTACATATTCTGCACTTTCATTCTTGATATTCAGAATCGGATTATATCAATAATATACGGCTTGGCTTCAATAACTCTCCGATTTCCGGAGAGGGACCCAGAAAGCGATTTCGAAAATCATCAAAAAATCCGAGTGTTTTATCTGAAAGCAGCTCCATCATTTCTTCCATTGCTTCATCACAAATCATATAGGGCATAAATGTAAACAGCATTCGGTTTCCCATACATTCACATATGGTCTGGTATTCTGTACACGCCTGAATCGCTTTGTTTTTAATCATACAGCTGCCAATCCAGCCATCGATGTCAAGGCCTTCAGTCTGGATAAGCTGCTGACGCCTCCCGATTAAATTAACATGATCATTAAGATAGCTCTCAAGATTCTGAACCGATTCATCAGAAAGCGATTTTCGCAGTTCCATATAACAGTCAATACAAATGGCATATTCAAAAATTGTATCATTGGTTTTTAATTCAGGATAGTATTTATGCACTTTTTCGATCATGTAATGGGTATTATGGTCAAGAAGATAACGGCTGCAATGGATACAGCGCTCGAATGGCTTACCCGTTGCATCTGAATAAAAGGGTTTTGGAATTGCAATATGCTCAGGAATGAATGTCGATTGAGGAGAATTCATAAACAATCCTTTATTCTAATCCAGCCCCAGCAGGAAGCGGACCATTTCTTCATTCCACCCTTTTACTTTTTTTTCACCAACCAAAATAAATGGCACACCTTCACCGCCAAGTGCCTGAAATTTTTGATAATATTCTTCCGATTCTTCAATGTGATAATCCTTGTAAGGGATGCGGTTCTGTTTAAAAAAGTTACGTGCAATTTGACAGGTATTGGATTCCCGGGTTGAATACATAACAATCCGCGGAAATCGACCGGCACTTCTTTGTTTTTCCTGTTCGGCTATCGCCTCTTCCAATGCTTTTCTCTCTTGCTCAAGCTCTTCAGGAGATGCTGTTTCTTTTTCTTTATAATCTTCCACCTTTGCTTCTTCAGGTGGTGGCGTGCTCGAATAATGTTTGACTCCATTTTCATCTACCCAGAAATAAATCTGAGCCAATAACAATACCGGGATGAACACGACCAAAGTGGTTTGCCACAAATTCATGATCGTTCCCTTCAGTTTAATGATCCGGGCATATGGCTTTATAAAATATATAATCTATATTTTAAAAATGCAAATTTCCTGCCAAAAAATAAGTTTTCTCTCACATTGAACTGATCATCAGGATAAAATTCACTTTCCTTGGATATTTGCAGGCTTCTTATTACATTGCCAAATATTCATAAGGACAAATTCTGTTTTTATGTTAATAAGGCCAGTATTAAGGAAAAATCGACCTGATCATTTCACTCTTACTTGTTATTCTGACAGGATGCGGAAAAGATGACAATTCTGTCAATCCGACTCGGAATCAAGCGCTCTTCGGTACCTGGGAATTGAATCAAATCACCATCATTACTGCAGATGAAACAGAAGTTCCGGAAAGCGATTTTCTGACTTTTTTTCAAATGATCCGTTTTCATTGAGGAGATATGAAATCATGCTGCGAAAGCATTCTCTTGTATCTTTATTGAATTTATCTGTTCTCCTGTTGCTGAATACCCATGCTCAATCCCCCGTTCCAAATCCGGATCCTCTTCGCTTTCAGTCTGAAATCAATGCATTTATTTGGTGGGACCAAAAAAACAGCCCTCCTGCAGATGCCGTTCTCTTTATCGGCAGTTCAAGCATCCGCATGTGGAAAACCCATGAGTCATTTCCAAACCTTCCGGTGATCAACCGCGGATTCGGTGGGGCACATATCTCGGACATTCTCTACTTCTATAATCAGATTATCCAAAAATACGATGTAAAAATGATTATTTTTTACTGCGGGGACAATGATATTGCCGCCGGCAAATCTGCAGATCAAGTGTTTAATGACTATCAGGAGTTGATCCGCCTGATATTGCTGGACATGCCCGATGTCAAATTCCTATATCTGTCAATAAAACCTAGTGTAAGCCGCTGGAATTTCTGGAACAAAATGTCTGAAATGAACCAAATGGTTCAGAACTACAACAGGGCCCGGAGCAGGCTCTATTATCTTGATATGTCCTCTCCTCTTCTTGATGCCTCGGGTCAGCCTGATCCCTGTTTGCTGCTTGAAGATGGACTTCATTTGAATGAGAAGGGATATAAAGAATGGAACAAATTATTGAATCATCATCTTAGCCTGTATCATTGAGATTTATCATGAATTGACCAGACAAGTATCACCCCTGCATTGTATTGAAAGACTCGCGATGCTGATAAGCAAATTTCTTTTTTTACTTGAATATTCTCACTCAATCAATTATATTCCCGTGTTCAGCATATTATCTTCACTTAAGACCAGAAAAATTGAAAAACATTAATAATTTGATGATACCTATTTACTTTGAAAATTCGTATTATTCAATTTTAAGACAATACATTGTATGATTTTTAAACGGGTTAAACAAACCAAAGGATCTTTTCCATGGATGCCATTAAAAATTCATCACCCAACAATATTGATCAGATTCGAAACCTGATATTCGGTGAACAGATTCAAGATTACGAACGGCGTTTCCAGGAACTTATAAAAAAGTTTGAAAATTTAAAAAAATCCCTCCAGATTCAAAAAAATGAATTGGATGAGCAACTCAATAAAATGGAATTCAATTTTAAACAGTCATTGTCTGATCAACATAACGATTTACAGAAAGAACTGAAGAAACAAACACAATTTATAAAGCAGGAAATCCTCACGGTCGAAGAGCATCTGTCTAAGCTGACAGAGGATAAACTCGATAAAAATCAGATGGCCGATCTGCTGATTAACCTTGCCATGCAGTTAAAAGGCGAATCCATTTTAGATCAAATTGACAGGGATATCACTCCTCATGAGTAAAAACAGAGATCTAATAAACGTAACGAATGATCAGGCATTTGAACAGTTAAAAGCCCTGCTTTTGAGTGATGACTGGAAAAATTTCAGTGAGATTCGGGATCAGGTGGAATCACTGGCAAAGGAAGTGCATGATAAAGATCAGCTTATTGAAATGCTAGATCCGATTATTGCTGACCTGCTTGACCGCAAAATCCATGAATCCAGATCTGAAATGGCCGAAGCCCTTGCCCCTATCATGGGAGACGCTATTAAACGGCAGATCGAAGATGCCAAAGAAGACATGGTAGATGCGCTCTATCCGATCATAGGCAGGATGGTCACCAAAGCCATCAATGAAGCAATGAAAAAATTGATCGAAGAGATCAATTCACGCATTCAACAGGCGGCCAATACCCGTTTTATGATATTTGTTAAATCCAAGGTATTCAAGATACAGCCGGCAGAAGTTGTGCTTGCCGATGGTGTTTTATTCTGCCTGGAGGAATTATTCCTCATTGAAAAAAAATCCGGTTTGCTGATTGGATATCAGAGTCAAAATAACGATCAATCGGAAAAAAATGCACATATTCTTGGCGGCATGCTGACCGCTATACGGCAATTCGTGAATGACGCATTCGCAAAAGATGAAAAAAGCAATTTAATTGAAATTCAGCATGAAGATCACAATATTAGGATTGACACAGCGAGGTATACGGTTCTCGCCGCTGTGTACCGGGGAATTTCACCCCACGATTTTCAAGACAATCTTCACGGGCTGCATCACCGAATCCATAACAGATACTACAGACGGCTCAGGGATTTTAAGGGAGAAACATCCGAATTCCAGGGTGTCAGTCCGGTCATGAAACGGCTTTTTCAGAAATACAGGCATCATGGCTCAAATAATAAATAAAAAAATATGTCTGCTTGGAGAATATGGCGCGGGCAAAACCAGCATGATCCGTCGGTTTGTTTTTGATTTGTTCAGTGATGATTATATCACTACAATCGGTGTGAAGGTCACTGAAAAAGTGCTGCCTCCAATTGAAAGAGAAAATAAATTGCAGCAATTCCGTTTCATGATCTGGGATATTGCCGGATCTGAAGAGGGTAAAATCAAGCATGAAAACTATTGGATGGGTGCATCAGGCGCACTGATTGTCACAGATCTTTGCCGGCCGAAGACCTTCTCCTGCACATCATCACTCATCGAAAAATTTCTGGCCTTGAATAATAATCCCCCGATCGTTATTGTGGGCAATAAAACAGATCTGATACCCTTGACCGAACTCAATTCCCTTGAAACCACTCTGCAGGAAATGGCTCACACTTATCGATGTCCGGCTCTTCTCACCAGTGCAAAAACAGGACAGCAGGTTGAAGAGAGTTTTATCCGGCTGGCCCAATGTATGATGGAATAATCCATGACAGAATCATCTTTAAGCACAATCATTTTAGAGTCACTGCAAGCCGGATGGATCTTTCTTGATCAGGATTTACGGATCGTTCAATTCAATTCTCTCTTTCAAACATGGCATCCACATTATCAAACATTTGATAAACTGTCAGTCACAGAAGTGCTGCCAGAAACCGTCGGACTGGATCTGCTCTTTAAAGAGTTGATCTCAGGTAAACAAACCGCGTTCACACTGTCTCACATCGAAAAAGAGTCATTAAAAAAAGAGACTGGCTATTTCAACCTTATTTTCCTCTCGACTAAAATACCAGAAAAACCCATACTCATCTTACTGTTTAATGATACAGACTTTGCTCTAATAGTGCAAAAAGTCCAGCAGCAATCATATGAAATTAAACTGATGCGCAGTTTGCTGCACACAAAAACAGCCATGGCTTCCGGACTAATCGGTTCTTCCGAGCCCATAAATCGATTAAGAAATATGATCGAAAAAGTAGCATCGGTTCCCTACTCCACCATTCTTATTCAGGGGGAGACAGGAACTGGGAAAAGCCTTGTGGCATACATGATACATCACCTGACAGACAAAAGAGACCGGCCATTTATTGAATTCAATTGTGCTGCAGTGCCTGAGACACTGCTGGAATCAGAACTATTTGGATATGAAAAGGGAGCATTTACGCATGCTGCTGCACTTAAAAAAGGACTTTTGGAAGAAGCCAATGGCGGCACATTATTCCTCGATGAGATCGGAGATGTCCCTATAAATCTTCAGTCCAAATTGTTAACCGTGCTTGAATCCCGAAAATTCCGCCGGCTCGGCAGTACCAGAGAAACGACTTCAAAATTTCGTCTGATAGCCGCAACAAACCGAAATTTAAAAATAATGCTTGAAAAAAACAAATTCCGGGAAGATTTATTTTACCGGATACAGGTTGTTACTATAAACTGCCCTCCTCTGCGCGATCTGGGAGATGACCTGATATCCATTGCACAGCATTTCATTCAGAATTACAACCGGGAATTTGGAAAAGCTGTCAAAAATCTGACCCCTGAAGCCAGACACAAACTGAAACATTATGACTGGCCGGGCAATGTTCGGGAATTAAGAAATGTCATTGAACGCGCAATGATATTCAGTGAAGGACCAAACCTTGGAGCGGAAGATATTCAACTCCCTCAAAAACCAGGTCAGGAGATTGCAAATGGCGATGTCTCTTTGCCGGAAAAGGGTCTCTCATTCGAAGAACTGGAAAAAGGACTTCTGAGACAGGCACTTGAACGATCCAGCGGAAATCAAAGCCAGGCGGCCCGCTTGCTGAATATGAGCCGCGATACATTCCGATATCGCCTTGAGAAATACAACATGCTGGAATCATCGTGAACCGGTCCGAAGTAAAAATAACAGCATGGGGAACATCTTTATTTTTCCTGTTTTGCTTCTTTTGCTTAAAAACACATCTTTATCATATTCCCCAAAAACTCCAGACCCGTTGTATAGAGCTGATTGAATCCGTGGGCGGAACCTGCAGGAAAATTTCATTGAATGGCCGGTATGCTAAAATCGCCGGCACAGTGGCAGATAAAAAGATAGCAGACAGCTTAAAAACAGCATTGTCGCAGATACCCGGAATACGGCTCATAGCCGCCGATTTTCAACTTCATGAGGATTCCGTCAAGGTTTTGCAGATACAATGGTTTTCGAACCAGCATATCTATTTCAAAAAAAACAGTGTAGATCTTCCTCCCTCGGCTATTTGTATCCTTGATTCTTTAGCTACTTTTCTGAAACAACATACAAAAATACATCTCACAATCAGGGGAAATACGGATTCACAAGGCAGTAACTTATTTAATCAGGTCTTGAGCGAAAAACGGGCTTACACGGTCCGAAAAGCCCTGATCCGTTCCGATTGTGATTCAACACAGCTGCATGCTTTAGGATTGGGAGAGCAGCTGGCAGATTCATTATCACTCGAAGACTCACTGATACGTCGCGTTGATTTTTATTTTAAAAAGGACACTTTATGATCTATCTTGCCGGAGAAATGCTGATTTGTTTGTTTGTATCCATGATTATTGGATTTGTCACAGGCTGGTTATTGCGGGGAGTCGGTTTGAAAAGAAAACTGAAGAACATTGAAAATCTCTATCAGATTAATTTGGCCAGCCTGAAGTCAAAAAATACGTCAGTCTCCTGATGAAGCCATCGCCTTTTTAGTCATTGCCGCATAAAAGAGTACATTTGATTGTCAAACCGCCTGATTTTCACAGCCATACTTACATTTTCACTTAATACATCAGCCTTGATCCGGTTTATCAATTGTCCTGTGCCATATCCCCCGACTCAAATCATTGATATTGTGTGAGCTGACGCATTTAACGGTTCGTTCACATATGTTACAAAAACGATATAATTTTCCTAATATCTTATTTTATTTAGCCTTAAATCAAAATTAAATTTCATCGGATAATAATGGCACACATGTTGAATCCAGAAAAAAGATGACATATTAAAAGGAATGATAACACTTATGAATTCAGCCATGAATAACTTTTTACTGTATGATCCCTTTGTGTACGATGATCAAAACCAAAATCAGAAAAAAAATCCATCTTATCGTATACTGATTGTTGAAGATGAAATGATTGTCGCAATGGATCTGGCTTATAAACTTGAAGAGTATGGGTATAATATTGTTGGTCTGATTAAAAACGGTCAGGATGCCGTTCACATGGCAATCCAGCTGCATCCGGATATCATTATTATGGATATTGATCTACCCGGCAGAATGGACGGTATTGCTGCCGCAAAAATGATTCAGAATAAAATAGCCACAAAAATCATTTTTGCATCCGGTCACAGCAGCAAAGATCCCCGTATTAAAAGAATCATTGAAGAAGGCATCTATCCATTTGTTGCTAAACCTTACTACAGTGAAACTTTAAAGGACATTATCGCTGAGATCTAAAAAAACCATGACAGATGCTGAGCTGGTAAAAATTGTATTGAATCAACAATCCCGGTAAAGAAAAAATCTTACAGTATTTTTTATTGACTTTTATCCTTATAATCACTTAATTCAAATGATCTTGAGATATATTTAAATGATAATCATAATGGAAAAAACATGAAAATTACTACGTTACTCAGGCCATGGATATTCATCATTCTTTTTATGTATACGCTTCTGTGTACAGCAGACAATTCATCCGGCTGTCAATACATATCTCCGGATAATTCCAGCATTCAATATACCGGAAGAATTGATTTTTCCGACCCTGAGGCGCCTTTGCTCTTTTGGCCAGGCACTTACATTAAAGCCGATTTTCAGGGCACCTCCCTGCAGATCATTCTGGACGATTCGCTCGGCCGAAATTTTTATAATATCATTTTGGATAATAACATGGAGGATTACCTTATTCTCTGCTGCCGGAAAGGCACGCATACATATCCGGCCGCCGTGGGGCTGAAAGACACAATTCATAGCATGATGATTTTTCGCCGTACTGAAGGATTCTCGGGCCCTACCCGATTCAGAGGATTAATTCTGGATAAAAATAGAACTCTTGCCGATCCTCCCGAACGCCCTCCGCATAAAATCGAATTCTATGGAAATTCAATTACCTGTGGCATGGGAAATGAAGTGCCCGATCAGGATGAGGATGAAAACAATGCCAGACGGAATAATTTTATGGCGTATGGCGCAATTACGGCCAGAAACCTCAATGCGGATTACACATGTATTGCAAAAAGCGGCATCGGAATCATGATCAGCTGGTTTGATATAATTATGCCCGAATACTATGACCGGCTGGATCCGTGGAATCCAGACAGCCGGTGGGATTTCAGCAGATGGACTCCGGATGTGGTGGTGATCAATTTATTCCAGAATGACAGCTGGCTTATCAATAAATTAGATCCTGTTCCTGATGAAAACCAAATTATTCAGGCTTATTCACAATTTGTGAAAATGCTTCGGAATCAATATCCCGAAGCGTACATTCTTTGCACTCTGGGCAGTATGGATGCAGTTAATACCGGATCGCCATGGCCGGGATATATACAAAAAGCTGTCGATCAATGTAAAAAGAAAGATGGCAAAAATAAAATCGATACGCTTTTTTTTGATTTCGACGGCACATACAAACACCCGCGGATTCGCCATCATCAATCCATGGCCAAAAAACTCACAACATGTATCAAGAAAAAGCTGAACTGGTGATTACATGGAGTCTTTGCCCATAGATCCCCCTGACAAGGGGGATCCAGCGAAGCTGGGGCTGTATCAAAAGCCCCTTAAGTTGGCAATATTTTTAATGTATGAGGATAAATAAGACACATTCTTGTCATTGAGAAATTATA
>JAFGCO010000066.1 GCA_016932575.1 bacterium
AATATCTATGATGAAGATACGCATAAACTGGTTCTTCCCAAAGGCGCATCCACGTACCGCAAGTTTACGATTATCCGTTGAGCCGGAAGAACAGCTCCGCTGCATCCAGGTTTTGTTGAAAAAAGAACATCCTGGTAACCATCTTCTGAAAATATGATTATCGTTTTGTAATTTTTCGAAGCGGATATGCTGTTTAAAATGTTGTCCAGTTCGCCTCATTTTATATCTGTCTTTTATTGTGATATCAGCCACGAAATCCGGAAGATATTACTTAACTGAGATTTCAGATTGTATACATTCTCAAATTTCCCTTGCATTAATCAATTTTTATCAGCCATTGATAGTCACTATTTGCGTGTATTCGGATCGGGGTGACGAAAATTGATCCATTATACAATCCGTGTATTTCATGTAACATAATTACCAGAAAAACAGCTTGATCGTTATATGCTGTTCTGGGTATTTTTCTGCCCGATAGCAGTCATGGCGGATGGCTTGTGTCAGTGTATTGTATCATTGTTGGTCAGGTAAAATACGTTTTATATTATGAAAGTTACAGGGAGGCGGCATGCGGTTTCGAAGCATCCTTTTCATTAATCTGGCGGGTTTGTTATTGTGGTCGGGCTGCAGTGAGCGTCAGCTGAAAGTACAGAAAATCCGGAACGGGGTTCAGCTTGAAGATGACACATTGAGTGTGAAAATTCAATTTTTTTCCGAAAATATCGTTCATGTCATCAAGTGGCCGGAAGGCGGCTTGCCGGATAAGCAAAGCCTGTGTGTGATTCAAGATTCTTTTCCGGATGTGAATCTCGAAATCGAGGATCTGGGAAGACACCTTCACTTAAACAGCGGTGTGATATCTCTGCTTGTTTCAAAAGAGGACGGTTCAATTCGATATGATACATATGATAATACCCTCCTTCTGAGAGAGCAGGGGACTCCGGAGTTCGTACCGTTGACGTCTCCCTATGAAAAGGCTTTTCACGTTCAGCAAAATTTTATTCTTACCGGTGAAGAAGGTGTGTACGGCCTCGGTCAGCACCAGTACGGTTATATGAATTATCGCGGGAAAAAAGTGCCCCTTGTACAGTCCAATACAGATGCAGTCACCCCCTTTCTTATTTCAACGCAGGGATACGGGATTCTCTGGGATAATTACTCGAAAACCGTTTTCGATGATCGATCCAGAACAACGGGTTTATGGTCGGATGTGGGTGACCAGATCGACTATTATTTTATTGCCGGAAAAAACATGGATGCAGTCATCAAAGGCTACCGCGATCTGACAGGTCATGCGCCCATGTACGGAAAATGGGCTTATGGGTACTGGCAGAGCAAAGAACATTATGACAACCGGGATGAGTTGATGAGTGTGGCCGAAGAATACCGGAGGCGGAAGATTCCCATTGACAATATGATTCAGGATTGGGATTACTGGAACGGACCTGAGAACTGGGGCGGCATGTTTTTTGATCCTGTACTTTTCCCCGAACCCGAAGCAATGATTGACCGGCTTCATCGCATGAATTATCATTTAATGATTTCTGTCTGGCCGGCACTGGGGCCGAATACGGCTATCTACAAGGAAATGGAGCAAAAAGGATATCTGTACGATCCTGTCGGCTGGGCCGGTTTCAAATATTATGATGCATTTAATCCTGATGCCAACCGGCTTTACTGGAAATATCTGAGAAAGGGGCTCTACTCCAAAGGTATTGATGCCTGGTGGATCGATTCAACGGAACCGGACGTGGTCAATGCACTTACCAAATCAGCAACGGAGTATGAAATGAAAAAGGTGGGCAGAAACCATCTCGGTTCCTGGGCCCGTTATCTGAACGCTTTTTCTCTGAAGATGACCGATGCGCTTTACCGGAATTTACGAGAAGCATCCGAACAGCAGCGCGCTTACATTTTAACCCGGTCAACATTTGCAGGCCAGCAGCGCAATGCGGCTACCACGTGGTCGGGAGATATCGGCGCAAACTGGGATGTGTATAAAAAACAGATTGCCGCCGGTCTTAATCATTCCATGTCCGGTATTCCGTATTGGACGTTTGATATCGGCGCGTTTGTGATCGGTGCTTACGGGGGCGTGTTCATGAACGGCGGCAAGGATCCCGCTTATCAGGAGCTGTACACCCGGATGTTTCAGTTTGGATCGTTTAGCCCGATTTTTCGATCTCATGGTTCAGAAACACCCCGTGAGATCTGGGAAATGGGTGAGTTTGTACCCACGCTGGTAAAGTTTGATCATCTGCGGTATCGTCTGATACCTTATATCTATTCGCTGGCCTGGAAAGTCACCAGCGAAGGATATACACTCATGCGCGGATTACCCATGGATTTTACATCGGATAAAAACACGTATTCCATTTATGATCAATTTATGTTCGGTCCGGCCATGATGATCTGCCCGGTAACCGAGTTTATGTATTATCATCCACCCGAATCCAGTGTTCTCGTCGGAGCTGAATATTTCAGAACACCGGAAGGTGAGCCCGGATTGAAAGCCTCCTATTACAAAGATGCCGGTTATCAGCAGTTGAGCAAAGAGCAGATCGATTCCGATATCGATATATTCTGGTATACAGGCCGGCCCGATTATGTGACAGATTCCACCTATGCCATCCGCTGGGAAGGCAAGCTGGTTCCCAGGGAGACGGGTCTGCATCAGTTCCATTTCAAATGCTTTGATGAATACCGGATTAAAATCGACGGCGAGGAGATTCCTTTCGTCTATCGCAGTACGGAACGTTATACTGAAAAGGTTGATTTTGAGGCTGGCAAATCCTATAACCTCGTGGTCGAAGTTGAAAACCACTCCACCGGCGCCGCAAGGATGCGGATGTTCTGGAAGACGCCTTCCATCTTTGCCAAGGAAAACAGTAAGGTCAGCACGCCCAAAAAGCGTTCTGTTTATCTGCCGGAAGGGCATCAATGGATCGATTTCTGGACAGGCCGTACATTTGTTGGCGGTCAAACCATAATCGCCGACGCTCCGATTGAAATCTGTCCGATTTTTGTCAAATCCGGGTCGGTTATTCCAACCGGTCCCTTTTTACAATATGCCACGGAAAAAGCGGCAGATCCGATTGAACTGCGTATCTATCCGGGTGCTGACGGGCAATTTACCCTGTATGAGGACGAGAACGATAATTATAATTATGAAAAAGGACTGTTTGCAACCATTCGTTTTTTATGGGATGATGCAAAAAGACTGTTGACGATCGAAGCCCGTCAGGGGGATTTCCCGGGCATGCTGAATCATAGGACGTTTCATGTGGTTCTGGTGAAGGAGAATCACGGTGTGGATTTCAAAACGGAACCCATGCCGGACCGGATTGTCCGGTATAATGGTTCAGAAATGGTTGTGCAGATGTGACAACCGGAAAACCGGCTGAGAAAAATAGTCCGGATGATGGTTTCAGTATTGCTCTAAGAAACTGCTTTAGTGGTTTGATATTCAGTGAACGCATGTCGGAAATACGTGCGTAAATCCGAATTCTAAAGAATTTGTCTGCATTGATTAATTATCCAAATGCCAAAATGCTGTGTTTTATTAAAGCCGCAAAACCTAAGCAAGTCCGACATAAAAGCAAATTGTTAATATGGACGCTTGGATTTTAAGGAGGTCTTGTGAATCCGCAAACAGAAAGACGTATCGGGATTGTCAGTATCATTGTGTATGATCCGGACCGGGTCTACCAGAAACTCAATCAAATTCTGCATGATTACAGTGATTTGATCATCGGACGGATGGGCCTGCCTTACAGGGAGCGAAATTTTTCAATTATTGCGCTCATTGTCAATGGCACGACCGATGAAATCGGAGCGCTCACAGGTAAACTCGGCCAGTTGGAATCGCTTTCTGTTAAAACCAGCTTCGCCAAAGAGAAATAGCCAGGCAGTTTTTTATCCGCATAACAATATTTCATTTTTGTCATTTTATGTAACATAATTACCAGAATTACGGCTTGATCATTTTATGATGACACCGCTACTTTTTTAATAGAAAATATAAGGTTGAGGATGCAATTTTCATAATCGTTGAAAATCATGGAGGGAGGATTGTTAATGAAACGCAATATAATGCACACCTGCGCTGGTCTTTGTGTAATAGGCGTTTTGATTTTGCGTGCAGCAGACGATATAAACATTGATTCCGCGGAAATCACCGGTAAGGTGGTCGTTCCGCCAGGACCGGAATATCTGCACAATGCGGTTTTTTATCAAATCTATCCACAAACGTTTTATGATACGAACGGGGACGGCATCGGGGATCTCGAGGGTATTATTCAAAAACTGAACTATGTGAAAAGCCTGGGTGTGGATGGTTTCTGGATCAATCCGTTTTTTAAATCACCATTCAATGATGCCGGTTACGATGTGTCCGATTATTATCAGGTTGACCCGAGATACGGCACCAATGACGATGCCAGGCGGATGTTCGATGCAGCCGAAAAGCTGGGACTGAAAATTTTATTTGATTATGTCATCAGCTATACCAGTATTGAGCACCCCTGGTTTCAGGCGTCGGCCAAACAGGAAAAAAATAAATATTCAAACTGGTATATCTGGACAGACAACACCTGGATTAATCCTCCTGATGCGTATAAGGACGCCTTTATCAAAGGATACAGCAGGCGCAATGGCCAGTTTATGCGTAATTTTTACTGGAGCCAGCCCGCATTGAATTACGGTTTTGCAAAACCGGAAGCATCCTGGATGCTTCCGATCGATCATCCTGATATTCTCGCATTGCAAAAAGAGTTGATAAAGATGCTTCGTTTCTGGATGGATATGGGAGCGGATGGTTTTCGTGCGGATATGGCCGGAGCTTTGGTGAAGAATGCCAATGCGACCGGCAATGATCAGTTTTTCAGTACCCGGGATGAAGGCACCAAACTTTTCTGGAACAAGATTCGAACCATTATGGATACAGAATATCCCGGATCGATCATGGTGGCAGAATGGTCCCACCCGGAATCGGCATTATGCGGCGGCGGTTTTCATGCGGATTTTTATCACTGGTTTCAGGGATATAATGATCTATTGCAAAAAGAAAACTGGCGAATCTTGAATGGCTATTCCGAAGGGTACAGCTATTTTGATCAGGCGGGAAAAGGCAATGTTACCCATTTTCTGAAGAGCTATCTGGATCAATATCATAAGACCGTGGGCAGGGGCTATATTAACTTGCCGCTCGGCAATCATGACCTGTCCCGTTTAAATATCAAACGGTCCTTGGATGACCTGGAAATAATTTTTGCTTTTTCACTAACCATGCCGGGAATCCCTTTCATTTTCAATGGCAACGAAATCGGCATGAGGCAGCTTTACGGGAATCCGTTTGTAGAGGGTGCATATAAACCGAGGGCCGGGGCGCGTACACCCATGCAATGGACGGCCGGTAAAAACAGGGGATTTTCAACGGCTGAATCCGATGATTTGTATTTACCTGTGGATACTGCCGATGATGCGCCAAATGTCGAGGATCAGGAGAAAGATCCCGACTCCCTGTTGAACCGGGTTCGTAAGCTTATCGGGTTAAAAAAGGAAAAGAACGCCCTGCGGGCCTATGCGGAGTTTGTTCCGGTTTACGCGAAGAAGAATACATATCCATTCATTTATGCACGTGCCAATGGGGGCGAGGTGATTCTTGTTATTTTAAATCCGGCCTCGAAAAATGCGAAGGCTGATTTTTCATTAAAGCCTGTTTTCCATGAGCACCGGCTTCTGGCCGGAAAAGAGATTGTTATGAAAGTTCAGAACGGCCAGTATCAAATGTCTGTTCCCGGGCAGACCTATGCTATTTATCAACTGGTCCGATGAATCGTTGGAAGAGAATGATATTTACGAGATAACACGGATCCTGATAGCCAATCCACATTTTTACTGTTCTATGCTGTCATGCAAATTGAAACCACCCCTTTACTTTTTAAGGGGGTGATTTCACCTTTTTATCAATTTTTCTTCTGTTCATTTCCATGTGTCTGCTCCTTTATATTTTTTAATTTGGGATTTTGGCAGAATTATTGCATTTATTTAACAATCAAACAAATCACTGCCTATGTTTGATCAGTTATTGTGTTTTGGGTAACAATGTGGTGGACAACTTGAAAGAAAAGACACAACATCCAGGGATTCAACATTTCGCTGATCACAAAATTCAATATCTTTGTTTGATATTGTTTGTCGTATTCACGGTTTTGGGATTGTATGTGATCTCCGCTTTAAAAACGTATATCAATGCGGAGGATTCTGTCGCCTGGAACCTGTCCAGATGGATCGATATTATTTTTGTCGGATACGGATTTTGTATGCTTTTATTGGTTTTTTGGATGTACCGAATCCGGATGAAACCTCACCAAAAAGTCATTAAAATCGGAAGGAAAATTTCATCGGAAGACATGAATGCGGTATCGAGCGCCATTACTGAATTGTCCCAGGGAAATCTATCCAGGCAATTGGAATTCAATACCAAGCCGATAATGACAGCTGGCCGTGCATCGCGTATGAATGAAATCGTTGATATTTTTAACAGTATGATTCGGAATTTAAAGGACACGGCCCAGGCATTCAATAATGTCACCGGGATTCCCTGCAAGCGGCTTTTTTATGTGGGCGCAGATTCATTTTTGGAGGGGCGGTATTGTGGTGAAATTATGGGGAGAATATTGAAAGGCAAAGGATGTGTGGTTGTTTCGGCCGAATCATTCAGTGCCACCAACCTGGATTTGCGCAGAAGAGGATTTTTAGGCCTGATCAGGGAAAAATATCCGGGGATCGAGGTTGTCGATTTTGTCGAAGCGAAGGCCGGGGGAGGTCAGGCTTATCGGGCAGCCGTGGAGATTTTAAAAAAGTTTCCCAATCTTTCCGGGATTTATATTGCTTGCGGCTCGCCTCCGGCCCAGTTTGCCAAGGCCCTTGTTGAATTGCACAAGGCCGGCGCGGTTAAAGTCATTTGTCATGATTTAATGGACGATACGATGCGCTGGGTGAAAGAAGGTGTGATTACTGCCACATTGAGTCAGAACTCATTTGCCCAGGGATATAATCCGATCATTCATATGTTCAATCACCTGGCTGCGGGGTGGAAACCGCCCATGCCGTTTCTGCTGACTGAACTTCAGGAAGTCAATCAGGATAATTACCGGGATTTCTGGAGTGAAGAACAGGGGATGATCCTCTCCGCCCAGGCGAGAGAGCGTATGGCCAAACCCGTGATTGATTCGGCGCCGAAGCCGCTTCGTATGGCTGTTCTGGGAAGAGACGACACAGCTTTCTGGCTGTCTATCATGACCGGAAGCCAGGAAGCGGTTAAAGTACTTCAAGGCCATAATGTGACCGTGGATTGTTACGCGCCCAAAGAAGTACATCGGGTTCATGATTTTACCATTGAAATATACGGGCCGTTGATTGAACGCATTATTCAGGATAAGTATGACGGCTTAATCACTGTCGCGCCCTTGAAAACATTTATCCCTTATATAAACCGGGCGGTTGAGGCCGGGATTCCCGTGGGACTTTATAACAGTGATCCCAGCAGCTTGAGGGCAATGATTCATACGGTCACGGAACAGGCACAGCATCTGATGGGATTGAGTGAAACCCTGGCTGGCAATACCTATCAAACAAGCCAGGCAACGATGCAGATCAGAACAGCCATAGAGGGAGTCGCTCAGGGGAGCGTGTCTCAAAATAATCAGATTTCGAAAACAGAGGAAGCGTTGCATAATCTTCTCGATACGATCGAACTGATCAATCGCGAAGCGGAAAAAAGCGCAACGGCTACAGAAAATACAGCGAAGGCTGTGAGTGCGGGAACGGATGCCATGAATGAGACTCTGAAAACCATGAAAGAGATCGAGACATCCGTGACAAATGCGTGGGGTCTTGTGGAAGAATTGGGAGCCCATTCTGAAAAAATCGACAGTGTGGTTGAATTGATTAACGATATTGCCTCACGCGTGAATGTGCTTGCGCTGAATGCAAGCATCGAAGCCACCAAAGCAGGAGAGTATGGAGCAGGGTTTATGGTTGTGGCAAAGGCCGTTAGGAAACTGGCAAAAAATACTGCAGATGCAACAAGGGAAGTCACGGATCTGATTCATACAGTACAATCAGACATATCTAAAGTCGAGCGGGTCATGCATGACGGGCTTGCCAGAATGAAACAATCCGCTTCGTTGGCTGATCGCGCGGTGACCACTCTCAGTGATATTCAAAAAATGATTCAGTCGGATAAAGAACGCATTTTAAACATTGCCAGGTCCATGGGTAATATGCAAACCACATCACATACGGTGGGCACGGCAATGGAAAACGTCGCTTCGGACAGTGAAAACAATATGGCTGCTGTTGAAGAAGTCAGCGCACTGACCAAAGAGATGACCGCTCAATTGGAAAATGTGACAGAACTTGCCCATGCCCTGGAATTGATGGCACGAAGCGAACAGCAGATGCTGGCCAAGTTTATACTGTTGGAGGAGAAATCGGAATAAGAATCATATTTGGGTTCGGTTCAAAGAGTCAGGAATTGTGGTATCATAGTTATTTATTTGAAACATTGCAGACTATTTTCCAGCGCTTTCTCATCACAACTTTCGCGGTTCCGATAATGTTTTTTTCCTATTGATAATTTATGACAACTTTTTACATGAATATTACATTATCAATCGATTTGCTTTTTAAGTTAGTACACGGACTGTTTTACAAATAATTCGTGTTCGTCCGGGTGTTTCTGAATGTGATCGCCGGTAAACATCGACTTGATTTCAAGGGGAGGTGCTCTTGAGAGCGCATATATGTTTGAAGCTTTTTGTGACGGCCTTTTTTCTGAGTGTTGCTACGTCATCGGACAGCGCTGATTTGGTTCAGGATAATCCTGTGCTTGCTCCGGATCTTTCAACTCCACCAATTGTCGATGGTCAAGGCGATGACGCATGCTGGCAGGATCTTTCCTGGCAGAGTATGGATCAGGTATGGATTCCATGGGGAGGTACGGTGGATTCAGAGGATTATTCCGGACATTACAAAGTTGCCTGGTCGTCTGCAGAAAATGTCCTTTATTTTCTGGTTGAAATCAGTGATGACTACCTGGTGGACGGATTTATACCGGCTCATACAGCGGATATTTACAATTTCGATATCATTGAAGTGTTCATTGATGAAGACAATTCCGGAGGATACCATGTGTTCGACGGGGCCGGTAATGTTGCCCAGCAATACGGGACGAATGCGGAGAATGCATTTGCATATCATATGTACTGTCCGTTTCCCGAGGATGGTCAGGTCGATGATAATTTATATGTCGGCGATTTGGATGGTACAAGCTGGTCGGATGTCCAGAATCCTAATTATGCCGATCATTTCCCGGCATTCGCTTTACGTAGAAATGGCGACACAATCGTCCGGGAATTCTCACTGATGGTATATGATGATACCTATGAAAAAGGTCATGTGGATGCTGCCCGGGTGCAGTTGACTGAAGGCAGGGAAATCGGCCTCTCTCTGGCTTATTGCGACAATGACGGTATTGATGAAAATCCCAAAACCCGGGATAATTTTTTCGGATCTGTTTGGGTTCCTGCGGTGAAATTTAATGATCACTGGATCGATGCCGGTGATTTTGGCACTGTGAAGTTAACAGCATCCCCAATGTTTGTTGAGGTGAATAAAATGCCGGTTCAGCAAATGCAGGTATTCCCCAATCCCGGGTCGACCAGCCTCCATGTCGAAATGCATAATGACTATTGCGGTGATGTAAAAATTTATCTTTATAATATTTTAGGGCAGAATGTGCTGCAGACGTCAGCATCAAAAATGAATCCGGTGCTTCAGAAATTACTTTCGCTGCAGCATTTGCCTCAGGGAGTCTATTTTCTGGAAGTGCGGATGGGCATTACATTACTCAGGCGGAAAATCATCATTCATTGATGCTGAAAAGCCGGAGTTTTTATTGCAATTTATCAATGCATTCCATATATTTTTCATTGTTCAACAGATTCTGACAAACATTATCGTTTAATTTCCATATCGATCTTCTGAAAGGGCAGGATTTTGAGAGCGACATTCCCTTTTCAACGAGCCGCTGTGTCGATTATGTTTTGTTTCGGTTTTTTTGCCCATGCCAAAAATGATGTTTGGCAGGTGCAAAGGGCTGCTTTTCCCCCCGTGATTGACGGTAAGATGGATGAGCTCTATAAAACTGCGTCTTCAGAACGTCTTGTGAAGCTGAATGAGGACGATTCTGCGCTCCCTGATAACTATTCTGATCTGTTTGCTCAGGCGCGGTTATTATGGGATGAAGATAATCTCTATGCGTTTGTGAAAGTCGTGGATGATGAGATCAGCACTGATTCCGAGAATCCGTATGAAAACGACAGCGTTGAGATTATGGTGGATGGTAACAACAGCAAGGTATTTCAGGGACGGGATCAGGACGACACCCTGATTCGCATTGAATATCAGGATGCCATGGTTACAGCGGTTGACAATGCTCCTGAAGGCATGGCTTTCGCTGTAGCGGATTGTCAATATCCGGCCGGTGCTTCAGGATATGCTGTTGAAGCCGCTTTTCCATTAAATAGTTTAAACATAGGCGGTGAGGCAGGCACAATTTTCGGTTTGGAAATCCAGGTCAATGACCGTGACAGCAGAGTTCGTGAGAATGTTATAAGATGGTGGGGCGCAAGTGATGATGCCTGGTTTTGGGCACATCTTTGGGGTGAGGCCGAATTGACGGATTATATGGCAGATACTGTGTTAACCATTCTTGGCAATTACAGAGGGGCTCCCGTAATTGATGGGATATTGGATGAACTATGGAAAGATACAGCTCCCGAGATTGATCAGGGCACGTATGTTTTTCTGAATAATGGAATTGGGTGGAATGGCTATAAGGAATTGGATTTATGGGATGATGCTCAGATGAGTTATCGGGCAATGGTATATGCTGATGCATTTTATTTCTGGTGTGAAGTGATTGATGACGAAATTAGCACATCGGGTGACGATCCCGGAGAAAATGACGGGATTGTCCTTTACTTTGACGGGGACAACAGTAAGAATAATTTTTCAATGGGTGTGCCATATGACGAAAATGATCAGCGATTCAACTGGGTATACGGAACGGAGGAACCGGGCATAACCAATGGAAACGAGGTGCTGGCCTGGAGTGAGCCGGACAGCCTCAGCGGATATTCATTTGAGTTGATGATTCCGATGTCTGACCTGGCGTTCTATCCGCTGTATGATATTAAAATTGGATTCGAAGTACAAGTCAATGATCGGGATCATGAAATCCTTGAGCATATCATCCGATGGTGGGGCAATGATCTCATGTCCTGTCTTGATGCGAGCCGGTTCGGTACGGCTCTTTTATTACCGGTACCCCCGCCGCCTCCTTCTCCTGCTTTTACGGCATATAACAATATAGGTCCCCACGGATTTGTATTATTCCAGAATTGTCCAAATCCCTTTAATTATTTAACTACCATTTCATATTCTTTGCCCGAAATAAGTCAGGTGCGGTTCACGGTTCTTAATATACATGGAGATGAGGTGGCAGTGATGAATGAAGGGGTCAAGCCGCCCGGGTCATATAATATTCGGTTTGATGCTTCGCAGTTGAGCAGTGGTGTCTATGTATGTCAAATGGAAACCCGTTGCGGAGTCGTGACACAGAAGATGATGTTGATGAAGTAAACCGTGTCGAGAGGCAGAAACCTTAAGTGATTGTGTCCTTGTGTCTTTGAGTCATTGGGTCGTTGAGTCACAGGAAAAATAAACAATCAAGAAAGACAAAGAAATAAGAAGTACGAAAAAAATGTGGCAATATTACATTATCTTTTTATAATTTTTACGATTTCTTTTATCTATGAATAAAAGGATTGACATGGTGAGCATCAAACGACTGAGATGGAAGGCAGCAGGGATAATGATTGTTATTATTCCACTCGGTTTTTATACAAAACTGTATAGGGGCTCGATGTGGATTTGGGTGAATCACTCACTGGGCGGTGTATTGTATGAAATTTTCTGGTGTTTATTCATTGTCTGGCTTTGGCCCCGGGCCAAGCCTGTTCGAATAGCCTTTTGGGTATTTTTGGTGACTTGCTGTTTAGAATTATTGCAGCTTTGGCATCCATTTTTTCTTGAGAAAATACGGGGCACATACTTAGGACAGGCTTTGTTTGGAACAACATTTACATGGTGGGATTTTCCGCATTACATCATCGGATCAGTCATTGGAGGATGGATGATTGACAGACTTCAGAGAGCCACTTGTTAATTTGCTGACCGTGCAAATTAAAATTCTGACACATATAAAATTTTTAAAAAAAGATGTGACAGTGACAGGGGATTAATACATGGTATTTATTAAAAAAAATCCCCCGACAGGTCATTGCGTTGTGCCACATCCCATCGGGGGCGCCTTAGGGGGAAATTCATATTTTCGTTAAATAAATTTACAAAAGTTATGCCAGAGATCAAAGAAGAATCACATTTTCTTTGATTTTAAGAAAATGTAATAACAGTAATCAATAATAATTACCTAAGATGATTAAAATCAAAGCACTGTGTTATATAAAAAAAAGTCATGTTTTCGAGGTGAATTCCCCCATCGGACGATTGATGACGATATGAAGGACTCTATAGCAATTGGTTGTGGGAAAGAAGTGTTTCAGAATGGAAAAGTGTATCAAAGTGATACAAATTTTGGCAGTTTGTTGATTCATTCATTACGTGTACTGGAATTATGTTTAAAAAAAATCCCGGTGAAATCACCGGGATTTTTTCAACTGAACTCTATTTATTTTTCTTTTATTCAGTCTCTTTTTTTTGTATGGATATATCTCCGCCGCATGTTTTTAAGTCAATGGATGGTCCGCCTCCCTGAATCATGCCGGTAGCCCGTATTTTTGTATCCGTGTCCTCTTCTTTCAGGGACATTTTCAGGGGAAAGTCTGAATATATTTGTTCTTCAGAATACCCATACCTTTTTTGAATCTCAACATGAACAGTGGCTTTGATCGATGACGGCAGAGTGAGATCAATGTCTCCCGTACTTGATTCCAGAAGCATGGGTGATTTGAATGTAACTGCATCTGTAAGCGTTACCTCGATGTCACCCCCCCCGGTTTTAGCAGATAATGATCCGGAAACATCGGTGATTTCAATACAGCCACCGCCGACTTCGCATTGGGCGTTTCCCTGGATATTGCTAATTTCAATGTCGCCACCGCCGACTTTCAATTGAATGTCCTTCTGAACCTGATCAATTTCCAGGTCACCTCCGCCCAGTTCCAGGATTACCGGTCCGGCACATTCTTCAATGTCTGCATCTCCGCCTCCCATCTTAATTTCAATTGGACCATCGGCGTTTTCTATTTCCAGATCTCCGCCACCCAGATGAATATTGATATCTTTTTTACAGCCTTCAATTTCAATGTCGCCTCCTCCAACATGGAGATCTGTCGGACCCAGCACATGTGCAATACTTACATCACCGCCCCCGATATGTGCATCGATTTTACCGTCGATTTCCTCAATTTCAAGATCTCCTCCTGAAATCTCAATGTCGCATTGAAACTGCTTTGGAACATATATCTCGTAATTGCTATGAATGGCCTGGTTATCGAGTTTGATTCCTTCAATCAGGACCGTATTGGACACATGTTTATAGGTCATAAGGTGTTTTTTCTTGACAGCTTCAGCCTCGGCTTGTGTGAATACATGAATTTCATGGATGGATTTAATGCCCACCCTGCTTTCATGCCATGAATGAATAGTAACATCCCCATGGATTTCTGTCATTTTTAACAGACCGCCCGATTTCACGGTGAAGTCTTTTTCAGATTTCCATTGCCAGTGATTTTCCTTATCAATGATTTCCTGGGCATGTGCGGACATCCACAGCAACATCACTATTGCCGGAATCCATTTGGTCAATCTGTTTGTTTTCATTGCGAAGTCTCCTTTATTAATCGATTTTATTCTCGCCTGACATTTAATGCCTGTCTGGATTTTTCTGCATCCAGCACATATTGTATATATTCATCTTTTTCTGCTCGTTTTTCCAAGATGGACTGTATTTCAGGATCATTGGACTGGATCAGTTTTTCAGTGACCTGGATCCGGATCCCCGGATTGGTATCCTGAAAAAGAACACGAATGAGCAGTGATTTCATTTTATCGTTTATGGGAAAATGTTTTAATAGTTTAATGGCTCGATAGCGCAATCCGGGATTGGGATCGTTCGCCAGAGTATGCAGCAATGCTTCTTCCACTGTCTCATTGTGAGACACTGTTTGAATCATGTCCATAGAGCGAAGACGCAGGTTGTCCCTTTCATCGGTCATTAATGCATAAGCCAGCAGGGTTTGGATATCAGGATCCTGAATTTCGCCCTGGATCCTTTTTTCGTTTTGATTCAGGAATCGGATTTCGATACGATCCGGGTGGGTTTCGGAAGGAATAATCCGGAACGATCCGGCCGACGCAGAGGCAAGTTCCGTCAGGAGGGCACGATTTGAAGCTCTGAATCCTATGGGCCAAAAATAATGCCCAACAAATATACCGGCGATCAGAAAGCACATGGCAGTGACCAGCCGTTTGGTTTCAATGCGGGAAGGGATACGTGATAAAATGGCCTCGAAGAATTGTGTCCGTTTTTTCGCTGCCTGCTTCCCGAGCAGAGCTTTAAACCGGTTTCTGGCCCGGATCAGAGATTCATTTTCTGTATGGTATAATGATTCCTGATGGAAAAGCCCCAGCCATTGTTTCATTTGCATGCTACGAATTCTGCATTCATCGCATCTGTCGAGGTGATATTCAATATCCGCCATTTCCTGAAATGAAAGCTCGTGGATTAAATAGAGAAATAATTGCTCTTCATTGATATGTGGGTTTGACATGGTGCTGCCCTCTTATCTTTCATGCATATATTTCAACAGATAACGGCGTATTTTTTGTGTGCTTCGAAACAGGGTGTTTTTTACAGTGCCCTCGGAACAACTGATAATCTCGGCGATGTCTTTGATTTTGAAGTCCTGATAGAACCGCAAAAGAAATATCGTACGTTGAATGACTGTCAACCGGTCCATAGCCTCCTGAATCTGATCCTGAATTTCCTGATTGATTGTCAGTTCATCAGGCAGTGGATTTTCATCCGCTGGTGTCCAGGATGTGTCATCTGTCTGGTCGTCAGCGATCCAGGTGCGATTGAGGTGTTTGTTCCGCGTTTTTCGGTAATTGATTGCTGTATTCACCACAATTCGGTAAAGCCAGGTTTCAAAGGTGCTTTGAAAACGAAATGTGTGAATTTTTTTATACACGCGCATAAACACTTCCTGATAAACATCCTCGGTATCCTGCAGATTGCCCAGCATTTGCCGGGCCAATCCCAGTACTTTCTGATCATGCTCCTGAACCAGAAGTTGAAAAGACTCGGTATCTCCCTTTTGCGCCTTCCGGATCAGATCATTTGTTCTTTTTCTCTCAGGCTCTGTCATTTTTCAAAATATTAGACAAAAGTTAACAGAATAAGGTTTGCATCAATGTGAAACATTTTTAAGTAAAAGGCAAGAAAAAAGCCTCTCGGGTTTCAAGAGGCTTTTTTCGGGGATATTGGAGAAGGCATCAGAGTGAGATCATCATCATTTTATTTGGTTTATTAAATACTGAGATTTAAATATTATTTTCCATTCGGATTGTTACATTTGGAATTTCACCTCGTTAAATTGGCCAGAGATTCAATTATCTGTATCCGTCCGACAGGGAAAAGAATCAAGACTCCTCTATGGATATTACATATATTGCAGAACCAGTTTATTTTTTAATGAGTTTAAACTGATTTTTCCCTGATTATAGGCGTCCAGGTCACGTTTGGTCAATTGCATACGTATCGAAGAAGGGTTGCCGGAATCCTGGCCAAAGAATAAAATCCTTGGTCCTACAGTTACTTCAACGATAAATTGTTCCTCAGGTTTGACCTGAAGCGTATGACCATAGGAAGCCATCAGATCGAACAGCTCGTCGCTCATATTTTGCAATAGCAAGCGGGTATCTGTTTCTTCTGCGGAACCTTGGGCATTGGCAGTTAAACTGTAACCCGAAAGTGCGTCTCCACGATTATGAATTACAATCGAAAAAGACGTGTCGAGATTTCCGAATCGAAATCCGGGCTGGATATCCATAAACAGCAGCGCTCCCAGTCCGTTGAGATACAATCCTGATGTGGATGAATAGTGCGGCTCTTTTGATGTAGCCATTGCCTGATCGAATATTTCTGTCATAATATCAATATCTTTTGCAATTGAGGCATCACCTGCATTTATATCAAAATGAATATTTGACTGTAAATGGTGATTATTCCCATGAGATTGCCTGAGTGCTTCTGCATGCTTTTGTCTGATCCAGGCAGTGATGAAACTGTTTTCCTGTGTCAGTGACCACCATCCGTTGAGATGCACCAGTACTGCGATTCGGTCGTTATCTTTCAGCATTGAGATAGAAGGCGCATAGTGGCTGAAGAACTCGGTGATCCCGGATTTAATGGCTTCAATGGATTCTTTTTCCAGCGTTTCCGTCTTCTTTTGGAACTCGGCCAGATTACTGTCTGAAAAAAGCCAGTTCTGCTGTTTTTCCACTTTTTTATTGAATTTGTTTCCGTTTGCCATCATTTGGCCGATGTTTTTGTCCAGGGTCGGCAGCATCACCGGGTGATAAGGCTGTGGTTTTTCCATATAAAAAACCATCCCGTAATCAGGTATGTAGATTCCCCTTGAGTTTCCTGTGAATCGCATGTTTATATTATCCTGATCCAGTAGTTTATCGAGAACGCTTTCCATGATTTTCATGTCTCGTTTCAATCGAAATGTATCGATCTGAGCAGATTGTCCATGAAGAACAGCGGGTGAAAAGGCCACCAATAAATAGACGATTATGATCAATTGATAACGTTGAAGCATCTGTTCCTTCTTTCTTTTTCATGTATTTAAGGCTGTGAGTCGGGAGAGCTGGTCATTCGGATCAGATCATTGATCAGGGTACTGGTCTGGTGATAGCGTCCTTCTGTCTGGCGATGCAGTCCCTGCAGTCCCTGGCCTACCAGCTGTAAATCCTGTTGTCGCCTTAATTCTTGCTGCTGAGAGAATTCGTTCAGGGCTAAGCTGAAATCCCGACGCTGACGTGCTTCACTTTCTTGAATCAGGGTCACCAGTTGTTCCATATTTCTCGATTGCAGCTCGGACAACTTTGTTTCCAATTTCGCTTCCATTTTTGCTTCAATCTGCGATTTGCTGGGCCCGTTTTTGCCAAAAGCGATTTGCCAGTTTCCATTTTCATATTTCACCTGGAAATGAAAGATAAACAAAAAAATGACGGCCGCACTGGCCAGCACCGGAATGCTCCACGCCAGAGGCTTTTCTGTGTATCGCCGAATTTTATCTTTCCAGGATTGCCAGATTGTTGCCGGTTCATGGATAAAGACTGTCTTCATGGCCGGCGTTTCGTCTTCCCACTGACCGAGTAAATTTGTGGTTTGCTGAAGTTCCTGGAAAATTTTCCGGCAAGTCGTGCAGCCTTCAAGGTGCTTTCGGACTTTTTTTTCGTCTTTTAGATCCAGTTCGTCATACAAAAGAGAAATCAGTGTTTCCGGCGCCATATCACATTTCATGGAGCAACACCTCCTTACTTAAATTGGATTCCTCCAGTACTTTTTTCATGGCTCGAAGCCCATAATACAGACGGGATTTAACCGTGTTGATCGGCTCGTTCAGTATATCTGCAATTTCTGTAAATTTAAGTCCCTGATACTGTTTCATAACGATTACCACTCGTTGTTCGTCGGGTATTTTCTTTAGTGCATTCTTTATAATTGATTCCACTTGCTGATGCTGCATGAGATCTTCCGGAGACCGCGCTGAGCGGTCCTGAAATTGCCATTTGACCCGATTTTGATTCGTATCTTCGTCGGTAAGCGCATCGAACGATACAAGACGACGGATTCGCTTTTTTTTGAATTCGTCTTTACATAAATTGAGTGCAATACGGTAAACCCACGAAGAAAATTTTTCAGGATCCTTTAATGTTTTTAATTGTTTGTACATGCGTATAAATACCGATTGACACAAATCTTTGGCAAGTTCTCTGTTCCCAATGGTCCGGAGAACGAAATTATATATTGGTTTTTCCCAGCGCCAAATCAACGTGTTAAAAGCATTGATATCGCCGTTTAAATATCGCTCGATTAATGCAGCGTCTGTCATGTGGCCCGTTTCCCATTAAAAAATGTCGCTGTTATTAAGACGCTGTTTAAAAGAAAAAGTTTTCATTTTTTTTATTTTTATGGGGAAAAATTTACAGCGCCGAATGCCGGTTGCAAAGGCAATAATTGCCGGATCTGTTTTTATGATGATGCTGTCTTGATATAAAGATGTTCCGAAAGAGCAGCGGATAATTGACGGTTCCCGGTATTTCCCGTTTTAAAGCGAACAATGATTATAGTATAACTGTATAAATTAATTAAACTTGAATTTGGTCAAATTTTTGCTTCAAAATGAGTGAGAAATGAATTCGTCATGCAAATATGACAGAAATGTAAAAACGGATCAATTCTTGCAACAATAGCCAATACAGGCAAGAGAAGATGATGTGTTGTGAAAAAAACGAGGTTTAATATTTTTTAATTGAGGTGAGTTTTATGTTTGGATGGTGTGCAATCGCGTTTATCGCCGGGGGGCTTTGTGGGATGATGGGGATGTGTTTTCTGGCATATGGATCAAAAACTAATTTGATGCGCGAAAATGGTGTGCTTCGCAGACGTTTATCGTTTTTAGAGAACGAAGATCCACGCCGCAAGTACAAACCTGTCAGAGATCCGCGTCCTGAGGTGCACAAACTGGTGAATTAAATTCTATTCGAACACGCGGATTGATTCACAGTGGATATGGTCTTCGGGGGGAGATCAATCCATGTGTGGCCGGAGTTTTTTCAGGTATATTTTATTGTTAAATAATCGGGTGTTCCGGACCATTTTCAAGTGAATCAGGAAAATGCTTCGTCTTAAATGAGCGGAGCATTTTCTGTTTATCGTGCTGTAAATTTCACTTGCGTCCCCATGTTAATTTCTTTATATTATACGACCGAAAAAATGGTGGGTATAGCTCAGTTTGGTCAGAGCGCCAGGTTGTGGCCCTGGAGGTCACGGGTTCAAGTCCCGTTACTCACCCTTTGTGGATATTTGATACGGTGTTGTTCTTTATATAGAGTTTATCTCCCCATCGTCTAGTGGCCTAGGACTCAGGGTTTTCATCCCTGCAACAGGGGTTCGAGTCCCCTTGGGGAGGCCCTAAGGGAAAGATTTTCAGAATTGGGATTCTTTCCCTTTTTTATTTCTCCTAACTCATTGATATTATTGGTCAGAATTGACAGCACTTCATTAACTTTCGGTGTTCGATACTTTTTGTCTTCATAAATAAGTTTCTCAGGGAATAACGAACTCACTATTTTCTGCTTTGTGATGGTATCCGCCTGAAGGTAATAGTCTTTTAAATGATAGAGGAGTGCAAAATCATATTCGACGTAATTCATGAAATTTGTATCCTGCAAATCGATTTCCTGTAACTTGACTTGAATGGTATCTATTTTATTCTGATACCTTGATTTTGATTTGCTATATGTTTCCCTGTCCATTTCATCATTGATGAATTTATCCTCTGCCTTCTCAATTAGTTTTTTACATTCTTCTATCTGCAATTCAAGTTGTCTTTTTTCTTTTTCCCTTTGCTGGTCATCCTTTTTAAACAAATCTTTCATGACATGATAATACAGGTTTAAAACTTCTTCTGTAATTTGAAAGCTTTCCAGATATTTGATGAATTGCATGTTTGCCTCTTTTGCCGAAAAATTCTCTTTGCACCCGTACTTTCTCTGGCAATTATAATAATAGTATTTTTTACCTGCTTTATTCCGAACCGGCCCGCCTGAAAGATTACGGCCGCATTGTCTGCATTGAAGCAAACCTCTCAGAGGAAGGTTTTCATTGATTTTATTTTTCTTCTGTCCCTGTTTGCTTCTGCGTTTTAAAAGCTCCTGAACCTTGTAAAACAAGGCTTCATCAATGATGGATTCATGAAGACCGTCTACTAATTCCGCTTCATCTTCTTTCCATGCTTCGATATAAATTTTACCGATATAAACAGGGTTCCTCATGACTTTTGGAAAATTTGACTTGGAACAATAATAACCTTTTGAACTCATGTGCCTTCTGACTTCTTCCAGATAGTATACACCTTTTCCATACATTTCAAAGGCTTCCTGTATATATTTGGCATCTTCATTCGGCACTAATAGAGATTTGCCGCTTGACCGATCAAATGAATAACCTTTTGGCGGTGTGCCCGCCCAGCGGCCTTCACGTTTTGCCTGTCTCATGCCTCTTTTTGTATTTAAGCCCCTTCGGTCATTTTCAATTTGAGGCATTGCAAGGTTGATAACCTGAATCATCAAATTTTCAGGAATAGTCAAATCAACGTTATTCTCAAGGGTTCTTACTTCGACACCTATTTTTTTAAGGATTTGAATCATTGAAAGCGATTCATACATATTTCTTGAAAAACGGTCCCATCGTACAACCAGAAAAATATCTGCTTTCAGTGTTTTATTTCTTAAGTCAAAGAGCATGTTTTGAAATTCCGGCCTGTTGAAGTCTTTTGCTGAATGGTCTTCTTGAATATCAGCGACTATTTGCCATGAATTTTTTCTACAGTGCTTTGTTAATTGTGCCCTTTGATCCTGTAAACTGAATCCCTGTTCTTTCTGTTCATCAGTTGAAACTCGGCTGTAAATGATGGCTTTTCTCTGCATTTTTCATCATATCCTTAAAATGGTTATAGTCTATCTCTCCAAGCTGGTATAAAAGCTCTCTAAGGGCTTTTATTTGCGTTTCTGAATAGACTCTGCCGTTCTTTTCAAGGATTGCCTTGCATTGTCTGATAGAAAGCATTTATTCGCATTTCCTGCTCCTTTCATACCTCTGGCCTTTATCCAGTCAGTATGATGTTTTTATATCATGTGAAATAATTTTTTACTAATAATCAAATTTTCGTTTTAAAGTTTCTTCAATTTGAACGATTTTATCTGAATCTTTTTTTATGATAATTTCACCAAATTTACTATGCTTTAATAATGATCCAATTCTTGTATTTACATCAACGTTTCTTTTTGCTTCTATATTTTTAATTTTACCTTCTTTTGTTTTTATCTGAATGCTTTTATAGCCATGTTTCCTTATTATATCTATTAATTCAAATTCTGCGTCTGTTAGATCCTTTGGAATATATTCATTAGAATTCTTCCCTATTGGATCAGTAGATAAATTAAATATTCCATTTAAATTGATTGTTAAATGATGATCCATTCCAAACAATGAAATTCGGTCTCTATATTCACTATAGCTTAATATGTCTGCTTCATCATTTGAAAAAATAATGAGATTATAAATATCATCCTTGAATGTGTTTATAATTGGTACATAATAATGAAATAAGTATTGTCTATAATGATTCTTATTTTCTTCGAGAATGCCTAAATCTTTACCGATATTGTAAATATTTTTAAGTGGCAATCCAAAATTTCTTAGTTCGCAAATTATTAATAACCAAAACCTGTCTAATAAACTAAATTTTCTCCAGCCTTTCTCATTTTTTCGATAGTAATTAAGAAGCCCCTTTTTTCCCCAATGATATAGAATCCTTGAGGATTTTAATTTGTTTATATAGATTTGCTTTTCTTCTAACGCTTCAATTGCTCGTTTTCCCCAGTCTTCATTTAAAAATGTATCGTACAGTGAATAAAATAGATTTGGCCTAAAGATGTGATTGGTTTCTTCAGGTTCAATTTTGAAAAATTTATATTTTTCTCGATTTTGAAAGTTGTTATAAAGTTTACTCATAAACCTTCCCTATATGTAAAGTTACTATAATATAAATAAACCTTACACATATGTCAAGTTTAATTTTATTACTATTAATGTAAAATTCATTATTTTATAGACTCGATTTGCTTATAGCCTTCCTGCAAATTTGCACAAACAATGCAATTTTGTTTATAATGATGATAAGATATTCAGTAAATACCTTTTTATTTTATCTTGATTTTTCTGTAATTTCAAAGTAAATTCAAAAAATATTTACAACATTAATTTAAGAACTACCATTATTTATTGATCGACGAAAAAAGTGTTACATTTCAAAGAATGAATTGACAGGTTCATTTTATTATGTCATTATTTCAAAAATCAGTCGAAAAGAAATATCTAAACGAAATTGATTCATCACTGATTGATGATAAATATAGTGCATTTCAATCATATTTCGGCAATGATGAAATACAAGAGAATATTAAAAAGTCGATTGAAGAACAATTTCAAGAAGGATTCTTAAGAGAGTTGTTTGTTAAAATATTAGAATATACGCTTAATCCAGAACCAAATTTTAATTTAACAACAGAGTTGAAAAATATTGGAAATAGTAAAAGGACTGATGGAGCTATTCTCCGAGATGGAGAAGCTCTTGCAGTCATTGAATTAAAATCAACTTTAACATCAGACTTGGATTCTGTCGAAGCGCAAGCCTTTGGATACAAAAATCATCATCCGGAATGTGAATATGTCATTACTTCCAATTTTGAGAGGTTACGGTTTTATATTCAAAATGCTGTTGAATATATCGAATTCGATTTGTTCAATCTGACAAGGGATGCTTTTGCTTTGCTTTGGCTTTGCCTCTCAAAAGATTCAATTTTCAGGGATTTACCACTCAAAATTAAAGAATCATCCGTTTTAGAGGAAGGGAATGTTACAAAGAAATTATATGATGATTATTCAAGATTCAGAGAAGTCATTTTTGAAAACATTGTAAAGAACAATCCTGATATTGATAAACTTATACTTTTTAAGAAAACACAAAAACTGCTTGATCGTTTTCTATTCATTTTCTTTGCTGAAGACCGGCTTTTGTTACCTCCTAATTCAATTAGTGAGATTGTGAATCAGTGGACTGATTTAAAAGATAAATACGATGAATATTTTCCGCTGTACGAACGATTTAAGAAATACTTTGGATATATGAATACAGGGTATAAAGGGAAAAAGTATGATGTTTATCCTTACAATGGCGGTCTGTTTGCACCGGATGAAATTCTTGACAATCTTTCAATTGATGATGATGTATTGCACGAACATACTTTAAAATTGAGTGCTTATGATTTTGAAACTGAAATCGATGTGAACATTTTAGGCCATATTTTTGAACACTCATTAACTGAAATTGAGAATGTTCAGGCGGAAATCAAAGGGCAGGAAATTCAAAGGCAGAAAACAAAACGGAAGAAGGAAGGCATATATTATACACCTAAATATATTACTAAATATATTGTTGAAAATACTGTTGGAAAACTTTGTGTGTGTATTCCGGCGAAAGTTGCCACCCATTCCGGAGGAAAGTTTACCACTTAACTCCTCCGCACATATTAACCTAATTTAAAAATAA
>JAFGCO010000067.1 GCA_016932575.1 bacterium
CGGGATCGGTCCAGCTCCAGTCGAAAAACACACCGTCAAATATCGTAAAGTCAATGTCTTCGGGCAGCAGGTCCAGACAGTGGTCAATGAACTGCTTGGGTCCATGGCCGTCCCCGAGATCCACATAGGGACAGAGGGTGGTCAGATTCATCAGATAGTAATCGTTAAATAGAGGGATCAGACCGCCGTCTGCTTTATGGTAGAACCATTCTTCCGGAGTTTCAGAGTTTTGATACGCCCAGAAACAGCCCGATGTCGCCAGAATGGGACGATCCGGCCTCAATGCTTTATGGGCCAGTGCAGCATTGGATGAGCTCGGAAAACAGATGATATCAAAATCTTTCAATATATCCACATGCGCTTCCATGGTCTCGTTCACACCTGTGGTGAAAGTAAATCCCCCGATCCTGGGATACGGCGGATTAAAATCCTGCGCGAATATTGAAATGTCAAGAATTAAAAACAGAATGAGAAATTTGCGATTATATTGCAATCCCTGTCTCCCTTTGATTTAAATCCGTCCAGTCACGCTGGATATAAACCGGCTTTAAAAATCCGGTTGCAGTGTTATGAAGATCATCTTGAAATTTCCAAAGCTCGAATACGTATCCAAATCCAGATAAAAGCCCGCTTCTTTCAATCCTTCACACGATTCAAACTTTGAACCAGAAAATGTGTCAATAAGTATGCCAGATCGGAAGAGATGTCAGCGGGTGAGTGTCTGCGGTTCAGCGCTCATCACGGACAGGTGATTGCGGTGATGAATCACAAGATAATAGGCTCCGTCCTCCGCGTCAAACAGCACCCCCTGGGTGCCGCTCATATTGCATAGGTAGCCGTTCCTGCTGAGCAGCGCGCTGCGCTGTTCCACGGCCGGTCCGGCCGGGTCGGTGCGCAGCTCCACCAGCACCCAGTCCGCGATGCTGTCCGGTATGGCCGTGCAGGTGGCCGGCGCTTCCAGATAGGGGGACTCGGACGGCAGATGTCCGCCCGAATTCAAATCCAGGCGCAGCGTGTCCCCGCCCGCCTCATACGCGCCCCCGATGAGCACCCGGGCATGCACTTCGAGTGCGTTGACCGTGACAGCTTCGAAATTGGACCAGTTCCACCACTGGCCGTCCGCTTCCGCCCGCACACGGAACGCATAATGGCCGCTTTCCGAAAACTGCACATTCTCACTTTCCGAGGTGATCGAATTATCGTAAGTCGTCCACTCGGATATATACGCATTGTTGATACTAAAATCATCAAAAAAGAATCTGCCATTTACATAACCAATATCCCATGCGTTTATTTCGTTAATACTCCATCGAAGCATGACCGATCGATTATGATACGCTGCAAGCTCCGAAGAAGGGATCGACTCATAAATCCAGACCTGATCTGTGGTATTGTAACTCTTTAATGTTTCCCATTCCACTCCGTCAAGTGAAATTTCCAATCTTGCTTCCAGACCATCAAACCATACTGTTGCCCAATAATAATTAATTGTTGATGTATTACTGATATATATTGCTTTCTTAAGTGTTAATGAGCTAAATTCAGAATATACATAATCGCTGCCGCTCAGTCTTATAAACCACCCGCAAAATGAAGACGGAGAACTTTTTTTAATACTTGTATTGATTTCCCACTGTTTCCATACATCCCAGTCATTAAAATTCTCAGCATAATCAGTAAAATTCGGACTGTAATCATTAAAATTTACAGACTGCAAATCATAACTTGTTGCATTTAAGAAACCAGAAACATCCCATGATAGTGTGGTATCACTGCTTATAATTGTTTCTGACAATTCATTCATAACCGGCGACGGGAGAATGTCCACTATTGCATTCGGTATTAAATAATAAGTATTTCCGGTAGTCACAATGGGCTCTTCAAGGTTGTACCACCCCTCCGGATTGCTCGCGGGATATCCATATCCACGCCATCCAAGATTGATATGAAAATACTTGTCTTCCCCTGTATTGTGCCGGACGCCGTCCACAACCACACTGTGTCCGCCACCTGAGCGGCGGATGGACAGGATAGCGGAACGCGAATCTTCCATATTTGAATACAGTTTATCAAGAAATGTCGCAGAGCTGTCCAGATATTCCCCTGAGTAACGAAAAAACCTCTGTAAGGCCTGATCGATTAATTTCGGAGAGGCCGACGATCCGGATGCTGCATAATCCATTTCCACTGCGATCCCGCAATGCGATGTCAGCAACCCTGCTGCCTGCCTCTGGATTTCCGTGCCGCCGCTCTGATAACTGTCTAACATATTCGCCCAGTCATAGGCAGCCGCTGAAAAATCAGCGGACAGCACTTCGGCAGGATCACTGCCGTTGTCCCAGGTATAGGAGTAGGAATTGGTCCCGGTGGGCGGCCATTCATAATAATTCATCACCTGGGCCATGGCTGTCGCGACACATCCGCACACGTAATTCCCGGCGCTGCCTTCCGCGTACGGGGGGGTATAATAATTCCATACTGCCAGACCATGGACAAAATCATTATTGTGCGTGCCCTGCCCCCAGGTCGAAGCCAGGAACGGTCCGAATTCCACGTCATACTGCAATTTCGAGAGTCCTGCTTTTTCGAGCCCCCGAAGCTGGCCGCTGCCGGCCGATTCGAGTGCCTGCCTTTTGCCGCGTGCGCGGTCGATACGATCCTGCGGTACCGCGCCGTCGCGAAGCGCGCGCATGCGCTCCGGAATATCCGCGCGCAGCAGGTGCAGCAGAACATTTTGTTCTGTTTCCTCGGCCATAAACCGGGATTCCGTGGAATAAGCAATCACAGGAGTCATGCGGTCATCCGGAGACACGACTACATAGCCTGTGGGTTCCAGGTCCACTACATAGGCAACAATTTCCTCCCCTTTCTCGTCTGTCACCTCGAGCACCGCTTCTCCGGCTTTGAACGGCTTCTTCGCCTGTTCCGCGCGTACATAGGGCGGGCTGGTTTTCAGCCAGCCTTTGGCAATATTCTTAATATTTGTTTTTTCTGTACTTGCGGCATTGCTGTATTGAAGCGTGAATACGGATAAAAAGAGAGTTGTTAAACATGTCCATCGAAATAAAAAAGACATTTCTATATCCCCGTTTGTCTCATGCATGAATATATATTATAAAAGGCAAATGCTGTGCCGGGAATGTTATTTTTATAACTAGACTGTCGATAAAGTCGTAAATTTAACCTCCCGGAGGTTTTAAAATTAAAATTGCATATTGAAAATATTAAGCTTATTTAACCTCCCGGAGGTTATAAATACCGTTTACAAAGGTTTTTCGACAGTCTCAACAGATGTTTTAATGTAAAAAAAAGGCTGGCGTTGGGCCAGCCTTTTTTATTAAATACGCTATTTAAATAAAAGCATCTATGGAACCGGGGAACTCTGACCATTGTTTGGACGCCATACAAGATTTTTATCAACCGCAGTTACTGCTCCATCAATATTCATATCCGCATCCAAGTAACCGATATTGCCGTTATCTGGCCTCCAAACAAGATTTTTGTCAATCGCAGTCACGGCCCCGTCATTGTTCGCATCCCCAGCATACATACCATATACACCTGTATCCACTGTTTTTGCGTAATTATTATAATTATTAGTGATATTGTTGGTAAAATTGTATACTGTTGAACTGATATCACTCATTGGATGGGCCGTGGACGACATCGTTTTCAAATGATTCCGATGATCAACTTCAATATAATAACTGCTGCCTGATGTCGCATTCATAAAAATATATTCGGTCACACCGTCATCCGCGACGACCATGCCGTCATTTCTCAATAACGCGCTGATGGAATCCACGTATGCCAACCCCGGAGACTGCCTTAACTTCACATATACCCAGTCCACAATATCATCAGAAGGAATTTCCTCGACCTCCCGGTTATCGGGATAAGGAGATGTGATCGGTAAAAATCCATATCCATTCATTGTTGTTTTCATGCTGTCACCGGTCGCGTCATAGGGCCCTTCAAGAAAAACCTTCAGGGCGACCCGGACATCTGTTGTATTGATAGTGATGGTCTGGTCCGCAGACACATTACGGCTGGTGGCGCGGCGGCCGCATACAAATTCCACGGTCACATCCACAGCCGTGTGGGTTCCCAGCCCGAAATGCAGCACCGGATCATTCTGCCCAAGGTAACCGATAGCGCCGCATGCTTCCCTGAGCCCGATTTGAGTCAGATTGCCTCCCCGTTTGGGGTAAATCCCCCCCTGATTCTCGGGAGACACATAGACCTTGGCCCCGAAAGCGCCCGCCTGGCCCTGGGGAGAGACAAGCTTGACTTTCAGAAAATGATAGGATGTGCTCAGCTGGTTCTTGATCACATGGGCCCACGAAAGTTTTCCGGTCATGACAAAATCAAGGTCACCATCATTGTCCAGATCTGCGAGCGCCACGCTTCTGGGATCATCCACATCCGCGTTGGGAATGCTCACCGTGGACGAGGGGCTTAATGAGCCGGAACCGTTGTTCATAAAAGGCGCGGAATATCCAGAAACCACGAGATCCAGCCAGCCGTCATTGTCCAGATCGCCGAACGCGCCACAATAGCCGTCCACCTCGCTCCATCCCTGGAATTCCTTGAAATAGGTGCCCGGCTGAATCGGATCCGGATTGTACAGATTGTTCGTAAACAGATGGGAATCGTTCCCGTTCACTTCAATACAGAAAAGGTCAAAATCACCGTCATTGTCAATATCCGCCAATGTGGCGCCTTCACCCATCACGCCCGACGAAGTATCGCCGCTGACCGTGCTCACAAAGAATCCGGTAATCGAGGAATCGTCGATGGCCGTGTACGTTCCGTTTCCGTCACTATTTTGAAGCACATACGGTTTCCCGTTACGGTTTCCGGCAAACAGATCCATGTCTCCGTCATTATCATAATCAGAGGATGTGGCTCCCTGAGCCACCTTCGCCGTGACCAGCTGACCTCCGGTAATGCTCGAATAGCTCCAGCTTCCTGCATCCTTTTGATAAAATTCATCGGGATGCGAGGTGGCATAAGGAACGTCAATATCCCCTCCCCGGTAACCGGCCACGCCATAAATATCCAGATCCCCGTCACCGTCTTTATCCAAAGCGATCACACCGCGCGTTTTCTTCAACGTGCCTGAAATGTCCGAATCGATCATTTCGGTAAAATAAGAGGGGCCGTCATTCCTGTAGAGCTGAATGGGTTCACCGGTGCTTCCGCCTGACGCGATCGTTCCTCCGTTAATTAAATCATAATCTCCGTCATTGTCCAGATCCGCCCAGCATGCCCCGTGTGTGCCATAGTCGACATCTTCGATATGATAGGTATAGCTCATTTTTGTAAACTGAAAATCACCATCGTTGATGAAAAACCGTTCGTGGCAATTCTGATTGTGATAGATTGTAATATACATGTCGGTACGTCCGTCCCCGTTCACATCCGCAAAACAGACGCCATGGGGCCAGAGCGTATAGGTTTCGCTTTTCACTTCGGCACAGGTGCTGTCCACAAAGCTCAGGGCTGAAAGCGACGGCGGCGAAACGCCTTCGGTTTTCCTCGGCGCGCTGCTGTTCTGCAATTCCGCCCTGCCGTGTACCGTAAAAAGCCAGAATCCGGCCATGATGAACAGCATGGCACACACAATTTTTTGTAGCTGCCTGCTCATAATACCCCCCTCAAAAAATATGGCGACATGAAATCATGCATCCCTGTTTGCCTGATTTAAATACGCTTGAAAACCCCTGCCACTTGTCTTTTATTCCAGGCCGACCGGATCTGCGCTCATCACAGGCAAATGATTCCGGTGGTTAATTACAATATAATAATTTCCGGGATCAATTTCCAGCCAAATCTGTCCGGTGATGCCGTCATCGGCCACGACCCTTCCGTCCTGGTGCAGAAAAGAGCTTCTCGAAATAACAGCGTCTCCGGATGCGGTTTCGCGCAGCTGCACGAGTACCCAGTCCACAACTCCCGACGGAATCTCTTCCACAGTCCGAAGATCTTCCTCATAGGGCGCCGTAAGCGGCACCTCGTCCCCGGTATTCAGGTCAAGTCGCATCTGGGAAGAAGAGGACTCGTACGCGCCTTCCAGAAAGATCCTGGATTTCAGGGTGCAGCCAAATCCCACTGCCACCGCCCAGTCCGATTGTGAAGGCAGTGTCACGGTCTGATTCTGTGCCTCAAGCCATCCGAGCCCGATTTCTGCGTAGGGCGCCAAAGCATTGACAGCTATAGCAAATCTCGGGCCAGGCATGCCTGACAAATCCATATCAACAGAGGAAGCGTCTTTGATGTAAAAGATGTAATCCAGGAGGTTCGGACGTTTCAGGCAGTATCCGTCGGTGATGGTGTTGTCCCGGACCATATCCTGATGAAACCGGTCCTGCATGAATGTGGCATAGGTCTTAATGCAGGCCGCGCTGTCATAGGGCAGCGAAGAATACCCCGGGCCTTCTTCATAGACCCAGCTGCTGTTCATGAAATTACCCCAGATATTCGCCACGCCGCCGGCCATCGTGGAATAATAAAGCCCCCGGATGGTCATTAACTCAGTATAATCTTTTTCTGGACTAAATCCGCGGATTCGAAACCGGTCTTCAGAAAAAACAGGCTGGTTTGGAATGGCGTCAAAAGCGGCCATATACACATTTATATCCGGCAGATGATGTTCATAGCTTGAATAATCGAGCCCGTCATTCCAGGAAATGTAAGGGCTGTGATCTGTGCCTGTATTTGGCCCGGCCGGTCGTCCGCCTAAAAAATGGGGCCAGCCTCCGAAATACTGATGCAGATGAAAATGCCAATATTCAAGTTCTTCTTCATCACCCCAAATTTCCCCCTCATATTCCTCAGTACCAAGATCGAAGCCATACCCCATGGACCATCCGGGCAGGGGCCCCAGCCGCCCCGCGATGTACCGCAAAAGGCGGTGATGAACATCACTGTCATATCCCCATCGCGAAATAGACGCACGATGCTGTGCATCACCCCACTGCCAGATATGGACCATGCCGCCCGCCGCATGGGTTTCGGCAATCACATATTCCACGCACTGAAAGGTTTCAGGATCCGGATTGGGATCTTCACTCAGATTGTCCCATGTGCCTTCACCGAGCTGAAACCACTGGCAGGCGCATGTAAAATGAAATCCGCTGAATCCGTGTCCGGCAATAAAGGTCTGAATTCTCTCATCCGTGGATACCTGATCCTGATACGCCGGATTGGGAAACATGACCAGCTGCGGCACAAAGGCGGTTTCAGTTCCCTGCCAGCCCCATCTGTTGCCGAAATTCCTGAGAAATCCATGGGTGCCGGGATCCGGATTCTCATTGATGGTTACGGATCCGGCCCGTCTGTCTAAATCCGCATTGTCGCTGAATGATTCATAATTCCAGGTTCCGGTTTTTGTTCCGGTAAACCGGAACTTCCAGCCCTCCCAGGTATCGGTCGAATCGTAAAACATGAGTGTTCTGACCGTATCTCCGCTTCCCGAATGGGTAAATTTTACAGCGGCAATGACATCAAAGTGATTTCCGGAATAGGAGACATCGGATTCAGGGATTTCCCACTCCATATACGGAGACCACTGCGTGCCTGTCTGGCCGAATAACTGCATGAAAGTACATAAGATCCCTCCGATCATCACCTTATTTACTGCCCGGGTCCGCAAGCGCATACTGAATTATCCTGATATTTGTTTGATCTTAAAATCATTTTATCCTTTTTCATCTGGCACGGCTGCCGCTCTTTTTGACCCCTTCATTTGACCGCATCATTTTGATGACACCCGGATCAAGTTTGATAAATGCCGCAAACACAACGCCTGAGACTGAAATGTGACAAAAACTTAAAAACCGGCCTCTCATCCGGTAAAATCTGGTTGCACGAAACCGGTAAACACCCATCCGGTGATGACCAATTTTTCATTTCAGCAGGATTCATGCTGTATCTTCCCGAAATTTATGCCGCGCCTTGCGGCATTTTCCGTGTTCCCATTAAGGTAAATAAAAAAGCCGCCGGAGCACTCTCTCCGGCGGCTTTTTATCATATTTATATCACTGTTGTTTTCATATTGTTCGGGCATTATCATTTTCACCATTTTTGCCCTTTTACTCTATCGAACCTGATTCTCCCGCCTTATCGTTTACTGATTTGTTTTTCTCTGCTTTTATGTCTTTTCCTTGTTTCTTGCTTCTTATTTCTTGTTTCTTGTTTCTTATTTCTTGATTCCTGTTTCCTGATTCCTGTTTCTTGTCTCTATCTTATCAGCGTCATCTTCCGCATCTGGACAAAATCGGCGGCCTGCATGCGCAGAAAATACACACCACTGGCCAGTTTCTGACCTCTGTTATTCGTGCCGTCCCAGGTTTCTGTGTACCTTCCGGGCATTTGCTGCTTGCTGTAAATAGTTGTTACCTCCTTGCCCAGCAGGCTGTACACCTTGATGGTTACATCCGCAATTTCAGGCACGTCATAGGTGAATGTGGTCAGCGGATTAAACGGATTGGGATAATTCTGTTCCAGAGCGAACACTTCGGGAATAATCCTGGCTTCGACCGAAATGGGACCGTACTGCTGACTGCTGCCGTCCGCGCCTTTTTCTTCGATCTTGTAATATAACGTGCCGTTTGTTTCAACATTCGCATCCACGAATGTGTATTCCGCGCCGGAAGAATTGTTGCCCTGGCTCGAAATGAGGCTTGTGGTTAAGAGCTCGTATTCGCCGTCTTCCGTATCCGAACGCCATACATGAAATCCCATGCTGTTCACTTCACTTTGCGTGGTCCAGCTGAGTTCGATGCCTTCCACTGTGGATTCAGCCTGAATATCAGTCATCTGGACGGGCAGTGAAACATCAAGGTTATTTAAAACACCCGGATCCAATAATGTTGTATTATCATCATCAAAAGCAGAAAATGTTACATCAGAACCAAGCCAAACAAGATTCGATGATTGACCCGCATCATCTACATCAAACCGAACGGTTGCTACATCCATCCAACCTGTGGTGACATCTATACCATTATCAGCAATTAAAAGCTCAATATTGACAGATGCATTGCTGGGATTAGTCACAGTCATTGTTTCATAAAAAGTACCACTGAAATTATGGGCGACAAGCAGTGATGCGTTACTTAATGCTGACGTATTATAATCAAAAGAAAAGTTTGCGTCGCCCAGCTTATCCCAATCTGTATTATTTCGCTTGATCTGTACTTTTACGTCAAAATGAACTTGATCATTCGTAATCACCACAAATTGAAGATCAAAATCATCGGCTGCAAATAAACTGACAGTCATTATTGCCAGCAATATACAAATCACTTTACCTTTATGTGCCATTTTTTTTCTCCCATATTATTTTAAGGAACAACCGTACTTAAACCATTATTTGGACGCCAGTATAAATTCTTGTCAACCGCAGTTACGGCTCCGTCCAAATTTAAATCTGCATCAAGATATCCAATCAAACCATTATTCGGCCGCCAATATAAATTTTTGTCAACTGCCGTAATAGCGCCATCACCATTTGCATCGCCACAAATCATCCCCCACACACCCGGTTCCAGTTCCTTGGCACCGCTCGCACCCCCGTAAATACTGTCCACTACCGTAAAATCATAGAGTGTCACGGCCGATGTGCTGCGATTGGGCATATGACTTGTCAAAATATAAGTACTATTTTTATGTTTGGCAAGCGGTTTTTGAACTTCGTTCTGATCCTGATTCTGAGTGACGGATTTATCTTCCGGCGGGGTTTGCGCCAAGCATACGCCGCTGATCAGCACGAGTATTAAAGTGACACAACACATAACACGATCTCTTTTTATCATACCCCTGTCCTTTCCCTGTTTAATTTAACCGATAAAAATCCTCAATTTTTAATGCATAAATCATTCCAAACGAACTGGTAAGCATCCATTTAAACATGTTTTCTGACATTAGGCTCAAATGAAACGTTTGAATATACTAAAAATATTGTTAAAAAACCACCCATAATAATCAGATTTCCGGAAAAAACTTCCCTGTCCGGCTGATATTGCCCTTTCCTGGCTGAGACCTTGCGAAGGTCAACCACCTTCGCAAGGTCTTTCTATTCTTAAAATATCTCAATCGTTCTGCCGGATTTATCCGCCGGGTCATTTTCCTTTTGAATTTCATGGGAAATTTAATTAAGTTAATGATCGAGCTTTGGTAAATTCTGAGTTTGTAAAATCATTTTAGAAGGTAACCTTTTAAAACAAATACGTAACCTTTAAAGACCATGTATCATTTATAATGAATACCATGAATTTATAAGAAATAATCTCTATAAAAATAAGGTTGCCTTCTAAAATAACCATCCACCCGCCAGAAGTGGATGACATAATTTTCCTGTCATTAAAATTTATCGAAGTTCGGGGTGTCATTGATTATTATTATTTTTTAAAGAGGTTTTCTTGTCAGATCCGTCCAGACATCAGCACTGGCGTCTCATCGATGTGCTTCAGGAGGCTGTGGCTTATCTCGAATCCAGACACATCGAACATGCCCGGCTCAATGCGGAACGGCTGCTGGCCCATATTCTGGGTGTATCGCGGATGGATCTTTACCTGCAGTTCGAAAAACCCCTGAAAACAGAAGAAAGGGAGGCTTACAAACATCTGCTCAGGCGGCGGGCCGGCCGGGAACCCCTGCAGACCATTCTGGGCGAGACTGAATTCATGTCTTTGCCTTTTAATGTGACCGAGAATGTCCTGATTCCCCGCCCGGAAACTGAAATACTCGTTGAAAATGCCATCGAAATCACAAAAACCCGGTTTGGAAACAAATCCTCCATTCATATTCTGGATATCGGCACCGGAAGCGGGTGTATCGCCGTCAGTCTGGCCAGATATCTGAAAAACGCCCGGATTCTGGCCGTGGATCAGCATCCGGCCGCACTGAATCTGGCCCGGAAAAACGCTGAACTAAACGCCGTGAATGATCAGATCGAATTCATCCGAATGAATATTATAGAGTCATCCGGGATGCCCGGAAAAATCCGGTTTGATCTGATTGTATCCAATCCGCCGTATATCCGCACCCCTGACCTGCCAACCCTGCCGCCTGAAATCAGGGACCATGAGCCTGTCGATGCACTGGACGGAGGCCCTGACGGTCTGCGATATTACCGAAGCTTTCAAAGCATTCTGCCGGACTGGCTTAATGAATCCGGCGCTGTGCTTCTGGAAATCGGGGCGGATCAGGCGAAGGATGTTCAGAATATTTTCAGTCAAAGCCCCTGGACTTCCATCCGGCTTCTTCAGGATCTGGCCGGATTAGACCGGGTGATCATATTAAGCAAGTGATTTTTCCCTTGAGATCGAACATACGGTTCAAGTTTAAAAAAAGGCCGGCATAGGACTTCGATAACAAGTAACATAAACCGGCCGGCAAGTTCGGAGTGAATTTAAAATGGCTTCTGACACGGCCCGGAAAATACAATGACACTTTTTTTATTGACATTTAATACCATGAAAATTATATTTCCCATCCATAAAAAGATAAAAGGGATCCTTGATGAAACCACTTAACCGCAGCGTTGCCGGCATCCGTGGCATCTGGGGTGAAAACCTGACACCGGACGTGGCCGTTAAATTCGCAGCCGCGTTTGGCACCTATCTGAAAAAGGGCAAAGTTATCATCGGCCGGGACACGCGCGCGTCCGGTGAAATTCTCACACAGGCCGCGCTGACAGGACTGGCCTCTTCAGGTTGTGATGTCACCGACATCGGCATTGTACCCACGCCGACATGCCAGCTGGCTGTGGAAAATAATGTGGTGGACGGCGGTATCGTGCTCACGGCCAGCCACAATCCCGGAGAATGGAACGGCCTGAAATTTATAAACAGGGAAGGCCACTTTTTAAGTCAGACGGAATACGAAACATTAATACGGATTTTTGACAACAACACAATCGAATACGTTCAGCATCCCGGCTTTTGTAATCTGCAGCAGGGACCGGACTTTAACCGGGATGCGATTGATATGCACATCCACAATTTAATGAAGCACATCAATGTGCAAAACATTCGAGAAAAAAAGTTTAAAGTGGTTCTGGACGCTGTCAATGGCGCCGGTTCCCGTCTGCTCATTCCCCTCCTGGAACAATTGGGATGCACAGTCATCACGCTTTACTGTGATGAATCCGGTGATTTTCCCCGCGGCCCGGAACCTATGCCGGAACATCTTGGAGCGCTTTGCAGCCGGGTAACAAAAGAAAAAGCGGATATCGGATTTGCCGTGGATCCTGATGCGGACAGGCTGAGCCTGGTTACCGAGACCGGACGTGCGCTTGGCGAAGAAATGACCCTGCCGCTCGTTGCCCGTCATGTGCTGTCGCGCAGTCCGGAAGGCAGTATTGTCACCAATCTCAGCACATCCATGGCCATCGATCACGTGGCCCGTGAATATCGGGTGCCTGTCATACGCACAAAAATCGGGGAAGCCTATGTGGTAGATGGCATGAAAAAAAACCAGTGCCTGATCGGTGGCGAAGGAAACGGCGGCGTGATTTTTCCTGCTGTGCATTACGCCCGGGACACCGGTGTGGGAGTGGCACTCATCCTCGACAGTCTGGCAGCATCCCGGCAATCCCTTTCACAAACAGCGCAGTCAATCCCGGCCTTTGTCATGATCAAGAAAAAAATGGAAGTTCCTCTTGAAAAAATTGCCCCAGTCCAGGAAGCCCTGAAAACCCGTTACACAGATGCTGAAATCGACACACTCGACGGTGTAAAAGCCGTCTGGAAAGACCGGTGGCTGCACGTCCGCAAGTCCGGCACCGAAGGGTTGCTGAGGATATTCACAGAGGCAAGTGATCAGAAAAAAGCCGATGAACTGGCCATTCAGGCAATTCAACTGATCGAATCAATATTAAAAACCTGAAATTGTTACTTCAGATGATTTATTTTGATAAAATGAAGTCTGGTTAATGATAGAGAGGAGCATGTTTTGATCAATCCCAATATATTTCGCATGTATGATATACGCGGCATTGCTGACCAGGATTTAAGCAACGAAGCCGTTGTCCGGATAGGAAAAGCCTATGGCACATTTGTGAAGCGCCGGAACTGCAAAACCATATCTGTCGGACGCGATGTCCGGCTGACCTCGGAGCGCATTAAAAACGCCCTTGCAGATGGCGTGCGCTCCACAGGGATCAACATCATCGATATTGGTGTATGCCCGACCCCGGTCGTCTATTATTCTCTTGAACATTTAAAAACCGACGGTTCGGTCATGATCACAGGCAGCCACAATCCAATTGAATTCAACGGCCTGAAAATGAACCTCGGCATGCTTTCGATTTATGGCGACGACATCCTGCATATAAAATCCCTCATTGAACAGAATGATTTTGAAACCGGCCGGGGCTCACTTAAAGAAAAAAACATTTTACCCGAATACCAGACCATGCTGAAAAAGAAAATTAAACTGAACCAACCGTTCAAAGTCGTGATGGACGCAGGCAACGGCACGGCCGGTCCTGTTGCACCTGAAATTTTTCGAGCCCTGGGATGTGAAGTCATTGAACTCTATACAGAACCGGACGGCCGGTTCCCCAATCACCTGCCCGATCCGACAGTGATGAAAAATATTCGGGATCTTCAAAAAAAAGTTGTGGAAGAAAAAGCCGCATTCGGCCTGGGATACGACGGAGATTCTGACCGTGTGGGTTTGATTGACGAAACGGGAAATCCGGTATATGCAGATAAAATTCTGGCTCTGCTCGCCAGAGACGTGCTGGAACGGAATCCGGGTGATACCATTATATTTGATGTAAAATGTTCTCAAATGCTCCCGGAAGAAATCGAAAGACTCGGCGGTAAACCTCTCATGTGGATGACCGGTCATTCGTTGATTAAAAAGAAGATGAAAGAAGAAGGCGCGCCCCTGGCTGGAGAAATGTCCGGTCATATATTCTTTAAAGATGGTTATTTTGGATTTGACGACGGAATTTATGTGTCTCTTCGGTTCGCAGCATTTTTATCGCGTCAGCAAAAAACTGTCAGCCAGCTGGTTGATGAGCTGCCAGTATTTATGTCCACACCTGAAATTCGCGTATCCTGTCCGGATGCAGAAAAATTCAGTATAGTAAAACAGTTGGTGTCGGATTTCAGGAAGGATTATCCGGTCATCGATGTGGATGGCGCACGCGTTCAATTTGGCGACGGATGGGGACTGGTTCGTGCATCAAATACACAACCGGCCATGGTTATGCGTTTCGAGGCCAAAACGGAAAAACGAATGAATGAAATTCGACAGATTTTTCGAAAAGAACTATTGAAATATCCATCCGTGCAAATGAATGAAACAGACGAAGACTCGGGCCATTAAATAAATTCATCCTTCCGATGATTTTGGCATAGAGTTGGCAGAATTTTTGTTAACTTTGAGTGATATTAATTGATATATAATGACAACGTATTGATATTTTTAAGTTTATTAATGGCTGATGAACTAATATTATATGGATGATTCTGCACAATTTTAATCCAGTATCTTTATGGATATCGTATGAAAAAACTTCTCATTTCCATATTTCTCATTCTGACAGCTTTGACCCTGAAAGCACAATGGTCGGAACCGATCACCATCTCTGACGGATATGTGCCGGATTTTGATATTGATCCGGCTAACGGACATCTGCATATCGTCTCTATATGGGGTAAAGACTTAAAAGGTGTGATCTATACGGAAACCGATGAATGGGGCAATATCGTCTCACCCCAGGCAGTGATTCCGGGAACCGCGGCCGATGCCGATTATTTTAATTTCGGGGCCACTGTCGCTGTTGATCACAACGGATTTCCCCATGTCTGTTTTCGCGTTCCCAAAGGGGATAATGTCTATGATGTTTACTACACACGAAAAAACTATTCCGGATGGCTGAAAAATCCGCTTTTGATCACAGCCAACAAAAAGCGGGGCTACGTGGTTCGCATGGCCATTGACAGTCAAAACAAGGTCCATATCGCCGTCGGCTACCTTAAACCAGGGGGCACCAACATTGACGGGCCTATCGCTTATTTTCGGGTGAACAATACCTATGTTGAACATTCCATTATGGATCTCAATACATATATAACCTATTTCCGTCTGGACAACCGCTGTGAATTAACAGTGGGAGACGACGACGCCATTCATATTATTGCCGGCTGCCCGGGCGTTCCAAGCGTTTCATACGAAGGCCCAATCACCTATTTTCGTTCCACGGATGGCGGCGATACATTTGAGACTGTGGCAGACGTACACAATTCAAAATGCACCCATCGCAACGGCGCCCCCGATATCGCAGTGGATGATTTTGGATATGTTCATATACTCTATGGTGCAAAAATAGACGGAGATTGTAACGAACAGCCCTCACTGCGTTATGTTCGTATGAATGACGATAAAAAATTAATTGACAAACCCATTACCTATGCGGGTCAGATCCTGCCCTGGGGTTACGGGGAAGGGGTTGATCCCAAACATGGAAAAAATTACGGACTCGGTTCTATTGCTGTCAGCGATGACGGCACCATTGTCATGGCTGCCTACACCACCCGTCCCACTTTTCATCAGGACGGATCGCTTCAAGAAGGCGACTTGTATGTCACATTATCCTCAGACAACGGTGTCACCTGGTCCTCACGGCAGCTTCTGGCTGAAATCGTCGATAATAACGAAGACAGTGAAGGCCGCAATTTACATCTCATTCGCTCCTATAAAAATCATTTCTATGTTATCTATCCTGATTTCAATCCGTCAAACCGTTTAAAAAAGATCCGGCTTCAGTATCTCAGAAATTACGGGGACAATCCGCCGGTTGCTCATGCAGGGGGACCCTACAACAACATGGAAGGATCTCCGCTGGTGCTGAATGCTTCGGGTACAACAGACAGCGGACAAAATCCCGGCATCGTCAAATATGAATGGGATCTCGATAATGACGGCGAATACGAGCTGTCCAATTCTCAGCCTGTACTTGAAACCACGGTTGACGATGATTATTATGCCACAATCCGGCTGCGCGTTACAGACCATGCCGGATACACAGACGAGGCGGCAACCACACTACTGGTTGAAAATGTTCCCCCGGGCGTCAACGCGGGCCCGGACACCACCATTGACGAGGCCCAGACACTGGATTTTCATTGCACCGTGAACGACCCCGGAACTGAAGACAGCCATACTTTTTTATGGGATTTCGGAGACGGAAGTACAGATCACAATCAATCTGTTTCTCATACTTATATAAACGATGGAGAATTCCAGGTCACTGTGGTAGTGACCGATAATAACGGGGGGAGTGGCACAGACACATTAACCGTAACCGTCAATAATATTCCTCCTGTTGCCGATGCCGGCGGCCCCTACCACGGACCGCTGTTTACCTCCATTCAATTTTCAGGCAGTGCAACTGATGCCAGTGTGGACGACATGCAAAGTCTGACCTTCCAATGGGATTTGGATAATGACAGTTACTTTGAAACCCAGGGCCAGACATGTTTGCATTCATTTAATACAGAAGGCGAGTTTATTGTCTGGCTGAAAGTGCTGGACAACAAAGATACAGATGTCGACAGCGCCGTCGTGACGATCTCCAATGATCCCCCGGTAATATCGTCCATTGAGAACCAGACCATTACGGAGGGCAACCTTTTTAATCCGGTCGAGCTGGATCATTTTGTGGACGATCCGGATCAGGAAGATACTGAACTGGTATGGGGTGTTTCCGGTCAAGATCAATTGCAGGCTTCAATCCTGAACCGTATTTTAAACCTATCAGCGCCTGATGAAGACTGGTTTGGCTCAGAAAAACTGCTGCTCACAGTGACAGATACCGGAGGATTAACAGACACAACCCATGTCCGGTTCACCATCACGCCCGTGAATGACCCGCCGGTATGGACGACACATATCCCTGATTTTGTCACCGATGAAGATGATCCTTTCTACGTCTCTCTGGATTCATTGTGGAAATGGGCCACAGATGTCGATGATCCCGATACCCAATTGTCATTCTCTATATCAACTCAGGATCCGGTCGATATTATGATGGAACCTGAAAATCATCGGATGAAATTACAGGGCAAGCAGGACTGGAACGGAGAAGCCATGCTTGTATCTTCAGTCTTTGATACATCCGGTTTAAGCGATAATGACACATCCCGGATAACCATACGATCCGTACCGGACAAGCCGGCTGAATTTCGGCTGATTGAGCCCATGCTCCTCGACAGTACCGACAAATCCTGGCCGGATTCCATCGCTTTCCGGTGGCATGCGACCTATGATCCGGACAATCCTCAGGGAATCATTTATTATACCTGGTCCATGAACCATCTGGACGGATTTAATCTCCGCACACTCACTGTTTTTGACACCACAGCAGTTTATTATCCTGAACCGTCACTTTTGGACGGCCGGTATCTCTGGTACATCACGGCCTATACATCCGGCGGTCTGTCCATCCGCAGTCAAAACAGTGGATTTATTATTGTGGGAAAAATTGATACGGGTACTGTATCTGTCATGAACCAGGCTGAAATTCCTGAAACCTTCGATCTGAAACAAAACTATCCGAATCCGTTCAATCCTGTCACACGGATAGTATATCAGATTCCGAAAACATGTGATGTTAAAATCAGCATCTACAACAGCCTGGGACAAAAAATTCGCGAACTGGTTCAGGACAGCAATACACCCGGCGTCTATACCATTTTCTGGAATGGCCATAACGACCTGGGACAAAAAGTCCCTACCGGCATCTACATCTGCCGGATGAGTGCTTCCGGTCATATCATTTACCGAAAAATGATGCTGATTCAGTAAACCCTTTGACAGAATTACTTTCAATAAGAAAGCCCGGATTGTCTATTCGGGCTTTTGATTTTTTCCCCGAGTTTTTCAGGGACAATATATTCAAATCTCTATTGAATAAACGGGTCCTTTGATCTGTCTCAGCCGGATTTTCTTTTTTTATACTCTGTCGGCATTGCCGCTCCGAATGTTTTTTTCTCTTCTTTGCGAATGGCTTTACGAATATAGCGTTTGAATTGCCATCCAAACATGGGCTTGGCCGGCGCCATTTTTCCAAAGACATAAAAACCCGGTGTCACATTGGAAGCTTTGGCCCTGGCCTCTTCGAGATTCATTTCTTTGACAGGCGCATATTGTTTAAACGATTCTGCGGCTTTTTTTTGAATTTGCCATACATGCAGCATAAAGGGACAATACCCGCCCCGTATCAAAGTGAACGGCTTCACATAATCCCATTCCAGTTCCGGTTCATAAAATTTCACATGAACATTTTCCCGCTTAACAGGCAAATAACCGATTTTCCAGAAATCATGTGAATGTATCATCTTAAATCCAAAGCGCTCAAACTGTTGAAAGGGCATATACATTCGGGATTTTGTACAGAGAATCAACAGACCCGGAATATCCGGAAAGGCACTCCTGACAGCATCGATTAATGATCTGCCAATCCCCTTTTTCCCATATCCGCGCTTCACGTAGGTGCATAAAATTACAGGTGCATCCGGCTGAACCAGTATGGGTATTCCCAATGCATGCACCGTTCCCATGAGAAGATGCCCTGCCGGCTTCTCCTCTTCTACAGCCACAAAATTGAAGACATCTCTGCCCACATGGTCTTTCAAACCGGACAGCATGGATTTCCGATACGGCTGTGGATGACGCACATAGATATTCCCGCGCATCATGCAGCCATAACCGTACTTATCAGAATTGCTCTGAGTCAGTTGAATAATTTTCATGATCCGTCCCCACGCATTTGATCTATTAAAACTTGTATCCGTTTATCTGTTATTTGAGCAGCACCGTCTTTCGGATCTGTTGAAATTTGTCACCGGCAAGCTGAATCATATAGACGCCTGTTGGCGCCCTGTGTCCCTGATGGTCTTCACCGTTCCAGACAATGCGCAGCCTGCCGGACATGCCGTCAAGCTTCCATTGCCGCACCGTGCGCCCGAGAACATCTGTAATTTTCAGAGAACAGAATTTTGTCCCGGATGGCAGCAGAACAGGGATGACTGTATGTGCATTAAAAGGATTAGGAAAATTTTGATCCAGCCGGTCCGTGACTGGCATGGCAGAAATTTTGTCTCGTATGTCCGTATCGATCCCGCTCACCACCGGCAGATTCAGAAAAGAAGGTAACTCCGATGTATGGTAGATTTTTTGATGAGCAACAATCTGTGCGCTGGCCTGCCGAAACGGTTCCCCCGTATTGGGATTGACCGAGAACCGGGGATAGTTAGAACTGGAGACATCCACACGGATGGCATGACCCGGCGCAAAGGCAATGGCTGTAGACCAAAGGTCAATGTCAAACTCGGCCACCTCGCCGGGAACAAGAAATTCCTCCTCACGAATGGACCGCCGATGACGGGCCCGAACAATTCCGTCTGCCACCAGCATAGACCGGCCGTCTGGATACACATCACATAATCGGGCTGAAAAATCCGTGTCCACGGCATCGGAGCTGGCATAAATTGTTACGGAAACAGGCCCTGTCACGATCACGGAATCATCCAAAAAAGGTGTTGTATACACAAGCACATCATTGCGGGACTCCAACTCACGCTGATCCATAGAGCCGGCCGGGATATTGAGGTTCCGGCCCCCTGCAGTAGGTACCGGATCGTCCGGATCAAAAGCAAACTCTTCGGGCAGTTCATTGTCCTCGGGCGGATCGAGGGATAATAAACCGCCGGATCTTAAATAAAAAGGGATCTCTTGATAATCGGGAGGCCAGTGTTCCGAAAAAATCCAGCGATTGCCCGGCCCTTCAGAAAGATCCGGATCCCCCATCAAATAATACTGTACGGCCGGCATATGAATTACAGATTCTTCTTTCTGATCCTTTAAATAATAATCAAACCAGTCAATCATCACGCCAATCCAATTCATGGCATCGCTTTCCGGAAAACGCAGCTCTCCGGTCCACTTGGAAGCGATATCATGAACCCAGGGTCCGATGATCAGTTTTTGCCTGCCCTGCGCGCCTGATCCGCCTTCTCTTTGAAGACCGTCAAACGCATTGATTTGTCCCTGGATAAAAATATCATGCCAGCCGCCGACATGCAGAATCGGAACACGCACACTGTCGAGTCGTGTCAGAAAATTCAATCGGTCATACATTGGGCTGTACAGGGGATGTTCAGAAAAAAAATCAATGAGATGTTCCGCCCGGTTTCCTCCCAGCCAGCCATCTACAAGAGATTCCCGGTACACGCCGCCATAAAACAATGCATCCTCATATATATTACTTGCCGCTACTATAACCAGACAACAGTCCAGAGCCGGCGGTGCCGCACCGGCCATGAAATACTGCGTCATTCCCAAAGCCGAGGCTCCAAACGATCCGATTTTTCCATTACACCAGGATTGAGATTCAATCCACCCGACAGTATCATACCCATCCTGGATGTCTCCCCAGCCATCCGAAAAATAAAGCGAATCTGTACCTTCGGATTGAAACCGTCCCCGCGTATTTTGTACTACAAGGGTATAATGCATAAAGTTGCACACGATGAGCGCAAGGGTCGGATCCACAGCGGAGGAACGTTTATAAGGGGTACGCATCAGAATCACCGGCCATGGAGGCTTTGAAGTCACCGGCTGGTAAATATCTGTAGCCAGCCTGACACTGTCACGCATAGCGACCATTTCCGTCTGGACTGTATAAGCATTAACAAGACATGAAAAAATAAAAATGGATATTAAAATGGACAGAGTCACTTGAGGTTTGTGTTCCATATCTGGCTCCCGACGAATCGCTATTCAATGCATACAGAAAGACCGCATCTGTAAGCAATCTCTCCTTTCATCCTTCACACCTCAATTCCCTCCTCAATACTATGAAGACAATAACACACAATTATTCAATTAAAAAATAACTCAGGGATCCGATAAATCATCTTATACATAAACATTCAAATGATCAATGCAGGATCATTCCTTTCGCTGCAAGGCACACACCACTTCAATATGTTTGGTCTGAGGAAACATATCCACAGGCTGAACAGTGCGAACCGTGTAAGCAGACTGCAGCTCAGCCAGATCTTTTGCCAGCATTGGCGGATTGCAGCTCATATAAATCAGACGCGGAGGAAGCCACTGCAGCAGGTCACGGATCGTATCAGGATGGGTGCCGCCCCTGGGAGGATCCAAAATAACCGTATCAGCCCGGCCGTATTGCTGAATCAGGGGAGCGGCTTCATGAATGGCATGTTTCATGTCCCCCTGGATGAACACAATATTATCGAGATTGTTCAGAGACGCATTACGCCGGCCATCTTCCACAGCCGAAGAAATCACTTCAATGCCTACCACTTGTTTCACATGATTGGCAATATAAAGACCAATCGGTCCTGTCCCGCAATACAAATCGTATACAATTTCATTACCTGAAAAATCGGCCAATTCGAGAATGGTGTCGAACAAAACCTCAGTCTGATAAGTGTTGGTCTGAAAAAATGCATTGGAAGATATTTCAAACAAACATGAACCAATCTTCTCTCTCAGTTTGCCGTCTCCCAAAATCACAGACTCTTCATCGGAATAAGCCACCTGGGCTTTCTTGTTGCTGATACCGTGAACCACAGATGTGAGTTCAAGATGTTTCCAGAATAATTTGTGCATCAGCCATTTGAATACAGGATCTCCTTTTTCAGGAGCCTGACTGGAAGTAATGATCTGAACCATCAATTCCTGTGTATTCATCCCTTCACGAAAAACCAAAAATCGCCAGAATCCCTGGTGGTTCCGAATATGGTAAGACGGCTGCCCGGTCTGACAAATCAGGGATTTGATGTCCACGAGCAGTTGGTTGGCCGTTTCAGATTGCAGCAGACAGCGATCAATATCGATAACTTTATCAAAACGGCCCGGTGCATGCAATCCCAGAGCAAAATCCACAGGCTTTTCATCATCGAGTCCATGGATCACCCACCGACGGGGCGAAAAAGTAAACTCCATTTTGTTACGATATCCATATTGAATTTTCGCGGTTTTTATCGGACGAAAATCGCAATCAGTAACATGCCCGACGCGTTGAATTAATTCCTGAACCTGCCGGAATTTGGACTCCGCCTGCGCCTCATATTTTAAATGCTGCAGCTGACACCCGCCGCACACGCCAAAATACGGACAGGGGGCCTCAATCTGATCCGGACCTGGTGTAATGATTTCATGAATCCGTGCTTCACCGTAATGTTTTCTTTTTCTCCGAATGACCGCCTGTACTTTCTGTCCGGGAATTCCGCCCTCAACAAACCATACAAAACCATCCTGTCTCGCCACTCCCCTTGCGCCGAACGCCAGGTCGTCAATGGTTAATTCAATAAAATCCCCTTTTCTCATGCCATTCAACCTTTGCACACTTCACTTTGCGTCATCGGCTCGCAGCAGTTCAAAGGATTACCGAAATTAAAACAATGTAAAATTTTAAGCGCCAGAACCTTTGTTTCCTTCAATATGCTGACAGTTAAAATTAATCTAAATACCTGAAAATCCAAAATCAAGCCTTAATTTGCAACTTGACAAATACTCTGAAAATGTGTATACTAAACACCGCTAATCATTTCGAACACTTCTCATGAACATTATCCTAAAAGATGTGTGAACAATTAGGATGGATCATGATGAATCATTGATTGGTCGGCGGAAATTTTTAAATGATTAATTTTTACAATCGCATCCATTAGTTATCGGAGGCATGATGAATGCACCACCACAGCAAATTAATCTGGAACTGGGTGAAAAAGAAGCCGAAGGTATTTATGCCAATTTTGCTGTTATCAGCCATTCACCGGCAGAATTTGTCATGGATTTCACCCGTATACTTCCGGGTGTGCCTAAAACAAAAGTATATGCCCGATTGATTATGGCCCCGCAACATGTAAAATCCTTGGCCAGGGCCCTGAATGACAATATTGAAAAGTACGAAAAGCAATACGGTGAAATTAAATTGTTTGGACAGGACCAGAATAAACCATTCGGTTTTCAGCAGAGTGCATCACCGGCTCCCAAACCCAAAACATGAATGGCAAGGCGTACCGGAACATCGATGATCAAAAATAAAAAAACATGGATGGCAGTCTTTCTGATACTTGGTTTGCTCTATCAGCGTGTTTACAGCCGGGGCAGCAATCTTTCGGAACGATGGGCTTTCAATATTGAGATCGGCAACTGGCAGCCTCACAGTCTGAACGATGAACCTCGTTTCGATACCTTCGGCGCAGCCGGCGCGACGCCTTTCATGGGATTGGGTTTCTCAATTCCCGCATTAAAGGATTTAACCATGAAATTAAGCCTCGGATTTTGGTCGCTGCGCGACCTGGACGAGGTGGTTAATATTCATACACTCGTGATTCATCCGCTCATGCTTGATTTTAAATATTGGCTGGTGCCCGATGCACTGTTATCGGCCTATGTCTCCTACGGGGGGGGTATCTTTTGGGGAGCAGAAAATGAAACCTTGCCTTTCGGAGAAAAACTGCATACGTCCCAGCATGGATGGGGAATTAATCTTGGCGCAGGTTTTGATGTTGCATTTTCGGCCCATATGGGACTGGGCATGAACTTCCAATATCATTACGTTATTTTCAAGTATCCTCTGGGCGGAGTGGAAGATTTCAGCGGTCCGAAAATCAACGCAGGCCTGATTATTTATCTGGGCCACTGAAAAAATATTTCTTATCAATTTATTCCTGATTCGATTTTTTCCCCAATTTACTTGCGATATAATAAAACAGAAGCAATCCGGAACCCGCCAAAATGAACATTGCACCCACAACGACTTCCTCCTGAACATCAACAGGAAGCAGCTGGCCAATGAGCAATGCCAGACCCAGGCCAATCAAAACAAATCCCCACTTGAGGGATGATAAGGTTCTGGATGTAGAGTTTGAATAGAGATACTTAACCTTCTCTCCCAGTTCACCCTTATCAATCAGTTTTTGACGGATTCGATTGTCCGAAATGACTTTCACCACGCCGACAAATGAAAAAAATACAATCGCGACGATAAAAACATCAGAATAGTTATCCATGAGAGCCTCCTTTGTTTTGCTTCAATGATTCCTGTCTTATCAGACACGCCTAATTTAAAAATGTTGCAGATGATTCACCACTGCCAATACGGTATCTCACGCTTTTTAAACCGGCGGGTGTGATGGTAAATGCAACATATTTAAAAAAATGGTGTCTAATAAAGAAATGAATGAATCAATTGAAAATCGCGGACTGATTTGTATACAAAAGATATTGGCAGGCGAGCAGGAAGCCTTCCGTGATTTCATTCTGTTGTTTCAACGTCTTGTATATAGCATAACCTCCAAATTAATTGTCTGCCAGGAAGACCAGGATGATATTTGCCAGACTATTTTTATTAAAGCCTATCAAAACCTGGATCAGTTCCGCGGAGACAGTAAAATCTCCACATGGATCGGGAAAATGACTTATAATACCTGTTTAAACTATCTCCGCAGGAAAAAACATCTGTGTCTCGAAGATCATCATATCGATCATTATTCCAACAAGCATCAGAATACACGGGATACACCGGATCATTTGACTGAAACGCAGGATATGTCAATCCGGCTGCATCATGAAATGAACCGACTGCCGGCGCAAATGCGAACAGCCCTTACCCTGTATCATATTCAGGGATTAACCTACGACGAGATTGCTTCTGTCATGAGCTGTCCGGAAGGCACTGTAAAAAGCCACTTGTATCGCGCCAGGCAATTATTAAAAAAAAGACTGCTGGAAAAATATCAGAAAGAGGAATTGATTGGATGAAACACTTAACCGATCATGAAATTCAGGCGTGGATAGATGGTGATCCCGGCATGAATCGATTTTTAATCGAAGCGCACCTGCACCAATGCAGGGAATGCCGGGATTGTTTAAAGTCCTACCAGACACTTTACACTGTCATGGAAACAGCGGAAAAACCATTGAATATTCCAGTTGATTTTGCCGATCGGATCATGGCGCAACTGCCAGAGAAATCATTCAAGAGAAGGCACGCCTCTCTCTGGAAAATAATCGGACTGTTTGCAGCGGCCACGTTTGCGACAGGAATTATGATAATGACGAGCCCCTGGACTCAATATTTTAATGAAAGCAGCGAATGGGCTCAACGTCTCAACCGAATCTTTCACGCCATCCGGATTTCTTTACACTGGATGACAAATCGTTTCTATGGAACGATGATTTGGCTGATTTGCGGCATATGCATTCTTTTCTGCCTGATGACCCTGGACAAATTGTTTTCCTGCAAATGGCGTGTTCATTTCAACACAAATCAGTAATCGATTGCATCTTCTGTTAATATAAATGTGGTTTGCTGAAAGACTCCTCAAAGATTCAAACCGATATTTCTCACCAAACCGATCAGACAGGTAAATAAGACCTGCTTAATATTATACTCTTTATTTTCCGTAAAATCCCGATGATCATGATTGCTTATCCCGGATATTCTTCATTGACTTAGGCACCAAAATTCAATATATTGATTGCCTATGTTAAAGCAGAGTATTCGAAATTTTTGTATCATAGCGCATATAGATCACGGCAAATCGACTCTGGCAGATCGGCTGCTTGAAATGACGCATACTGTAACGCCTCAAGCCATGATGAATCAGATGCTGGATAATATGGATCTGGAAAGGGAGCGGGGCATCACTATCAAAGCCCATGCCGTAACCATGCATTATTCTCATAAAGATGGCAATATCTATCATCTGAATTTAATCGACACACCCGGCCATGTGGATTTTTCTTATGAAGTTTCCAGAAGTTTGGCCGCCTGCGAAGGAGCGCTTCTCATCATTGATGCTGCCCAGGGGATCGAAGCGCAAACCGTGAGTAATATCTATCTGGCTATGGAACACGATTTAATCCTGATCCCGGTCATCAACAAAATCGACCTGCCCAGTGCCCGGATCGATGAAGTCAAACATCAGGTCATGGATTTTCTTGGCGTAAGTGAAAATGAAATAATCCTCGCAAGCGCCAAAGAGGGGATTGGTATTACTGATATTCTTGAAGAAATTATCCTTAAAATCCCTGCCCCCCGGGGAGACATCCATGCTCCCTTGCGTGCTTTGATTTTCGATTCCGTATTCGATTACTACCGGGGGGCGATCGCGTATGTCCGTATCATGGATGGTCAGATTCATCAGGGAGACATCATTCAATTTCTGTCGACCGGAAAGACCTTCGAAGCAGACGAAATCGGAACGCTTCGTTTAAAGCGTCATCCCGCAGATCAATTACGCGCAGGAGAAGTCGGTTATATCATTGCCAATGTGAAAAATTTAAAAGATTCAAAAGTTGGTGATACCGTCACACTGGCTAAAAATCCTGCGTCGAAACCTTTACCCGGATTTCGGGAGCCCAAGCCCATGGTCTTTTCCGGATTGTTTCCTACAAACGCTGATGATTTGCCGGAATTACGCAACGCGCTTGAACGTCTGCAATTGAACGATTCGGCAATGATTTACGAACCGGAAAGTTCCACAGCATTGGGATTTGGATTTCGTGTGGGATTTTTGGGACTTCTCCATATGGAGATTGTACAGGAACGGCTGGAACGCGAATATGACCAGAGTCTGATTACGACCATCCCCAATGTGGAAATACGGGTCAAGCTGAAAGACGGCTCTGTACTGATCATCGACAACCCGGCTCAGCTTCCTGAAACCATGAAGATTGATTTTGTCGAAGAGCCTTTTATCGATGCCCAAATCATTACCCCCTCCGAATATGTCGGAAATTTAATGAAACTGTCTCAGGATCGAAGGGGCATTTATAAAAACACATCCTATCTGGATACGTATCGGGCCTGCCTGCATTATGAATTTCCTCTTTCAGAAATTATTTTTGATTTCTATGACAAATTAAAATCGCTTTCCCGGGGATATGCCTCGTTCGATTACGAACTTGTTGGCATGCGGCAATCCGATCTGGTCAAGCTTGATGTGCTGATTAACGGCGATCCCGTGGATGCTTTATCGATGATCATCCATCGGGATAAAGCGTATGAATGGGGGCAAAAGCTGACCAGCAAATTAAAAGAGCTGATTCCCCGGCAGATGTACGAAGTCGCCATTCAGGCGGCACTCGGATCCAAAGTGATTGCCCGAACCACAGTCAAGGCATTACGAAAAAATGTGACTGCCAAATGTTATGGAGGGGACATTACACGAAAACGCAAACTTCTTGAAAAACAAAAAGAAGGCAAAAAACGCATGAAGCAGGTCGGAAAGATCGAAATCCCCCAGGAAGCCTTTTTGGCGGTTCTGCAGATCAAATAAATCCAATCCCTCATCGTTTAAAACACCCTCCATGTCACTCACCATAATCTGATTATCCCACAGTAAGGATCATCATATTCATCATCATGAAATGACTGCTTTCCTGGTGCTTGCAAATGGACGGCAGGGAATAATACAAAGCAGCAACTATATTCGTTTTTTAATATCGCAATTTAACTCGAATTCAAAACCGGTCCATACACAATTCCAATCATCTATATCATTATTAATCTAATAATCTATATTATTCTCATTATTTAACTTTTTAATTATATCAAAATGCTGATTATTTCTTTTTTATAACATATTTTTGATAAAATTTACTTGATTTTCATTCATTTTGAAAATACCTTAAAAAGTACGGACCTGAATAACCTAAAAATGGAATAGGAACCATGAAATCATCCTATTCTCTAAATACAGTGATTCATTCCCCCTTGCAGTACTTTCATCATTGTATATTCATTATTTTTTCCGTTCAGCCAAACATCAAAGGCTTTACTTTCCACGAATAATACAAAGAGGAGAACAATCAAATGAAAAGACTTCTTTTATTGTGTATGCTCATTGTGATTTTTGGGTGCTTCGAATCCGGTATGGCACAGCTCCAGGTGAGTGTCCATGGATTCATCAGTCAGGGATACATAAAATCCACAGAAAATAATTATCTTTTGGACAGCAAAAACGGCAGTTTCGAATTCAATGAAACCGCTGTGAACTTTATTACTCTGGTCTCGGACAACATGCGCCTGGGCCTTCAATTTTTGGCCCGTGATTTCGGAGACGAGGGCAACCATACCGTGCTTCTGGACTGGGCGTACGGAGATTATAATATCAGTTCCGCCCTGGGTGTCCGGATGGGAAAAATCAAGCTGCGTCGGGGATTGTTTAATCAGGGACGGGATATCGACCTGCTTCGCACCCCCATTTTACTGCCTCAGGGGGTCTATGACGAAAGCATGCGCTCATTCTCTCTGGCAATGCTGGGAATAAGTCTCTATGGAAACACATCGCTGTTTTCTTTCGGTGAAACCGATTATGAAATCTTCGGGGGTTCATTGAGCATCCCCGATTCCAAATCCGGCTATTGGAAATGGGTTCTCAATGATCTGTTAGGTTACAGCGAAGGCAGCCTCCTGCCGGAAGGCACATACAGCCAGGTCCTTGATCAAAAAGTCAAAGGCGAATATATCATGGGAGGAGCCATTCACTGGGAAACGCCCCTGGAGGGATTAAAACTGAGTTTCGATAAAATATACGGCAAATTGAACATGACCTCAAGAGTCACTGCAGCAATCCCTGTTCATGCAATGGACGATTATCCTCTGCTTCAAATACCGGTGGATATCGGGATTGATGTAACAATCGATGAATATGATACATACGCATTGCAATATAATTTTGGCAACCTGTCTTTAATTGGGGAATATTATCGCAGTGTATATATCACCGACGTGATGTTTGATGCGACAAGCATGAAATTTAATACCAAACTTGACTGGAAAGCCGACAGTTACTACGGACAGGTTGCCTACCGGTTCACGGACTGGCTGGAAGCGGCCAGTTATTATTCTGAATTTTATCCGGATAGAAACGACAGAAACGGTAAAAAACGGCTTCGAAAGGGATATCTTGAATATAATTATCAGGGCTGGCAGAAAGATTTGAGCCTGACCTTACGGTTCGACCTGACACAAAACTGGCTTTTAAAGTGCGAGGTCCATCAGATCGATGGGATTGCCCAGGTGAGATCTTTTCTTGATTCGAGCAGCAAAGAACGTTTCTGGCAGCTTTTTTTACTGAAGGCCACCTATAACTTTTAATCGTGAGGAACAAAAGCATGTGTACCCATAAAAAAATATGGCTGATATCGGGTTTTGTTTTTCTTCTTGCTGTCCAGATACTGGCAGGAGAATATCAGATTGTTGTCAATGCCTCTTTTGAAAACCAGACAATCACAGAAAAAATGCTGAAGAATATTTTTCTCGGCAAACAGACCAAATGGGGCAACGGGCAGAGGGTTCTTCCGGTCATGCTTCAGGAAGGCGAAGCCAGAAATGCTTTCATTAAAAATATTATCAAAAAAACACCCATCGCGTTTAAAAACTACTGGAATACGGCCCTTTTCACCGGTCGTGGAGTTCCGCCGGTTGCATTCGAAAATGAAGAAGATCTGATTCATTATATCCAGAAGAATCCCGGTGCGATTGGTTTTATATCTGAAGAAACTTCAGCCGAAAATGTGAAAGTGCTTCAAATCGAACCGTGATGATACATCCATGCATAATTGATATGGCGAACTATAGACAATAGCTGCATTAAAATGAGCAACTTGATTCTTTTCAACAACAGAGAAGCGCGAGCAGGCATAGATGCAAATCCTGCACGAACCATCATTGCCTGTGGCACGATTATGTGCAGCCCTTCTCAAATGTATTCTTTTCTCACCAATCATCCTTTGAATTTTCTTTTAAACGCCCCCTTTTGCATCATCCGTAAGAGAAGGAGCACCCCTTATGAATCCGATTATCACCACCTATCATTCAATACAGGACCTGCCCCATGAATCCTGGAACCGCATGGCCCGGCATATTTCTTCACCATTTTTGGAAACAGCGCACCTGCAAGCCGTTGAAGCTTCAAAAATTAATCAGCTCGATCACTTTTATTTGACCGGCAAGGTTAACGGATCGATCGACATCATTTCATATTTCTTCATCATGAATTTTGATGTATCTTCCCTGAAATCCGACATTGATGAGAAGACCAAAAAAATTCTTCGAACCTGGTTTCCCCGTTTTATGAAAACGAAAATGCTGGAATGCGGCCTGATATCCGGAATCGGTCAGACCATTTTCGGCTATCAACTGGATGACTCGCTATACATTCCGCCCGCTCTGGATCAAATCGACACGATTGCCAGAGAACACAATGTTGATTTTATCCTGATCCGCGATATCGAGCTTGACACATATCAAAAAGCACAATCCTGTTTCTCTGCATTCAATTATAAACCCATGGTTGGCTATCCCATTGCCTGGATGGCACTGCCCTGGAATTCGTTCGATGACTATCTGGGCAGCTTGAAAAGTCAAACTTTCAGGAAAACAAAAACTCGTCTAAACAAGCTCAATCAGCCCGGAATTAGAATAGAGATCATCGAAGATTTTGGAGACCATGCCGAAACATTGTTTGCATTGTGGCAGCAGGTGAACGCCAGAGGCAGCTATGAGCATGAAATGCTGTCTGTCCGGTATTTTCAGGAAATCAACCGGAATATGCCAAAGAACAGTTACATTCATGCCATCAAAAAAGACGGCCAAATCATTGCTTTCGCGCTTTGCATGACCAGCAAAGATGAATTGATACTCCTTTATGGCGGCATCGATTATCAGTGGAATGAAAAATATCATCTCTACTTCAATCTTCATTTTCTCGCCATCGAGGAAGCCATCCGCCTGAAAAAAAGCAGGATCAATTTAGGAATTACCTCCTATGATTTTAAAATGCATATCGGATGCGAACTGAAATCCGTGATCTATCTGCTCAAACATATCCGGCAACCCGAAGCGACCGGTACGCTGGTCAGCATGCTGGAAGACTCGATTCACTATCCGGAGAATCTGCACCGGCCGTTCAGAAATCAGGATATTTCCCACAGGATTCAGCCGGCAAGTATTCGCAGCCGGCTGAACATTCCTCGAAAAGATATTTTTCAAAAAGCTTTAAATTACAAACGCGGTCACGAGCTGCGCCTGATCGACTTTCATACATTCTTCGAACCGTTCGAGAGCGCTCAGTCGCCTGAAATTGAATTTAACGGCAGTCCGGTTATTATGATCGGCAGCAACTCGTACTTAGGCTTATCCACGCACCCGGATTTGAAAAATGCCTCCAAAGCCGCCATTGATCAATATGGAACCGGATGTTCCGGATCACCTTTCCTGAACGGCACACTGGATATTCATGAAGAATTAAGAAAAGCACTGGCTGCTTTTATGAAAAAAGAGGAAGCCATTATATTCAGTACCGGATATCAGACCAATCTCGGTATTATCAGCGCTTTATGCGGCCGTCATGATATTTTAATTCTGGATACATCGGATCATGCCAGTATTTATGACGGGGCGCGATATGCATCGGGAAAAATTGAACGGTACAAACACAACGACATGAATTCACTGGAAAGCATCCTGAAATCATATATTGACAAACCAAAACTCATTATCGCGGATTCGGTTTTCAGTATGGAAGGCACCATATGCAATCTGCCGGATATGGTGTTTCTGAAAAACAAATATCACGCCCGGCTCATGCTGGACGAGGCGCATGGGATCGGCGTTCTGGGAGCGGGCGGCCGGGGAGTCGCGGAACATTTTGATCTTTTGGATGAAGTGGATATTATTATGGGAACCTTCAGCAAATCCTTTGCTGCCGTCGGAGGATTCGTGGCCGGAAATTCATATGTCATCGATTATTTGCGCCATGCCTCAAGGGCATATATGTTTTCCGCCTCATTGCCGCCGAGCGTGGTAATGACCGTTCGAAAGGCCCTTGACATTATTATCAAGGAGCCGGAGCGGCGGAAAAATTTGATTGACAATGCCAGATTTATGGCCGAGGGATTGATCAGACTGGGATATGGGGCCAGATTCCTGGGCACACCTATTGTGCCGGTTCACTGCGGCAATGAACTGCTGACCCTCGGATTGTACAAAAAACTGTTTGAAGAAGGCGTTTATGTCAATCCCGTGCTTTCACCAGCAGTTCCAAAAAATCAGGAAATGTTACGGACCAGTTATATGGCCACCCACACCCGAGTAATTCTGCAGAAAGCTCTGGACGCTTTTGAACGTGTTAAAACACCGGATTTCCCCTGATACGGACAAGCTGTAACAAATGTACCCGTATGAGCGCCTGGTATATTCTAACCGCCTGTAAAAACCGCATTTTGTTGATTTTTTTGCCCCGATATCTCCCCGTCTGAATAAGGGCAACCTTTTTAATCATTCATTAAGACTTGCAACTTACCGGTTGTGATTTGTAACTTATTGATGCTGTCAAAGATATGTGCATAACAGGCACCAATGGTCACAACCCATGTCGTCTCTTTATATCCATATCCCATTTTGCAGGCGAAAATGCGCCTATTGTGATTTTTACTCATCGGTCAATCCTGGTCAGATTCGCCGCTTTATTCAGGCAATGTCTCTGGAAACGATGCTCTATTCCGCTCAGATGTCCAGTGCAGAATTTACAAGCCTTTATCTCGGCGGCGGCACACCCTCTTTACTTCGGCCCGAACAGATCCGGGATATTATCCGGATGATAATACAGCATGTTCATTTTTCCCGTGAACCGGAATGGTCCCTGGAAGTCAATCCGGGCACGGTTTCAAGAGAAAAACTGAACACTTACATTCAATTGGGATTTAACCGCCTGAACATCGGGGCCCAGTCGTTCCGGAAAGAAGAACTGGCCCTTTTGGAACGCATCCATGGTCCGGAGGATATTAAAAAGGCCGTGCAGATGGCCCGTTCCGCCGGATTTCAAAATATCGGCCTGGATCTTATTTTCGGGCTCCCGGGACAGTCTCTGAAAGCGTGGGAAGCCAGTGTCAAAGCAAGCCTGACGCTGGAACCGGCACATATATCCGTTTATGCTTTGTCCTGGAGTGATAAGACACCTCTCGGCCGTTCAATTCTGCGTGGCACCCTGTCTGTGCCTGATGATGAACGGGTGTCTGACCTGTTTTTACAAACGCATGACTGGCTTTCAGAAGAGGGGTATATCCATTATGAAATCAGCAACTATGCAAAGCCCGGATATGAATGCAGGCATAACTGGCAGTACTGGAACGGAACACCCTATCTAGGAATGGGACCCTCAGCGCATTCATTTTGGAATCATCAGCGCTGGTGGAATATCGCCGATGTTGATAAATATTGCCGTCGTCTGGAAAAAGGCGTGTTTCCGGTTGAAGGCAGCGAACGGCTGTCGGAAAAAGAGTTGCGGCGTGAAAGGATTGCCCTGGGCTTAAGAACAATTCTTGGGATCCCTGTGGACGATCTTACTTACAAAGATAATATCAAGAGATTGTCCGCGGAAGGGCTGGGAGAAACTCAAGGAAACCGATGGAAACTGACCCCGCGCGGCATGCTGCTCGCGGATGAAATTGCCGTGCAATTAATTTAGACAGCATATTCCATTTAATCAGATATATACCGAAGCTTTCTTTAAAAATTAAAATGATCCGGATGCTCACCAAAACGTTGATTCCTATCCAGACCATCCAAAAGAGCCATATCTTCTCCAGACAATTCAAAATCAAAAATGTCCGCATTCGACCGGATACGGTCTTTGTTGGAAGATTTGGGAATGGTGGCCACACCGTGCTGTAAATCCCACCGCAGGACGACCTGCACTTTGGTTTTATCAACCCTTTCCGCCGTTCGTTGAATTTCGGGAATCCGGAGGATCCTTCCCTGCATTAAGGGGCTCCATGCCTGTATGTGTATACCTTTGCTTTCACAATATTGAAGAAGCTCAGGCTGACGCAGATAAGGATGAAACTCAATCTGATTCACTGCAGGCGGTATCTGGCACGCCGACAGCAGGGATTCTAAATGGTGCTTTAAAAAATTACTTACACCAATGGCTTTGACCCGCCCACTCTGATAAATCGTCTCAAAATCCTTCCAGACATGAATGAATCCTTCGACCGGCCAGTGAACCAGCAGCAGGTCCACATACTCCAGATCCAGTCGTGAAAAACTCTCTTCAAATGCCGCGATTGTCCGTCCGCTTCGCATATCGGAATTCCAGATCTTTGTGGTAACAAATATTTCCTTTCTTCGTATGCCGCTTTCCCGGATTGCTTTTCCCACGCCTTTTTCGTTGCCATACATGGCCGCCGTGTCAATCAGCCGGTATCCGCATTCCAGTGCCCAGCGGACTGCTTGTTCAACTTCCCGGCCTTCCCGGGATAAAAAGACGCCCAATCCAAACCAGGGCATCTTGACATTGTTATTTAATGTTATCCGTTCTGAAATAGATTTTACGGCCATTAATCCTTCTCTGATCCTGTTTCCATTGAATGACATCCGATGGTTGAACGGCAGGACGGGGTACTATTAAGTCGACTTTTGAATGAACAATCGGATTTCGATTTCATCGGTCAATGTGAATACGGTATCTACAGTCATGAAAAACCGTCGTATCGCACGGGACCGTACAAAAAGCAGGAAAACTTGACGTACCACCAGGTTCACAGAGAAAAAACAGAGGACACAAAGAATCGAAAATATTTTATCATCTTTGTGTCCTTTATGTATTCTTCGTGAGATTTATGGTGCGCTTTTAAGCTTATAATCCATTCTCTTGAAAATGATCCGGTTATTTTAATTTTTCCAAAAGTTTATTTGCTTCCAGCTTATGTTCTTCATCATCCGGCTCAATGGCAGGCAGTTCAAGCACAGTTTCGAGAGGCTCTCTCATCAGTTCTTTCTTTCCCATTTCCTGATAAGTTTTGGCCAGCTCCAAATGATGATTGATATGATCGGGGTTGATTTCAATGGCTTTTTTCAGGGCCACGACAGCTTCCGCATTGGATCCGGGAGGCACCCCGCCATATAAAATTTTTGCGAATGATTTCAGGATCCAGCTCAAATTGGCCAGATTGCGATGCCAGAGTGCGACCACATGATAAGCGTAATCATTCTCAGGATTAAGCGCGATTGCCAGGTCGGCTTCTGCTTTTATGCGTTTGGAAAGGTTGATTTTTTCTTTACCCCCACGGAATAATGCCAGACGCCCAAGTGCAATCGCCAGATAGGTATGACCCTCCCAGCCTGCAGAATCAACGGCAATCGCTTTTTCGCAATACTGCCGGCCCAGGTCAAATTTTTCTTCTTTTGCTTCTTTGGCGTCATCCGGCAAATATTTAGCGACCTCCGTATACTGATCACCTGTCTTCCAGAGAGCAGTGTAATTTAATGAATCCACATCAAGCACCTTGAGATACACCTTCAACGCGCCTTCATGATCACCCAGCTCGTCCAGTGAATCACCAGCGGTCAGATACATTTCAATACTGCCCGCTTCTGCCCGGGCAAAACCCATTCCGGAAACCAGGAAACCCATCAATAAAAACGATCGAAATTGTAACATTTGCAAGTCCCTCCTTGATTTTTACATAAAATTCATTTAAACTTACTTTACTGAATTTTTTGTTGAATGACAAGGATTTTTTTGTATGGCAGACCACAATCTCATCATCCGGGGCGCCCGCGAACATAACCTGAAAAATATCGATCTTGAAATTCCCAGAGACAGACTGGTCGTAATCACCGGCCTGTCCGGATCTGGAAAATCATCTCTGGCTTTTGACACCATTTATGCCGAAGGTCAGCGGCGTTATGTAGAATCACTTTCTGCATATGCCCGGCAATTTCTGGGCTTAATGGAAAAACCCGATGTGGACGCCATCGAAGGATTGTCACCGGCCATATCCATAGAACAAAAAACCACCGGACGGAATCCACGTTCTACAGTGGGCACGGTCACCGAGATTTATGATTATCTTCGCCTGCTGTTTGCACGGGTAGGCACGCCTTTTTGTTACAGCTGCGGACGAAAAATTGAAAAACAAACTGTACAGCAAATTGTGGATTCCATTTTACAATTGGAGGAAGGCACACGTTTTCAGATACTGGCACCGGTTATTCGGGGCAGGAAAGGCGAATACCGGGAAGTCTTTTCACAAATTCAAAAAGATGGATTCCTTAGGGTTCGTGTGGATGGAAAACTCCATCAGCTTGATGAAACAATCAAACTGGACAAATATAAAAAACATAACATAGAAGTGGTCGTAGACCGGCTGGTTTCCGGATCTGATATCCGTGAGCGCCTGACCGATTCCCTGGAAACGGCTTTAAATTTGGCTTCGGGCATCGTTCTGATCGATCTGGGAGAAAAGGGAGAGCAATTGTATTCGGAGCATTACGCCTGTGTGCATTGCGGAATCAGTTACGAAGAACCGGCACCGCGTCTCTTTTCATTTAATTCCCCCTTTGGAGCCTGCCCCACATGCAATGGTCTGGGCACATTGATGAAAATAGATCCCGATCTGGTAATCCCTGATAAAAATAAAACCATACGTGAGGGTGCCATCCTGCCATGGGGAGAAGAACGGGACGGCTGGTATTTCAGCATGCTGCGCACTGTGGCCAAGACCTACAATTTCAGTCTGGATACACCCTTTATCAACCTCACTCCTGAACAGCAGCGTATTGTGCTTTACGGTTCCGGAGACCATGAAATCCGGTTTGAATATCAATCGCAGAGCCGTAAAGCGCAGGGAGTGTTTATCAACCGATATGAAGGTATCATTCCTAATCTGGAGCGGCGGTATCATCAAACCACATCCCAGGGCGTCCGTACCTGGATTGAAGGATTTATGAATACAGCGCCCTGTTATGAATGCAACGGGGCACGATTAAAACAGGAAGCCCTTTCTGTAAAAATCACGGATAAAAGTATTTATGAAATCACCTGCCTTTCTGTCAGAAAACTGCGTCCATTGTTTGAAAACATTAAATTATCCGGCCGTCAAAAGAAAATTGCCCGCCAGATTCTCAATGAAATCAGAAGCCGGCTCGACTTTTTGGAAAACGTGGGTCTCGGTTATCTGACACTGGATCGAACCGCCGGAACCCTTTCCGGGGGAGAAGCCCAGCGAATTCGGCTGGCTACCCAGATTGGCTCGCAACTGGTCGGTGTGCTTTACATACTGGACGAACCTTCGATCGGGCTGCATCAGCGGGACAATGGACGGCTGATTCAAACATTGACTGCATTACGCGATCTGGGCAATACAGTTCTCGTGGTGGAACATGACCGGGAAACCATTGAATCTGCAGATTTCGTCGTGGATCTGGGACCGGGAGCCGGCGTTCATGGCGGCGAAGTTGTGGCCATCGGTACTCCCTCAGATATCCGCAAGAACGGACAATCGATCACCGGTCAGTATCTTTCAGGGAAAAAAGCCATTTTGGTTCCCGAAACCCGGCGTTCGTTCAATGACCGCTCGATCATTATTCGTGGCGCCAGTGGTAATAATTTAAAATCCATGACTGCTGAAATCCCGGTGGGTTTGTTTGTGTGCGTGACCGGCGTTTCCGGGTCAGGTAAATCCACTCTGATAAATGAAACACTGTACCCGATTCTGATTCGGCATTTTTATCAGAGCAAGAAAAATCCGCTTCCCTATGAATCTATTGAAGGTCTGGAGCATCTTGATAAAGTGATTGATATTGATCAATCACCCATCGGCCGAACCCCGCGTTCCAATCCGGCCACATATACAGGTGTATTTACACCCATTCGTGATCTGTTTTCACAATTGCCTGAATCGAAAATCCGGGGTTATCGGCCCGGACGGTTCAGTTTTAACGTGAAGGGCGGACGATGTGAAGCATGCGAAGGAGGCGGAATTATAAAAATCGAAATGCATTTTCTGCCGGATGTGTATGTTCCCTGTGAAGTGTGTAAAGGCAAACGATACAACCGGGAAACCCTTGAAATCAAGTATCGAGGTAAATCCATCGCCGATGTGCTGGACATGACTGTCGAAGAAGCACTTCACTTCTTTCAGAGAATCCCCAGCATTCAGCGAAAACTGAATACTCTGAATGATGTGGGCCTCGGATATATACATCTGGGCCAGCAGGCCACCACACTTTCCGGAGGTGAAGCTCAGCGGGTAAAACTCTCCACAGAATTAAGCAAAGTATCCACTGGCAACACACTCTATATCCTGGATGAACCGACCACCGGTCTTCATTTTGAAGATATTCAAATGCTGCTCCGCGTGTTGAACCGGCTGGTGGAAAAAGGAAATACAATTCTGGTAATCGAGCATAATCCGGACGTCATCAAGACCGCCGACTGGATAATCGATCTCGGCCCGGAAGGTGGGGACGATGGTGGGCGCGTCATTGCCACCGGCCCGCCGGAACAGGTGGCGGCATCCGATATTTCATATACGGGACAATTGCTGAAGAAGGAGTTGGGATTGTAAGCCTTTCTTTTACCTAAAACTTAAAGATAGATTGCAAGCTATCAATCAAGCCCGATCGGGTATATTTCTGTGTAATTATTTTAAATGTATACCTTTCCGGGTATAGTTATTAAAAATTACTTGACATTATACCCGAAAAGGTATACATTTGTAGTAATCTATTATTAATAAACCCAATCAGGTGTAATAATGTCTTCAGAACTGGCCAAATTTGTAAAAAACCGTCGAAAACTTCTCAACCTGACACAACCAGAGTTAGCAGACCGAGCTGGAGTTGGTCTGCGCTTTCTACGCGAGCTGGAACAGGGTAAAAAAACCCTGCGCCTTGATAAAGTGAATCAGGTTCTGGCACTTTTCGGGCATAAGGCAGGTCCTGTTCCCATAAAGAGGCATATCAATGAATAGGAAAGCTCGTATTTTCATGCATGGAGAAATAGCCGGGCAACTCGAAGAGACCGGAGATGGGTATATGTTCGAGTATGCGAAATCCTATCTGCAATCGGCGGAGGCCAAACCAATCAGCCTGACACTGCCCTTGTCGGATCAGACCTATAAAAACGAGACGCTTTTCGCCTTTTTTGATGGATTGATTCCTGAAGGCTGGCTGCTTGATATCGCAGAAAAAACCTGGAAGCTCGATCCCAGAGACCGGATGGGCCTTCTGCTGGCATGCTGCAGAGATTGTATTGGTGCAGTGAGTGTGGAATCCCTCGAAAGCGAGATTCAATTATGAAGCGCTGCCTGATCTGCTATCAGCCCATGGAGGAATCAACCGGAAATTATCATAAAACTTGCTGTCGGTCGGTTTTTGACAGAATCGAACCTCCCGAGCTTCCCTATTGCCTCGATGAACTGGATCGGTTGGCCGAGCAGGTCATTTACAGCCATGTGACTGTTCCCGGCGTACAGGCAAAATTATCCTTGCATTTGGATCACCGGCAGCCAAATGCTCCCAGATTTACTTTGGTCGGCTTATGGGGAAATTTTATCCTTAAACCTCCGGTACCACAATATCCGCAAATGCCGGAGATTGAGGATCTGACCATGCATCTGGCAGAATTTTTTAAAATTGACGTTGTACCTCACGCGTTGATTCCATTAAAATCCGGGGAATTGGCCTACATTACAAAACGAATCGATCGCACATATGATCAAGCAAAAATCCATATGGAAGATATGTGTCAGTTGACAGGACGGATGACCGAAAATAAGTATCGCGGATCCATGGAACAGATCGGAAAGGTCATTCTGAAATGGTCATCTAATCCGCTTTTGGATGTCCTGCGGTTTTTTGAGGTGACCCTGTTTTCCTTTCTGACCGGTAATGCGGATATGCATCTTAAAAATTATTCTTTAATGTATCAGTCAAATGGTATGATTCAGCTTTCTCCGGCATATGATCTGCTCTCGACAAGGCTTTTGATTCCAGAGGAAAAGGATGCAGAAGAACTGGCGCTGACATTGAACGGAAAAAAATTGAATTTAAAACACAGTGATTTTACTGAATTTGCTCAGATCCTGGGTCTCAACGAAAAACAGATTGAAAATGTCTGGAGACGATTTCAAAAAGGCTACCCTGAGGCAATCAAGTTTGTTGATGACAGCTTGATTTCTGACGACTTAAAGCCAGTGTATCAGCATCTGCTGGCCGAGCGTGCCGACAGATTAAATATCAAGCATTAATGATCCAATGAGGAGTATAACTGCAAAAAAAACGCAGTTGAAATAAGATATGAATACATTCATGAACCTGCTTCGCTTTCTTTTTCATGCCCCAAAGTCAGACTGGATGCAATTTGCTGTTTTTCTTGCAGGTCTGCTGCTTTTTGTTCTGCCCTTTGAATGGGTTCGTAAAAAAATTGGCTGGACACAGGAGGTCAGCCGAAAAATGATTCATATCGGTGTTGGCATGCTGGTGGTGTTCACACCTTATTATTTTCAATCCAACAGGCCCATTATCTGGCTGGCATTGATTTTCATTATTGTTAACTTCACAGCCGTTCGTTCCGGCAGGCTGAAAGGCATGCATGGAACCGACCGTTTCAGTTATGGAACGATCTTTTATCCGCTGAGTATCCTGATACTGCTGCTTGTATGCTGGACCGGCCATAAAGTGATCTTTATGACCAGTGTACTCATCATGACACTGCCGGACGCTCTTGCTGCCATTATCGGAGAAAATATGAAAGCTCCGCATCGCTATTGGCTGGGTCAGGATGAAAAATCGCTTGAAGGATCAGCCGCCATGTTCTTCAGCGCATGGATCTGTGTCGTTGTCGCTCTTTCTGCATTTGGCCCCTTGGATGATCTTAAATTTGGCCTTGCACAAATTATCTGGATCGGATGTGTCACAGCCTGCATGGCGACCGCTTTTGAATCCATCTCCTCCATGGGTTCCGATAATTTCACCGTACCTTTGGGATCCGCGTTCATTTTGTATTTTATGTTATCCCAGTCTCATTCAGGAATCATTCAATTGTCGCTCGGAATTATTCTGGCACTGTTCATTGCCGTTGTTTCCTGCCGTATCCGCTTTCTCAGCATCAGCGGGAGTGTCTGTGCATTTATTCTGGCGGCGATTATTTTCGGTGCTGGCGGATGGACCTGGGCACTCCCCATTTTAGCCTTTTATATTTCTTCAAGCATTTTATCTAAAACCGGCAAGGTTCGTAAAAGGAAATTCGATACTGTATTTGAAAAATCCAGTCTTCGGGATGCCGGTCAAGTGCTGGCCAACGGCGGGCTGCCCGGTCTGTTGATCATTCTGCACACTCTTTTCCCGCATCCGGTCTGGTATTATAGTTACCTGGGGGCTCTGGCTGCCGTGAATGCTGATACCTGGGCTACTGAAATCGGTGTATTATCAAAAACGCGGCCCCGGCTCATTACGACAGGTCAGCCGGTTGATCACGGGATTTCCGGCGGAATCACGATTACAGGACTTATCGGTGCATTTTTGGGAGCCTGGATTATTGTCTGCAGTGGACTGCCGCTTCAACCTGAAAACGCGGGTCTTTCAATTGTTCATCCTCTTTTTTGGTGGATTGCCGGTGCAGGTTTCATAGCCACTTTAATAGACAGTTGTCTGGGAGCATCCCTGCAAGGACAATATGTATGTACCATTTGCCGGCAGACAACTGAGAAAAAAACACACTGCGGTCATCCTGCCAAACCTGTTTCAGGTTTCATATGGATGAATAATGACCGAGTGAATCTGATTTGTGCCATTTTCGGTGTTTTTTTTGTAATTTTTGGATGGATCATTGGCATTTGACAATAATTTATATTAAATTACATCCGTAAGATGGATCAAAGAGCATAATAAAAATGATTACAATAAAACCGTAAACCGATTCTCTCTGATTCCATATGATGTGATATTTATTTTTTAATTAAAGGAGGATAATTCATGTCCATTATTACAGACGTTTACGCCCGTGAAATTTTAGATTCCCGCGGCAATCCAACTGTGGAAGTTGAAGTGATTCTGGAAAGCGGCGCTGTCGGCATTGCGGCCGTACCATCCGGTGCCTCGACCGGAGAAAATGAAGCCGTTGAACTGCGGGATGGAGATAAAGCACGTTATCTGGGCAAAGGCGTTACCCAGGCGGTTGACAATGTCAATGAGACAATCGCTGAAGAAATTATTGGCGAAGATGCCATTTATCAGGCAGAAATCGACCAGTTGATGATTGAGCTGGATGGTACGCCTACGAAGTCTAAATTGGGAGCCAACGCGATTCTTGGCGTATCATTAGCCGTCGCCAGGGCTGCTGCTGAATACGTTGGATTGCCCCTCTACAGATATGTGGGCGGTGTTAACAGCAAAGTCCTGCCGGTTCCTATGATGAATATTATTAATGGAGGCGCACACTCAGACGCCCCCATTGCATTTCAGGAGTTTATGATTCGCCCCATAGGCGCAAATTGCTTTGCAGAAGGGTTGCGTATGGGTGCTGAAGTATTTCACAACCTGAAAAAAGTGATTCACGACCGGGATCTGAGCACGGCCGTCGGAGATGAAGGCGGATTCGCACCTGCATTTAAGGGCACTGAAGATGCTGTGGAATCTATTCTGAAGGCGATTGAAAAAGCCGGATATAAACCCGGTGAAGATGTGATGCTCGCCTTTGACTGCGCCGCTTCCGAATTTTTTAAAGACGGCATTTATGACTATACTGTTTTTGAAGGCGATAAAGGCGCCAAACGCAGCCCGGAGGAACAGGCCGGCTATCTGGCAGAACTGATAAAAAAATATCCAATCGATTCAATTGAAGATGGTATGGCCGAAAATGACTGGGAAGGATGGAAAATCCTTACACAAAAAATCGGGAACCGGTGTCAGCTTGTCGGTGATGATAATCTGGTGACCAATGTCAATTATCTGAAACGGGCGATTAATGAAAAAGCGGGCAATGCCATTCTTATTAAAGTGAATCAGATCGGCACTTTGACGGAAACCTTGAATGCCATTGAGATGGCTCATAAGGCAAGCTGGAATGCCGTGATTTCTCATCGATCCGGCGAAACTGAAGATACGACAATTGCAGATATATCCGTTGCAGTGAACGCCGGACAAATCAAGACAGGTTCATTAAGCAGAACTGATCGCATTTGTAAATACAACCAGCTGCTTCGTATTGAAGAAGATCTGGGAGATGCGGCGTTTTATCCGGGAAAAAAATTCAATAAATTACCGAGCTGAAAGCTTTGAAATATTTTATACGATCGCAGGCGTCTGGCAGTGATATGAAATATGAATAATTACCCAAGAGCTGTATCAAAAGGTACAAATTAGCTTGTTCCGAATTTTCTGTGTCCGAAACTGACTTGATGGATTTTTTAAAAAAATACATTTCATCACAGCTCAGCAAAATAACGAGATTCGATCAGGCACTTTTGATACAGCTCAGATGACAGAGCAGCCTGCTTGTTTGATGACTTTCCATTCACCCCGGGCAATAAAACGCTTTGGGAGAGCAGGACTATGGCAAAGAGAAAAAAGGGGAAAAGCCGGGGACTGTTAATTCTGCTGATTTTTATCGCATTCCTGGCACTTTTAATGCCCGGTAAGCGGGGTATTTTAAACCAGATTCGTATCCGCTTACAGGAGCGGCAACTGGCAAAAGAAATACAGGAATTAACTGAAACCAAAGAACGGCTTGAAGAAAAAAAAGAAGCCCTGAAAGAGCCGGAAACCGTTGAAAAAATCGCCAGGGAAGAATACGGTATGGCAAAAAAGGATGAGAAAGTGTACCATGTCGTGCCAAAGGAGAACGATTAATGTTGTCAAAGTTAAGAAAAATCTTTATCACAGGTCTTCTGGTGCTTACTCCTATTGTACTGACAGTCTATATTCTTTATATCTCTTTCAGGTTTTTTGACGGATTATTAAAAAATGTTGTCTCTCAGTTTCTAACTGACACATTCGGCATCAGCCAGACAATCACCTCAATTCCGGGATTGGGACTGCTTGTACTTTTGGCACTTGTATTACTCACAGGATCGCTTGCCCGAAATTTTATAGGACGCAAATTATTTGACATTAGTGATTTTATTGTTACACGCATTCCTCTGGCCAACCGGATTTATATTGCAATCCAGGAAATCAGCGAAGCGCTTTTGTCTGAAAAAAGGGAAATTTTCAAGAACGCAGTGCTCATCGAATACCCCAGAAAAGGTCTGTACACCATGGCCTTCTTCACACAGGATACCCGGGGACCGATTCAGGATACGCTTCAGGAAGATGTTGTCAGTGTCTTTGTTCCCACATCGCCCAATCCGACATCGGGTTATCTTCTCTTTGTACCTAAAACACAAGTCACAGACCTTGACATGTCCGTGGAAGATGCCATGAAGCTGGTAATCTCCGGGGGATCTGTACATTTAAAAGAACGCAACGCTTTCCCGATAAAACAGCAGCGCAAAAGAGAAAATAAAACGAAATCCAGTCCTTCAACTCCAAATTGAGATGAAGTATCAACCTTTCTTGATTGTATGGATAATGAGTCTGATGATGACCCAAAGGTGTCTTGCTGTTTCCAATGATTCATTGCGTACTCAATATCAGCACGGATTAAACACCGATACCTGGCGAGTTCAACTGAATTATCAGTCTCAACTTACACCCCGGACATTCGCGCAAATCATTGAGGATGCAGGTGCCTCGCGTCTAAAAGTGGCCCCCGGTCAAAATAAATGGAAAGATCAGCATTCTTTACTGGCGCGATCCATGTTTTCATTACGCCCCGACTTACTCCTGCATGTTGAAGGTTCCCATGATATCTTTATGGATCGCCAGTCCGGATTTCAAAACGACATCCGGACTCAATTTATGCGTATGGGATTTACACTCAATCGCGGTAATTTTAACGCACCAATGATGGTTGGTATCAAACAAGATAAAAGAATGCAACAATCAGACACCGGAGTTACGTATACCATGTCACTGCAAATCCCGCGAATTCAATTCCAGGAGTACATGCACCGTATTCACTGCATGCTGGATGGAGACAATCTTGACCACAGAAAAAATCACACTCGTATGATTCAATATCAGGTACACCGGCGGTTTTATCAGGAGACAGCGGACACCTTAAATCTTCGATACCGGATATTGCGACGCGATTATTATATTTCACCGGCAGGTGATATGGAAAGTCGTGAAGATCACACGCAAAGCGCTGAAAACCGGTTGACGTACCAAATCGATTCACGTACTCAGGTATATCTTCTGGGGCGCGCTGCCATGCACCGTTTGAAAATTGATCTGCTTACGGGGCCGTCTCAGGGACTCAAGCGGGAACGTAAAGACTTGGAACTGTTCGGTTCGATTCACTTCCGATGGCAGAGAGACTGGATGGAGGGTGATTTTCATTTTAAACATTTATCAGAAGATCAGAAGTATAAATTAGCTGAAATCCTGCCTTCATCTCCTTATTCAGGCAGCAACCTGCTCAAAACACCCGACAATCAAAGCGGCATTTCATCATATAGCTTGAAGACGCAGTTTCCTTTGGGATTAACCGATACACTCCTGTTAGTCACACACTTTCAAAAATTGCAGTATGATACACCGGATGAAGAGAACTTCGATGACCGGGATGAACTCCGATGGCATATCGATCTTACCCATCAGCATCGTATTTCACCAACGATCACTCTGGAAACCCAGATTTCATCACATCTGATGCATCTGGTGTATATTTACGGAGAAAAGAGCGCAGATAACAACTGGACCCGTATATTTCGATTGAAACCGGAGATCAGCTGGCAGCCGTCATCAAAAATTCGATGGAAACAGTCGGTTTCTGTACTGGCCAATTATGTGGATTACGATTTCGATTCCAAGCTGGCGGGTGTTCGCAGCTTTCTCTACAGAAAATTTCAGCTGGAAGATTCTGTCTTTATCGGCCTGTCCGGCCGAACAGCCGCATTGATCAGTTACCGGCTTGAATTGGACGAAAACGGCAAACTCATCTGGAATGAATGGCTTGAGCAAAAAATAAGCGACCGTCAAAGCCACACATTTACATTACGAATGAATTATATGCCTTACGCCGGATGGCACATTCGTCCGGGATATACTTTCTTTATTCGGACAGGATATCAATATATATCTCAACCTGAAGGTTCGCAGCAGAAAAAAAAACATCTGGATTTTCACAGTCATGGTCCCTTGCTGATTTGGCATTACCATGGAAAACGCCTGCAACTTAACTTTTCCGCGCATACCATCAGGACGAAAACACTGATGGTGAAACGCCAAATCTATACACAACTCGATTTCGAAATGCGCTGGATTTTTTAATGCCGATATACGGAATCAATGGCGGCTGTTTATTTCGGCCATGTTTCTACTGGCAGATGATGTCAAACATTTCATTAAAAGATCGTAAATAAGGTGTGATAAATGTCTCATAGATCACACATTGTATTAAAATGACAAAGCATCAAAGAAATATGAAATGCACTCTGCCCAGTCAACTGGGTGAACTCCATTGCGCAGATGATTTAACAGAAAAGGTCGCTCAAGAACTGTCCCTGAACCAGGACCAGAAGAACAATCTGGCAATTGCGGTTACCGAAGCCGTCGGCAATGCCATCATACACGGCAATAAGAAGGATCCAAATAAAAAAGTGCATTTACAATTCAGGACCGGCAAAGATAAAATTATCATCACTGTTCAGGACGAGGGAGAAGGATTTGATCCGGAATCCATCCAAAATCCCCTGTTACCCAAAAATCTCATGAAAGAAAGCGGGCGCGGCATTTTTATCCTGACAGAATTAATGGACGAAGTGGATTATCAGTTTTCCAAAAAAGGGACCACACTGAAGATGGTCATGCGGTTATAACCATGCAACAATGTCAATGAATAATCGTCGTTCCAGGTATTTTATAATTTGTGGGATGATATACTATGATACAGAACGATTAGATTTTCTATAGGCTCTTGCCTGCATTCAATAGTTCCTTTGGTTTGAAACAGGAATACATGTCAAAAATCAACTTAAAATCCCTGTCTTATCATGAACTCTCGGACTGGATTCTGTCGCTTGGTGAAAAATCATTCCGGGCATCTCAAATCTGGTTATGGCTTTATCATAAAAATTTATCGGAATTTACTGGAATGACCAATATTTCACGTCAGTTTCAAAATACACTGAAAGAAAGGGCCTTTATCTTCACTTTACCGTTAAGTAAAACAACAAATTCCAGAACCAGTCAAACCCGAAAGTATTTATGGAAACTAAATGACGGTAACCATATTGAATCCGTGTATATTCCTGAGGGAAAGCGAAAAACATTTTGCATTTCATCACAGGTCGGATGTGCTGTAGGATGCCGATTCTGTGCTACTGCAGAAATGGGATTTATCCGCAATCTTGAGGTCCATGAAATTGTAGAGCAGGTTTTAGCCATGCAGAGGCATACCGGTATCAGGCCAACCAATCTGGTCGTCATGGGCATGGGAGAACCGCTGCTGAATTATAACAATGTGATGAAGGCGCTCTGGATATTAAACCACCAGGATGGTCTGGCCATAGGTCATCGGAAAGTCACTGTTTCAACTTCGGGTATCGTGCCGATAATTGAACAATACATTCGCGACCGCCATCCCTTTAATCTGGCCGTTTCTCTGAATGCAGCAGACAATGAAACACGATCCGGAATTATGCCGATCAATCGCAAATATCCTCTGGACAGTTTAATCAGGGCAGTAAAATTATATGCCCGCCAGTCGCGAAAACGGGTAACATTTGAGTATGTTTTAATTAAAGGGGTGAATGATTCACCTGAAGACGCACATCGTCTTCTCAATCTGCTGAGCGGAATCCGCTGTAAAGTCAATCTGATCGCATATAACCCTGTCAGAGGCCCGTGGAGCCGACCCGATGATCAATGCATCCACGCTTTTGCAGAAATCATCCGTCCCCTATGCGCTCCTGTAACCCTGCGTCTGAGCAAAGGTGACGACATCAACGCGGCCTGCGGCCAGCTGGCTACAACTGCCACAGACAGACACGGTTATAACCTGTAAACAGGTGATTTCAATCTTGTCAATTTCATGTTTTGCAACCAATGATCATCCCGAGCGTAAAAGAGTATTGGTGGTTCAAGTCATCCAGGCATATTTTAAGGAGGATTCATAATGAAACGAACAGGGACATTTTTACCATTTGTGTTCATATTTATTATGATTCCCTGTCTTTTGCTCTCACAGGGATATCTGAATCTCGAGAAGCATGTGGTCAAACATACGCTGCCGAACGGTCTTCGTGTATTGATTTTAGAGCGGCATGAAGCCCCGGTGGTTTCGTTCATCACCTGGGCGGATGTCGGCGCTGCCAATGAAGTGACAGGAATCACAGGTATAGCTCATCTGTTTGAACATATGGCATTCAAGGGAACAGAAACCATCGGCACCACGGATATTGAAAAAGAAAGAAAAGCGATGGCCAGAGAGGATGAAACATTTGAAGCCTGGCTGACAGAATATCGCAAGGGCGTCATGGCGGATTCAGCCACACTGCACCAGTTAAAAGCCGCTCATCAGGAAGCGGTCGACGCAGCCCGAGAGTATGTGGTCAGCAATGAATTGGGGGAAGTAATCGAAATCGAAGGAGGACGGGGCCTCAACGCGGGTACCGGTTATGATGCCACTGTTTATTTCTACAATCTTCCGAGCAACAAGGTGGAATTGTGGATGTCTCTTGAATCAGACCGATTTTTAAATCCGGTGCTGAGGGAATTTTTTACGGAAAAAGAAGTGGTCATGGAAGAAAGACGAATGCGTACGGAAAGCAATCCAACCGGTAAATTGATCGAGGAATTTATTGCCGCCGCATATAAGGCCCACCCATACGGCCATCCGGTTGTCGGGCATATGTCTGATTTGGTTCCGCTTCGCCGGCAGGAAGCAGATAACTTTTTTCAGACACATTACACACCACAAAATCTGGTAGTTGCCATCGTGGGTGATGTCAACGCCAAAAACGTCATCGATTTGGCGGAAACCTATTGGGGACGTATTCCCAGAGGTCCCGAACGGGAACCCGTGAAAACCGTAGAACCCCCCCAGCTCGGTGAAAAACGAATCGAAGTGGAAGATCATGCCCAGCCGCTCATACTCATCGGGTATCACCGTCCGGATGTGTATCATAAAGATTCAGCCGTACTGGATGCCATTACCGATGTGGTCGGTCAGGGGCGTACTTCCCGATTATATAAAAGTCTGGTTAAAGAGAAAAAAATTGCGCTTGCCACAGGCGCAATCTCAGGTTGGACCATGGGTAAATATCCGGGACTCTTTCTGTTCTATGCATTCCCTGCTCAGGGGCATACCCTTGAAGAATGCGAAGCAGCCATGTACGAAGAAATTGAACGGTTGAAGAATGAACCGATATCCGAAGAAGAGCTGATCGCCCTAAAAACCCGGGCAAAAGTGAACTTTCTTGAAGGACTTGATTCCAATCAGGGACTGGCCATGCAGCTGGCCTGGGCTGAAAGTTTCTTTGATGATTACCGGGCACTTTTTCATGAAGTGGAAAAGATTGAAGCGATAACAGCAGAGGACATTCAGAAAGTCATGAAAGTGTATTTCAGGGGAAAAAACCGAACCGTAGGAATGATTGTGCCCCCGGAAGCATAGTCGTCTTTGTCCGTTCAAAATCTGTACAGATAATCGAAAGGGATCCGAAATGAATAGAAAAATTTTACGGGGATTTATTTTTGTAGTTTTTCTGATACCCTTTGTTTTGTGGGGTCAGAAACATTATAAAGAGCTAACCTACCCTTCCCTGGGCACCATTGAAATGCCGGAAAAAACCACCGTCACATTGAATAACGGAATGAAACTGATCTTGATCGAAGATCACGAATTGCCCTTTATTAAAATGCGGGCCGAATTTTTTACGGGAAGCTACTGGGGAGATCCCGATGATCAAGCAGGCCTTGCCTGTATAACCGGAGAAGTCATGCGGACCGGAGGGAGCACTCAAATGTCGGGTGATGAAATCGATGAGGAACTCGAATCCATAGCCGCCAGTATTGAAACATGGATCAATCAGGTCAGCGGAGGAGCATCGGTGTCGGCATTAAAAGATCATTTTGACAAGGTGGCGGAAATTTTTGCGGATGTTCTGCGTGATCCTGAGTTTCCCGATGATAAAATCGAACTCGCCAAAGTTCAGGAAAAAAGTGCGATTTCACGCCGGAATGACAATCCGGGTGAAATCGCACAACGCGAATTTTACAAGCTGATTTATAAAAATTGCGCCTTGTACCGGGATGAAGAATATGCAACCATTGATGCGATTACACGGGATGATATCGTGAATTTCCATAAAAAATGGGTTCGGCCGAACGGTATGGTGATCGGGATCTGGGGAGATTTTAAAACCGGGACAATGATCAGCAAACTGAAAAACCTGTTTGAAGACTGGCAGCCTGTTCCGGATCCGGTTGAAAAAAAAGTGACAGTGCCTTATCAATACGAATATTCGGTAAATCTGGTGGAAAAAACCGATGTTAATCAAAGCAATATCTACATCGGTCATCTGGGCGGCACAAAAAAGATCGGACCGAATAATCACAGCGAAGATTATGCAGCCATATTAATGATGAATCAAATTTTAGGCGGAGGCCTCTCGAGCCGTCTGTTTTCCAGAGTACGATCGGATCAGGGCCTGGCATATGCTGTTTATGGCGGATGTGAAACGCGCTTTTTATATCCGGGTGCATTTTACACCCACTCAAGTACCCAATCCGGCCGTACAGTGGAGGCCATTCGTGCCATGCTGAAAGAAATCCGTCTTATGACCGAAAAACCAGTTACCGAAGAAGAACTCACCCGAGCGAAAGAGGGATGGCTGAATTCATATGTATTTAACTTTGATCAGGTCGGAGAAATAGCCGCCCGTCTTGTTCAATATGCCTATAACAATTATCCTGATGATTTCCTCCAGCAGGCCAGGCAGAATGTTGAAAAAGTTACCCGGGAAGACGTGCTCCGGGTAGCTCAGACCTATCTCAAGCCGGATCAGGTGCATATTCTTGTGGTTGGAAATTCATCTGATTTTGACGAGCCCCTGTCCGTGCTTGGCAATGTGAACACAATCGACATCACCATCCCGGCACCTGAAGAAAAGATAGAAGACGCTTCGGCGGAAAATTTGGAAAAAGGGAAGCAGTTGATATTAAAAATGGCAGAAGCCATGGGGGGACTGGATAAAATTACTGCCGTTCAAAATACATACAGCAGGGCAAAAATCGCACAAACATCCCCGATGGGTGAAATGGCCATGGATGTGCAGCGCACCGTTGTGTACCCTGACAAGGTGTTCATGGAATTGAACATGCCAATGGGCCTCATTACAATGGTTCTTGAAGGCGGGAACGCCCGGATGTCCGGTCCCCAGGGCACCATGCCCGCTCCTGAGGCCGTGGAAAACCAGTTAACTGAAGATTTTTTCCGTGATACAATCGTACTTCTGAAAAATCTGAATGAACGGGATATTCAGTTTGTGGAGGAAGCCTCTTTTTCTGAAAAAAAGGCTCTCGAAATAATCATCAGAAAGGATGACATGATGTACCGCCTGTTTTTAGACGGGGAAACCATGCTTCCACTGGGCATGAAATACAACACTGTCACTCAGCAGGGCCCGGCCCGGGTGACTGAATACTTTCATGATTATCGCGACGTCGACGGTATTCAAACTGCCTTCAAGGTAACCGCCTATACCAATGATGAAAAATCGTCTGACATGCTTGTAACAGAGTTTCAATACAATGCAGATGTAGATATGTCGGTATTCTCAGAAAAATAAGCATCTATCAGTGTCGTCCGTATTCATGACACAGGTAGAAATACATGACTTAAGAAAAAAGTCCGGCTATTTCGCCGGACTTTTTTTATTGTCGCATTCAAAGCTGACTCTGTCTGAAAAACAATAAAAATTTACTGATAGTTCATATCAACCAGGATATTTTTATATGCCTGTCATCTCGACCGAAGGGAGAGATCTTAAATGGTACGTCTTGTCTCATACTATGAACCATTTAAGATCTCTCGCTGAAAAAATGCTCGAAATGACAAAAAGAATTCTTAGGTTGTAAATATTACACTTGCTTCATTTTGAAACTTGAAAACAAACAAAAATAACTATAGGTGCCGCACCTGGGTTGGTGGATATGAAGAATAATTATTCACACTTCAACAGCTTCTTCACATCCAATAGACCTTGATTTGAACTCAGCCTTGCAAAATAAATCCCGGAAGGCACAAGCATGCCGGCCGTATTCTGACCGGACCAGGGTATTAAATACTTGCCTGCTTTAAAAATTCTGTCAGCCAATGTGATGATCTTTTGGCCACGGACATTAAAGACATCCAGCGTTATACATCCTGCATTCTCTTCTGACAGCTGAAATTCGATCTGAGTACATGGATTGAATGGATTGGGGAAATTACCGGCAATGCACGATTGATCCGGCATCCGTTTCCGGGCGTACGCATGAACCGGTACGGTTCCCAAAACCACATGTTCGCCGGACTCCGTGATTTCTTCCAGCCGATACCATACGGGTTCATCGATCTTTTCCGGATAAACAGGATAGGAATATACGGCTCCGGCGGATTGATTGCCCCGGCCGGCGATCATGGCAGTCGTCACCGGTTCAAAAGGACCATGTTCTGCATTAGAGCTCAAAATATGAAATCCCAGGGTCCCCGTTTCACTCTCTGTACGCCATTCAATCAAATGACTGTCACGAAGGGGACAAACCGTAAATTCGCTCAGTGAGACTGCAAGAGAGGCATCCAAATAAAATTCAGCATCATCCGCATAAACAATATCGCCGCCAATTCCGGACTGCTGATATGCACGAATACGAATTCTGGCAATTGTGGCCTCTGACGGAGCAGCGGCATTATTGATTTTTAATTGCTGCCATGATCCGGAATCTGAAGAGTGAGAAGAATTTATCCAGCCCAGGCTCCCTCCGGCATGACGCCAATTGATGATCAGGCCGATCTCACTAAAAGGTTCATTGTCATAAATCCAGCAGGCAAATGAACAGATATTGCCCCCCGAGACGGAAATGTCCTGTGACAATTCTGCTGTTGTACTTGTTGTCGGTACTTGAAATTCCACACTGTGGCCGCCGCCATGAACAGGACCGGAGGATTCAGACAGATACGAACTTCCGGAATAATTCCAGTCATCCGGGATCCCCCCGCTCCAGGCTTCCATTCCCGGATTTAAAATCAAATTGACCTGTGCCACTGCCAGCGATACATACAACAGCCCGGTCAGACACGCATAATGTTGAATTTTCTTCAGATACTGCATACTTTCCTCCTTTTCAATGATGGCTGGATAATCATTCAATTCAGGGATCAAAGGGAATAAGAAATTCTGGAATCGTGGTGCCAAACGGCAAGGGTGATGCCTTTAATAATAACAAATTATTTAAATAAATCAAGCTAAAATAATTATAATTTACGAAAATTCGTATATTTTACAATAAAAAAGCCATATAATACAATGATTATACGGCTTTAAAGACAGATTTATTGGAAATCAATTTATTTCATATGAAATACTGTCCCTCCGTCCACCCAGACTCCCAGTTTCCAGAACAATTTGTTTTCATTCTCATCCTTAATATGTTGATAATTTTGATATTCGATCGACTGAAATTCTGCTTTCAATCCCCAATGAGCCGATGCATAATAATTCATTTTTAAATGGAACCGGCTTTGTTTTTCAACGACCCCTGTCGGAAACGGTTCTGAATATCCCTGTTTGACAGTATAGTTCATCCACGGGGTGTCAAATGGTGTGAACAGATCTCCTTCTCCTTTTCGTACCTGGCCATAGGTGATTTCACCCCGGAACTTACTGCCTATCCATTGTGTCCACCCCGCCTGCCATAAGTCGAAATCATTGCCCTGCGGATGCCCCAGAGGAACGCCCCGATGCACAAAAGTTTCCCAAGAATTGGGTGTTTTATACGTACGGTTGGTAATCCGAACATATTCTGCGGACACAGTTGTTCCTGCGATCGGCGACCATTGGGTGCCTGTCAGGAATCCGGTCTCATTGGGCTCTAAATCACCGGGACCCGTTTTTTCAATTTGAATATCATCGATCATCAGACTCCCGTAAACCTGCCAGCGCTGAGCCGGATATCCGAGAATATCAATGCTTCCGAACGTATTGGTCTTACCGCTCTCATTGAGCTGAGCCCCATGGTAAAAAACAAACGGATTGAGATAGGTCCATTCCGGCGAGCGGTTAACACCGCCATATGTGACGGCTTCTGTAACAGCGCATTGAAGCCGCCCTTTAAAAAACCGGGCATCGAGACGATGGCACGAAATGTACCGGCGGGCCCGGCTGCCGCCGAGAGAATCCTGCAGAGCTGCTGATAATTTCCAATCATCCAGCCGGGACAGGCAGTAGCTGAACCGGAACGGCCCCACATCCAGACTGCCTGAAAAATGGTCAAGGGGACGGGCAATGTCAGAAAATATCAACGTGCCCGATTGCCCGGGGCCCCATTTTAAAAAGTCACGGCCGAATCGGACACGAAACCGGCCGAATCGGGCATTGACATACGCCTGCTCGGTATACCCTGTGATGCCCCGCCATTCTTTCCCGGTATAATCCGGATCATCCACAAGATACTGATCAAAACTAATGCCGTTGTACAGGGCAATATTCCTGCCGACCGGCACATGAATTCGGCTGCGATACACACCCCTGAATTTCACATTTTCATCTGAATGCTGCACAACGTCCTCAATCAGATGTCCGCCGAGCTCCAGAACATCGACAGAATCAAGCCTGCCCTGAATCGAACGGATTTCCTCTGAAAACTCGGATGCCAGACATTTGTAACGTTTCAGATCAGATCTGGACAACTCGATCTGATTTTGCTTGATCTGATATCCGGTTTCAAGAATCGATTTGGCCGCATCACCCCGGGTCAAGGGCCGGTTCATCTGATACACATCCTGAAAAAATCCTGCTATTTGAAGGCATTCAATATAATCATAAGCCCAGTGCCATGAAGGAAGGGTTTCATGCACCGATCCGAAAACCGGAAGCGCGATGAATATGAAAATCATTATCGTGCATTTCATCGGTTTTTCCTTTTTCTTGGTATGAAAATTCAAGCTTTTGAACCTTTTAACCTTCTTCCCGTATGACTCCCTTAAAATATTCAATCGTCTCTTTTAACCCTGATTCAAGGGAAATGTCGGGCTCCCAGCCGAGCTTTTCTCTGGCCAGCGAAATGTCCGGTCTTCTGCGCACCGGATCATCCGCCGGAAGCGGCCTGAATTCGAGTCTGGATTTGGAACCTGTCAGCCGGATGATCAATTCCGCCAGCTCACGAATCGTGGATTCGGCCGGATTCCCCAGATTAACCGGGCCTGTGAAATCAGCCTCGGTCTGCATCATACGGGACATGCCTTCAATCAAATCACTGACATAGCAGAATGAACGCGTCTGACTCCCGTCTCCGTAAATGGTGATTGGCTCGTTCCTGAGCGCCTGCATGATAAAATTGGAAACCACGCGTCCGTCACTGGGATGCATGCGGGGTCCGTATGTATTAAAAATCCGGATGACCTTGATCGGCATTCTGTGCTGGCGATAATAATCGAAGCAGAGGGTTTCGGCGCAGCGCTTGCCTTCATCATAACAGGACCGGAATCCCACCGGATTTACATTGCCCCAGTAACTTTCCTTCTGCGGATGCTGTTCAGGATCACCGTACACCTCACTGGTTGAAGCCTGAAGAATTTTCGCTTTCACCCGCTTGGCCAGACCCAGCATATTGATGGCGCCGTGCACCGATGTTTTCGTGGTCTGAACCGGATCACGCTGATAATGAATGGGAGAAGCCGGACAGGCCAGATTGTATATTTCATCCACTTCAATATAGAGGGGAAAAGTGACGTCATGGCGATACAATTCAAACAGCGGATTTCCGATCAAATGCAGAATGTTCTGTTTTCTTCCCGTAAAAAAATTATCCAGACAAATAACTTCATAGCCTTCATCAAGCAATCTGTCACAAAGATGGCTGCCTAAAAAACCCGAGCCGCCTGTGACAAGAATTCGTTTTGTCATCGCTGTCCTTTTTTCAGTTTGAGCAAATACTTTAAATCTTCCTGGTCTTTGGGACGATTGGCCGCTTGTTTCATAGTGATAAGAGAGTCTAATCCGGCATAGAAAACCGGTGTTGAGCCATAACGGCTCTCAACTTTCTTTTCCCAAATCTCTTGAAATTTCACTCCAGTAACAAACGGATGAATATCTGTCTCTACAATATATTGTCTAAGGAGCACTTTATTTGATAATATATCGTTGATATCCAATTCAGAAACATTATAGCCAAATTCTGAAAGCGCCTGTAATGTACGAAAAGCATTTTCTTCTGTTGGCTCAATAAAAAGATCAACATCCAGGGTGGCTCGTACAAATCCATGTACCGGAAATGCAGAAGCACCGATAATCACGTATCGCACTTCATGAGCGTTTAATAATTTCAACAGGTTTTCTGTGTCCATGATCGATCAACTGTTTTAAAAAGTGAATTTTGCGTTCTTCAAGCATGGCAATCCTTTCATCCAGAGTCAAGGATTGGTGATATGCCAGCTCGAAATCGATTTCTTTTTCTTCATCATGATGTCGGAGTTTCAGAATCACCATTTTCATTCATTCCCATTGAGTATTATTTCAATTTTTTTTTAAAGCTTGAAAATGATCAAATCTTCAACAGAAATAATATAGGTTTGAAAGTCTTCAATTTCAATCATTTTTCGCCTTTGAAACATGACTTGCTGAAAATTATCCGGTCTTGTTCAATTGACTGACAAGCTTCTCTATACGCTTATTCAGGCTGATCAATTCGGGTCCATAATGTTTTTTAATATCATCAACAATTCGGGACTGGGCTTCCGGAAAATATTCATGTACAATCCGATTGCCTACTTCCCGCATTTCTATCCAGGTTTAAACAGAACTTATAAACTTTAATTTTTCCATGCGGTTTAACATGTCTCTCAAAGTCTCGGAATTCTCTGCAAAAGAATACCGCTCATAAGTTCGAAACAATCGCAGACTGATCTCAACGGCCCGGATAAATCGATCGTTCAACGCATCATACGGTTCCAATTCTTTTAGTGTATAGGATTGTCCGGGATTAAAAGGCTCTATATCATTTATAGAAGCCGAAACAAGATGAATGGCGGCTATCGCCTTTTCTGCATTCGAAATCAACAAAGTCATTATGGATTTGATCATTGGATTCTCACTTTTTCAATGGAATTGAAAAAAGCCTTCTGTTCTTTGGTGAGCTGGTTCGGATTGAAAACGATAACATCTATTTTTTCTTCGCAATGCATAAAAAAAGTAACGGCGACTTGTTTTGAAAGCTCATAAGCATCCTGTTCTGAAAAAACGAGCAAATCGATATCACCCCCTCGTTTTTCATCATCCAGCCGAGACCCAAAAAGATACACATCACCTTCAACTCGACGAAGTGCATTCTGAAGAGCATGTTTTTCAAAGGAATCAAGTCTCATAACATATTTCTTTTTTGATTAGCTTTATTTGGATTTTCAGCCTACTAAATATCGCACCAACGTAGCTGACCCCATGACACTCCTCTTCAATGAGAGAATTATTATATAACAACTTTCTTAGATACTTTAAATCATCCAAATCCTTATCCCGACCCGCTGCCTCTTTATTCGCAATGAGATGTTTCAAATCCATGTAATAGATTGGAATAAATCCCTGCCCTGTATTGATTTTTTTGCAGGCTGCTGATTCCCAGGCTTCATGAAACTCCATATCTGAAATTTGATTGATCAAATCGATACGATTGGGCGGCAGACCGAACTGAACAATCACGCCTTTCTAAAATAAAAAATGTTGCCCTTAAAGGCAACATCATTTCCTATTTTTAAAACGATGAATAAAATTATTTATCGTTCAGTAAAGGACAGTAAACGTTAATCCGGCATCCATAATCTGAAAGACAAAACACAATGTATTCGAAATAAAAACACCTCAACGTAGTAAAACCACTGCCGAAAAAACTAATAGGCATTTTTATTTATCAATCCTTTCCAAACGGTCAGCCAGATAATTTTTAAGTCAAATTTAAATGACCAGTTTTCAATATAATAAAGATCGTACTCAAGACGCTTTTCAATGGACGTATCACCCCGAAAACCGTTTACCTGCGCCCAGCCTGTAATGCCCGTTTTTACCTGATGCCGAACCATATATTTCGGTACTTCACTCTTGAATTTTTTTGCGAAATGGGGACGTTCAGGCCTTGGGCCGACCACACTCATATCCCCCTTGAGCACATTCCAGAACTGGGGCAGCTCGTCCAGGCTAGTCTTACGTAAAAATGTTCCGATTTTCGTACATCTCGAATCATTTTCGGTTGTCCATATGGTATCACTTTGTTTCTCATCGCTCATCGCCATCGTCCGAAATTTGTAAAATATAAAATCCCGCCCGCCCGATCCGATCCGGTTCTGTTTAAAAATAACAGGACCGGATGAAGTCAGTTTTATCAGAAGGGCAAATATGAATATCGCCGGACTCAAAACAGCCAGAACAATAATACTAAAAAGGATATCAAACAATCTTTTGAAATATATATATAAAATGCTGTCAACCGGTGTTTTTCGAATCCCGATAACCGGCAGGCCGTCAATATCGAATACTTTCGTATTCGGTTTAATAAATCCGAATAAATCCGGGACAATATTCACTTCAACCCCGACATAGTCACAAATATCAGCGACTTTTGCCACTTTACGATGCGATGTCAGCGGCAGCGTAATCATCACACGGTCAATATCATATGCCAGGAGTATTTCCTGAAGTTGTCTGGTGTTGCCAATCACTTCGTACTGGGTTTCCCTGATCTTTCCAGGAAGCTTTTTATCATCGATAAAACCGATGATTTTCAGACCATACTCCAAATGATCCGATAACCGTAAGGCCAATTCACGACCAATTTTACCGGCACCGACAATAAGAATATGCCTCTGATTGTAACCTTTTACCCTGGCATAATTCAAATATATTCTTACAAACTGATGAATAAAACCGATAATCACAATCGCAATAAAAGAATAAATAGCCAGCATGATTCTGGACAGATCCAGCGCCTTTAAAACAAAACCAATGGAGGTATATGATATCACGACAGCTGTCTGGGAATAAAAAATCGGCAGCCAGTCCGCAGAAAACCCGCTCAGCCGTTTTGATTGATAAACGCCAAGCGCATTCGAAAACACCACCCATAATAACAGGAGAACAAATAAATTATAAATCAGGTCAGACAACGCACGGGGTTCGGTTACATCCTCGCCCAAAATATCGAAGCGAATCATATATGCGGCAACGAAACTCGCTGCATGAAGCGCAATATCACTGATCCGCCAAAGTGAAATAAAAAATATCGCTTTCCTTTTAAGCATGGGTATTTCTGTTGTTAAAATATTTTAACGTCATTAAATCATTGATAGAATGGATAATCACATCTGCTTCAGATAAATATTTCGCAGGCAGGGTGCTGGATATTGCAATGCACTCAATCCCGGCGGCATTGGCCGAAGCGATACCCAGCGGTGCATTCTCAATAACCAGGCATTCATCGCGATTCAGCTGAAGTTTTTTTCTGGCGATATCATAGGGATCCGGATAGGGCTTGGCCCGAGGTACATCATCCCCTGTCTGAATAAAATCAAATAACTGGCGATGCTGTTTACTTAATGATTTCCGCATTGTCAGTTGTGAACATGCCGTGACAATCACCGCCTGTATTTCTCTTTTTTTTACTTCATCAACAACGTCAAGGGCAAATGGATAAAAGCGAACATCGACGATGGATCGATAATAGGCCCTCTTATCGTGAATAAATTTTTCATGTTCACTCTCAGGTATATGAACTCCGGATTCTTTCATAAGAACGGGTAAAATCTCAAATGAATTTCTGCCTTCGTGCAGTAAAACCGTCAGCTCTTTCACATGCCCGCCCCGGTCTGAAAACATTTTTTCCCATGCCAGGTAATGATAATGCAGGGTGTCCACCAATACACCATCCAGGTCAAATAAAACTGCCTTTATTCGCGCCATTTACGCATGCCCTTTGACAACCACATTTCCGATTTCATTCTGTGCTCTTTGATAATCATCAGGGATCCCGATATCAACAAAATAGCCTTGTGAAATATAACCGTAAATCATATCCTGCTGGCAGTGCTTTTCAAAATAGTCTTTTTCAATCGAAAAGGCGCCTGAAAAATTTTTGGTTTTTAACACGCCTTTCTGAATCAAATAAATTCCGCCATTAATCCATGTTGTATCATTATTTGTTCGCTTTTCCGCAAACCCTGTAACTCTTGAATTTGAATCGATGATGACACCGCCATATCTGTTCGCAGATAATGTCTCTTTAAGGGCAATAGAGCATGCGCTTCTGTTCTTTTGATGAAATCTGTAAAAGTCATACAAATCGATATTGAACAATGTGTCTCCATTTAAAATAAATACTTCAGAACCATTGATTTTCTCCATTGCTAACTCGGCTGCACCTCCTGTGCCAAGGGGTTCTGATTCAACAGAATATATTATATTTATGTTATTAAATTTGCTTCCGAAATGAGTCATGATTTTTTTATTTAGATAACAAACAGATAAAATAACGCTCGATATCCCTTGATTTTCAAGAAACATAAATAAATATTCAAGAAAAGGCTTCCCCTGAACAGGGGCCATTGGTTTCGGTATGTCTTTGATAACAGATTGCAGCCTTTTCCCGAATCCGCCGGCCAAAATAATTGCCTCATTAATCATCGTTCAATTATAAAAATATTCAATATCAAACACACAACCAAAGCCATCAACAGGCTTTGTCATTTTTCATTTTAAAATATAATACATCATTATTGACTGTCGCATGCATGGTTAATTATATCAATTCCGAATTATAATAAATAATTTCACACCCGTTTTTCTCAAACCGAACAGGAACATAAAGTAAATTTCCAAGCGCTTTTTTAATATTCGAATGTTTTTCGGGCTGTGCAAAAAGCAGTAAAAAGCCGCCTCCGCCTGCACCTATTAATTTGCCGCCGATGGCTCCTGCTTCTCTCGCCTTATTGTATATATTATCAATCTGAGGTGTTGAAATTTTATCTGATATCTCCTTTTTTCTGCTCCATGCTTCATGTAATAAATCACCAAAATCAAAAAAATCAACATGCTCTGAGCATAAAATTGAAATGGCCTGCTCTGTCATTTTCTGCAAAGAAATAAGCTGCCTGCTCTTTTTATCTGTATTTTCAATCTGTTTTTTCGCAATATGAGATGCGACCCGGGTAAATCCGGTGAAAAAAAATAACAGGTGTTTTTGAAAATCACTGACACACTCTGGCCGTAATATAACGGGTTCGACTTGAATACTCTCATCCTGATGAAAAATAATCTTATTCAGTCCTCCATAAGCGGCAGCCACCTGATCCTGTGAACCCACATTTTCTTTAATGATCTTTTGCTCGACATGGATCGCCTGCATGGCCAGATCCTGTTTGGATATCATCTTTCCCTGATATGCATGAAGCGCCTTAATTAAACCAACAGTGAATGCCGAACTTGAACCAAGACCTGAACGGGCGGGTAAATCTGCATCATAATGGATTTCAAGACCGTAATTCGATTGATCTATTTTAAAATATTGAAAAACACCTCTCACTGCCGGATGTTCAATTTCACATATTTTACTGATATTTTCAATTTTTGAGTAGATAATTCGGTACTTATGTTCAAAAAACGGAGGCAATGTTCTGCAGCTGATATAACAATATTTATCAATCGTCGTTGAAAATACGGCGCCTCCATGATTTTTATACCAAATCGGATAGTCTGTTCCTCCGCCAAAAAAGGAAATACGAAAAGGTGCCCGTATGATTACCATGACGATCTACAACCTTTCCTCAATGTGTTTGTAAACAGTCCGGATCCCCTTTTCAAAAGACACTTTTGGTTTCCATCCGTCCAGCAATTCTCTTGCGTATTGACAATCTGCAACCTGTCCCCAAATGTTTGTCTCTTTTGATTTATCAAATTCGAGCTTGATTGGTTTTCCAGAAGTTTTTATAACAAGCGATGCGATATCTTTGATCTTTATTCTTTGTTCACTGCCCAGATTAAATGGGCCGATCAGTGTCATACTGTCTAATTTTTCAATGCTTTTCATAAGACCCTCAACCACATCATCAATGTAACAATAGGATCTTGTCTCTTCTCCCGTCCCCCAGATACGAAAAGGCTTCCGTTTTGGATATTCAATCGCCCTTCTGCAAAAAGCCGGAATGGCAGAAGCCGTCTCCAGTTCAATATCCTGGTTTTTACCGTAAGCCCCGATCAGACGAGGGACAGAAAATCTGGCATTTGTATTGCCTTCCTCAATAAGATATTCAATCTGTTTTTCTCCAAACAGCTTTGCCCAGCCATAAGAAAGCTCCGGTTGTGCAGGAATCGCCTGATTTTCAAGCATCTTTGGAGAATCAGGCCTCATTTGCAAATCAATAGGATAAACATGAGCGCTGCTTGCGTATAAATACTTTTCCACATTATTCTCAAGAGCTGCGGTTAAAGTCGTCGTATCAATGATGGAATTCTGAACAATGACTTCTCCCGGACTGGAAAGGTAATATCCAATTCCTCCCACTTTTGAGGCCATATGAAAAACCACCTCGATGTTTTTCATGGCTGTTCTTGCGTCCTGCTTTTTACGTAAATCGCCATGGATAAATTCAATCTGATCGATTATGGAAGCCAGGTACTCCTTTTTACCACGCTCTAAATTATCAATAATTTTTACCCTGGCGCCCTCACAGACAAGACGCTCGGCGAGATTTGAGCCAATAAAGCCGGCACCACCTGTTATAAGGACTTTCTTATTCTTCCAATAGTGCATCAAACAGCCCTGTTTTCATGAATGTTGTCCTGATTTGATTTATACCACTCGATCGTCTTCGACAGTCCTTCTCTCAACGGTGTGTTCGGAACATAACCCAGGACTTTCTTCAGCCTGGACATATCATAATACCGCCTTGGCTGTCCATCCGGTTTTGTGGAATCCCAAGTGATCTCGCCTGAAAAACCCGCAAGATCCGATATGGTATTGACCAATTCTCGGATACTTGTCTCCACGCCTGTCCCTAAATTGAACGGTCCGGATTCAGTTATTTTTTCCGCAGCATCAACAATGACTTTTGCGGTATCTTCAACATATAAAAATTCCCGTGACGCTTTGCCTGATCCCCAGACAATAACCTCGGGTTGATTTTTCTCAACAGCTTCCACAAATTTTCGGATCAGCGCCGGCACCACATGTGATGTCTCAAGATTAAAATTATCATGCGGACCATACAGATTGGCGGGCAGTAAAATTGTCGAGTCAAAGCCATATTGATCACGGTAGGTCCAGGACTGAATGATCAGCATCTTTTTCGCCATGGAATATCCGATTGAATTTTCATCCGGCAGACCCGACCAGAAATCATTTTCTTGATAAGGCACTTTTAGATATTTCGGATATCCGCATCCGGCAGCCAATGCCACTGTTTTCTTTGCGCCGATTTTTCTTGCATATTCCATGACAAGTGTGCCCATCATCAAATTATCGTAAAAAAACAGTCCCGGTGCTGCTTTATTGGCTCCAATTCCGCCCACACGGCCTGCCAAATGTAATACAACATCAGGCTGTGTCTCTTCGAAAAGTTCTTTGACCTGTTCCTCTATCGTCAGATCGTATTCTTCAATTCCGGGTGTAAAAATCTCCTCCGGTCTTTTCTCTTCTAAGACTTTCAGCACACTATGTCCGACAAATCCCTGGCTTCCGGTGACCAGCACCTTCTTATCTTGCCAAAACATGGATGAACCCCTTAATTAAATATTTGAATAAAAATTTTCTCTGATAACCTGATATCCTTTGACCAGCTCTCTGATGCCAGATTGCAAGGAGTGTTCCGTTGTAAATCCGGCGTTTTCTATTTTTTCATTACTTACGATATAGTTGCGTTTATCAGGATCTTCCCCAATTTCTGAAACAAGCGGTGTAAATTTGGGCACTTCCTTTTGGATTTGTTCGCACAATTCCAGTTTTGATAAATTTGCATCGCTTAATCCCACATTGTATGGTTCATCCTTCATACTTACAAAATTTGCGATACTGTGCAAAAATGCTTTAGCGACATCGCGTATGTGGATATAATTCCTTTTAAAATTGGCCTGGAAAAGGACAACCGTTCTGTCAGTCACGGCACGATAAGTAAAGTCGTTAACAAGCAAATCCAGACGCATCCGCGGACTGATCCCGAAAACCGTTGCCAGACGTAACGTAATGACTTCACCGGCGTCAAGTAATTTCTTTTCAATGTCTACTTTTAACTTACCATAGAGTGAAATTGGATTCAACGGTGTTTCTTCAGTACAGTAAATACCGTCCTGCCCGATACCGTAGCCGCTGTTGGTTGTCGGAAATATAATTTTCTGGTTTTTACTTCTCAGGTCCAACAGCATCTCAATGGCGTCATAATTAACGGTCTTTGCTCCGACAGGATTGAATTGACAAAGGGGTGCGCCGACCATACATGCCAGGGGTATGATGATATCTGCATCTTTCATACAACGATGAATAAGATTTTTATCACGAACATCCCCCCTGATAATGGTTAGATTTTCATTATGACAGCAGTCAAGCAGCGATGTTTGTTTATACATAAAATTATCAACCACCTGAACTGAATAGCCTTTTTTCAATAATTCGGGAGTTAAGATTGATCCTATATATCCTCCTCCCCCCGTAACTAAAATTTTCATTAATCTCTCCATAAAAATTGAACCGCGAAATAACTATTTGATCGAAGTCATGATAGACTCAAATTTATCGGCAATGACTTCAATTCGATAATTCGATTGGGCATAATTTCTGCCGTTATTACCCAATTGGTTTCTCAGTTCTTCAGAATGATATAATTTCAAAATTGCGTCAATGAACGCTTTAAGATTGTCCGGTTCAACAATCAGCCCGGCATTAATTCTCCGGGTAATGCGTGAAACAAGGTTTGCCTCAGGAGCGACAAGTAAAGAAGCTTTGCCGGAACAGTATCCTGTCCAAACTTTGGAAGGTACACAATATTGGCTGGCGTCATTATCAAGTATTGTTAATATAACGTCAGCCGATGCAAGCACATCCGGCAATCTTCCGTAATCCTGAAAGGGTTTTATCAATATATTGGTGAGGTCTCTTTGTTTTATCGCATTTTTAAGAATCTCGACACCAATCCCCTCAGAGACAACCAAAAAAACAATATCTGATATGTCCTTCAGCTTTTCTGCAGCCTGTATAATCATCTCGGGATTGTGTTTCAATCCAAGTGAACCGGCATATAAAACAACAAACTTATCATGAATTTTATTTTCGGATGAAAATGAATTCTTCCTGTCACGGAGAGGAAAATCGTTTATCGGCGTCCAATCTGGAATCACAGTGGTTTCCGCATTCACTTCCCAGCTTTTCAACACAGGTAAAAAATCTTCAGTTAGGCTGATAATATGCCTGGATGATTTCATTATTTTTTGTTCCTTGTGAATATAATATTTCCCTATAATTCTACCCGGCAATCCAAATTTTTTTGAAAGAACCGAATAGACAGCCAGGCTGCGTAAATCCTTTAACCAGAAAATAAAGGGAATATTGTTTTTTAAAACGTATCGGACAATTTTTCCTTCAGGATCGGTCGGTGTGTTGGCAGATATAATTAGATCCGGTTGAATACTGCATAATAATCGATAAATTTTACACCCATATTTTTGCTCTTCGAAATATCTGTTGATTAAATCATCTTTCCTTAAGATCTTACCTTTAAGTGAAATCACCTTCAAATTATTAATATGTACATTAAAGTCTGCCTTCGGACCCCCGCATGTCGCATTATAAACATGAGTAATCTGGAAATCTCTCTGAGCCAGTTCCTTGCTTAAATCAAAATGAGGCGGAGTGCCGTGATAGTCATGGATTAATATGTTCACAGAATGTTGTCTTTCACCAGTTTATAGTATTTTCGTATCCTAAATCTATCAGTAATTGTCCTGATATCTCTTTAATTAAATCAATATGTTCATTGGTCATGACTTTTTTCCAACTACCAGACTCTCCTTTTCTGAAAGTATGGGATTTTTCCGGTTGAATATTTTTCTTCATTTTATCAAGCATTTCATTGACATCCAATGACATACTTTTTTGTGTGTTATAAAAATTTATAATATTTTTCAGTTCGATATCTCTGGCCTCACCAATTAAATTTTCATATTTAATTGCGTATACATCATTATTGTTTATCCAGGGTTGATACCGTTTAAAACGTTCAGTTATGTTTGGAAAGTCATATTTAAAATTTTTCTCTGATATACCACGAATAGATAACATTATTGCTTCTTCATCCGAGTGGCAACTGCGAAAAAACCTGCTTAATCGGTGCCAACGATTCATGTATCGCAGATAGTACGCATCTGAGATGACAACATCCCTAATATCACGATAAATAAAATAATGGATGGCTCTCACTGAATGAAGTGCATTTTCTATAATGGGTGAATAGAATAAATGAGATGGAATGAGCTCATTTTCTGCAGACCGGATAATCCTCTTTCTTAGGGTATCCAAATCGATTTCACGATATGGCACGGATGGCATGCTTGCAAGAAACATCCCCCAGTCACGTATACCAGGCAGTTTCTGTAAAATTTGAACCAATAAATGTGTTCCGCTCTTGGGGAAAGAATTGGCAATGACTGGATAAGAACCATTTGATACCGACATTTTGCCAGACATATAAAGAGAATACCTTGGAATATACATACAATATTCTCTAATTTTTTTTATCAATGTGTATTTACGCCAATTCATAAGTATATATTATTAATAGAAATGACGACGGGACTTTAAAATATAGTTTGGTTTGATAACTCTCTTACCTATTTTATTTGCGGGCACACCTCCAACAATAACATTTGGCGGTATATTTTTAGTAACCACAGCACCAGCGGCAACAATTCCTCCTCTCCCAATCTCAGCACCTGGTAAAATGATACATCTTGTGCTTAGCCAAACGTAATCATTTACTATGACCTTGCCTTTTTCAGAAGAAAAATCGGGGCAATTGACTTTATGTTGTACTGTCCAAATACTAACTTCCGAACTTATATTGACGTTGTTGCCTATTAATAATTCCCCTCTCCCATCCAATGTTGCATGATTACCGATGATTGTATTTTCTCCAATTTCAATTTTCCAGGGAGCACGTATTTCAGCCCCATAACAAACGACTGAATTTTTGCCAATTTTCATTCTATAAATATATTTATATAACCATTTTCTAAGCCGGTTTGAAGGCATATATCCACATAAAATTAATGAATAATGAATTAAACTATAAAAATATTCTTTAAGTTTATTTATCACCAGACAATGTCTCCTAATTATGCATAAAATTCATAAATGACTTATCACAAAAATCCGAATTATAACGGTATATATCCAAATCAAATTTTTCAAGTACTGCCATAGCCTCTCTTTCGATGTTTTTATCAACATCTTTGCGCCACTTATTAATAACATAATTGGAATCAGCCTTGTTTATTGCATTTTTCGTCTCAGTTGTTGACAATCTTGAAGACTTGGAAGGTTTATTAACCATTTCAAACATTTTTTCTTTCTCGTCTAATTTGAGTTCCTTTACAAACAAAATAATAAAACATTCTGGTCTTAATACCATTTCCTCATAGGATACACGTAGCCAATTTTTTAAATATTTACTTTTTAATGGAGGCAAATTCTCCAACACCCAATTTAACACATATTGATTAAGACTTTTTCTTCCCTTTAAAATATCCATTGCATAGTCATATTGATCTGAGGTAATATATTTATCACAATATCTTTCATTTTTCAAATAAGCATCTGCTGTGAGGCCCCAATTCAATCTATAAAGCGAGTGTGCATTTGCTATTGGATGCCGGATTTGATAAATAAAATGGGCATTATTGTTTTCATAAAACCAATCACATAATGCCTTAGCTTCAGTGATTTTAAATAAAATCCTATTTGAAACAAAGTCAAATTGAGGATGCCAAAAACGCCAATCAGTTTTACCTATTAATCGACCGCTTGCTAATAATGCCAAATAATCCTTAATCCAATCATCGTTATTAATATATTGATTTAAATATTGTTTTTTTAAATACTTTCTTACTATTCTATCCGCACCTAAATAGCCAAATGCGTGATCAATAAACCTGATTCCCCTGTTTATAGTAATGATATCTCTTAACCAGGTGCTGCCCCCTCTTCTTGTACTGAACAAAAAGATGTTCTTCTTGCTACTCTGTGCATGTCTTACAAAAAGAGTCCAGATTGTCCTTTTAATAGCATTCTCAATCCTTATATCGACCTTCGTTTTCATCTCATCTTTTATCCCTCATTCAATAATGAATGACCAAAATTATATGTGATTTCAGACCAATTGAATTTTTCTTTGACAAATTCCCTTGCATTGCCACCAATGAATGTGCGCAAATCCTTATTATTAGCTAAAGACAATATCTTTTCAATATATGCTTGTTTGTTATTGGCAATAAATACCTGGTTACCATCCATTACATCCAAACCTTGTATTGCATGTTCTGAACATACTATTGAAATACCCATTGACATTACCTGTAATATCTTCAATTTTGTTCCTCCCCCAAAAGCAATTGGTGCAATAAAAATATCAGTCATCATTAAGTATGGTCTTACATCTTGGATTGTTCCAGTGACAATTATTTTATCAGTATTTTTTCTTTCCAATAAACGTATTTTTTTCACAGGGGATCGACCAATAACTAAAAACCGAAAATTATGTTTATTGTTCTGATTCAATATTGGTAATAATTTTGATTTAATATAAATAACAGCCTTAATATTCGGTTCAAAATCCATTGCTCCCATATACGACAGAGTGATAGTATTATCTTTATGTGTATTCATGTAAGACAAATCATTTGATTTATATCGTTTTTGAGGAGTAAAAAAAGTCACATCAACACCATTTGGTACAACCCAGTATTTTTGAACATCCGGATATGCATATTTTCTTGTATCATACATATCCTTTTTTGAAACGGAGACAATCCCCCATAAATTTTTATATATGTAACGCTCAAAGTCAATATACTTTAAATAATTTGCATAACTAAAAATTTTATCTAAAAAATTTGTGCCACTTTTAGAACGCAGAAACCACATATTTCTATCAACATTATGCTGATCAAGAATAATATTTGAGTCATTATTATTCAGCACAAAGAAAATTGGCCTCAAAGAATGTAAATATATATATTTATATTGATTTTTTTTTAAATAATCGCTTATTTCATTATATATCTTTAAATTACGATAAATATTAATATGGTATGGTATTAGAGAAGTCAAAGCAAAAATTTTATTTAAAAAATTGATTTTAATTTGAAAAGCGTGGATTGTATTTACGCCTCGATATGCTTGTAATTCCAACGACTCTTTTAATACAAATTTACTTTTATAGAAAAATATAACATCGATCTGAAAATATCCGCTCAATCCCTTTAAAATATTAATCATTCTAATCTTTCCACCATTATCAGCAGGTAAAGGAGGAACCGGAAAAATCATTAACATTTTATTTCTCTTTGCCATAAGAAATAAGCTATAATATATTACCTGTAAAGATATTTTTAAAATTTTTCTCTCTATAATACTCCATATCAAAATTATTTTTAATTGACAAATATTGGTTTTTCCTTTTTAATCCATATACAGTCATAATTGTTTTTCGTAATGAATTGATGTTATTATGCTCAAATGTATACCCAGCGCTATGTGATTTTATATAATGTCCGAGCCAATTCTGGTCGCTTGCGATGATTAATTTTTTAAGAACCAATCCCTGAATCAGGATGCTTACTGAACCAATATGATTAATATATGGCAAACAGATACAATCGCTTGAAAGTAAATATTTAAGACTTTCTGCATGTGTGATAAATTTATTTACCAGAATAAGACCACTATTTTCTTGTACTTGTTTGGCTCTTTTGGATCTCAATGTATTTAAAATATTACTATCCATAATTGGTCCGACAATCAACAATTGTAATTTAAAATCTTTATTTTCCTGTAAAATATCAATAATTGAATTAAGAAGAAGATTTGTCCCTTTCCTGACTGTATGCCAGCCATAAGCAATAATTTTAAACGGTATTTTGTGACCACCTTGGCCATCATCAAGCTTTTTATCATTGTTATTATAATAAATATCGGGTACTGGATCTGGTAAATGTTTAAATTTATTAGTATTGAAATATGAATTGAAATATCCTGTCGCAAATTCATCAAGCATAAAAACGGTATTCAAATTATTATCCGAGATAATTATCCTAAAAACCAATTTCTTAAAAAATAATTTGATTTTTGTTGCTCTTTTATAATAATAATCTGATTTTATGTCTGCATTTGAATAATGCATGATTGGTCTGAAATATAGAGTTGTCCATTTTATATTAAAACATTTTCCACCGTTTATGATAAAAATTAATAATATATTCATAAAAAGGCCATCTAACATTGGAATTATTAGGTGATTAGGATGATTTTTGTTGATTATGTTCCAAGCTTTTAAAAAATATACAAATGGGTATCTTTTGAATGTTGATTTGTTAATGAATATTATATTAAGATCATTCTTATACTTCACCCATACTTTATAAGAATGATAATTAATAATATCCATACTTGTCAAAAATGTAACCCGATAACCAGATGAAATAATTTTATCAAATAACAAACTATTATAATAGGTATGATGACCCTCAACTTTATAGTCAAAAATAATAATTTCTTTTTTTTCATTCCTCATAATCTGGTTACTCAATCTTTTTATATTTAATAGCTTATTGGCGATAAATTATTTGTTTATTTTTTAAAGAATATCTAAACAATCAAGCAATTAAAATAGTATTATATAACATTGAATTATCATTAATTTATTAATGAGATATTCATGGTCCATTTTCTTAAATCAAATATTCAGTAGTATTATAACCACCTTTTGCTACTATTGACTATAATCTCTTCAATTATTTGTTCTAAATTGTATCTATAATGCCAATTCGGATAGTGCTTCATAAATTTTCTAACATCAGATATCCACCAAATGTGATCACCAATTCTATTCTCATTAACGTATTTAAAATTCATTTTTTTATTTGATAATTTTTCACCTATCTTTATTGCTTCCAATATCGAGCAATTGCTATGAATCCCACCTCCAATATTATAAACCTCACCATTTCTTGGTTTCTTTTGAAAATGATAAAATGCATTTATTAAATCAGAACTATGAATATTATCTCTAACCTGTTTCCCCTTATAGCCATAAATGATATATTCTTTTCCAGTAATAAGGCATTTAAGTAAATATGATAAAAAACCATGTAACATGGCCCCGGAATGGTTTGGTCCGGTCAAACAGCCTCCTCTAAATGCCGCAGTCTTCATATTAAAATATTTACCATACTCTTGAACCATAATATCACCCGCCAATTTTGAAGCGCCAAAAACAGAATGTTTACACTGATCGATTGACATACTTTCATCGATTCCAAGCGCATATCTATGATTTGGTGCTATTTTCCATCTTGTTTCTTTTTCAATCAGCGGTAAATGATTGGGCGTATCACCATAGACTTTATTGGTCGATACAAAAATAAAAGGGCAATTGATCGCATGAATTCTTGTACATTCAAGCAGATTTAAGGTACCATTTGCATTAATTGTGAAATCGGTTATTGGTTCTTTTGCCGCCCAGTCATGAGAGGGCTGCGCCGCAGAATGTAATACCAACTCCAAATCTGTTGAATATTTCGAGAATATTTTATTGATTTCCTTAAAATCTCTAATATCAATTTCCATATGAATATAATTCGAATATAACTCCTGCAAATGACTTGCCCGCCAAATTGTCGATCCATCTTCACCAAAAAAATATTTTCGCATATTATTATCAATACCGACAACCGTATATCCCTTTTTACAATAAAACTCAACTGCTTCTGATCCAATTAATCCTGCTGAACCAGTAATTATTATAACAGACATTATGTTACCTCAATTTATTAGTAAATTAAAATTAATTATTGATATTTTTTAATAATATCAACAAATAAAACATTCACATCTTTATACTTTTTCCATATATATCTTTCGATAACGATTGGCCATAACAATGCGTCAATTGTAAAACTAGTAATAGTAAAAGACCAGATAATTTCTATTAATAACAGATGATTATTCGAAAAGAATATCAGCAATGAAGCATACAATATTGCTCTTAAAAATATATTTACAGTATTCAATGTTGGGTTACCAATACCATTTGCTAAGTGATATGGTGCGGGTGAAAGACACAGAAATAAATATCCCAACATTAATACTTTAAGCATACTCACAATTTCTACAAGATTCGACTCTCCAATCCAAAGTGTAATTATCCCCTCCGGGATGATATAAAAAGGCAATGCGAACAATATCCCAAAAAATAGGGAGGAAATCATCATTTTATAATAAAGTATCCTCACCTTTCGGGGATTTTCTGTAATCAAACCACTTGATATCGGAAAAAGCACCTCCGTGCCTGTCGTTATTACTGCTTTAATTTTTGATGCAATTGCAAATGCAATTGCATAATTACCAACAACAACGGCACCGTAAAGATACCCGATAATATATCTTTGAGATCTGAAATAAATTAAAATTCCAATAGAAGTTATTGACATCATTATGACATATTTCATCATTTTCTTTAACATTAAATTTAATTTTTTAGTCACAATAGGAAGAATGTTTAATTTCCTGCTCCTAATATCATATATCACCATACCTATGGAAATAACAAATGTAAAAATATTGGAAATTAGTGCCAGCCCCATTGTGACAATAATATCATTATTGATTAAATATAGACCAAGGATGATAAATATATATTTATTAACGGTTAACATTGATCGTATCAAAGTTGAGTGTGCAAATTTTTGCAAACCTTTAAAATAACCCACGAATATATTTGTACCCAATACAAATAATATTTGAAAAGCCCCCAAATAAAATGCTTTCAGAGCATCAGAATATAATACTGTCTTAAAATCAAGATTTTTTAAAAACAAATCACTTAAGAAGATAATGATAATAATTGAAAATGATGCGATTATTGAATAATAGATTAATGAAGATATAATTATTGGGATAAATTGCCTGTGTTTACCTGCGCTGTTATATTCTGCAATATATTTAACAGTACCTGCAACGATTCCAGAACCAAAAAAATTAATGGCTTCGGGTATACTATTTGCTAATATAAAAATACCAAACGCCTCATTACCAATTAACTTGATTAAAATCGGATAAGCAAAGAATATTGAAACGGTTGGTATAACAAAACCTAATATATTTAAACCAATTTTGCGTTTTAATTTAATAGACAAATTAATTATTACTCTGTGTTTTTAGTGTTCGTTCAGCAAACATCAGATTGGCTATCAATAAATATATTGTAAAATTAAAATATGTCAGTCCAAGATTGTTTTCACTAAATCCTCGTATAAAAATATATATTGTCAAAACAACATGAAAATAAATAGGAATGTTCAATGATTTTTCTTTTCTTAGCTTAATCAGTTTTTTTACACTCCACCTTAACAATCCAAAAAATGCCAAATATAAAGATATTAATCCAAACAATCCAGTTGACCATAATATATTTAAAAAATCATTATGGCTTAATAAATATGCATTTCTATGCCCTTCAACTTCCAATCCATATTTCAAACCATTATATCCGTTACCAAATAAAAAAGTGGCTAAATTATTAAAGGCGTCATTAAATACTGCAATCCAAATTTTGGTTCTATAAGTAAATGTAAATGTACCAAATAAATTTGAGCTGTCTAAATACGAATTAAAAATAATTGATATTTCCTCACTGTAGAGGATATAAAAAATTGTCATTGATAATATATAGAACGATAGTTTTACTAATCGGTGTGTATCAAATAAAATCATGACCGGTACCAGAATTAAAAAAGTCAACAAAACTGTTTTTGATAAAGTAAGCACAATAAAAATAACAAAAAGTAATTGACAACAACACAGCAATAATGATATTATCTTGTTCGTATTTATCTTAAGAATCAACCATCCAAAAATAAATGCAATGCAAGCCTGATTTGCAAGATAATTACCATGTGTAAACACCAACCAATCTCCAATAGAAAGTCTATGATATTTTATTAGACTAAATTTTAAAAAATTTGTATGGTATAAGGTATATGTACAATTTATTAATACTCCTATAATTAGGCAAAAGCCAATTATTTCCATCATCTTCTGACGATTCTTTATATTCGGAATAATGATTGATAATGATAAAAAAATTAAAAAATCAGACATGAAGCCAAAAAGCATAAAATCGGGATTGATATTTATTCCAAATAACAAAGAAAAAAGAGCAGTAAAAAAATAAATATATAGACAAAATTGTAAAAAATCGGGTCGATACATTTTAAACTTAAATAATAGTGACTCCATAATAAATATTACTGTAAAAGACAAATTAATTATCGGTCCAAGAGCTGTAGTAAGGTGACCGGGAAAATTTAACAAATGGGCAATTAATAAACACATTGTATTTAAAATAACAAATATGCCCAATTGTATAAGTATCAAACGTTCATTAATCATTCTGATTTACCATATAAGAAACAGAATTGTTGTTTTCAACATATTTTTCTGAAAATGGTTCGATTAATATCACTTCATCAATATTATTATAATTGCCGCTACTATTTTCTATTGTCTGCATAATTTCTTCTATTTTATCAGTATTCCACCAATTATATCTTAAGTTAATTTTTTTATTACAATTTTTTCCCAATAATATTTTTCCTTTTGTACAATTTAAAAAATTATTATAATTAACACTTGGATCAGAGTTGACTTCAAATAATATAAAATGAATACCATTTGTAAATTTATTGTATATAACATTCCCTGTACTTTTTGTAAAAGTTAAACTCATATCCAGATGATCAAATAAATTGTGAAGCATATCGACCGCTGAAAAATAATTAATGCATATTCCGGTTTCGCAGTTCGAAAAGATATTATTTTGAATGTAGACATTTGAATAATTAATAAATACACAATTATCAGAACAATCTTCAAAATCATTATTCATTATTTTTATCTCTGAATCTTCTGTTTGAGGTGACAGATCAATATTGACTGCTTCTGAGCAGCGAATGAAGTTTGAAAATTCAATAAGCACCGAACCTGTTTTGTAATTATTGAAAATATTTTTGCATTCAATAAAGGTACAGGAACTAATGGTCATTTGTGATCTTGTATTGCTAATTACTTTATCCATTTTATTAAATTTACAAAAATTAAAGAGTTGAATACCCTTCGAATCTTCGAACTCAATTAAGTAATTATTTTTATTTATATCATTATCTGAACATAACAATTCAATACAATTAATCGAATCTTGACCTAAGCATTTTAACTGTCCTGAAACAACAATTCTCCCTGGTATTTCATTCTCACTCTTACTAAAATATATACATGCACCACTTTGAACTTTAAGTAAAGCATTTTCATGAACAAATATCAACCCCTTTACAATATAATCCTTTCCGCTCTCCCAGACCGTATCTTCCGTAATATCTGCATCAACAATAATTTGAGGGCGTTTGGAGTTGGATGAAGTGGGTGACGAACAGCCCACGAAAAGCAATATCACCAATAAACAAAGAGCAGCCCACCGAAAACACGAAAAGCACGGGGAAGAGCGTACATAGGACACAAAAATCACTGAATATTCATTTTTTTTTATTAAAAAATTCTTTTTCGCCATTTTTTTCATCCTCTAAATTTTTAAATATTTGTTTTCTGTGACATCTTTATATTTCATATCCTTCGCAGGCTATTTCATTCGGCAATTCAGAAATTTCATACTTTATGCACTTGATGCTGAAACACTTTAAAATTCCTTTAACGCAGTTTCGATTAAGAACGATTGAATTTCTTTTTGAATCAGGCAATGAAACTGATCAAACGCTTCATAAAGAACATCCTGAACGTGAAATGCACTTTTTTTTATGATATTCTGGATTTGAATCCGATGGATATCGCCTTTTGTAAACAGATCAAAATCGATGGACCGCCGGTGCCCGATCTGTAACGCAATTGCAGTGTCTCCTGCCAGATAATAGGAATCGGAAAACTTGTGGATCATAGGCAAGAAGTTATTCTGGTTTTGTGTGAGCACTTCAGGATGCATGCTTTTCAAAATACAGTTTGAAAAAGTGAAGCGTTCTTTTGGGATAATTTACCCGTTTCCCGGATATTTGCTTCTGAAAAATTTTGTAAACCTGATCAATTCCGGCCAAGTCGATCAGTTCCCGGATATCTGAAGTATGTCCGTATTTCAGAATCGTTTCCACCACAGCGCTTAAACTCAAATTTTCGACAGCATCTTCACGAATATCCCAGAAAAGGCGTCGATGCCGTCGTATATATTCTTGATAACTTTCAGGATTCATAGGTCGGACTATCTCCTGCCCACATACGCCCACGCTTCCGCACTCAACTGAATCAGCCCGCGCTGTATGGTCTTCAGGGGATCGGATTCATGCTGAACATAATGCCGTGCGATCAGTTCCCGGGCTCTTAAAAACTCCCGCAATCGGGGACGCGTTCGCTCGTCATCAATAGAAAAATCCATAAGCTCCAGGGCACGCTCCAATGCATTTTTATATTCCTTCGGGTCTTTCTGGAGATTCCCGGCGCGGTTCAATTCATTGCAGATCATTAAAATCTGCTGAAACACCGGCAGGGTGTTCCATCGTTTTTCAAGCGCCGGATGCCAGAGCATTATCCGGGCTCCGGCATGTGCATTGTTTCATCTTCATTCAGAAGCAAATTCGCAGCCAGAATTTGCATCTTCCGACGAATCTCCGAATCCATGACTTCCATACTTGTGTTATTATCACGGGAACGGATATTGATAAAGCTGGTATATTCCAGTCTTTCATTGGGATGCTTCCACGGATAAAAATTCCCGCCCCAGAGATTGGATTGTTTTGATCCTGACTCAAGAAGTTCTTTTTCTGTATCCGCATGGAGCTCACCGCCGGCTGCTAAAATTTCCTTTTCAATATCTGCCACAAATTTGACAAAGGTCTTAAAATGGGCCTCACAGTATTGATAAAGTTCTTCTTGTGTGATTTTCTTTCTTATGATCCCGATCATAACAATAAACCGTACTCAGGATGACCGGTGACCCGTATGCCCGGCCCACAGATCATCGAGAGCCGCTTCTTTCAACATTTCTGTAATTCTTCAGCGTTTTGCTGTGACATATGTCTCTTTTGTTCGCCACTCTATTTGATAATGAAGTATAAACTGGACCATTGGATAAATTGAAAATCACTCAACTCCTATGGGCATGCTTCTTGATCCACTGAATGTCATACCAATATTTTTCTCTGCCACTCGCCTTCTTATTTGCTTCTAAATCACCGTTTAATAATTTGATAAACTCTTTGAAGTCTTCTGGGAGTTCCATGATGAAAAGTCCAATATTGACACCGTATGGATTCCAAAATTATCAATTTCTCACTGCCATCGAGATGCTTCCAATATTCGATATCCGCTTTTTCCTGCTTTTCGAAACCCGAAATTTTTAATCACCTTCTTCACAGCCCGATCCGTATATCCTTAGTTTAGTTTTACCCGGCGGGTTCAGATATGCTCCAGTGTGTCGAGTTTATACTCGACAGTCTGTCTCTTTCTAAACTCCTTTTCATCCTTTTTCTGGTTTTTATCATCTGTATGATAAATTTTTATTTTGGATTTCATGGCAAAAACCATGTGAACTGAACGTGCATTGTTCTCCTGTTGTACCTTCTCACTTTTTTTGCTTTCATACAAACTTATTTGCCCGTATAAAACTCTTTCAGCACATCCCCCACGCATTTCCGCATGATGCGCTCATCCACATCTTCACCTGACTGCAGTTTCGCGCGGACATCCTTGCCTGAAATGAAGACTGTGTGATACCCCCTGGGTTTGAATTCATCAATGAGGCCGACACGGTTGATCTCTTCAAAGAATGCGGCGAATCCGACTTTCGAGGGCTGAATCAGCAGTTCTCCGTTCAATTGATCAAACTTCTCATGTGCATCAAAATCCCCCCAGATCGCGGATCCGTCATCGTAAGGCGCGTCCGCATGCTTGCGGCCGATAACGATATTGGTAAATCCGTAATTTTGACGGTAAATGGCATGCATGATGGCCTCTTTGGGACCGGCGTAAAACATTTTCATATCCATGCCGACTAAAACCAGGTTGTCTTCGAAATCCAGATTTTTGGACTTCCAGAGTTCAAGATCCAGATCCCCCTGACCGAAAACACGGGTTTCAAGCATGGTTTCATAGGTATGCATACGGACATCGGCAGGAATATCATCGGACTTGGTCGCACCGACCAGGGGATTCAATACAGCACCGGTAAAATATCCTTCCCGGGTCAGGGTTTCGACTGCATAAATAAGCGCGTATTCATGTGCCCTGTGCAGTGCGTTCCGGGTTTGAAAGGCGACAGCTTTTTCCCAGCCCCGGTTTTCAATCAAGGTGCGGACTTCTATCGGACTGAGCATGTATTGCCCGAACTTCGGATCTCTGGGCTGAGGCAAGGCCCTGATTTTACCGCCGAGCAGCATATCACGGGGATCCTCATTGAAAATCCGGGCGCCTGGATGATCCTTCCGCTCTGTGCCGTATACGGAGCGGTTATATTTTACTTTATCAAAAGGATAAATATCCTCGACAGAGAGAGTTCCCACAAAGTCACCCGCACTGTTTTCAACTGCCACGGTTTCACCCACCTCGAATGCGGATGCGTCTTTTCTGGAAACGGGAAATGCCAGAGGAATGGTCCATGCGTACTTTTTTCCGTCACGGACGATGACTTCTTCTTCCAGCACTTGAGTGAATTCATCCGCGTTCATCGGTCCTGTCAGCGGGGACAAAACCCCGTCGGCAATTCTATAAAAAACGGATAAATCCGCATCCTGAATCTGATACGTTTTTCTTTCGCATTGTTTTCTCAATGTTCCTCTTTCAACCTCAGTCACAATTCGGTTAATCAATCCATTTCCGCCATGAGCCGGATAACTGCTGTTTGACATAAAAACCACCTCCAGATTAAAAGTATAACAATCGAATCGACAGTAACGTCACACACCCTACAATTAAATTTAACGGGATGCCAATTTTCATAAAATCCCTGAACCGATACCCCCCCTGGCTGTACACCATCAAGTTCGTTTGATAGCTGATGGGCGTCACAAAACTCGAAGAGGCACCCATGGCCAGAGTCAGCATGACCGCCCGGACATCCAAAGCGGATACTTTTGTAATGGCCAGCGCAATCGGAAACATAATGGCTGCGACCGCATTATTGGTGATAATCCAGGTAAGCAGGCTGGTAAGAATATATAATCCGACAAGCACGCCCAAAGAGCCAAAGGCATGCATGCCGAGCGTCAATTTCTGGGCAAGCCAATATGCGAGCCCCGAATTATACAATGCCTTTGCAATCCCGAATGAAGAGGCAATAAGCAGCAAAACATCCACATTGACAGATTTTCGGGCATCACCCGGACTGATGATGCCAATGATTACCATCAGGACCGCCGTGGCTGCGGCTGCCAGAATGATGGGCAGCCATTTCATTGCAGCAGACAGAATCATCACAAACAAAAGAAAAAGTGCAAGATTGCCTTTCCATCTGGGCTTTTGATAAATATCCACGCTCGAAGAAACAAGGGCAAAGTCCGTCTGATGATACCATACCTGATCAAATCCCTTTTTGGCAATAAGGAACAAGGTATCATTCGGTTCAAAAACAATATCTCCCACTTTCTGTTTTACCCGGCTGCCGCTTCGATGAATGGCCAGAATCACAGCGTTATATCGTTTTCTGAAATTACTCTCCCGTACGGTATGCCCGATTAACGGCGAATGATTCGAAACAACAGCCTCATAGGTGCCGAGCGAATCCGAATCAATATTCTTTAAATCATATTCGGTATCTTTGATCACATGAAGGCCCGGCATTCTTTGAAGCTCGTAAATTGTTTCAGGCAGTCCTGTAAAAAAAAGACGGTCATCCTGAAACAGCCGTTCGTCATGAGAAACCGGAGCAATAATTTCCCCGTTTCGGATAATCTGAAAAAGAAACAATCCCTGTAAATGTCTGAGACCGGCTTCTTTTACGGTTTGACCCAGGTGTTCAAAAGCAGGACCGATCTTGATAGCGATCACAAATTCACGCGTCTGCTCTCCCAATTGGACTGACAGCTCCTTGCGTTCCGGCAGCAAGCGATATCCATACAGAGCCAGAAAAAGGAGCCCTGCAAGGGTCACCGGCAATCCTATTTGAGTGATTTCGAAAAATCCCAGACCCGGCATATTCCGTTCCAGGAGCATCCCGTGAACGATCAGGTTCGTACTTGTCCCGATAAGGGTACATGTGCCCCCCAGTATGGCCGCATATGAAATCGGCAACAGAAATCTGGAACTGCTCATTCCTGTTTTTTTCGACCAGTTTTTAATAAGCGGAATTAATGAAGCCACAATGGGGGTGTTGTTTAAAAAAGCGGATAATCCGGCCACAGGAAAAAGCAGACGAAAATATCTTGTAACCGGGCGCATCTCGGCATGACCGAGAATCTGCATTACCTTTTTCTCATACAATCCCGAAGTCTGCAAAGCGGCGCTGACCACAAAAAGGAATGCGACAGTAATCATTCCCTGGTTTGAAAATCCCTGAAATGCCTCATCGACTGTGATGATCCCGCCGAACAACAGTAAAAGCAATGCCAGAAAAACCGCAAGAGCAGGCTTCACAGCTTCATTGACCAGTAAAATAATCAAACAGAGAAGAACAACAGATGTATAAATGAGGGAAAACATCCAAGTCCTGATAAAGTACTAAGTTAAAAATTTGCGTTGATTATTGTTCAACCGCGGGTCATTATTATCGGTCAGTCGCCCTGTTTTTTTTGAGCAGATTAAATAATTGCTACCTTTTCCAGAAAGGCCAGGACGTGATCGACACTTTCTGCCAACGTGAGTTTATCTGTTTCTATGACAATTTCCGGGGCCTCCGGGGCCTCATATGGGGCATCGATGCCGGTAAACTGTTTAATTTCTCCCGCCCGCGCTTTTTTATAAAGGCCCTTGGGATCCCGTTTTTCACATTCATCCAGGGCACATTGACAAAATATCTCGATAAATCGGCCCTTGTCGACCAGAGAACGGGCCTTGTCCCGGTCCGTCCGGTAGGGAGAAATAAACGCGGTCATGGCAATAACGCCCGCATCGGTAAACAGTTTGGCCACTTCTCCGATCCGACGGATATTTTCCTCCCGGTCTTCCGGTGAAAATCCCAGATTTTTATTCAATCCGTGCCGGATATTATCCCCGTCCAGCACATAAGTCAGGTGTCCGGTTTCAAATAATTTCTTCTCAACCGCATGGGCCAATGTGGATTTTCCTGAACCTGACAATCCGGTAAACCAGAGTACCGCGCCTTTTTGATTCAGCATTTTTTCTCTTGTTTCCCGTGTTATGTCCGCTTCATGCCAGGTAATATTCGTTGCTTTCTGTTCAGTCATTACACCTCGCTTTGTTTATTAGTTACTGTACTTTCATACATTCCGTCTTGACAACTTTAAAAAATATCCGGGAGTTTTTTGCTGGACCGTACCAAAAAAGGCCCGTTTCTCAAATCACTTTTATTATACTGAAGACCCGATACAACAGCACCCGCTGCTTCCGCAATGGCATGCCCCGCTGCCGTATCCCATTCCATGGTCGGACCGTGCCGATAATAATAATGCGCCTGTCCCTCAGCCACACGGCAAAACTTCAAAGAGCTGCCTGCAGAGAGTATTTCATCACATCCGACCTTGTTGGCATATGCTTCTTCTTCAGGAGAGGCATGAGAACGGCTGCGCACTGCAGTCACACCTGGCTTAAGATTCGGATTTACTGAAATGGATTCAATATCTGATGCCCCCTTCTGTCGAAATGCACCCTGGTTCTTCTGTGCATAATACTGGATACCGAGCACGGGTACATCGATAACGCCAAGAGTAATGATGCCATTTTCCAATAATGCGATGTTAACCGTAAATTCTCCGTTTCTTCGGATAAACTCTTTGGTACCATCCAGTGGATCCACAATCCAAAACCGGGTCCACTGTTTTCTGATCTCACAGGGGATGGCTTTCCCCTCTTCGGATAAAATGGGGATGTCCGGGTACTGTTTTTTTAATTCGGATTCAATCAGTCGGTGCGATGCACGGTCTGCCTCGGTCAGCGGTGAATTATCCGCTTTTCTCTCGAATTGAAAATCGGCCTGACCATATATTTCAAGAATTCGTTTCCCGGCCTCTCCGGCTATCTGACGAAGTGTCTGAATCTCAATATTCACACTGATCTCCTTAAAACGCCTCATCCAAGTTCATATTGCACATTGGCTCCCGGAGGCTCTGTATCAGAAGTATAAAAAATTAATAGTACCACAGAGAACACAATGAATCAATAATATTAAAGTTATCTCTTTGACCTCTGTGCATCCTTCGTGTCCTACTTTGTGGTTGTCTTTTAATCTTTTAATTCAGCTCCTCATTGATAATCACCATAGCAATCCAACTTAAATAATAATCATTCAATTTAATTCGCGATAATAATATACAGCTCCGCCATCTCAGTCCCATATCCGGAACCGGGCCGGCATAAATACAACAAAAAATATTTCATTATAAAATATTTTGTGAAGCAATCATTCACGGATATTAAGAAATTTATGCTTCACGGCTGTTTACAAGTACTATTTAATCTTTTTTACATCCCGAATATCCACACTCACACGGATAGCCTGCCGGATGGAAGGCACATCAATGATGAGCCGGTGCGTATTCTGGAACGCTTCCAGCCGTCCACGCAATCCCATCAGCGGTCCGACCTGAACTTGTACTTCATCACCGACATGGACGCAGGGTACGGCCTCCGCATTCTCGGATTCATGAAGTATCTTCTTGATCATCTCTATTTCTTCATCATGAACCACCGCCATTTTGCCCCCGAACATCACAGCCCGGACCACACCGCGCGTCTGCACAGCACGATAACGGAGGGCTTCATCGCCATAGATAAAAATATAGCCTTTAAACAGGGGCTCTTCGATCCACTTCCTCCGGTCACTCCACTGTCTCAGAACCTTCCGCATGGGCAGGTAACAGACTATCTGCTTTTCCTGAAGCGAGGCAAGAACCATTTTTTCATGCCTTGGCTTCGTATAGAAGGCATACCAGTGAAAATTGTCCATGTCTGATACCAAATCAAAGAACAGGTGTTAACTTATTTATCGGGCAACCATCCAGACACCGGCAACAATTAAAATAAAACCAAGCACCTGTATGGCAGCAATGGGTTCTTTCAGTAAAAAAAAGGAGACCAGAACAACAATCACCAGTCCGAGGCTCACCATAATAGGATAGGCAACACTTAAATTCAGACGGCTCAGTACAAGACTGTACGCCACGAGTGCCAATCCAAACAGGCATATGCCCCCCCAGAACGCCGGTTGAGACAGAGCGGCGAGCAACACCCCCGGCGATTTCGTATTTTCAGGGATGCGGCGCATTCCGACCTTGATTAATATATTGGCTGAAGCGTTCAGAAAAACAGCCAATGCCAAAACAAAATATCCCTGCATTCGGTTACCCCAAATAAATAAAAACAGACGAAACAAGAATCCAAAGCATAATATTTATCACAAGCTCTTTATCTTTTAATAATATATGCTCCGGGCTTCCACCCAGCCCTTTCTGATGAACCAGGTATAAATATCTGAAAATACCGTAAATCACAAATGGCAGGGTAAAAACAAGATTGCGCGATCCGAATTTCTGGATGGTCTCTTCAGACGTCGTATAAAGCGCATAGGCCATCAGTGTGCATGCGGACACCATGGTAATCATCAGATCCAGCAAAAAGGGGCTGTATTCCATTAGATTTTTCCGATGTTTTTTTGCCTCATCTCCCAGCAGGACCAGTTCATGCCGGCGTTTATTTAAAGCTAAAAACAATGCCAGGAAAATTGTACAGACAAGCAGCCATGAAGAAATGGTTACACCTATGACGGCAGCACCTGCGACAGCACGCAGTACAAATCCCATGCTGATCACCATGACATCCAAAATGACCAGATGCTTTAAAAAAAAGGAATAACATAAAATTAAGAGGACATAACTCAGTGCAACCCATCCAAAAGAAGCGCTCAGTAAAAATGAAAAAATCAGGGATACAGGAATAAGAACCACAGAGGCGATAATTGCCGGAAAAAGCGCAAGCCGTCCGGAAGCAAGGGGACGGTCTTTTTTCAAAGGATGGGCACGGTCATTGCTGAGATCCTTGATATCGTTGACAAGGTATAATCCACCGCTGATCGCACAAAACAGCACAAATGCCGTGACAGAGCGGATAAGATGAGGCGCGGAAAACAAACACTGGCCGAAAATCACGCCTGCGAATAACAGTAAATTTTTAGTCCATTGTCTTGGGCGGAGGGAATATAATAACAAACGAAGCATATGATTATTCACTATCGTAAGAACAGCTGATTTCTGTTAAATTCAAGTATATAAACAGCACTGGCGGACAGTATCCTTTTATGAATTTTTTCGTGCTCCCATTATTTCTGCAGCATTGACCGACTGATTCATTTGACCTTGATGAATAACTTTACATTTACACAAGCGTTTTGTGCTTGCCAATTCTTTTTTTCTTCTTGCCGTCCCCGGCGTAATAATATTGATAATATTGATAATAGGATCCGTACATCATATTCACATTGACGCCATTGACCAATACACCGAGTAAATTGGCATTCACTTTATCCAGAAGCATATGACTCCGGGTAATCACATTCCTGTCCGTTTCGCCGGACTTGACAACCAGAACGACACCCGCCACTTTTGTCGATAATACAGCGGCATCTGTTACCGCGATTACAGGGGGTGTATCAAACAATATTATATCATACAAAGGTTTTGTTTTCTCGATTAATTTTGTCATCATCTTGGAATTGAGCAATTCCGACGGATTGGGCGGCAATGTACCCGAAACAAGCAGGCTGAGCCCTTCAATGCGTGTCTGATGAATGGCCTCTTCCAGCGTGGAACGTCCGACAAGAATGTTGGTTAATCCCTCGTTTCTGGAACATCCGAAAATACCATGCAGTACAGGACGCCGGAGATCCGCATCAATGAGCAGCGTCTTCGCCCCCATCTGTGCAAACGTAATGGCCAGGTTGGCTACCGTGGTCGATTTTCCTTCCCCGGGAACCGAGCTGGTGACCAGTGCAGTTTTCACTTTTTCATCTGCTTTGGCAAACTGAATGTTTGTCCGTAAGGATCGATAGGCTTCCGAAACCGGAGATTTGGGTGCAAAATGGGTAATCAACCGGGACTCAATCCGGGTAATTTCGCCATTTTTGCCTTTACCGTTTTTGCCCACCGAATGAGAAGAGATAAAGGGAATGGATCCCAGAACTGTAAAATCCATCTGTTCCAGATCTTCAACCGTTTTGACAGTCGTATCCAGATACTCCCGGATAAAAGTAATTCCCACGCCCAGCCCGATGCCAACCAGAAAACCAAGAATAAGGTTCATCTTTTTTTTGGGTTTAATCGGTTCTTCCGGAGGTTTGGCCCGGTCGATCGGCCGCACGGAACCGATCTGACCCACCTCTGCGATTCGATTTTCTTCGTATTTTTCCCGGAGCATCAGATAAATATTGTTGTTGACTTCCATTTCTCTTTGAAGCTGAGCGAGCCGAAGATGCTTTTCTGGCAAAGAATTCAATTCACGGTTGTACTTGTTGACAATTTTGCTTAATTCCTGGGTTTTGGCTTTCAAAGAGCTGTTTTCTGCCTCTATTTCCAATATCGAGCCCACCAAGCCTTCAGAAACGCCCAGAGGATTCAGCGAAGCCGCGCCGCTGGAAACCATTTTGTTCATCTCTTCTCTTATCTGTTCCTGAAGACCGGACAGGCGCTGCTCGTACTTTTTTAATGTGGCATCATCCGGTGAGTAGTAATCCGTACTTTTCAGCTGCTGCTCATAACTCGCTTTGGACGCAATCAGCTGTGCCTGCTGTTTCTGCAGCTCCAGAATGACCGGACTGGAAAGACTGCTGCTCAACGCCGCTTTCTGGCTTTCATTTAATTTGGACTTCAGCATAGCGAGACGCCGCTCATTGGCTTCGAGCTGGGTGACCGCTTCCTGGTACATGGTTTCAAACTCTGCGGACATTCTTATGACCTGTTCCGTCTCAGAAGTCAGTTCCGCAACTCCATGTTTTTCTTTGTAATTCTTTAAAGCATTTTCTGAAGTGGTCAGCTTCTCTTCCATTTCCCGCTGTTTGTCCTCCAGAAACCGGACAATGTCGGTCACTTCGGCCCGGCTGTCCCGGATATCCATATTGATATAGGCTTCCATCCATGTGTTCGCGATCAGGGCGGCTTCAAAGGGGCTGAAAGCCTGCACCTTCAGCTCCACCAGATCCGTATCCCGTTTGGGAACCACGGAAATGGCCTCCTCGCGGAAGCTTTTCACCAATTCTTTAAAAACAGGGCCCTCTTCTTCGGCAGCATTCGGAGCCAGCAATGTTTTCAGCCATTTCTTCCATTCAAAATGTTCTTCACGCTTCCGGTTGCCTAAAATCCACAGGCTGTCCGCAAAAGAAGATTTGTATAAACTGGTAATGACTTCTTCCGCCAGCGTCCTGCTTTTTAAAATCTCTATATGATTGTTAATCATGGTTTCCCGCTTCATGAAGCTGCTGACCTCAAAGATTTCCTGAGCCATACCGCCCTCTTCTTTCAGCATGATCAGTGCGGATGCCTCATAAACCGGCTGCGCTGTAAATGTAAAATAAACAGTGGCGATCATCACCACCAGAAAAGAAAGAAATATGATCCAACGCCCACGGCGAAGAATGCGCAGGTAATCGGCTAAGGTGACTTGTTGCTCCTGTAATTCTTCCACCACGAATGCCCCCTATTTTAACGAAACCCTGTTCATGAAAATGAAATCGTATCCGAATATTTGAAACGCCTCAGGTGTTGCAATATATGGAAGGATACAAATAACTCCCGCACGATGATAACCATATGCTTTATATGCAGTTAAAACGCTGATGAATGATCGGTTTTTCAACTGCCCCCCAGGCGTTTCATTTGATTTACTTCGAAACGAACCAATACAACTTCCATGCCACGAAGTCTCAGTAACGCAAGCTCATAAAAATATTATACATAAAGTATACGATCTTTTATCGCCCTGTTTCTTCATGTCATGCGTCTTCGTGACAATAACCTGCAAATCATTCAAAATAAAAAATACAAAAAAAAACAATAAATTCAAAGCAATAAAATGCACCTCACATCTCAATCACTTCAGCGCTGTCGGGTATCGTAAATTGAAATAAATCATCATTTAAAACCACACCCTTTTTAACTGAATTCAGATGATATATATTTTGATTCCCGTTCAAATCTTCCTGCATCAATTTGACAGGCAGAAACGTGTCAGGATCAATCCAGACCTGCCATTTCGCATAATAAGACTCGGCTTCTTCGTCCCTGAATAACAATACGATGCACGGCCGTTTGTTCACTGTTTCATCAGGCAATTTTTCCACAGTATAACCTTCGGTATACCGCAAAAGCAACTGCCTTGGCAGCAATGCTTCATCTGATTCTGCCAATCGATCGATAAGCACCCGATTGGCCGGCTTGCTGTATGTCCAGAGTTTTTCCCCGTTTGAAACAAGAATCTGATCTTCGGTTTCAATTCTGAATTTATCATCCCCGGACATCTTTAAAGTGCCATTCAGCACACTCTCCTCTCCCGTCATTTTCCAGACAAACTGTTCTTCAAAAACAATTTCAAGGGTCCTGGCTTCGCGGACAGATTTCTCAACTTTGGACAACAATTTTTCAGCTTCTCCGGATACTGCATATGTTGTGCCTAAAATGATAATCACTGTAAAAAGCAGGGCATTCCTTCTTGCTTTCATCAGATATCCTCACTTTGATTTTTGGTCATTTCAGTTTCATACAGAGTGTCGATATAGGCTTCATCGACCAGCACTTCACGGGACTTGCTTCCCTCAAACGGTCCCACAATGCCGGCATCTTCCAGTTCATCAATCAAACGACCGGCCCGTGCATATCCCACACGCAAACGACGCTGAAGCAAAGAAGCGGAAGCCTGATTATGGCGAACCACCAGCTTGGCCGCCTCCCAAAACAATTCATCCCTTTCCATACTCATATGGCCGGATTGTGATACCGAACGAACAGGAGCGCCTCCCTGCAGGCGGAAAAGCGCCTGCCTGGGCTGCTGTGCAATATGTGCAACCACCCGCTGCACCTCCTCAGTGGTAACATAGGCGCCATGAATCCGAATCGGTTCCGGTACCCTGGAATTGAGAAAAAGCATATCGCCCCTTCCCAGCAATTTTTCAGCACCATTCCGGTCAAGAATTGTACGTGAATCTGTTTTTGCAGCCACCTGAAAAGCGATCCGTGCCGGAAAATTGGCTTTGATAACACCGGTAATCACATCCACTGAAGGCCGTTGCGTTGCCAGAATCAGATGAACGCCCACAGCGCGGGACATCTGGGCAAGTCTGGCAATCGGATCCTCAATTTCCCGCGCCCCGGTCAGCATTAAATCAGCCAGTTCATCCACAACAAGAATAATATAGGGCAGTGTGGGAAGCACTTTTTCTCCATCCGGAGTTTGTATGCTCTGACCGGCCGCTGTCCTATTAAACTGTTGAATATTCCGGACGCCGACTTTGGCAAGAATACGATACCGCCGCTCCATTTCGGATTCCAGGCTGCGAAGGACAGCCACTGCGTTCTCCACAGTTGTAATCACTTCTTCATTAAGGTCATCCCGGGTTGTCAGATGATGGTTGCGTAATTTTTTAAAAAGATTCAGTTCCAATTTTTTTGGATCGATCAGCAGCAGCTTGACCTTATCCGGCGCCCACCTGTAGAGGATGCTCATTAAAATTGTATTTAAACATACCGATTTTCCGGATCCGGTGGCGCCGGCTACCAGCAGATGCGGCATTTGCGCCAAATCCGTAACATAGGGCTTCCCTTCAATGGTTTTCCCCAGAGCAACAGGCAGCTCATCATCGGATTTTTGAAAAGCCTTTGATGATAGTATTTCCCGTAACGTCACCATACTGGGTTTTTCATTGGGGATTTCAATGCCCACAGCAGCCTTTCCCGGAATTGGTGCCACAACCCGTACCCGTGTCGCCCGCATAACCAAAGCCAGATCATCCTGAATATTCAGGTATTTATTGACTTTTACACCCGGTGCGGGGCTGACCTCAAAACGGGTAATCACCGGTCCTGGTTGAATCCCGGTAACTGTGCTTTGTACATCGAATTCACGAAGTTTTTCTTCCAGAAAATGAGCCCGGCGTTCCAGGGCCTCACGATCAATCCGCTTATCGTCTTCGGCCGGGGGATGCAATAAATGCAAAGGTGGTGGATGGTATTCCCCCCCCGCGGGTGCCCTTTCCGGTCCGGGAGAGGTATTTGCCGCGGCCGGTTTCTTTATTTCCTGGGCAGCCGCGGATTGATCGATTTTTGAAACGTCTTCAGTTTTTCGAATTTTTCTGTCAGGCCTGGACGGAGGGGCTGTTTTCAAAGATTCCGCTGGCGAAACGGTTTCCGGTTCTGTGTGTATCGGTATTGATGAAGACCCTGCTTTCACAGGCGTTTTCATTTTTGCCCTCTTGCGCCGTTCTTTCTGTTTTTCAGTAATCCGGTACATGGAAGACCGTATGCTCTCCCGCAATCCCAGAACGGCTTCCCGCATACTCCATGATGTGGCTGTCAGTAAAAAGATGATTAGAAATGTAATCAGAACAATAAAACTTCCGACAGTCCCGAGATATTTGTAGAGATTCTCAGCAAAAAATAATCCCAGCAAGCCACTGAATCTCACTCCGTATTTACTTCCCTCCTCAGAAAGCGCTTCCGGCATGGCCAGCGCTGTGGACAGAAATATTCCCAGGGTTAAAAGATATACACTGATCCGCAAGAACGGCAGAAGCGCACGCTGCAAAAACAAGTACCACCCAAAAAGAAAAATCAGAACCGGAAAAATCAGACACGCATAGCCGATGGTATGCACATGCAAATGGAAGGCAATCACAGCTCCGGCTTCTCCCACCCAGTTTTGAATCTGATCTCGTGATCCGCTGTTGGGAAAATCGGAAGGATGATATGAAATCAGGGCAACGAAAATCAGCAGAGCCAGCATCATAATCCCGACGCCGAAGGCCTCCATTAAACGCCCCTGATTTCGACTGGTGTTATTCCCCATAGTGTTGTTCCCCCACGGCTTAAGTCGCAACAAAAGCGCCTTGACTGAAAACAGGTATAATCGCAAAGCGGTTTCTCTGAGCACAAAAGGATATATCCCGGATAAATCCCAGTTCAATCAAATATCTGCCATGAAATGACAGCCGCATCATATTTTCCAGGTTGTCGGCATGAAGCAGATATAACTGCTCGGCTGCATATGCCGCATCGCTCGATTCACACGGTTTTGATTCACGCTTCCGAATCCCGTGGACCAGCATGCCGGCATACACGGCATCCTCCAGAGAGAACCGGCCTTCCCGGCCAGCGCAGGCAAAAACCACATTGTTCTCTGTTTTGATAAGACAATCCGTTAATGCCTGTTCATTCACAATGCTTCCAATCATAACCCGTTCTGACTGTTTTGTCACCTTTGATAAAAGTTGTGAACCATTGGTACTGCTAAATACCAAAGTTTTATTTTCAACCTGTTCGCGTGTATACTCCCACGGAGAATTTCCCAGATCAAATCCTCTGATAATCAGTCCGTCTCGTTCACCGCAGAGCAGCACCTCATCTTGATCAAATTTCGTTTTTAATGCAAATGCTTCTTCCGGTGTACTGACCGGAATGACTTTTTCTGCACCGTGTGCCAGGGCTGTAATAATCGAAGTGGATGCGCGCAGCACATCGATCACCACAATAATCCGGTCGATGCTGAAACCGTCATCATAGTCATCCGATGTGAATGTAACATCGATATCCAAGGTTCCGTCCTTGCATTTCCAATTTACTGAGCCAGATAAATATTGTCAAGATAGTTAAATAAAAAAATAGGCACGTGTGTGCCTTGATATATTCCTGTCTTAAAAAAATGGTTCCGGCCAACACCCGGTGCTTATAAAAAATCAGCGATTTTTTTACGGGCGGTCAAAGGGACAAATGGCATCTCACAAATCATGCCGTTTAAGCTCAGGTCGCGTCCTGCCTGCCGGCACTCAATTTCTGTTCCAGCGGTTAAATGGTGCCCGGATTCGAGAAATCCGATAGGAATATTACCCAAAGTGGGAGAAAGCACGGCGCTGATAACCTTTCCCGCAAAATCGCCGTCGCAAAATACATCCCATCCCGGCATGGCTTTACGCGGACCCGTCAATCGAAACGGCACAACAAAACGCTTCAATCCCTTTTTGCGGGCTTTTAAAAGTGCTTCTTTACCGATAAACAGTTTTTCCCAATCAAAGACAAACTCCCATTGATGCCCCAGTCCCACACAACCGGGCAGAATTTCATGACCATGGAGTGGCAAACCGGCCTCAATACGGAGGGTGTCTCTGGCACCCAGACCACAGGGCAGCAAACCATCCTCCCTGCCCTCTTCGAGTAAAAGATTCCATAAATGGACGCCATTGCCCACATCTGTATACAGCTCAAAACCAATTTCTCCAGTATAGCCAGTCCGGGAAATCATGACAGGAACATGTTCAATATAAATATAGCTCAGTGCCCGGAAAAACTTCAATGATCCCAGCAAGTCCCGATCGATCCATTTTGAAAGTAATTTTGGAGATTTCGGGCCCTGAAGATCAATCTTAACGGTCTGGTGGCTGATATTCTCCAGCACCACATCACCGGGAGCATGCATTTTCAGCCAGTTCCAATCCTTTTGAACATTTGCTGCATTGACCACCAGCATCCAGCGCTCCTCGTTGAAGCGATAGAGAATACAGTCATCAATCACCCCGCCTGATTCATTCAGCATGAAATTGTAGAGCGCCTGACCATCAGTGATACGATCAACATGGTTGGTAAGAATATAGGAGAGATAGGGTTTGGCGCCTTTCCCTGTAATTTCAAATTCGCCCATATGACAGATATCAAACAGACCACACGCCTGCCGTGTGGCATGATGTTCCCGGCTCTGACCTGTCGGATACCACAGTGGCAGCATCCATCCGGAAAAATTGACCATCTTCGCGCCTAATTGAACATGCGTTTGAAAAAGGGGAGTCTTGTGAGCATGCATTGTCGGCCCGTATTTAAGTTTGAATAATTAAATGTACTTAAATTTGGAGAGCTTGTCAACTTATTTATGGATAATTCCGACAATATCATTGTATACCACAAATACCATCAATCCGAGAATCAGCATCATGCCGATTTGCTGAACCACAAGCTTCGTTTTTACAGAAACCGTTCTCTGTGTAACTGCCTCAAGATGGATAAACACAAGATGCCCGCCATCCAGAACGGGAATGGGCAGCAGGTTCAGAAGTCCCAGATTAATCCCGATAAAGGCCATAAAAGCCAGCAAATTCGAAAATCCTGATTTTGCAGTTTCTCCGGCCATCTCCGCGATCTTCACCGGTCCGGCCAAAGACCGGATGGATTCTTTTCCTGTTAATAATCGTTTCCATGAGGTAAAAAACAACCTGCAATTGACAACGAACAATCCGGATCCGTATTTTAGGGCTTTGAAAAAACCAACATCCACATGGATGGTCTGCTGCCTGATACCGATCAGGCCCACCGAATCCGGCTCCATGTTCCGGTTTATGATCGGGGATTTTCGAGGGATAATTACAGCCTGAAAGAGCGAATCGTTTCTTTCCCATGAAAATGCAAGCGGCTGCCCGACGGAAGGGTGCACTATTTCCGCCAGGGCTTCAAAATCAGTTACCCCTTCATGATTCACTTTCACAATTTTATCCCCTGTCCGCATACCCGCCTCATAAGCAGCACCGCCATCCATGACTTCCACCGTGCCGTTCCAGGATTCCGGCACATCTTCAATGCCCTGAATCCATATCAATCCCCAAAATATGAAAAAAGCCAGCAGAAGATTCATAGCTGAGCCCGCACAAACCACAATCACTTTCTGAACCCAGGGACGTGACCGGAACTCCCAGGGCTGTGGTGGACCCTCCAGAAAATTCGTATCCATACTTTCATCCACCATGCCTGCAATCTTTGCATAACCCCCAATGGGAATGGCTGAAATACAATAATCCGTTTCCCCGATCTTTTTGCCGAATAACCGGGGCGGAAATCCGAGAGAAAACCGATCTACCCTGATTTTAAACAATTTTGCAGCCAGCAAATGGCCGAACTCATGGACAAAAACCAGCACACCTAAAACAAAAACTGTCGATAGAATTGTAACCATATAAAAACCTCATTGACTACATTTGAAAATTCCTGAAACTGTGTATGTACATTTTATCAGCCACTCTTTATTTTCTGCCCGATCCCGGAAATCCCCTATTTCATCAGACGAATGAATCCCTGAACAGTATCACGCGCTTCCTGATCCGCATTAATTATCTGTTCCAGACTCGGATTATCGATCTTCTGATGTCGATTCAACGCTTCCATGATACATTCTGTAATCTGCGTAAATTCGATTTTTCGATCTAAAAACGCCTTAACAGCCGCTTCATCCGCGCCGTTGAATACTGCCGGAGCGGTCCCTCCGGTCTCCAATACCTGATAAGCCAGTTTAAGCGCCGGAAAACGATCCGGGTCTGGCGGAATCATTTCCAGCCGGTAAAGCTTCGATATATCAAGACTTCCAAAAGGCAGACCCAATCTGTCAGGCCATGAGAGGGCATAGGCAATCGGGACCCGCATATCCGGGACACTGAGCTGAGCCTTCAGTGAACCGTCGACAAACTCAACCATGGAATGCAGAATGGATTGTGGATGAATAACCACTTCGATTTGCTCCGGGGATACGCCAAACAGCCATCGTGCTTCTATAATCTCCAGGGCTTTGTTGATCATTGTTGCTGAATCAATGGTTATCTTTGCGCCCATGTCCCAATTCGGATGGGCAAGTGCCTCTTTGACTGTAACATGTTTTAATTCATCCAGAGACCGACTGCGGAATGGTCCGCCCGATGCGGTCAGAATGAGACGCCGAATTGATTCGGGAGATTCCCCCTGCAGGCATTGAAAAATAGCGCTGTGTTCACTGTCCACCGGAATCAGCTTGACATGACGGTTCCTCAATAAGCTGTTAATCAAATCTCCGGCCATCACCAGCACTTCCTTATTGGCCAAAGCAATATTTACGCCGGCCTGAATGGCATTCACGGTACAGGTCAGGCCGACTGCACCCACCAATCCATTGACCACCATATCTTCAGAACCGGACGATGCCGATGTGATCAACGCTTCCGGACCCGTTTCCAGTCGCACGTCCATATCATGAAATCTGGAATGCCATCCGGATTCGACTTCTCCGGTGAGAATGACACAACTTGGCCTGAACTCTTTTGCCTGATTAAAAATGATCTCGGCATTTTTGTGGGCCACCAGATTGACGATTTTAAATCTTTCTGGATGCTGCCTTACCACATCCAGGGTCTGGGTGCCGATAGAACCGGTGGATCCCCAAATTGATATACGTTTTTTATTCATAAAAGAAATTGACGGTACGCCGTTCGTATTCTGAAATTAATCCTTATTATTTAATAATAATCAAAATGCCCCTTTATTCAGTATTTTTCAGAACCGAGAACCTGTATTGCCGTTTCTCGATCTCATACAATTCATCTGAGCTCATTGTTTTATCCTCAAACCGAATGCCCAGGATCCCGGCCATCTCTTCTTTTAAAGCCGCGGCGATCGTTTCATGATCGGGGATTGAATCGACCCATTCACTGATACAGGTGGTCTTTTCAGATATTTCCATTCTCATGTTCTGCACATCGTTATCGGATAATCCCTTCATATAGCAGAACAAATGCTGATGCGCCGGCCCGATCAGGATTGAACCATGTTGAAGAACTCCCGTGGGCATGCGTCGCTGGGCGCTGCCGACCAGTTTTTTACCATGAATAACGATTTCATGTAACGAGGCGGCTGCAAAACAACTGGCGGATATTTTGGTCGAATAATGTTTCTTCAAATTAACGGACCGTTTCTGAAAAGATGCGGGAACACCCAGCCTGCGCAATCCATTCGCCAGTCCGTAACTTAATCTGTGATATGTCTCAGTGGCAGAGGCCGCAATTGCATGATCCCGAGGGAGTATTACGGAATAGGTCATCTCTTCCGCATGAAAAACCGCCCGCCCGCCAGTCTGTCTGCGCACCACATCGACACCTGATTCCCGGCACCGCACCAAATCGATACACTCAGCATCCTGATGATACCCCAGAGAAATGCACCATGGCTTCCATTGATACACCCGCATAACCGGCTGACAGATCTCCGCCATCCGTTCCGTTAAAAACTGATCAGCCGCCATATTCCAGGCGCCGTCTTTAGAACCATTGTCCAGCCATCGCCAGAGGCTATCGGATAATACCGCGTTCACTTTTTTCTACAAATTTCAATACAGTTTCAATTTCAGGGATGGAAGGTACCTCAGACCGAATCGCCTTCAGCGCTTGAGATCGGTTCATATTGGATTTGTAAAGCAGGCGATAACATGTATGCAGGGCCCGGATTGTTTCCTTATCAAATCCCCGGCGCTTCAATCCGGTGATATTCAGGCCCTTATATCCTAAAGGTTCTCCTGCAGCTAAAATATAAGGAGGCACATCCTGCGGAACCCGGTAACCACCGCCTATAAACGCATGCTGACCGATCGTGCAAAATTGATGCACGGGTACCAGACCGCCAAGAATAACATAATCCTCAATGGTGACATGTCCGGCAAGCTGGACACCATTCGCCAGAATGACATAATTCCCGATAAAACAATCATGGGCGACATGCGTATAGGCCATGATAAAAGAGCCTTCACCGATCAATGTTTTGCCCCGGTCTGCGGTGCCGCGATTGAGATCAGCATATTCCCGGATAACTGTGTTATCGCCAATTTCCAGCGTGGTTTTTTCGCCTCTGAATTTTAAATCCTGCGGCTGGGTGGAAATCACCGCGCCATGGTGGATTGCACAATTACAGCCGATACGGGCTCCGCCAGCAACCAGTACATGAGAATGAATCCGACTCCCTGCAGCGATCTTCACATCCCCTTCGATGATAGTAAAAGGGCCGACTTCAACATCGTTGTCCAGGTCGGCTTTGCTATCGACAATCGCAGTCGGATGGATTTTTGGCAACAGAATTCTCCTGAAGGTTTATTTATTTTATCGATCGACAATCATGGCCATCATTTCAGCTTCGCAGACCAGATCATTATCAACATAGGCCCGGCCTATCATCTTGCATGAATTTTTACGGAGACGAATTTGTTCGATTTCCAGTTGAAGCTGGTCGCCGGGCAGCACCGGCCTTCGAAATCTTACGCCGTCAACGCCCATAAAATAGGCTACCTTCTCCTCGGGATTATCCAACGCATCCAAAATAAGAATAGAACCGGTCTGGGCCATCGCCTCAACAATCAACACACCGGGCATAATCGGGTGATTGGGGAAATGCCCCATAAAATAAGGTTCGTTCATTGTGACATTTTTAATGCCGATGACCCGTTCTCCCGGGACCAGATCGACAATTTTATCCACCAGAAGAAATGGATACCGGTGCGGCAGTATTCTTTCAATGGCATTGATGTCCAAGAGCGCACCCTGATGCGCCTTGGTCTTCTGATAACGGCTGGTCAGCTGCTTTTTCTTATAAATCTTCCTGATCTCTTTAACCAGAGAAACGTGCGCGGCATGGCCGGACCGGGCTGCCATCACATGCGCTTTCAGAGGCACACCCAGCAAGGCCAGATCTCCGATTAAATCCAGGGTTTTGTGTCTCACCGGTTCATTGTAGAAACGCAGTTCTTTTCCGCCAAGAATGCCATTCGTGCCTAAAACCACATCGTCATGATTCAACTCGAAACGTGCCGCAAGGTCTCTCAGCTCATTCTTCGACAATTCCCGGTCTACGATCACCACGGCGTTTTCCAGATCGCCTCCCTGTATCAGCCCCTGATCATGAAGCACCTCAACCTCATGTAAAAAACAAAAAGTCCTGGCAGGCGCAAATTCACGAACAAATTCATCGGTTAACGAATACATGGATGTGTATTGTGTTCCCAGAGCCGGATTTTGATAGTCCACCATAAATGTGATGCGCAGCTCATCCGAAGGGAACACCACCATATCAATGCCTTTTTCCTTATCGGAAAAAGTGATGGTCTCGTTAATCACCAAAAAATCTTTGGGTGAATTCTGTTCTTTGAACCCGGCTTTTTGCAGGATTTCAACAAACGGCATCGCACTTCCATCCCCCACAGGCGGTTCATTGCCGTCTACTTCAACGATACAGTTATCTATTTCCAGGCCGTACAGCGCCGCCAGAACGTGTTCTACCTGGCGGATATGCACATCACCGATACCGATTGTTGTGTCTCGGCTGTTATCGACCACATGATCAATGTCTGCGGGGATTTCCGGAGCATCTTTAATGTCCACGCGTTTGAACAATATACCCGTATTCTGAGAGGAGGGATGAAAAGTGACCGTGGTTTTACCCCCTGTGTGTAATCCTTTTCCGGACAGGGAAACCGGCTTTGATATTGTACGCTGATATTCTAACATAATTTTTTCAGTTTCTCCTCCAAATCCCGTACTCTTGTCTGAAGTGCCTTAAATTCTTTTAATATTGCCGGAAGGCGCCGCACTGCCGCTTCCATTTTCAACTCTTCCCGATGAGGTTTGGCCGGATATCCGGAAACCATGGTCCCCTCCATGACATCTTTGGATACTCCCGCCTGAGCTCCTATGGCTGCTCTGTCACCGATATGAATATGACCACTGAAACCCGCTTGTCCTCCGACACGGACATAATTACCGATATGGGTACTTCCAGAAAGCCCGGTTTGTCCCGAAATGACTGTATGATCACCAACCGTACAGTTATGGCCGATCTGTACAAGGTTGTCGATCTTGGCGCCCCGACAGATTCGGGTCTCTCCCAGCATGGATCGATCAACAGCCGTATTGGCGCCTATTTCAACATCGTCTTCAACGACCACTGTTCCGACCTGGGGAATTTTATGATACTTCCCCTCTTCCTGAGTAAAACCGAATCCGTCACTTCCCAGAACCACACCATTATGTAAAATAACGCGTTTTCCAAGCCGAACCCCCTCCCTTAAACTGACATTGGCATGAATAACGCATTCTTCGCCGACGACAACGTCATGGCCGAGGACGGCTCCAGGCAGAATCACGCAGCGGTCTCCGATCTGACAGTTTTCACCGATAACCACATACGCCCCGATGGACACATCCTGACCAACCTTTGAGGTTTCGGCTATGACCGCAGTCTTATGCACGCCCTTTTCTATTAATGGTTCGGGCGGATAAAACACTGCCACTACTTTTAAAAATGCAAAATAAGGATTATCAGCACGAATCAGAGGCAACTGGGTATCCAGCACCATGGTTTTCGGAACAATAAGAGCTGAAACCGGTGAATTTTCCAGATATTTCACATATTTGGTATTGGCTAAAAATGAGATGTCGCCTGCTTTGGCATCTTCGATTCGGGCCACACCCTGAATGGAAACAGTCCCGTCTCCTGCCAATTCACCACCGGCGATCTCGGCAATTTTGGATAAATGTAAACTCATGAAACGGTTATTATTCCGATGAGGTAGAAGCGGTTGCCTTCTCCAACTCTTCAATGACCAAATCGGTTAAATCATATTTATTTTCTGCATAAAGCAGATTGCCGTTCACAGTATCAAAAATAAAATCGTAACTGCCTTCTTCTCCTACTTTGTGAATGGCCGCATTGATTTTTTCATAGACCGGTCCAAGGAATTGTTGGCGCAGTTTAAAGGCTTCTCCATTATCGCCCCATTTGTTCAATTGATACTGCTGAGCTTGTTCCTGGAGACCCTGTAACTCCTGAATACGCTCTTGTTTCTTCTCTTCGCTTAAAAGCAGGCTCTGCTGTTCCAGAGTTTCCATTTTCTCTTTGATCTCCTGTTCCATTCTCTGCAACTCCTGGGTCCACTTGGCGGCTTCGGCTTCCAGTTTCTGCTGAGCGTCTTTCGCATCTGCATTGGTTGACAAAATACGCTGTGAATCGACATATCCTAACTTAAGCTGAGCAAATACTGAACCGGTGCTGAATAAAAGCACCAAACAAAAAAGCAGAACAGCTGTCCGTCGATTAAACACGATAAATCCTCCTCCAATTTTCTTCCTGTTTTTCCAATAAATTTGAATTTCCGGCTGCCCGTCTTTGGGTGCCGGCAGTTCATATCGTTATTTAAAAGCTTCGTCCAAAGACGAAATGCGGTTTCCACCGTCCGTACTTATTACCATATGCATCCTGGTAATCAAATCCGTAAGCATAATCAAACCCGATCATGCCGATCATCGGCATGAAAATCCTGGCGCCGATACCGACCGAACGACGCAAATCAAACGGATCAGTGTGAGACAAATCCCGCCAGGTATTGCCTCCTTCGACAAACAGCATTCCGTACATTGTAGGATTGGGGATCAGCGGAAATCGAATTTCAAATGTTGTTTTCAGCATGGTCTTGCCGCCCCATGTACTGTAACTGCCACCGGCCAAAGGATCATCATAACCCCGCAACGGGGTGGACCGGGAAAGACCGCTTCCTCCCATAAAGAAATAATCCATGTACTGAATCTTGGCATCTTTGCTTAACCGGTTCATATATCCGATCTGAGCCCGTGTCATAAAAATCAGTTTATTGGAAATCGTGGGGATAAAAAATTCGGAACTGAAAATATGTTTATGGTATCCCACATTACCACCGAAAATACCTCCGGCCAGCTCTGTGGTCAGGCTCACAAGCGATCCCCGGGTAGGAAATTCCGGCTGGTCCAGGCTGTTTCTTGAGATTTCCTGGGTCACACCGCTTGAAGTTAACGGCCACGGTGTGTTTTCTCCCGAATCTTGAATATTATTTCCGTTCCTGTCTTCATAGACAATATTATTGGGATTGCTCTCCTTCATCCAATCTGAGAAGTCCCCAAGTTCGGTTTCGTCAATCCGGTAGGTCCAGACGCCCCTGAAATAATTGTCCGGCCAGCTGAACCGTCGGCCATACCGCAGAGAAAATCCCTTGCTGCGCTGGCTGTAACCAATATAGTAAGAATCACGCTTTATATCATAAATACTGGCCCCGATCATGGTCGGTGTATTGAGGAACCAGGGCTCTGTAAAACCAAGGCTGAATGAACGATAATACCGTCCGAAATTCCAATCCAGATTCAGTTGCTGACCATTACCGAAAAGATTGTTCATCCCCAGCCCGATACTGCCTATCAGGCGATCCAGCTCACTCCACCCGGCTGACATGTTTGCTGTATCCGTGGATTTTTCTTCCACACTGAAAGAAAGATCAACATGCTCTTCATCCACCAGCAGCACATCCGGCACCACATTGGCAAAGTAATTCAACATCATCAAATCCCGATGGCTGCGCAGTAAAAGCTCCTTGCTGAACACCATGCCCGGACGCAAACGAATTTCCCTGCGAAGCACTCGGTCCTTGGTACGCGTGTTGCCCGCTATATGGATTTTACGTATCTTCACCGGATTTTTTTCTTCGATAAGAAAATGGACATCCAATGTGTCTCCGGAACGTAAAACCTCTTTTGGGCTGATCTGGGCATAAATATAACCGAGATCGTAATATGCACCGCCGATTTTTTCTGTCCGGGTTTTCTCAAATTTTTCCTGGCTGAATACATCTCCGGTTTTAAATTCCAGAAGCGAATTTAAAAGTGCTTCATCGAACAGTTCATTGCCCTCCCATGTAACATTTCCAAAATAATAGCATCGTCCCTCCCTGACCCATACATCAATGAACATGTCTTTTTTCTCATCATCATAATACAGTGAATCACGCAACACATCCGCATCCCGATACCCATGATTGCAGTAATAGGCAATCACTTTTCCCTTATCCTTTTCATATTCTTCCTTCTTGAAGTCAGCACCCCGCCACCATCGGTCCTCTTTGGTTTCTTTCATTTGCTTACGTAGTGTCTTATCGTTGAAAACCGTGTTTCCAAAAAATCGAATATGTTTAATTTGAACTTTTTTCCCTTCGTCAATTTTAACTAAAAGATTCACCCTGCCCTCCTCGTCGGCAGGTTCCGTCTCCATATCCACATCAGCCAATGTAAATCCTTTTTCTGCATAGGCCTCAAGCAATCGTTTTTTAGCTTTGGCGATTTGACTGGGATTAATCACCTGACGGCGGAAAAAACCAAGTTCATCTTCGACATCTTCCTTTTTTAACTTTTTATTGCCTCTGACTTCATATTTTTCCAATCGAGGGTACTCTTTGACTTGAATGGTTAAAAACAGGCCTTCCGTGGTTCTGTAATTCAACAATATGCGGATATCTGAAAAGAGTCCGAGTGCCCATATCTGTTTGATAGCGCTCTGCAGATTTTCCCAGGAAATCTCCTGGCCTTCTTTCAAACCGGAACTCAGTTTTACCACACTTGCTTCGGCTGTTTTATTGCCCGCGACAGAGAGCTGGATCAATTCACCGAGTGTACTGGATTGTCCGGCAACTGAAGACGAAAAGACAATCCATGCTATTCCTATAAAGAGTAGGTTTTGAAAACGCATCAAAAAAATTAACCTCCAAAATGATTTAAAAGGTACGAAAATTTCACCTTATTGTAAAGCGATAAATACAATATTCTATCATTAGAACGGAAACACATGACGAATCCAGATCCGCTTGTCTTCACGCCTGTCGTACAACAATTTACTATCATAGGTGTATTCCATTTCCACAAACAGATCCGGACGAAATGTATATTCCAGAGACAGTGCATGGCGAAATCCCAGGCCTTCCTCATGGTACTGATATTTCCATGCTGTCTGAAGCTGGCCGGAATAGGTCACAAACACACCGGGTGCCAGATATTTTCCCAGGGTCAGCCTTGAGCTGCGAAGCAAGAATTTTGGATCGAATACCGGTTGTTCAACAGCCTGTAATTGTATCAGATTACTGCTGAATTTACTGGAAAACCGGACGACATCCAATCCCAGATAGCGGCGCATCTCGCGTTCCAACGGACGAAGAATCGGACGCAATACCAAATTATCTACCTGAAGTCCCAGGGCGTCATAAGCGCGTTCCGTGATATGACTGGTTGAATATCCCATGGCTTCCAACAAATCAGCTTCATTTCTTGCCAGATTCGGATTGTCCGTACTGAACCGGAATAAAATATTATTCCATCCTCCCCCTTCCTTTTCAAGACCTGTGGCATGATCCACAGTCGTCAGCGTCAACCAGACAGTTGACGGAATTCCCATCGAATCAATAACCGTGGTATAAGCACGTCCTGTAACAATCGGATTTGAAGTGCCTTTTGGATAATCAAAGGTAATTCTTTCCGGTCTGAAATACATATCAAGCACTTCAATATTCCCTTCCGTCGATTCCAGATTGCCCCATACCTGTAAAGTTCCGTCTTCGATCATACCCTGAACATTAAGACGGCCATAAGCCTTTTTTAGTTGCAGATCCGCATAGACATTCCCAAGCGGACTTTCAATAGAGCGGACATAGTGTACATCCGAAAGCGGACGCACCCGGATATCCCAGGAAATTCTCCGTAAAAATGTTTCAATCGAATTCAACTCGGTGGATTGACTAATCTGATAGAAGGGGTAGGTCAGTCGTAAATTATTCAAATTTAACATCCCATGAAAGCGGGGCCCCATATCGGTGCCACCGCTAATCATAAAGGGCTCATCAGAATCAAATCCTTCGAATGCGACCATGCCTGCATCTCCCCGCTCCATCAGACCGGGCAGATGCAGCTGGATTCCCCGTTTATCGGTTTCCAGACAGATAAGACCAAAATGAATACCGAGATCTTCAGAACGAAGCGGGGGAAGGGTGTGACTATGATTCACATTCCAAAGACGAAATTTTCTGCCCCGAACTGTTCCGGAAAAATTGGGGATCTCAAGAAACCGGTCCTCTGCCTGAAGACGTGCAGACAGCTGCAATTTCTTAACTTCGCGGACAATATCCGCACACTGAATATTTCCATTTTTAATAAAAATTTCTCCACTGCCCAGGATAGGCGATTCCGGACGACCACCCACACGAAAAACTACCTCGCCCTCACCTTTGCCTGATTTGATAAAAGGGCTCATTTCTGCTAAGGCATTTAATAAATTGCCATCGGCATGTATGTTCAAGTCCATGTCTTCCTGTGAGAAGAGAGGAACCTTACCCTCAAATGTTAATTTCACACCATCAGAACGATATATTTTCCCCTGTGACAAACACAGAACATGGCGCCCGGTTCCCCATCCGGAACGTAAAGTATCTGAAAATTGCACTTTCAGGCTATCATACCTGAACAAACCCATGTTCCCCTCATAAACGGACAGATCACCCTCTAATACCGGACGCCGACTCTTCCCGGCAATCTGCATTTTCAGATAACCCCGCCCTCCCCAGCGATCTTCGCCGAAAAAGGCCGGCAAAAGATGAGAAAAATTCAGATTTTCTCCATGAATAATCCCATGCAACGAGTCATTTGAAACAGAAGACACAGATCCGCTGATTATCGGCTGACCGTCACGTTTCATCTTACATGAAAAGGTTCTCAGCGTGTCTTGATCCCAAATGCCGGCAACCTCTCCCGCAAAATCACCAAATCCGTGCAGCCTTCCATCATAAAAATTGAAAGCCAGTTCCGTATGAGGCGCTTTTCTGGTTCCCTTGATATGAATCCCCCCCTCAATTGTCCCTTTATAAAATTTTGATCGGTGGAAAATGGGATGAAACAGATTGAGTGTGAGCCCATCAAGACGGGCGCTTATCTGAAAAGGAGAATCCTTTGAGAATGGAATACTCCCTGAAATGGTCAAGAAGCGATCGCATGAAAAAGACGTGATTTGAATGGATTCCGAATCCCAGAGGGATGTTCCCTGAAAAGGAACCGGATTGGCAGAATCAGGATAAAAGGCTCCGGTAAGATCAAGTTCATGCCGATTCTCGTTCAGATGTTTGGTTTCAAGAGCCCATTTCCATGTGAGGCTGTCTGTGGTTTCAGAGATTCCCTGAGTGGTACACAACCATTTTTTGGAATTTCCATGACATTCTAAAAGAATATACTGACCTTCAATCCATTGACTGTAGGCATCACCAATCACTTTCTGTAAAAATACTTCAGCACCCTGAACCTGAAAATGCCAATCCTGATGGACAGATAAAAAATGATTGATATCGCCGGAAAGTAAAAACGCCCCGTTGGATTGAAGCTTTACCCGAAGTTGATGATTCTGATAGACCAGATCGGGAACAAATTGCATGATGTTTCCGGTTTTTGATTTCGCCTGGATCAGCCCGTTAAGTTGTCCTGAAGGACTTGATAAGGGTCCGGTAAATGTAGCTTTTGTTTTACCCTGCCAATGATCAAAATACGTCTGTAAATGCGATGGTAATACTGGCAAAAAATTACCCTGGAGGTTCACGGACGTTTGAGAAGGAAATTCGGGCTTTGAAAAATCAATCCGACTCGTCAATGCCAGCTGGACTCCTTTGTTCTGCAAGCCGTCTGCCATGACATTCAGGACACTGTCCTGAAGTACCATGGAAACAGACAGCGCATCCATGTGAAAATGTGATATACCGCAATGACGTGCATCAAAGGCACCCCTGACCACAGGATTATTTAAGGCACCGAAGATTTTCAGATGAAACTGTCCCGTTCCCTGAACGATCAGGCTGGATCGAGGCGCCAACAGCTGGAAAAAAGGAGAAAAACGAAAAATATCAGATGCAATGTTGATATTCAATTGAGGTTTTAAAAGATGGGACAAACTGCCCGATAAAGACATCGATGACCCGTTAAAATCGCCAATCTCACCGGAGAGATGCAGACCATTTTCAAAAATCTGTCCCTTGACATGAACATCTTTAAAACAGAACGGGTGATTCTGAAAGCAGAATGCACCATTTTTTATCTCGATGAATCCTGAATGATAATGACCGGAAACATACTTCCCTGAACCTGAAAGCTCGCCGCCCATGACCTTAATAAATTCGGGGATAAGTATCGGCAATGATTTTGGGGTTTGTGAAGGCTTGATTGTCCATTGAAATGAGTGGGGCAAAACCGTTTTAAGATTGATCTTCGCTTCTACATTAAGGTTTCTGTTTTTAGACTCCAGAAGTCTTCCGGAAAGCTGTAAGCGAGCGGAATCAATCGGCGATGTCTGCATCCATCCATCCAAGTCATGACCCAATACAAGGCAATGCAGGGAATCAACAATCCTGACTTCAGCATCCAGGACTGTTAATGATTTCAGAGTGCTGAATTCTCCCACCAGTTCCTGAAAAGCTTCCCAGTTGGACTCTGCAGGTGATATATCAGAATCTGCATCTTCCCTGATGATTAATACGGGATGAATCAGCATCATCTCATGAACAATCCTCTGTGGAGCGAATCCATACCGGATCACATTCCATAATCTGTAGCCGATTTCAATGTTTTCAATTTCAAGAGCGAGTACTCTGTTTTTGGGAACTAAATGCACCCCTTGCATTCTTACACTGTTAAGATTGATTTCTAAAGACCTGATCCCTGATTCCTGCGTCACAAATGGCTGGATTTTTTCAATGATCATTGCCTTGAGTTTTTCATTGGCCCTGGAGACGCGCCATCCTGTATAAGCACCCAGAACGGTAATAATAAAAATGCCCATCACGACCAGGACCCAGATTCTTCTTCTCATAAAATCCTTATCAATCCAGAAAAATAAGGGGGTCTCCCCCCTTCAATACGATTAAACGACGCTCATTGAATTTTGTTCGATTACCGAACCTGTTCGCTGACTTTACCAAACCGCCGTTCACGACGCTGAAAATCGTCAATCGCCTGATATAATTGCTCCCGGCGAAAATCCGGCCACAAAATATCAGTAATAAAAATTTCGGTATATGCTAACTGCCAGAGTAAAAAATTGGAAAGTCTGAATTCACCACTGGTCCGAATCATAAGATCGGGATCAGGAATATTGGCTGTATATAAATGTTCCTGAATGCAATTGGCATTGACAGCACCAGGAACCAATTGGCCGGATTTTATTTTATTTGCAATAGAACGCACGCAAAAGATGATTTCTTCCCGGCTTCCGTAATTTAATGCCAAATTGAGATTCAATCCTGAATTGTCCTTCGTAAGCTCAATGCCCTCTCGAAATTCCCGGGCCGCTTCCCCCGGCAAATTATCTATCTGACCGATTGCGGTTAAGCGCACATTATTTTTCATCAGGTCGTCAATTTCTTTTCTCAATGTGCGAACCAAAAGTCCCATCAATGCGGATATTTCTTCCTTGGGACGCCGCCAGTTTTCTGTTGAAAACGTATAAAGGGTTAACACTTGAACATTCAATTCACCGCATGCTTCGACAATATCCCTGACAGATTTGACTCCTTCACGATGCCCGGCAACACGGGGTAATCCCCTCTTTTTCGCCCACCGGCCATTGCCATCCATAATAATTGCAATATGACAGGGAATATTGTCCCGTTCCCGAATGGTCTGTAAAATATCTTTTTCCCCATGAGTGATCATAATCATTATTTGTCCTTAAATATACAGAATAAAAAATTAAGATTGTATACCATCAATGTCAAGAACTTATTTCAAGTTGACTTTCTGAACAAAAGTGTTTATTTTCATCATCAAAAGAATGAATATCAATCCGAGAACCCATATATGAAATCATCGGAAAAAAACGACACAAAAATTCTTGAAGAATTAAAAAATACCAACGCTCTGATTATGCAGGAAATCTCCAATGTCATCGTTGGTCAGAAAGTCATTATCGAAGAACTGCTGATCAGTCTGTTTTCGCGCGGACACTGTTTGCTTGTTGGCGTTCCGGGCCTGGCAAAAACATTGCTTATTTCTACTCTGGCACAGGTATTAAACTTAAAATTTAACCGCATTCAATTCACACCGGATTTAATGCCGTCTGATATCACAGGAACTGAAATCCTTGAGGAAGACCGTTCGACGGGGAAAAAAGTTTTTCGATTTGTAAAAGGACCCGTTTTTGCAAATATCATTTTAGCAGATGAAATTAACCGGACTCCTCCAAAAACACAGGCCGCCCTGCTTCAGGCCATGCAGGAATATGAAGTCAGCGCGGGCAATGAAACCTTCAAACTGGATACTCCTTTTTTCGTCCTGGCCACTCAAAATCCTATTGAACAGGAAGGCACTTATCCCTTGCCTGAAGCGCAATTAGACCGATTTATGTTCAGCCTGTGGATCGACTATCCGTCCAGGGATGAAGAAAAACGGATCGTCCGGAATACCACCGGCTACAGGGAACCCGTGTTGAAAACTGTTGTCAGGAAAGAAAAAATATTGGACTTGCAGAATCTGGTCCGACGCATCCCTGTCGCCGATCATGTGGTCGATTACGCTGTGGACCTGACCAGAAAAACGAGGCCCGATGCCGAAGGCACTCCTGACTACATCAATGAATGGGTAAGCTGGGGTGCCGGCCCGCGAGCCTGTCAGTACTTAATTCTCGGTGCCAAAAGCCGGTGTGCCCTGGACGGCCGTCCGACACCGGACATTGATGATATCAGACGCGTGGCACATTCGGTGCTGCGTCATCGCATTGTGACCAACTTTAACGCTGAGGCCGAGGGTATTCAGCCGACAGACATCGTCGACAAATTACTGCAAGAAATGTAATCGATCAACACACATATATCGATCCGCTAAATGATGAAAACTGAATGAAAGCCAGCTGAAAAAAGATTTATCAAAATGGGGATTGGTGCATCCATCATAATTTCAAGGAGTATGTTCTTTGCATTTAGAATCATTTTATTTGGACACTGATAAATATCCGACACAAGCATGTTATCCCTTTAATCTGCCTGTTTTTAAAAAAAAACTGAGAATACCGCTCTTGTCTCCGGTAACATTTTTCATTGGTGAAAACGGCACCGGAAAATCAACTCTGCTCCAGGCCCTCGCAAGAAGATGCAATATATTCATCTGGGAGGACAATGAACGCCGGCATTACAATTTCAATCGTTATGAGACCCGGCTTCACCTGGCATTGAATATTCAATGGTCAAATGATTCTGTGCCCGGATCCTATTTTGGATCTCAAATCTTTCATGATTTTACCCGGCGTCTCGATGAATGGGCGGTTGCAAATCCAGGCATTCTTGACTATTTTGGAGGAGATTCTCTGAGGTCGAAATCCCACGGACAATCTCTGATGGCTTTTTTCAGATCTCGTTATAAACGAAAAGGTATATATCTAATGGATGAACCGGAAACGGCTCTTTCCCCCAGGAGCCAGATGGCCCTGCTGCAATTATTAATCAAGATGGGACAGGCCGGTCACGCCCAGTTCATCATTGCTACTCATTCCCCCATTCTTATGGCATGCCCCGGCGCAACACTTTATAGTTTTGATCATATTCCAATACAAAAAGTATATTATGAAGAGACAGATTATTACAATGTCTATAAAAAATTTTTAAATAATCGGAAAAAATACATCGATTAATCCATTGTTCCTTGTAATAAATACTTAAATTATGAAAAGCAGCTATAAACAATATCTGAATCCTGAAACCGTATCTCAACTATCACGGCTGGATCTCATCGCCCGCCTTGTGGTAGAAGGTTTTATCACAGGCCTGCATCGCAGTCCCTATCATGGATTTTCCGTGGAATTCTCTGAATACCGACCTTATATGCCGGGCGATCCATTGAAAATCATGGATTGGAAAGTCTTGGGACGAACCGAACGATATTTTGTAAAACAATATGAAGAAGAGACCAATTTAAAAAGCTATCTGATTCTGGATGCTTCGGGATCGATGAATTACAGCTCGCAAAATATTACCAAATTTCAGTACGCCTGTTACTTATCCGCCGCACTGGCTTATCTGATGCTATTACAGAGAGATGCTGTCGGACTGATCACATTCGATAAAAAATTACGGTCCTACCATCCGCCACGGTCAATAATGAGCTATTTAAACGTGCTTCTGACAGAGATCGACAAGTCAATCCCTCAAGGAGAAACTCAAATTTCAACAGTTTTTCACGATCTTGCTGAACGTATCAAGCGCCGCGGCCTGGTGATTGTATTGTCCGATTTAATGGACAACCCGGACCATGTACTAACAGCCCTGAAACATTTTCGGCATCGTAAACATGAGGTGATCCTGTTTCACATTTTGGATCCAATGGAAAGATTATTTCATTTCAACACCGATTCAGAATTTATCGACCTCGAAAATCATGAGAAAATTCAGACACAACCATGGCATATTCGTGAAGCTTATCAAAATCTGATTCAGGAGTTTCAAAAACGATTTAAACGAGAATGCCGTCAGCATCGCATCGATTACATCATGATGGACACAGCCCAGCCTTTTGATACTGCACTGCTGAATTACCTGACTGCCCGTAAACGTATTGGAGGGTGATATGTCCTTTTTTTTTATTTGGTCAGGAATTGTCTTTCTGCTGATTGGTGTAATTTGTCTGGTGGTCTGGAAAACACATGCCCAAGTCCGGTTTCGTTCGAAACTCATCCTGACATTTTTGCTTTTTGTAGCCATTCCGGTCATCCCCCTGACTTATATGACCGCCAGTTTGCTCACCGGCAGCGCCCGTGTATTGCTTCCTGACACGATCGGAGAGGCCCTTAATTGTTCTTTAAACTGCCTTCGGACACAATTTGCCGAAAAAGGAGAACGGTTTTTTGAAGCGTATTCGGATAATTTAAATTCTGATCCGCAGACGCTGAAAGCATTTGACATACAATCTATGAGCCTGTTCAAAATTGATCCGGATACGGTGACTTTAATCCGCCATACAGGCAGTTCCGATCACTGGGATAAATTCTTAGAACCACAGGATATTTTACAACGCTTTTGCTATGGCACTTCCAGCCGATTGATTAAAAACAAACATCAGGAATGGTTCTGTTTATATCGGGCTCAGACGGATTCCACAATCCTGGTATTGAAATACCCCATCGATCCCAAAATGGCACAATCAAGGCGTAAAATCGAAACTGCCCTGATCATGGTAAACACGCTCTCTATGATCAGAGAGTCCGTTATGCAAAAAAAAATAATCTGGGTTTTGGCTGTTTTCTGGATTATCGGTCTGATATGTCTGGCCTGGGTGGCTTCTCAACGGTTGTCCGGAGAAATGACCCGTCCTATACGGGCACTTGTGAATGGCATGGAACAGGTGGCCTCAGGAAATCTCGAACATCAGGTTCAAACAAAAGCAAACGATGAATTTAAATATCTCGTCGACCGATTTAATGCAATGACAAAAGATCTGCGTGATACCCGTGAACGCCTGCTTCAAGCTGAACGGCTGGCTGCATGGCAGGCCGTTGCACGTCAAATATCCCATGAGATAAAAAACAGCCTGACACCTATTTCCATTTCTCTGCACCGGATAAAAAAGCAGCTCGGTCCTTCGATCCCGTCCAAAATTAAAAGCAGCATGCAAACCATTGAAGAAGAAATGAGGATGCTTCAAAACATGGCCGCAGAATTTTCAAACTTTGCCCGCATGCCCGAACCAACGATGGAGAATATTCAAATCAACGAGATTGCCCGGACGGCCTTGCAGTTATTGAAGCACAGCCATCACGCCATCCGATTTCATGAATCATTCGATTCAGATATTCCGACAATTATTGCTGACCGGGATCAAATGAAACGTATGTTGAACAATCTGCTGAAAAACGCAGTCGAGGCCCTTGATGAAACAGGGGACATCTGGATAAAAACCGAAACCGTTTTTGGTGATAAGAAAATTCGGCTTGAGATTCGGGATTCGGGTAAAGGCATGGATGAGAATGCCCGGTCACACATCTTCCAGCCTTACTTTACGACTAAAAAAGGAGGCACCGGTCTGGGCATGGCAATGGTCCGTCAAATCATTGAATCGCACAATGGTTCGATACATATCAGCAGTTATCCAGGAAAAGGAACAACAGTGACCATTCAACTGCCGACTTAAAAAAAGCGATTAACAAAGAAAAGGGGTTCTTTCGAACCCCTAATCGGAGGGAGAAGTACGCGGCGAATATGGGATAGTGCCATGTGTGTCATCTATACCACTTCACGGGCAAATCATATGCCAATTCTTGTGAATGATTTTAGTTAAAATTTCTAGCACTTGTTTATTATATATTTACGAAAGTCCGGACTCTGAAATTGGTTCTGAATAATCATGAAATGACCCCTACCTTTTTCCCAACCGGCAGTGAAATTCTCCCCACTCATCTGGACTGTTCAATGAGCGGACACATTCCCTTGTTGGATTTTTAAATTGACAAAACTCATTAATCTTACTATAATGAGACAACCGCAGGTTTAATGAAGATACAATTAAGGAGACCGGAGTGTTTCGTACCTTTGTAGAGACACGTTTTTCTGCAGCGCATCGGATTAATGGGTATCAGGGACAATGCGGTAAACTGCACGGACATACATGGAAAGTGCGCGTCCAGATAAAGACCCGGCAAATCGATGCAATAGGAATCAGTATCGATTTTAAGGAATTGCGAACCCTGACTGAAAATGTCCTTGAAAAGCTGGACCATCAGTTAATCAATGAGATTGCGCCTTTCCATTCCCAAAATCCTACTGCTGAAAATTTGGCAAAATATGTGTTTGAAGGGGTTGCCCGTCAATTACCCGAATCTATCCAAATGGACAATGTGACAGTATGGGAATCCGATAATTACGCGGTCACCTACCAGGCTTCCTGAAATGTTGAAGGTTAATGAAATATTTCACTCCATTCAGGGTGAATCCACACATACAGGGCGCCCCTGTGTTTTCATCCGTCTGACAGGATGCAATCTTAGATGCCATTACTGTGACACCCCGTATGCTTATGAGGCCGGCCGGACATATCAAATCGAGACTTTGCTGAAAAAAATTAATGACTATGAATGCAGGCTGGTGGAAATTACAGGTGGAGAGCCCCTCCTTCAAAAAGAGACCCCGAAACTTTGCCGGCTATTAACAGAACAGGGATTTGAGGTGCTTGTCGAGACCAATGGATCTAAAAATATCAACTGCCTTCCCGCGCCGGTAAAACGTATTCTGGATGTGAAATGTCCCGGCAGTGGAGAGGCGGATAAAATGGATGAAAAAAATTATCATCGGCTCCGCTACGGTGATGAGGTAAAATTTGTACTGGCAGACATTGCAGATTATCGTTGGGCCAAATCAATGATCAGCCAACGCCTGATCCCTGACTTCGTCCCAATCCTTTTTTCTCCGGTTTTCAGCAAGCTTGAGCCAAAAATTCTGGCCGCGTGGATTCTGCACGACAGGTTAAATGTTCGGTTGCATTTGCAACTTCAAAAAATTATTTGGCCTGAATCGGAACAAGGAAGATAACCATGAAAAAAGCGGTGATATTGTTCAGCGGCGGTCTTGATTCGACCACAACGCTGGCTATTGCAAAGGCACAAGGATTTCAATGTCACGCAATCAGCTTTCGTTACGGCCAGCGGCATCATCATGAAATCACCATGGCACGTGAGATCGCCGGACAAATCGGTGTGAAAAACCATATAATTCTTGATATTCCTCTCACAGAGATAGGCGGTTCGGCCCTGACCGGCAAAATAGCAGTGCCGAAAAACCGGTTGAAACAAAAACAGGACCAGACAGTACCTGTCACTTATGTGCCCGCCCGCAATACAATTTTCCTTGCTTATGCACTCGCGTGGGCGGAAACCCTGAATGCCTTTGATCTGTTTATCGGAGTGAATGCCCTTGATTACTCCGGATATCCAGACTGCCGGCCGGAATACATCGAAGCATTCGAATATATGGCCAATCTGGCAACCAAAGCCGGCGTGGAGGGCAAAAATTTTTCCGTCCGTACGCCCCTCATTCATATGACCAAAGCCCAGATTATTCAAAAAGGAATGACATTGGGAGTGGATTACAGGTTGACCCATTCCTGTTATGATCCGGATGAACGCGGAAGAGCTTGCGGACATTGTGACAGCTGCCTGCTGAGAAAAAAGGGATTCAGAGAAGCGGGCGTACCGGATCCCACACGATATATCGAAGATCAACAGGCTGTATAAATGCTTTTAAAGCATTAAGACATACGAGCCAGTTATCAATGAGGAAAAAAATGAAAGAAAAATCTAAAAAAGGCACATTGGAAATCCAGAATGCGAAACTTACTGCTGTTCCCAATCAATATCAGGATCGTGACTATGAAGTCTCGATTTCTTTGCCGGAATTCACAAGTCTTTGCCCCATTAGCGGATACCCTGATTTTGCGACCATCCATGTCAAATACATACCGGATCAGGATATCATTGAATTGAAATCTCTCAAACTTTACATTAATCAGTACCGGGAAAAAGAAATATTCCATGAAGAAAGTGTGAACAGGATATTGGATGATATCGTAAGCTGTATTCGGCCTCGATGGATAGAGGTCGTCGGTGATTTCAATCCACGGGGAAATGTCAAAACTGTGGTCCGGGCAGAATATAAAAAGGATAAAATCAGTGGTTGATATACAGAATCAGAAAGATTTACGTAATCTGCCCATTGACCGGGTGGGTGTTAAGAATTTACGTTATCCGGTCACAGTTCTGGATCGTGTTAATAAAGTACAGCATACGGTTGCATGGGTGAATATGGATGTTAACCTGCCTCACCATTTCCGCGGCACACATATGAGCCGGTTTATTGAGATTTTAAATGCCCATCACAGGGAGCTGCATATTGATAAAATCGGCACTATCCTGCAGCAGATGAAAGACCGGCTCAAAGCTGAAGAAGCCCGCATGGAAATCCGGTTTCCTTATTTCATTGAAAAACATGCGCCTGTTTCCGAAGCGACAAGCCTGATGGAATACCAGTGCATTTACTGTGGTGTTCTGACACACAGGCCGGATTTTATTCTGGGTGTGGATGTTCCGATAACAACCCTCTGCCCCTGTTCGAAAGAGATGTCCGTCCAGGGTGCGCATAACCAGCGCTCTATTGTCCGCATTCGCGTCCGCACAAATGCCTTCGTCTGGATAGAAGAACTCGTCGAATATGCCGAACAATCTGCTTCCAGTCCTCTATATGCCTTGCTGAAACGGGAAGATGAGAAGGCAGTCACGGAACAGGCCTATGCCAGACCCATGTTCGTTGAAGACATGGTCCGGGATGTCGCCCTGAAATTGGAAAACGATAAGCGAATTGTCTGGTATGCTGTGGAATCGGAGAATATGGAATCCATTCATAACCACGATGCATATGCACGTATTGAAAATCCAAAAACCATCCCATGAAAACAAATGTTCTGGTCATCGGTGGCGGTGCGTCTGGTCTCATGGCAGCGGGATGGGCCGCAAATTCAGGTGCATACGTCACCCTTCTGGAAAAAATGCGAAAACCCGGCCTCAAACTGGCAATCACAGGCAAAGGCCGCTGCAATTTGACCAATATCGCTCCGATCCATGAGTTCATTGAGCATTTCGGATCCAATGGAAAATTTTTATACCAGGCCTTTTCCCGCTTCTTTTCGAAAGAACTGATCAATTTTTTTCAAAATCTCGGCATAGAAACCGAAATCGAACGGGGCGGCCGTGTTTTCCCTATTTCTAATCGTGCACCGGACATCGTGGATGCATTGATCCGATGGAACAAAAAAAACGGGGTTCAGATTAAAACCAACCATCCAGTGAAACGCCTGCTCATCCATGAGCAAAAAATTTATGGAGTTGAAACACCGGCCCAAAATAAAGCTTTCCACGCAGATGCAGTTATCCTGGCATCAGGTGGCGCGTCGTATCCGGAAACCGGTTCTACAGGTGACGGCTATGAGCTGGCAAAATCTGCGGGCCACACCATTATTCCCATTCAACCGGCACTGATCCCTCTGGAAACAGCAGAAAACACGGCCCTGCAATTGCAGGGCCTGAGTTTACGCAATATCAATGTCTCGGTGCTTTTTAAGGGCAAAAAACAAACCGAGGCATTTGGAGAAATGCTGTTTACCCATTTTGGCGTATCCGGTCCGGCTATCCTGAAGCTGAGTCACAGGATCGTTCAGGCGCTCAACGCCGGGCTGCCAGTCGAGATTTCAATTGATCTCAAACCGGCTCTGGATATGCATAAGCTGGATGCCCGTCTGCTTCGTGACTTAAATGCAAACGGTAAACAGCACATACAGAACTTATTAAAAGGCATGATGCCCCGGGCATTGATTCCTGTTTGTCTGGAAACCGTTAAAATTCAATATGACAAACCGGCGCATCAAATCAATGCCGCAGAACGCCGGCGCCTCGGGGTCTGGCTCAAAGATTTTCGATTGCAGATTACAGCACATCGTCCAATTTCTGAAGCCATTGTAACGGGGGGAGGTGTATGCCTGAAAGATGTGGATCCCAAGACTCTTCAATCCCGTATAATTCATGGACTCTATTTCTGTGGGGAGTTATTAAATATCCATGCCGATACGGGGGGGTATAATCTGCAGGCGGCATTCTCAACAGGATGGCTGGCGGGAAGCTCTGTTGTGCAAAAAAACGGTTATATCCATTAAAAAATTGTTAAATACCTTGACAAAATCGTGAATTCTTTTATATTATTAATACTGTGTCCCGCACTTATTTAGGATACACGAACGACTCAGAGGCATATATATGTTTTCCAGGATAACATCCCTCCTTTATATTAAGTCGGTATCCATAAAAGCCCTTTACTGGCATCTCTTCTAACTTCTTACGGGGCCAAAGAGAAATACTCTGCCAAATTTATAAGCCGTCTTCATATTCCGGGGCTCTTCAATTTGAGTAACAGGTTGAAAGTGTGGTTTCTTGTGATAATCCAAATTTATAAAATCCGTTTCTTCGAAGGATTGTCCGCATTTCCCATTTGTGGCCTGCGTTCCGATATTCGGAAAACATAAACCGCAGCATCTGATTCCCGCTCTGTACAGAACCGAAGAACCGGTTTAAGCTGATGAATTTCAGGAGGTGATTGCTATGCATCATTTGGATTATTTACCCAATTACCTGTACAATATTCCATCAATAAAATATCAGGCCATTACACTTCGAAATTTTAAGACCATCCCCCAGGTTCAGAAGCTGACCGGGGAACAGATCTTTGCCATTGAAGTCGTCGGAAGTGTGCTTCCGTTTAAAACCAATAATTATATTGTCGAACATTTGATTGACTGGGAAAACATTCCCGATGACCCAATTTATATTTTGAACTTCCCCCAAAAAGGCATGTTGAAACCGCATCATTTCAATCGAATGGCGGATTTGATCCACAACCGGACGACGACTTCTGAAGAAATACGAAAGGCCGCTCACGAAATCAGAATGGAGCTCAATCCAAATCCTGATGGACAGATAGAGCGTAATCGGCCATTTTTAAATGGAAAAAAATTAAAAGGAATGCAGCATAAATACCGGGAAACGGTCCTGTTTTTCCCAAGCCAGGGTCAAACCTGCCACGCTTATTGCACGTTTTGCTTTCGCTGGTCACAGTTTCTCGGAATCGATGAATTACGCTTCGCCATGCATGAAGCAGATGTGCTTCAGCAGTATCTCTCCAAACATACTGAGGTTACAGATGTGCTTTTCACAGGCGGAGATCCGCTAATCATGAAAGCGAATACATTGACCACTTATTTAGACGCAATCATTGATGGTGATCTGCCGCATATTCGGAATATTCGAATCGGAACAAAAGCCCTGACATACTGGCCCTATCGATTTCTCAGCGATGAAGATGCTGATACTCTCATGGCTGCCTTTCGAAAAGTCATTCGATCAGGTCGGCACCTGGCTCTTATGGCCCATTTTAACCATCCTCGTGAAATGCAGACCGATATTGCTCAAAAGGCCATTCACCGGCTTCGGCAGGTAGGTGTTGAGATTCGCTGTCAGTCACCCCTCCTGGCACATATCAATGATGATCCGGAGGTCTGGGCCCAGTTGTGGAAAGATGAGGTAAGACTGGGATGTATTCCTTATTATATGTTTATTGCACGAGACACGGGTGCCCAGCATTATTTCGGCGTTCCATTACATCTTGCCTGGCAAATATTTCGGCAGGCCTACCAAAAAGTCAGCGGTCTGGCACGAACTGTACGCGGACCGGCCATGTCCTCCGATCCCGGAAAAATTCAGATTCTCGGCCTGAGTAATGTAAGAAATCAAAAAGTATTTACCCTGCGGTTCCTGCAGGCCCGCAATCCCGATTGGGTTGGCCGCCCATTCTTTGCACGGTTTACCAAAAATGCGCTTTGGCTGAATGATCTGAAACCCGCATTTGGAAACCCCCGGTTTTTCTTTCAATCACCATAACTTGCCCTGATCGCTCAATGAATAATCATCATCCCCGGCGTTAAAAAATGTCGGGGTTTTTTATGTGATACCAAAAATTTTTATCGGCAGCATCGCGATGGCCACCTTTTTTGTTGCATTTTTTAATCAAGTTGCGTATTTTTAGAAAAAATGTGCATAACTTCGTTTCTTTTAAAGAAGTTGTTATTCCAAATAAATATATGATTTATTGAAAAAAATATACATTTTGTACTTCTATAATCGGAGCCTATCCTATGAATTCAACATTGATTGAAAAACAATATCAGATTGCAAAAGAAAAATATGCTGAATATGATATCAACGTAGAAAAAGTAATTACAACACTTGAAGCCATTCATCTCTCCATTCCCTGCTGGCAGGCCGATGATGTCATCGGTTTGGAATTTCAGGATACCATCAGCAACGGAGGTGGTATCATGGCCACAGGAAATTATCCGGGCCGTCCGCAAAATATGACAGAGATACAAATGGACCTTGCCAAATGTCTTTCTTTGATCCCGGGTAAGCACCGGGTGAATCTTCATGCGATGTATGGAGAATTTGGTGGCAAAAAAGTGGACAGAAACGAAATTGAGGCATCCCATTTTCAATCATGGCTGGATTGGGCCAAATCGCTGGATATCGGATTGGATTTCAACTCAACCTATTTTGCACATCCAAAGGCCGATGCGGGATTTACTTTAAGCAGCAAACAGGAGGACATCCGCCGGTTCTGGATCGAGCATGGCAAACGCTGCAGGGAAATTGCCGCGGCTATCGGCAAATCTCAGGGAACCCCCTGCATACATAATACATGGATCCCGGACGGATGCAAAGATCTGATCATCGACAAATGGGCTTATCGGGAAAACTTGAAAAAAAGCCTTGATGAAATCTATAAAAAAGCGTATCCCGGATCTTTGATGAAAGATTCTGTTGAAAGCAAACTTTTTGGTTTGGGGAGTGAAACCTTTGTCGTCGGTTCTTATGATTTCTATATAGGATATGCAATTAAAAATCGAAAAATCATTTGTCTGGATATGGGTCATTTTCATCCTACCGAATCCGTAGCGGACAAACTCAGCGCTATATTGCAATTTTCGGACGAAGTACTGATTCATGTCACACGAAGCGTACGCTGGGACAGCGACCATGTCCCCCTTCTGAACCAGGATTTAAAAGAACTGATGCATGATATTGTCCGAAACGGATTGTTGGATCGGGTAACCATCGCCCTGGATTTTTTCGATGCGAGCATCAACCGCATTGCCGCCTATGTACTGGGCGTTCGGGCGACATTACAAGCCTTGCTCATCGCTCTTCTGGAACCGATAACTTTGCTTAAAAAAATAGAGAATACGGACAGCAATCATGTTAAACTGGCCCTGGTCGAGCATATTAAATCTCTGCCATTTGGTGCAGTCTGGGATTACTATTGTGATAAACATGGCACGATGACTGCGACCGGATGGATAGATGAAGTAAAACAATACGAAAATACCGTGCTGAAAAAACGTAATTAGACCAAGCCCGTATCGTTTGATAATTTTTTTAAGAATAAATAGAGACTGAGCAGAATGATAAATTATAATTTATCATTGTTTGTTCTTTTTTAGGATTCTGTGGGCCTAAATACTAAGGAAAACATCATGTCAAAACAACACCGCCTTATCAATCGTCTGGACGCACTCTATGAATTTGACCGGGAGCCGGTAACCCAGAACAAGTTACAGGGATTCGGTAACTTTTTGGGTTTGTATGCGGGTGAACATGTGGCCGGCACCGAATTTGTTATTGGACCGCTCTTCGTGGCCCATGGCGTGTCCGCCACCGATCTTTTTCTGGGGTTGATCGTCGGCAACATTCTGGCCGTGCTTTCCTGGGCATTTTACTGTGCGCCTATTGCTGTCAAGACGAGATTGACTCTCTACTGGCAGCTCAGAAAAATCTGCGGTCCCTACATTAATTTTGTCTACAGCATCGTGAATGCCGTCATGTTCTGCTTTCTGGCCGGTGCCATGATCGCCGTTTCTGCCACGGCTGTGGGATTGCCGTTCCACATGCCAATGCCTACTCTCCAGGATATGCTTCCGACCAGCATAAGCTGGGTATTGGTGGTTTTCGCTGTGGGCGCAATTGTCACAATTCTGGCTATTTACGGTTTTGAAAAGATTTCTCATTTTGCCAAAGTCTGTGCCCCCTGGATGTTTCTGGTCTTTGTGGCCTGTGGTGTCGCTGTACTGCCCAACCTGGGCTGCCACTCGTTTGGAGATTTCTGGCGTGTAGCCAATGAAAAAATTTGGACAGGCGTGCCTATGGCCGGGCAGTCCAAATTCACGTTTTGGCATGTCATGTTTTTTGCCTGGTTCTGCAATATGGCCATGCATATCGGACTCGCGGACCTGTCGATTCTTCGATATGCGAAAAAATGGACTTACGGATTCGCAAGCGCCGCAGGGATGTTTCTTGGACACTTCATCGCATGGATTGCCTCGGGCATTCTATGCGCTGCGGCTGCGGGCAGTGTGGCTCCCGGCCCCATTGCCTATCTCGGCGCAGGAGTGGCCGGCGTGATTTGTGTTGTGATTGCCGGCTGGACCACGGCCAATCCCACATTATATCGGGCAGGTCTGGCGTTACAGGTAGTGACTCCCAACTGGAAACGCTGGCGGGTAACTCTGATTGCCGGTCTTATCACCACAATAGCCGCATGCTTTCCGGCTCTGGTAATGAAACTGCTGGAATTTGTAGCCATCTACGGTCTTGTGCTTATGCCCATGGGCGTCGTGATATTTATTGATTTTCTTATTCTTCCGAAATTGAATTTAAAAAGCAATTATGCGGAGGCATTTCAAAAACCGGTCAATCTCGCTGCTGGCCTGGCCTGGTTGATTACATTGTCGATTTGTCTGTGGCTCAATCTGGTTTTGGGCATTGAGGTTTTCTTTTTAGGCATAATAGGAATCGTGCTGACATTTCTTCTGTATCTCTCAGGCAGTTGGATTATGCAAAAACACACCGCATAGAAAGGATTTTTTCATGAAACAGATGGCATTGATATATTCATTGGAAGGACTCATTTTCACCATTGCTCCGTCCTTTTTACATTTCTTTGGTAATATCTCCTGGGATACACACGCAAAAATGATGTTCATCGGCATGATTCTCTGGTTTATTTGTGCGCCCGTCTGGTATTTCAAAAAAAGCTGAACCGCCAATATCCATATTTTGAAAATCGCTGAATATCAAACTGGATAAATCCCTGTCCCTGTTATCATGATACAGGGACAGGACGCTTTGTTGAACAAATTCCCGCCATTGACCGGCCATTATTCAACCTCTTCATCCAATCATCACTCATCAGGCAGAATATCAACAATAAAAGTCCGCCTGCGGCTTTTCCGGACGAAAGAAAGCGGGCGCCGGTTAAAGATCACGATCTCAATAACTTATACAAACATATTAAATATTGGTCCCCGTTTTTTATAAAATCAATATAGAATCTATATTTAAAAAGACCACAATTATTTTAAAAAAACGTCACAATCCACTTTCCCGGATTGGTTCTTGCATAATTGCTCCACAGTTGTACGTGCCACGATTATGAAAAAATGGGAATGCCAAAAGGAGGAAGAAAATGATACGCGTGCTCTCTTTATTTTTCATGATCCCCTTTTTCCTGAATGCCCAGCAGATCTGCGGATTTCTCAACAATTCAGTAATTATCGAAAATGGTGAGTATATCGGGAATGCGGGGGATGAAAAAAGTATTATCAGACAATCCTATTCCGGCCAAATTAAGGTTGGAATGATTCGTATCGAAGAACGTTTTGAGGATATGGTGATCGCCACAGTGATTGATGTCGAGCCCGGCTGTCAGATAACCGTGGGAGACAGGATTGCCAGCCGTGAGTGGCCTATGATATCCAACCTGACCAAAGAAAACAAACTGTCTGGAAACAGCCCTCAAAATAATTATCAGCAAAATGATCATAATGGCTCCGATGTCGATTTCCGGCGTCTTCGTATGGGTGTATCCCTGGGTACGCTCCTGCCCTATCAAACCTTGCACCAGAGGACAAATTATTCCTACCAGGCTGGGGCGGTGTTCCAATATGGTTTCACTCCACGGTCTTCTCTGATGTTTGATTTGATGTACTCATTCATGGATGAACAATCAAGGCCCAAAAACGCGCCTGATCTGAACAACCAGTCTGTTCTGAATGTCAATGCCCTGTTCCGCCAGGGAGTGTATCATTCCATATTTATGGATCTCGGCGCGGGTGTTTACGTGCCAAATTTATCAATTACAGCCTCAACTGATCAGAGGGAAGTCAATTCTCTGGAATACCACTACGGAGTTTGCGCCGGACTGGCCATCAATTTTATCCGCTCCAATGCGCTTTCTATGTTTCTGAATCCGAGATACCATACATATCTTATGCGGGACAAAATGATTGAAAATGTTTCTGTGGGCATGAATCTTATTCTATAAAAAGGCTGACCTCCACTCCCCATACGCCTTAGAGGGCCTTTGTTCTTAAAGTCAGGAATGAAGGCCCTCTAAATAATTGTAAGGTCGCGACTTCCTTTACAATAGAATTTAAATCCTTGCCAACCTCCCTAATGCATCATCGGACCTCCGGATCAACCGGAGGTCCGATGATATTATCTCTTTTTACTGAAATGAAAATGATAAAAACTTATTAGGTCGCAACTGACAATGACGGGTCATGAAAAGCAGCACCTGTCCATACAGAACGAAAAATTCCAGACATCCGGGCCTCCGGCGATACAAATTGTGTATGGTGTGGGAAGTATCAGTGCAAAATTGGCTTGATTAATCGTAACATTATTATTAGTTTACCAAAAGATAACCTGCGGTACCGAACTTAAAAGCGTTCTTCAGGAAGCTCAGTCTGATAAAAAATCCCTGATTTTCATATACGGGAACAGAACGGCGAATGCATATGAAAATAGGCTTCGGACTCTATCATCATCAATTAACGGATGAAAATTTTCAATTTGCCAGACAATGCGGGGCGACACATCTTGTTGTCCATCTGGTCGACTATTTTCATGGTCAAGATGTACAGGACAACCAACCTGTGGGCGGAAACCATGGATGGGGAATCGCGGGACATTCGTCGAAACTCTGGGAAACCGATTCTCTGATTGCCCTTAAAAAAAGAATTGCGCACCATGATCTTGAATTGTATGCCATTGAGAATTTTGATCCGTCCCATTGGTATGATGTAATATTGGCAGGTCCCAAAAGAGAAGAACAACTCGAAAAAATTATAGACAAGGGCGACATCGACCTGATTCGAATCCTCCGTATATTAAAAAATCACCGGTTTACAGGCGTACTCATACCGGATCACGCGCCATTAATGAGTTGTACGGCGCCATGGCATGCCGGAATGGCCTATACGATGGGGTATTTGAAAGCCGTTCTGAAAGAACTTGAATCATGAAATTTTAACACAAAAGGAGGCTTCGCAAATTTACGGCATACGACTCAAGTGTCCGGATTTGCGTCTGTATGATGTTTAAACTTGTACTTTTACGCCACGGTGAAAGCTGCTGGAATCAAAAAAACCGTTTTACCGGCTGGACAGACGTCGATCTTTCAGAAAAAGGCATCCTGGAAGCAAAGAAGGCTGGCCTGTATCTGAAAGAGGGGGGATTCTCATTCGACCTTGCCTACACATCCGTCCTCAGACGCGCTATCCGCACACTCTGGTTTGTTCTTGATGTCATGGATCTCATGTGGATTCCTGTTGAGAGAAACTGGCGGCTGAATGAACGCCACTATGGAGCGCTTCAGGGATTAAACAAGGCTGAAACCGCTGAAAAATATGGCGAAGAACAGGTGTTGATCTGGAGAAGGAGTTATGATACACCTCCGCCCGGACTCGATAAAAAGGACAACCGGTATCCCGGTAATGATCCGAGATATAGCCAGCTGAACGAAGAGGAGCTGCCGCTCACTGAATCCCTGAAAGATACCATCAAACGATTTTTACCTTACTGGCACCAGACAATCGCACCCTCTATCCGGAATGGCAACAGGATCATTATCGTCGCACACGGAAACAGTCTGCGTGCCCTGGTCAAATATCTGGACAATATCTCCGATGAGCAGATTGTTAATATGAATATTCCTACAGGCATGCCACTCATATATCAATTAGATGACAAATTAAAATCGGTCCATCACTACTATTTAGGCGATCCGCAAAAAGTGAAAAAAGCAATGGAGGCGGTCGCAGGTCAGGGAAAGATAAAGTAACAGAGTATTAAAAAACCATGGAGAAACGACTATGTCAGTCAACATCATGAAGCAACTCGGCGATGAGGCGAAAACCTTGCTAAGCCACACCTGTAATACTGTAAAAAAGAATATGCTGCATCTGCCTGGTCCGGACTTTATTGACAGAATTATGATAAACACGGACCGGCCGGTCCGCGTTCTCCGAAACATGCAATCCGTATTTAATCACGGCAGGCTTGGAGGCACAGGATACCTTTCCATTCTTCCTGTGGATCAGGGCATCGAACATTCAGGAGGTGCATCTTTTGCGCCCAATCCTATTTATTTTGATCCGGAAAACATCATCAAGCTGGCCATCGAAGGGCAGTGCAATGCAGTTGCCTCCACTCTTGGCGTCCTTGGTGCAGTGTCAAGAAAATACGCCCATAAGATCCCTTTTATCACCAAATTAAACCATAACGAACTTCTGACGTATCCAAATAAATATGACCAGAGAATGTTCGCATCCGTGGAGCACGCTTTTAACCTGGGCGCGGCTGCGGTTGGGGCAACGATATATTTTGGATCCGAACAGTCCGGCAGACAGATCGAAGAAGTCTCCCGGGCATTTAAGCGCGCTCACGAACTGGGAATGTTTGCTGTACTCTGGTGTTATCTGAGAAACAGCGCGTTTAACAAAGACGGCGTTGACTATCATGTATCATCAGACCTTACCGGGCAGGCAAATCACATCGGCGTAACCATTGAGGCGGATATTGTGAAACAAAAACAGCCCCAGTGCAACGGTGGTTTTACGGCTGTTCATTTTGGTAAAACCCACCCCCTTGTTTACGAACAGCTGACCAGCAATCATCCGATCGATCTGACAAGATATCAGGTTGTCAATTGTTATATGGGAAGAATCGGCCTGATTAATTCCGGCGGAGCCAGCGGCAAAAATGATTTGCAGCAGGCAATAAAAACGGCTGTCATTAATAAACGGGCCGGAGGAATGGGGCTTATTTCAGGCAGAAAAGCCTTCCAGAAATCCATGGGAGACGGCGTTGAATTGTTGAATGCCATACAGGATGTTTATTTATCAAAAGAGATCACCGTGGCCTGACCAACAACAGATCAAATCCCTTCTTTATGAAAACATTTGATATTGACAGCGGATATTGAATTCCTGTGAAATTAACTCAATGAAAGAACAGCTGGTTATACAGCTATTGTATCAATGAATGTATTTATAAAAAATAAACGGGATGACATAAAGCCCCGTTTTTTTAGCTTCTGTATAAAAATCGGAGCCGCCTTCATTGTGATGCTTATACTGATCTATGTCATCCTGTTGCTCCCATGGACCCAGAATAAGTTACAAACAATTTTCATCCCTAAGCTCAATGAGCAGCTTCCCGGTTATTTATCTGTTCAATCCATTCGTATGGATGGATGCTTTCAAATTAACATCCGGGAAATCAATTGGTCGAATCATTCGTCCATGAAAGAACCATTTTTATCCTGCACGAACGCCTCTTTACAATTGAACCTTCTTAAATTCATCAGGCATCAGTTCCCCTTCACTCATGTGTCGATTGACTCACTGTGGATCGATGACCGTTTACTGAAACAGTTATCCCCGAATGATTTGCAGAATTCATCAGCAGATCAAAAAATGTCGTCGTCCTGGCCTATCAAAGACTGTGATTTTCAAATTTCAAATAGCACCTTCATCTCGAGGAATCCTGAAATCTTTGTTCAAGGCGGAATCCGGGGAATAAATTTCAGTGGAAAATTGCATGGATCCGAGCTGAAATCCGGCCTGGTTCGGATCAGAGAACTATTTGTATGGCAGGATTCATCGATTGTTTCACTGGGGAAACTGACAGGCCGGCTCTACCTTGAAAAAAATACCCGACATTGTCAAATTGAACTTACTCATGAGCAAACCAGCCTTTACGCCACTTTCAAATTGAATGAAAATCAAAGGGTCACAGGTAAGTGGCGATTCCTGGACTGCGGACATCTGATACCGGCTTTGATATCTTCAGATACATTCATCATCGATCAGTTGAATGCCAAAGGCTTTATTTCAGGCGTCATCGATTCGCTCCATACCATGACAGTTATCTACCCGGCCGCTTCTTCCCTTTTAATACCGGATTCCTTAACATGTGCAGGAACGCTATCACCAGGCCGGATCAGTGAAATTTATATTCGCATGCCATGGCTGAATGGGAACATGGCGTTCACCGGAAGCCTGGCCCTGAATTCCAATCAAACTTCAAACTTTACACTCACCGCTGAGGCACTGTCCCTCTCACTATTATGGCAAACAATACACAGGAAAAAATCTCCGTTTACAGGGCAGGGAATGATCCAAATCTCCGGAAGCGGACCCGGACTCGATATACGGCAATGGACAGGATCGGGGCTTCTTTCCATTGAGGATATCACATATCATCAGGATAAGGCCGCATCACTGGCAGTCAGATTATTATTCTGTCCTGACAGCCTGTTGTTATCTGCCAGGCAGGGAACAACCGAAGTTTACGGTCAGCTTAAAACCGGGATGGCGGTGCCGGAAGGATTCATTCAAATTCAAAACCTGAGAACAGGGTTGCTGGCACCCTGGATCAATCTGACCGGCTTTCAAGGTGGAATACATGGCCGGGGGAAAGTCAAAGGATCCTGGGAAAATCCAATCGTGCATTTCCAAACCTATAGCAGCCATTTGCGCTACCGATTTATGAAGATCGATACTTTTTTCATGGATCTCATCTATGAAAACAACACAATTGATTTAAAAACAGCAGAGCTTATTGCACATTCGGATACATTCATAAATCTGGCTCAAGCCCGGGATCCATTTGTCGGAAATCTGAAACTCGGAACGCATATTTCAGGCCCTGTTGATCATTTGCACGGTGATTTCCATCTTCGGGGACATATTGACGAATGGTCCGGATTTCATGCAGATACCCTGTCCGTTCAAGCAGATATCTTCAAAAGAACCATGTCCGCCATGGCAACAATCGTTTCCGATTCTTCAAAAACAAGCGTCCAGGGAAAAATCGGATGGAGGCCATTGAAAGGACAGCTGGAAATGGATGTCCGTCACCTCACGGATTCAACATCAGGGCTTCTCACAATCCGAATAGATACAATCCATGGATGCCGGTTTCAGACCGGAGATTCGGGATTGCCTGTAGCGCTTTTCTCTTCGTTCTGCAGCGCACTTCCACCGGTTGAGGCCAGGCTGGCTTTGCACGGAAATTACCGGCCGTTTTCCAAAGAGCCTTTCGGATCCATAAACTTTCGTTTGACTGACCTGCCACTTTCTGACAAAGAAGCAGGGCTTGCCTCCGGTTACCTGCATTTGAACAGGGATACAACAGAATTTAAGGCGGCCGTTTCCTGCGGATCAGATTCTCTGCTGCTCCATGGAAATATGCTTAAAAATAAGAAATCGTTCTTTGAAACTGTTCCTTCCATCAAGGCCAGAGTGGCCGGCCATATTCGGAATGTATCTCCATATATTCGGTTTTGGACACCAAATATTTTAATGGAAGGATCCATGGTTACAGATTTTGAAATTACAGGTCCATCCGACAACCTCAAGTTTTATGGAAACCTTTTCCTGCAGGATGGATATTTGAAATGGTCACCACAGCTTGAAATTGCGGACGCCCTAACACTGACTGCCCGGTTTCAGGGAGATTCTTTAAATGCAAACCTCACGGGCAAAATCGCAAATCAACCCTTTACGCTGCAAAGCCACAGCTTTCATTTTCTCAAATCCTCCCCGACCTGGCAAATCTTCTGGCAGTCGGATTCTTCTCAGTTATATTATCAGGGATTTATAGACAACAATGGCTGGACAGGAAATTTTCGGGCGTCCGATTTTCATCTTCGACTGCTTCAACCCATGATGCCTTACCTTAATCATCTGAACGGTCGTCTGAATGCACAGGTTTCATTCCAGCCGAACAACAGCGGAACATTTGATAACGGGACTGTTGATATTCAGGAACTGGCATTTTCCTTATCACAAATACCGGTTCATGTTTCCCGGGGGCATCTGCATAGCGAATTAAACGCCCATACTGTTAGAATTGACTCTTTATCTTTCCATATCAATGATGGCCATTATAATGGAAAGGGCGAATATGCTCACCGTAACTTTCAATTCTTCGCCGGAACAAGCCATCTAAAAGGAGGCCGATCCCGATTTAAAAAATCCGGTGTTTACGAAATCCTTCTGGATTCTTTGAATATGATGCTCGCTTCCAATGGCATACAACATCAGTTAACTGGAAAACTGACTTTAGCCGAAAGCAAATTCCGTCAATCGATCCGCTTAAAGGATATTCTGGCCTGGATAGACCGGACGCGCCGCCCCTGGAAAAAACCTTCTGATTTTCAAAAGAATTTGCAAATGAATGTCCGCATAAGAAATTCAAAGCCGTTTTGGATTGATAATAATCTGGCCCGAATTAAAATTAATAGCGGGCTGGGTGTATATGGAACGCTTGCACAGCCCTATTTTATGGGGAATCTGACAGTGAAAGAAGGTTATGTCCTTTATCTTGACAGGAAATTTGAAGTGAGGCAAGGGGAACTGACCTTCTCTAATCCTGAATCTCCCTACCCGGAAGTCATTTTCTACGGGCAAAAGGCATTTCATCCTTATGAGACTTTTTCTGGAAAAAGCTACTTAATTTCACTGAATGTTTCCGGACCGGCCAACCGTGTTCAGATTCAATGGCAATCCGAACCTTATCTGCCTGAGGCGGATATCCTGGCATTAACCACCCTCGGTGCCACCCGGCAGGAACTCACCCGGGAAAATTCGCAGCGCTGGGGTACTCAATTCACAGACGTTCTGCAGGACCGTCTTGCTCTGATTTCAAGTCAACAGATCTCTACATATACCACAAAAACCCTGGGCAATTTATTCGGATTGGAACGCGTTGCTCTGGAAGGCAACCTTTTTAAATTTAATAAAAGCTGGGGCCCGCAATTACTGGCATCAAAAAAATTATCCGACCGTCTTATATTAACTTACAGAACATCGGTCGGGCAGAGCAATGCTCAGGAAGTCAAATTGAATTACAAATTGACAAAAAAATTCTCACTGGAAGGCCAGACAGATCAAGAAGGTGAGTCTGGAATTGATATTTTATATCAACTGAAATTTTAGGGTTAAATTAACAGAATCAAAAGATATGATGAAAAAATACCGCTACATTGTTTTTTTAAATACATTTTTTATAGGCTCATTCTGCATGGGCAAATCGGATTCTTCGCCTGACAAACTTATCATTCATGAGCTTGCCATCGAGGGCAGTCAATTTTTCCGGAAAAGCACTTTGAAACAGATGATGGTATCCCGTCCGGGATGGCTGTGGCAGCAGCGGATCTATCGCCCTGAATTACTGCAGGAGGATCTGGAAAACCTGGAGCGGATATATCACCAGCACGGATTTCTGGAAGCACAGATTACATCTTATAACGTGAATATTGACAGTGCAGACAGGCGGGTTGCCATATCAGTCCGTATTTATGAAGGAAACCGGACATTTGTGGAAGGCGTGCATTTGTTCGGCAATCAGGCTTATTCGGATTCGGTTCTTGAATCTCAATTGAAAATCTCGGTTGGTCATGCCCTTGTCGCTCGCGACATTGATCAAAGTCAAAATCAATTGATGCGTTTTTATGCGGAAAACGGATACTTAGATGCTCAGGTGACAGTCAATATAAAAACCAATCCTGAGTCTCATCGGGCCATTTTGGATTTTTCGATTATCGAGCAAAGAATCAGCCGGTTAAAAAACATTCATACAAGGGGAATTGATAAGGTACGGCCCAATGTCGTGCTCCGAGAACTGAAGCTGGATTCAGGTGCTGTAATTCAATATTCAAAATTGCTCAAGAGTCAGAGAAAACTCTATTTGACAGGACTGTTTCAATATGCCTATGTCAAACCCGCTCCCTGGGACAGCACCCGTCTTGAAGGCCGTGACATAATTATAGAAGTACAGGAACATCCATATGGAGAGTATAATTTATCGGGCGGTTACGGATCAGAAGATAAATTCCGGATAAAGATGGAAATCGCGCATAAGAATATAAACGGCACCGCAAGAAAGCTGGGATTTCAAAGCTGGTTAAGTTTCATTAGACGGGGCGTCATGATATCCATGACGGATCCCTGGCTTTTTCAACAGCCGGTCAAAGCCGACCTGAACTTAAGTATCGAATTCAATCATGAACCGGGTTACAATCTCTTTCGATCCGGCGGACAGGGGATCCTTGGATATCATGTGGAAGAGCATTCAGATTTAAGGCTGACGATTCGTCAGGACTTCAGCCAATTCAGCCGAGTAAAAACATTGCCCAAAAAAAAGTCCAAGGGTAATATTCGCAGTTTAAAATTTTCTATGACCCATGACACCCGGGAAAATCTTTTCGATCCCCATCACGGGATTTACCTGGAATGCAGTTACGAACTGGCCCGGGCGGTTTTTGAAGCACCTGTATTGTTTCACCGATGGGAGGGAGAATTTCGCTTTTTCTTTCCCTGTTGGCGATACATCATCGGAACAGGCCTTGAATTCGGCTATCTCAAAAGCCGGGCTTCCATTGAATCGATACCGCTTAATGAACGATACTATGTCGGCGGACAGGGTTCGGTCCGGGGATTTGATTATCAAAAAATAGGCCCGTTAAATGAAAAAGGAACGCCGACAGGCGGATTAATAAAGCTTGTCTGGCATATCGGAGAAATCCGGTTTCCCTTTTTTAAAAGCTTGCAAGGGGCCGTTTTTTGTGATGCCGGCAATTGCTGGTCTGCCGCTCAAAATGCACAGATAAAGAATTTGCGTTCAGCAGCCGGTTTTGGATTGCGGTTTCATTCATTCCTGGGAATTATCCGCATGGATTATGCTCACAAACTGGACAAAAGGACCGGAGAAAAGGAAGGCGCCCTTATTTTTAATATGGGGCACGCATTTTAATGAATTATAAAAAGAACTTTATTACGGATGATCATTCTCTCAACCTCAGACGTGGAACATTGCCTTTATCATAAATATGAATAACCGAATTTTTGTTGATTTGGATCAGAATGAATGTTACATTTAAAATCACTGAATCATTAAACACTTTCCCCGTAGAATATGGTTTATATTGAATCAATAATCATCTGAATCCCATATCTCTTAAACGCTTACCCTGAAAGGAGCTTTTCATGGATATAAAACAAATCGCAGAAGAAGGGTTGGCATGGCTGGTAAACCACGGTCCTAAAATTATTTTCATACTCCTCGTCTCATTCTTATTAATCAAGCTGAGTGCAATAATCTCCTCAAGAGTATTTAGAACAGTCATCAGGCATAAAAAACAGAAAGATGACGAATTTAAAAAGCGAGCAGACACCTTACAGTCGATTCTCCATTTTGTATTTAGTCTGATCATCTGGATCACCGCCGCTGTAATCATTCTGGATGAAATCGGAGTGAATATCGGACCCATATTGGCAGCAGCCGGTGTTTTGGGCCTGGCCGTTGGTTTTGGCGCACAAAGTCTGGTCAAGGACATTATCAGCGGATTTTTCATTTTTCTTGAAGACCAGATTCGCGTGGGAGATGTGGTGGATGTCAGCGGCAAAGCGGGTGTAGTGGAACGAATGAACCTCAGAATGACAATTCTTAGAGACCTGGCAGGCAATGTCCATTTTGTACCCAATGGAGAAATATCTGTGGTGACCAACATGACCAAAGGATATTCCAGATATGTATTCGACATTGGAGTCGCCTACAGGGAGGACGTGGATGAAGTAATCGAGGTCATGCAGAAGGTCGATGAAGAACTCCGTGCTGATCCCGATTTCGGAACGGACATTCTGGAGCCCCTGGAAATCCTCGGACTCGACGAGTTCGCCGACTCAGCCTTGATTATCAAGGCACGAACCAAGACCCGGCCCATTAAACAATGGCGGGTTGCCCGTGAATTCAACCGGAGACTTAAAAAAGCCTTTGACGAACGAAATATTGAAATTCCATTTCCGCATCAAACAATATACATTGGAAAAGATAAAAATGATCAATCCCCGCCCCTGAACATCGTGATTGAGCAAACAGGCCGGTAAAAAGGAAGAAAAAATGAAACGATCCATCATCCCCCGAATTTCTAAAAAAGCCGGACTTCCGCCGGGAGCGCTGGTTTTCACAGGTGAGAAAAAAACAGAAAACATCCGCATACAAACGTTTCTTTACGACACGGATACGTATAAAGAAACTGAAATGGCAACAATTCCGGGTGACATCTTCAGCCCGCCGGCTTCCCAGGTGTATTGGATGAATATCACCGGTCTGCATGAAACCCAGACTATCGAAACCATCGGAAATCAGTATAAGATACATCCCCTGGTTCTGGAAGACATTTTGCATACAGAACAACGCCCTAAACTGGAAGATCTGGACAGTGCGATTTTCTTGGTTGTAAAAATGGTCGCGGTCCTGCCCGAAACACTGACATTACAATGGGAACAGGTCAGCCTGATCATACAGGAAAATCGCGTCTTTTCATTTCAGGAGTATCCGCGTGATGTATTTGATCCCATTCGAAAGCGCATTCGGGAAAATAGAGGGCGCATTCGAAAATGCGGGGCGGACTATCTCGTCTATGCATTGCTGGATGCCATCATTGATGAATATTATGTGGCGCTTGAAATGCTTGGAGAACGCCTTGAAGAACTGGAAGACCGGGTAATCTCCGATCCTGATCCGGAAATATCACGACAAATATATCATCTAAAACGGGAAATGATTATCCTGCGGCGTTCCGTGTGGCCGCTTCGCGATGTAACCGTCGCTCTTGAAAGAACAGAATCCCGTCTTTTTCAAGAGGACACGACCCCGTTTTTACGGGATCTGTATGACCACACCATTCAGGCAATAGAAACCATAGAAACCTATCGTGATGTGTTAAATGGACTGCGCGATACCTATTTATCCAGTATCAGCAACCGAATGAATACGGTTATGCAAGTACTGACCATTATCGCAACGATTTTTATCCCCCTCACGTTTATCGCGGGTATTTACGGAATGAATTTCGAATGGATGCCGGAATTAAAATGGAAATGGGCCTATCCGGCCATATGGCTGCTGATGGGTACGATAGCTACCGGTATGATGATATATTTTAAGCGGAAAAAATGGATATAAACAGCCTTTGGGTCTGGGCAGGAGACGCTTTCAAGTATTTCGAGCATTTTCTCCTGTCACTTATTTATTGCCTTTTGAATAATAACAACCAGGGAAAATGATGTTTCGCCGAATTTTATTTCAGATGCTCCTGTCTGCATTCTGTCTGGGATTATATCAGGGCTGTTCAACATCCAAATGGATGCGGGAAATCAACTGGCGTGATTTTAATTGGGAAACACTTCCATCCGAGGAGGATTATCCCGATGCCGGTGCGGTGATTTTGTTAGATGAGGCCCGTGTGGAAATCTCGCATCTGGAAAAATATGCTTTCTCAACCCTCCATCGGCACCGGATTGTAAAAATTCTGAATGAAACCGGGTACAGGCACGCCAATTTTATCATACCCTTCGATGACAACACAAACATTATTCGTCTTGAAGCACGCACCATCCGTCCTGACGGCAGTATCGTTCCCCTGGATAAAGAGAATATATTTGAAACCAGCCTTTATCCCGATTATGTGTTTTTTTCCGATGTCAAAAGCAAACGATTCGCCATGCCTGCGGTAGAGCCCGGATGCGTTCTTGAATTTCGATGGCAGCTCCAGGTACGCAGCTTCAGTTTCTGGACAAGATGGCCGTTTCAGCACGATGATCCGATGCTGGTATCCCGATATACGGTCCGCTGTCCGGCATCATGGGATTTTGAATGGAAATGCTACCAACTGGATATCAAGCCGAAAATTATATCAAATGAGGGTGCTTATACTGTCTACCAATGGGAAGTTCGGAACATGCCTCCGCTGCGTAAGGAAATCGGGTCTCCCCATGGATTCACTCAGATTCCCGGTCTGATGTTCTCTCCCGCGGGAATGACCGATTGGAATGATGTTTCGCAATGGTATTATGATCTGGCAGAAGACCGAATGAAACCGGACCGCAGGATAAAACAACTTGTGGATTCACTGACCCATAATACGCAAACGAACCGGGAAAAATTGAAATCCATTTATCAATTTGTGCGGGACCGAATCCGGTATCTCGCCATAGAAATTGGCATCGGAGGTTATCAGCCACATGCCGCTTCCGAAATATATGCCAATTTGTACGGAGACTGCAAAGACATGACCACTCTGATCATTGCAATGGCGAAAACGGTTGGGATTAATGTCAATCCGGTGCTCATTTCTACCTGGCAAAATGGAAATCTGGATACAAGCCTCGTTTCACCAGTCCACTTCAACCACGCCATCGCATATGCCAAGCTGCGGGACAATTCAGAAATCTGGATGGATGCCACAGACAAACAAAGCCCTTTCGGCAGTTTGCCCTGGTATGATCAGGATCGTCTGGTGCTGGTGGTGGACGATTCCGCCAACGCCGTTCTCAAACGAACACCCGCGGACGATAACGAATCAAATTGCTCAGAACGTCAATGGCGGCTGAAACTCGACAGAGACAGCGGATTAAGCGGCACAGTATTGATGACCGTGACAGGAACCCAGGCGCGGAATTTAAGAATTCTGCTTCGAAGACAACCTGCTCACGAACTCGCCGCCTGGTGTGGACATGAATTGCTGACCCGCTTTCCCAAAGCAGAGGTGGACAGTTACAACATTCAGTGTCTGGATACACTGGAACTGCCTATAACAATTGATATCCGGTTTCATGCTGCAGCAATGCATGATACGAACCGGACATTTGTCAGTTATCTTCCCGGCACATGGAGCGGTTACGACTGGCATCGAATGTTCGTCCCGAAAGAACGGCGCACGGATGTCTTGTTCCTGTTCCCTCTGACGATCCGGGATGAAGTAATATTTGAACATCCGGGTACCTGGTCATTATTATCAAAATCCAAATCCGGCAGCCTTTTTGAAGATTATGCCGGATATTTTTACAGGATTCAATCCGTGGGTCCGGATCGTGTAAAATATCAGCGGTATTTTCGATTGTCAGACATCAGAATCAGTCACTCTGAATATGCCGGACTGCGTTCATTCTTAAATGATGTGGCTTTTCTGGACAGGCATGCAGTGACATTCCGGGTCGAATAAAAAGGGGAACTGCTAAGGAAATTATCAATGGAGAATCCTACTAACCGGTTAAGAAAAGAGTATGCATCCCGGATGAACCGGGTGCTCGATTTTATTGAAATCCACCTGGATCAACCGATGAGCCTGAAACGCCTTTCAGAGGTTGCTCACTTTTCTCCCTATCATTTTCACCGGTTATTCAGTGCTTTTATGGGCGAAACCTTAAATCAATTCATCACTCGGGTTCGTATGGAAAAAGCCGCTTCCCTGCTTGTGATGAATCCCCAAAAATCCATCACGGAAATTGCGCTTGACTGTGGATTCTCCGGATCATCTGTTTTCTCGCGCACCTTTCGGGAAACTTTTAAAATGACACCGACTGCATGGAGAAACGGCGGATGTGAGACCTATCGCAAGAATTGCATAACGAACCGCAATGATCGTCAATCGAATCGCAATCCAAAACAAGCATTGGATGTATCCTCTGTCTATATTGGAACCATTACCCAAACCCAAAAATGGAGGATACAAATGAAACACCCTGCAAAACTTCAAGCCGAGGTGGAAGTCAGACAAATCCCGGACATGACTGTGGCCTATATCCGCCATATCGGCCCTTATCAGGGCGATGAAATCCTGTTTGAAAAGTTGTTCGCCCGGTTGATGACCTGGGCGGGCCCTCGCGATTTGATCGGCCCGGACACACAGCACATCACAATCTATCATGACAATCCCGAAATCACTGACGATGACAAACTGCGTATCAGCTGCTGCATCACAGTGCCGAAGGATACGATGGTGGATGGTGACATTGGCAGGATGATCATTGAGGGCGGTAAATACGCCGTCGCGCATTTTGAGATCTTTCCCCACCAATATGGCGAGGCATGGAATGCGATCTATGGAGGATGGCTGCCGGAAAGCGGCTACCAGCCGGATGACCGCCCCTGTTTCGAATTATGTGCCGGTGATCCTAAAAAACACCCGGAAGGCAAACACGTGGTGGATATTCATATACCGGTAAAACCATTATAAAAATTTACCCCAGCCCGGTCTGTTTTTTCAACAGACCGGGCATATTTCCGCCAAACAATGCATTAAAAAATGCAAATAATATCATAACTCCTGATCGACTCATTCATTTAGACAAAAGCATATTGCAGTGAATTTTGAAAGAAAATCAGGAGGATTCCAAATACTTGACCAGGGTGGCAATACCTTCCAGGTAACTCATTTTTCCTTTGCCGCTGATTTGAGCAATGCATGCAGGTGCGGTCACAGATTTCTTTCTGAATTCTTCCCGGGAGCGGATATCCGACAGATGCACCTCTACCGTCGGAATATTGACTCCCCTGATGGCGTCGTAAAGTGCATAACTATAATGGGTAAGCGCACCAGGATTGATCACAATGCCATCCGTATCTTTACGGTTCTCATGAATAAAGTCAATAATATCACCTTCATGATTGGACTGATAGCATTCCACCTGAATACCCTTCTGCCAGGCATACTGGGTAATTTCAAGATTCAAATCTTCCAGTGTCATCTTCCCATAAACATCCGGCTCGCGTTCTCCAAGAAGATTTAAATTGGGTCCGTGAATGACGAGAATATGCATAATAACATTCCAATTTTCAAGTGATTGGCCTTTTTGTGTCTCAAAATATGAGACAAGAGCCGGTTTATCATTCAACAGATCAGTAAAAGCCCTATTTCTTCTGCATATATATCAGCCAGGCCTTCACCCATGGTGTCATATCTTCGACCTTTAGAATTTTGGTTTTTCCAATCGCTTCAAGCAGTACAACATGCAGGCCCTTACCAGTCTGTTTTTTATCGATTTTAATTCTGGAAATCAGATTCTCCGCTACAAGGTTGTCCGGAAGTACAGGAATGGCAAATTGCTTCAACAGAGATTCAATTTGATTAAATTCTGATTCAGAGATAAACTGCTCCTGCCTGGACACCCAGGCAGCCCAATGCATTCCATGAACCACTGCTTCGCCGTGTTTGAAATAGTGATAATCCGTGGCTGCTTCCAATGCGTGCCCTACAGTGTGACCGAAATTCAAAATGCGGCGTAACCCCCCCTCTTTTTCGTCCTTTTCAACAACATCTGCCTTTGCCCGGCAGCAAAATGCCAGCATATCGGCCACAGCCTCCATATCTTTCAAGTGGATCAGAGTATGCAGGGAATCTTCCACCTGTTTGAAAAATGCTTCATCCCAAATCAATCCGTATTTCACGACTTCACCCATACCCGCCCACATCTCCCGTTTGTCCAGAGTTGTCAGTGTCATCGGATCAATCAAAACAAGCTTCGGCTGATAGAAATTACCTATCAGATTTTTCCCCATCGGATGGTTGATGCCCACTTTTCCACCGACGCTGGAATCCACCTGAGCCAGCAAACTGGTGGGAACTTGAACAAAATTCACTCCTCGAAGATACGTCGCTGCCACAAATCCTGCCAGGTCACCGATAACACCGCCTCCGAGGGCGATAATGAGCCCGTCTCGTTTCAGCCCGGTTTGAATGCATCGGGTGAGCAGATTGCCCATAGTTTTCCATGATTTCGAATCTTCTCCATCAGGAACGATAAAAAGATCGGTCTGAATTCCGGCATTCTTCAGGGCGCTCGAGACGGTTTCTCCATACAATTGAGAAACGGATTGATCCGAAATAATGACAGCCTGTTCGGTAGGAGCGTGGCCTTTCAGATGGATTGTGATTTTTGTCAGGAGATTGTTTTGAATGAGAATCGGGTAGCTGCGCTCCCCAAGTTCCAGTCCGACGATTTTCATTGCCATACTCCCAGATAGCCGGCAATCATATCAGCTACACGATCCGGCTCAATCTCTTTATTGAGATGAATAACCACATTTGCCCGCTGATAAAAATCTTTTCTTTTGTTGAGCAGTGTTTTGATGCTATCCATTTTCTCTGCTTCGGTTTCCTGATTCAATAATGGCCTGTCGGTTTTTAAGTTCGCCCGGCGGAGGATAATTTCCGGCGTGTAACTTAAACTCACCGTAATGCCGCTTGCTGTGATGCGCTCCCAGTTTTCCGGATCAACCACAGCACCGCCCCCCAGAGAAACCACTTGTTTTTTTTGCCTGGCGACTCTGGCAATCCATTGCTTTTCCATTAACCGGAAAGCCGGCTCTCCCCGGGTTTCGAAAATTTCAGGAACAGACATGCCTGCCTCTTTCACAATACAGTCATCTGTATCCACAAATTTATAATTGAGCCGGACAGACAGCAGTCTGCCAATTTTGGTTTTGCCCACACACATAAAACCCATTATAAAAATGTTGTTTGCCGGGATTTTCATGAGAATACGACGATAACTCCCTTTTTGCGAAACAAATCAATTTGCTTCTGTGAAACCGGATCACCGATTGCATTGACAAATTCCAGATGATTCAAGTTTATCAGAGGGGATAAATCCTCAATTTGATTGAAAGAGACATCCAGGATGATTAAATCGTTCATATCTGATAAGGCGTCTAATCTCGTTATCCGGTTCTTGGACAGATTAATTTCCTGTAAAAGGATGAGGGAACTTAAGGCAGAAATATCATCAATATTATTATCAGACAGATCCAATCCGGTTAAATTTTGACAACATTCCAATCCGGACAGATTTGAAATGCCGTAACCGGAGAGTTCCAGATCGCCTTCCGAATTTGCAAGATCATTCGGTGTATAAACAACGTCCAAATTACCGTATTCTTTGTGTCTCAATGCAGAGATGAAATCGCGGACTGCCGGTCCTGATTCTTCCCAGAACAATGATGCAATTTCAGCGTCTTCCGGATCTGCTTCACTTCTTCTTGCCTGCCGGGAAAAATTTGATGAAAATGCAGTCGCTGTTCCTGCCCGCTTTTCCCTGTCGTTGATCCATTTGAGCGTTTGAAAAATCGAGGCGAACCTCTGAAGTTTGTTCGTTTCTCCCGCAAGATAATATTTCTGCATCTGATCTAAATAAACCCTGTGCCGATCGGGATGATAGCGCATAATCAATCTGAAAAACAATTGATTGATCTTTTGAGTGCCAATTTGTTCGTTCAATCGCCGGGATAAATCACAAATGAAGTCGTCATCTTTTTCACGATACGCCCGAATAAGTGCTGATGAAATTTTATTGAGGTTTTCTATGGAATAGCCCTCCATCAGTCGTTGATATGTTTCACTTGAATTCATATCCGCAATTCAAATATTAATCAATATTTCTTATACAGTATATATTTCAGAAATACATTCCAAAATATTTTAAATTTGATTCCTCAATTTTTCCCAAACGGTTTCTAAAATTCCATCCGGCATTTCTTGATTGAGCCAGATCTCATCTGCAGCCAGCGCCTGGGCAATGAGCATGCCCAATCCGGATATGGTTTTGCATCCCTGCTGTTCCCCCTCCCGCATCAGTCTGGTTTTCAATGGTTTGTAAACAAGGTCGAATACCGTGGCCCCGGAGGCAATATAGTCAGGTCGACGGACAGGAGAATCATTTAAATTCGGCCACATACCCACAGGTGTGGCGTTTATTAACAGATCCGCTTCTTTTAAATATTCATTCAGGTCCGCTTCCATGACCACCTGGATGACATTCATCGAATGCTTTCCCTGAAAATCCTGGATCAGCTTATCCGTTCTTTCCTGAATGATATCAAAAAGGACCAGTTCTCTTGCTCCCATCAGGCTCATGGCCTCGATTGCGGCCCTGGCGGCGCCTCCGGCGCCCAGACAAATCACCTTCCCCTGCGGCGACCATCCGCCCTGTTTCAATGCCGCTATCATACCGAATACATCCGTATTGAATCCTTTTAACAGATCGTTATCCTGTTTCACCGTATTGACTGCCCCGATACGACCGGCCGAAAAATCCACTTCATCCAGAAATGAGATCACTGCCTCTTTATGCGGAACCGTTACATTGAAACCGGGGCATCCGGTCTTTCGTGCTTCACGAATAAAATCAGATAATCTATCCGGAAATACATGGACAGCCGAATATTTAAAATCCAGCTCCAAAACTTCATAAACCGTCTGATGAATCGCCGGGGAGAGTGTATGGCCGATTGGATGACCAATAACGCAAAATGTTTTTTTATCAATTTCAAACATAAGACAATACCCTTAAATCATGATAAAAACCGGGGTGAGAAATTTCTGCACATTCTGCGTTCCGAATGATCGTTTCTCCATCAGCCAGAAGACCAGCCACTGCAAAAGCCATGGCAATACGGTGATCACCAAAACTGTCCAGGGTAGCTCCCTTGAGTTTCTGCGGACCTGTTATAGAAAATCCATCGTCAAAAGTGTCGATTTCGCCGCCCATCAACCGGATATTTTTTTCCAGCGCGGCGATACGGTCCGTTTCCTTCACACGCAGTTCCCCGGCATCCTTAACACGGGTGGTTCCTTCCGCGAACAGGGCCGCAATAGCAAGTACCGGAATTTCATCGACCAGCTGGGGAATTATATCGCCCTCAATGACGGATCCCCTGAGGCGACTGGATCTGATCATCAAATCTGCAACCGGCTCACCTCCTGCCTTTCGTTTATTGTTCAGATTGATCATGCATCCCATCCGTTCAAGCGAAGATAAAATACCGGTTCGGGTCGGATTGATTCCGACGTCCCGAATTCTGATATCCGCATCCGGAACCAGACAAGCGGCGATCATAAAAAAGGCGGCTGCGGATATGTCACCCGGTACCGAGATTGGAATGCCCTGCAGTTGGGCCGGGCCTTCAACAGAAACCGTGAGATCATTCTGCGTTACCGATGCACCAAACTCCCTCAATATCCGTTCAGTATGATCCCGCGAAATGGCTGGCTCTGTTACCGAAGTTACACCCCGTGTATGTAATCCCGCCAGTAAAACACAGGATTTTACCTGGGCGCTGGCGACGGATGAATGATAGTGAATCGGATGCAAATCCTTTCCATGGATTTTCAGGGGCGCCGTTCCCCCTGGTTGTGCTTCGATATGTGCGCCCATCTGCGAAAGCGGCACGATAATTCGGTCCATCGGCCGTCTGGAGAGTGATGCATCTCCCGTAATCATTGAAGTAAAAGGTTGCGCTGCCAGAATGCCGGCAAGCAAACGCATCGTGGTGCCTGAGTTTCCTGCATTCAATGCGCTTTGAGGCGGATGAAAGCCTTTCAAGCCTGCACCCCGGATATGAATGCCCTTATCATCGGCCTCAACAGAAATCCCCAGATTCTCAATACATTGAAGGGTGCTTTGCACATCTTTGCCGGGCGCCAGATTCGCAATGCGTGTCTCACCCCTTGCCATGGCTCCAAACATCAACGCCCGGTGCGAAATGGATTTGTCACCGGGAACAGTGACCGTCCCCTGAAATGACTTGGCACGTTTGATGGATTGAATCATGAATCAATTCTCAATAACGGAATCCCCTTTTATTTAAATCCGGATGGACGCAATGATTCATTTGACCAGCAGGGAATTAAAGCCGGCCTCTTTTAAAATGGATTGGGCCTGTTTTCTGGCCTCGGGTGTTTCCAGGGAAAGCCGGATCGTGCCCGCGTCCCCTTCACGGACTTTTAAAACCTCGATATCCTTGATATTGATTGCCGCGGCAGCCAGAGCCGTGGAAAGGGCCGCGATAATTCCGGGTTTGTCTTCTACTCGGACAAGCAAATCAAAATGAGGGTGGATAAATCCCTTGGTATCCCGCGGAATGCTGAGCCTTTGAGTATTGGCCTGCTGAAAATCGGCACTTAAATCCAAAGTTTTCATTTTTAATTTGACTTGCTGAAGATCCCTGATAAACTCATCCAGCGTTTCGAGAATAACCTGTTGATTGGTGGTAATAATATCTTCCCAGATGTCATAAGGACTGGACGCGATGCGGGTCATATCACGAAATCCGCCAGCGGCCAATTTTAAATGCAGAGAAGATTTGTCCGGCTTGGATATCAAATTCATCAGGGTGACTGCCAGAATCTGGGGTACATGACTGACAGCCGCAGCAATCCGGTCATGAAGATCCGGAGAAATAAAAATGGCCTTTGCGCCGATACATTCTACCAGAGAGATCATCTTCTTCTGGATATCTTCAGGTGTATTGTCGAGAGGTGTTAACACATAAACCGCATTTTCAAAAAGCAGTGCATCTGCCGCCTGAATGCCGCGGGCTTCACTGCCCGCCATAGGATGCCCGCCAATGAAATAGCTGTCTGAATCCATACAGAACTTGGCTTTTTCAAAAATTTGCAGTTTGGTACTGCCCGCATCTGTTACCAAGGCACCGGGTTTTACGGCCCCTGCAACTTCCGGAAGCCGCTGAAGGATTTCCTGAATGGGATTGCATAATATTACCAGATCTGCATCGTAGATTCCTCTTTCAAGATGATCTTTCCTGACTGCTTCATCAATAGCACCTATCGCTATGGCCCCCTCCAAAGCTCCCGGGCTGGAAATACCGATGATATGCGAACCCGGCTGCTTTCGCTTGATGGCCAGACCCAACGATCCGCCGATCAAACCCACGCCGAGAATGGCAATTTTTTTAAATATGGCATCAGTATTCATATTTTATCATTGAAAGAGAATCTCTCCGTTTTTCTGATTACCTGCTTTCTCTTGACTTTAAGAATAAAAATAATTTTTACAAGGATGTGATGACGGCAAATGATTCTCAATAATTATGACATCATTGATCCGATTTTCTCTGATTTTATAATATTTCAATCATTCCCGTTGATACATCAGCCTCATCCAATCGTCCGCCCGATCACCTTGGCAATGGCCCGAAGCTCAGGGATCAATTGTTCCAATTGTTCCGGATATAAAGACTGGGCACCGTCAGAAAGGGCGTTGTCCGGATCATTGTGTACTTCAATCATAAGGCCGTCTGCTCCGGCAGCTACAGCGGCCCTGGCCATCGGGATAATCTTATCCCGTAATCCGATGCCATGGCTTGGATCAGCAATGATCGGCAAATGGCTTCGTTTCTTTACTACAGGAATGGCTGAAATATCCATGGTGTTTCGGGTATAGGTCTCAAAAGTGCGTATGCCCCGCTCACAGAAAATCACCTGTGAATTTCCACCGCTCAATATATACTCCGCAGCCATAAGCATCTCTTCAATACGTGCGGACAAACCCCGTTTCAGAACCACAGGCTTTTGAATATGACCAAGTTCTTTCAGTAACGAATAATTCTGCATATTTCTGGCACCAACCTGGATAATATCAATATACTGCTCCATAAGTTCAATTTGAGAGATTTCCATTACTTCTGATATTGACACGAGATGATTGGCCTTTGCTGCTTCACACATCATTTTCAATCCCTTCACACCCAGGCCCTGAAAACTGTATGGCGAAGTTCTGGGTTTAAATGCACCTCCCCGCAATATTTTTCCGCCGGTTTTTCGAACAAGGACAGCAATCTCGTGTATTTGAGATTCACTCTCCACAGAGCACGGACCTGCAATAACAATGACTTCTGGGCCACCAATCTTGACACCCTGAATCTCAATAATGGTGTCGGATGGTTTGAATGAGCGGCTGGCCAGTTTATAAGGTTCGGTCACTCTCAAAACTTCGGTCACGCCGTCCAATATTTCCAAAATTCTGGAATCGAGACTTCTCGTATCTCCAACCACACCTAAAATGGTCTGATTGACGCCCCGATCCGGGTGGACGTCATATCCCAAATCATTCAGCTTTTGAGTAACATTCCGGATTTGGGATTCGGTGGCGCTTTCTTTCATGACAACAATCATTATTTGGCCTCTTCTTCCTGTGCATATCGCTTAAATTGTTCTTCCCTGGCCAGTAAAATGACCAGCCTGAAAAAATCTTCCAGAACTTTGGTGTCCACCGGATAATGAGGCAGCGTCTGAATGCGTTTTATAACTTCTTCCTCTCGCTCACGGTCAATGATCGGCTGGCCGGTAATACTTTTTATTTTTCCGATTTCTGCAGCCAATTGCATGCGGCGGCAAAAAATCTGCACCAAATCTGCATCAATGTCATGGATTTCTTTCCGGAGTTCCTCTAAGGATGCCGTCATACATACTCCTCTGATTATCGATAAAAAAGCCCACTGTTTTTATGTGGGCCAAACTCTTTAATATCAACAAAAAATATAATGATACCGGTTATAAAAGTCAAGACGATTCAGAATGAGATGCAAACGGATGTAACGATTTGAACCCTATCTGAATTATCATAACAATAAATGAAAACAAACGGAACCCGGGATGCTTATAATTTGCTTGCAAATAAAGTATATTTTCCCTATAATAATGATTAAGATTTTTGTTTAAATATTGTGATTCAAAGCATTTGAAGAATAAAATAGAATCCCGTTATACCCTTCGTGCCGACCTCTGGCTGCTGATCATTTGTGCAGCATGGGGGATGAGTTTTCCTCTTGTCAAAATTGCATTGAATGATATCAGCCCGATTTTGTTTCTGGCGATTCGATTTTGGATGGGCGCATTATTTTTATTGCCTGTCTTATGGTTTTGTCATACTCGAATAAACACAGACCGGCTCCTGCGAGGGAGTATACTCGGTCTTTTTATGTTTCTGGGGATGCTCTTTCAAACATTGGGCTTAAAATTTACTACAGCCTCCAATTCCGGATTTATTACAGGTATCACTGTGGTTATTGTGCCAATTTTGGTGATTATCATTGAAAATCGAATTCCGAAATGGCCGGTATTGACAGGTGCTCTTATCGCAATGATTGGTCTCTATTTCTTAACACAGCCACAAACCCGGGGATTTAACAAAGGTGATCTGTTAACCTTAATCTGCGCACTGAGTTTCTCATTTGAGATTGTTTATATCGAACTGCTGGTCAGAAAAGGCGAAGCATTTGTCATGGCTTTCATCATGATTTGTATAACGGCCCTGTTGGCAACAGTTACCGGCATTTTATCAGAAAGGCAGTTTATCTGTCCGACACGGTCAATGCTGACAAGTCTGGGATTTGTCGCATTGTTCTGTACTGCACTGGGATTCAGCTTACAAACCTACTGGCAACCGAAAACATCCGCTACAGCCGCTTCTGTGATCTATACATCAGAACCGGTCTTTGCATCATTGTTTGCTGCGTTATTACTAAAAGAGCGTCTGGATGCTTCCGGATATATTGGCGGGGGTTTGATTGTTACTGGCATGTTCATTGCAGAATTAAGACGTCGTTTTTAAAACAGGGATCAATATATATGAATATACCGCATTCATGGATCATTTTTAACCATATCCCTGTGCCAAATTGTCCTTGAACATAATTGATTGTGCTGTTCAATAGTTATTTATATTCTGAATCTGATGAGAGGTGAGAAGCGTGCAAAATGAAAATCGAGAGAAACGGTCATACAAAAACAAAAAGCGTCCCTTCCGGGCTTACCATCCGAAACTGGATGAAAAAGTAAAAAGCGTGATTTCAGAAACAGAATCTGCAATCGCGGGAAACATCGAATCATATGAAATTAAGGGCTTAAATGCTTTTCAACGTAAACAGGTACATCAATATTTCGAAAAAACACAGGAATATAAAGCAAAAACATATCGAAAAGACGAAGATTATATTTTAAAAGTATTTCCGATAGGACAATTACGCCGGTTTGCCGAGCAGAAAGCTCAAGAAGTGCTAATGAAGGGAGAACCTGAAGCGCTCCCGCCTATGGGCGCGTTTGAACGTTTTGTCATTCATGACTATCTTAAAGAACGCGGAGGTATCCATACGGAAAGTTTTGGTGAGGGCACTGAACGTCATATTGAGATTTCACCTATTTTTGGCCGAACGCCTAAAAAGGCAAAGCGGCGTTTGTCCAGGTAAACCGATCAGATGAATTTTGGTATCATGAAGAAAAATTTTTACCAGGAATATTCAGGTTAAGTATATAACAATCCCAGTCCAAGGAAGTCTTTATGGAAAAAAAAGTCATGGTCGTGGATGACGATCCCGCTGTTTTAAGGACAGTCAAACGCATCCTTGAGTCAGCCGGATTTGAAGTTGTACCCGTAGATAGCGGAACAGCCTGTCTGGAATCTTTGAAACAGGGATTCCACGGCTTAATTTTAATGGATGTTGTCATGCCGGAAATGGATGGATGGGACACCATTCAATCGATCGTTGATCAGGGATTTGCAAAAGGGAATATTATCTGCATGCTGACAGCCAAAGAAATCCCCGACAAAAGAATGGATCAGTTGAAAGAATATATTCTGGATTATATTACCAAACCCTTTGCCGCTAAGCAGTTGATCGATATTGTAACTGAATATATCGACTATCTGTCTTAAATTCAAATTGTATGTGCATTAAAATGGTGCAGTCCGCTTGATTGTTCTTATGAATATTTACCTAAAACCGCATACCGGTTCTCCTAATCCACGATTGTGAGGGCTTTATGACCAATAGAACCATTGTTATCATTGGAGCATCGGCCGGTGGCCCTCGTATTTTGAAAACAATCTTCACCGACCTGCCTGTCTTAAATTGCAGTATTATCATCGTTCAGCACATGCCCGTGTTTATTAACGATTCCATCGCTCAGTCTTTGGATCACTGCACAAGCATGGCAGTGCATCTTGCAAAAGACAATGAATATTTAAAATCAGGGGAAACTTATATTGTTCCGAGCGGATTTCATGCAGAAGTGGTTCAGAATCGCTTTCTCCGGCTGGTCCGGGGAGAGCGTGTTAATTATGTATGCCCCGCCGTGGATGTCACAATGATGTCGCTCACCAGGGAGCCGGGATGCCAGCATATCGGTATTGTATTAACAGGCATGGGGCGAGATGGCGCAGAAGGAATATGTCATATTAAATCCATCGGAGGAAAAACAGTTGCTCAGGATGAAAAATCGAGCATCATTTTTGGCATGCCTAAAGAAGCCATAATTACAGGCTGTGTCGACTGGGTGCTTTCCCCGATTCAGATCCATGAAAAACTCATTGAAATTATCAATATCATAAAACCTGTTCCGTTAGAATCTCTTGGTAAAAACCCGTCATGCAAACGCAAATAAAAGAAAAGTGCTCTCCTTCAACATCAAAAAGTACCGATAATAACAGTTTTGTGAACGACATCCTCAATCCAGATAATTATCATCAGGCTGTGGATATTTTTTTTAAATATTTTCAAGTCCCAAAAAGATCTCCAAGCCTGGATTATTTAAGTGAAATTCTTCTCTGCTACTCTCATCTGCCCTATGAAAATCTGAGTAAAATAATCAAGCATAAAAACCAAATGGAATGGACGGATAAAATCCGATTACCGGAAGAAGTGATGGATGACCATATGCACTTTCGATTTGGTGGCACCTGTTTTTCATTAACCTTTACCCTGGAAACAATACTGTCCCTGGCAGGATTTGTCTGTTATCCGATTATGGCCGACATGAAATGGAGGCCCAATTCCCACTGCGCATTGATTGTGATATGGAAGGGTGACAAATATCTGATTGATCCTGGTTACCTTTTAAATCAGCCCATGCGATTGAATGGTGCCAAACCACGTGTTTTACATTCGGAGATATCCGGTGTGGAGGTCATCTATAGGCCCTCAGAGGATTATTACCACCTCTATACATTCAACAAAGATCAAACAAAATGGCGCTATCGCTTTCGGGATATCATTGTAAGCCGGCAAGAGTATTTTGCTTTATGGCTGGATTCTTATCATTGGAACTCGATGCACGGGCTCCTGCTGACCAAAACAAAAAAAGGATGCATGGTATACGTACATAAAACCTTTATGCGAGAAACCACTTTTAAATCCAAAAAGAACATTAATATAAAGCATGACTATCATCAAGCCATTCATGACACATTCGGAATCGATAAAATCAAAGTGGAAGAGGCGCTCGCAGCATTGGATGTAAATATGCAGCGGGAGAGGGAACTGGGATTATGGGTACCAAAAAAGAATGCGAAGGCCCCTTCAATTGACGGGATCATTGACACATAATATTTGCTGATTTTTCATACTGATATTCATAAAAAGGTTAAAAAAATATTCTCGTAATAAACTTCAGAAGACAATTTTTATTCAATTCTCACTTGACAATTTCAAATCAAATCCGTAGGTTTCCATTGGTTCACTGACAACTGTTTTTAATACCCTATTCTCCTACCCAACAATATTAATAAAATTTTATCATTTTTATAGGGGAAACCTGTTATGAAAGCATTTTATCTTATATTGCGGCCAAACATCTGTCTCATGGGGATGTTCGGTTTATTGATCGTAAAAACAGCAGCCTTCGCACAATGTACAGCGGACTTTTACGCAGATGAAACCCGGGGTGAAGCACCGTTCACCACGCATTTTCATGACAACTCGTCGTCGAATGCAACCAGCTGGTTCTGGCAGTTCCCCGGAGGAACACCGAACCAGTGGCAGGGCCAAAATCCGCCAGCAATCACTTACAATAACGAAGGGTCTTACTCGGTTACTTTATCTATTACGTGTAACATTCCACAAGATGTGCGTGTGCGCACAGACTATATCCAGGTCTTTATTCGTTATGACTATGGGGATGCGCCAGAAAACGACGTTGCTTATCCCGATCTGGCTGTCATCGGACATTTCCCCACCTGTTACGGGGGTTCAGCAGGTTTCATCCGGCATACTGACAGTGGCCACACATTTTTGGGCCATCACGCCGATTATGAACTGGATGGCAACGGCTCTTTCTGCCCCGCATTTTCTCCCAATATGTATGATCGTGACGAAATGTGCCATGAAGGTGAATCGTGTTTATGGAAACCCGACGTTTATACTATTGAAGACGGAAGCGTGGTTCCTTTATGTGAGGATATGTCCGGCTCAATCCTGGGATATCCATGTTCCACCGCCCGCTGGGGAGAAAACATCAACATCTGGTTTGATACAGACCGCCCTGAAGGTGCCTATGTCAACGTGCTGATCGACTGGAACCAGGACGGTGAGTGGGGGGGCACCTGTGAATGCGATCAGGGCAATGCACCGGAACATATATTGCGGAATTTTCATGTATCCGGCGCTTCCAATGGTCACCTCTCTGTACTCGATCCGCCGTCATTCCGGATCGGCCCCAATTCCGGATATGTCTGGGCACGCTTTACAATTACTGAAGATCCAATACCTCTGCCCTGGGACGGTGGAGGCCGTACATTTCACAGCGGAGAAACCGAAGATCATCTTTTAAAAGTCGGCTCTCTGAGCGAACTTTTTGATTATGGAGACGCCCCTGCTTCATATGCAACATTGGATTCTAATAACGGACCAAAACATGTGATTGTTGAGGGTGTCCATCTTGGGCAGGGGGTCAGTCCGGACAACAATGGCAAACCATCAAAATCAGCCGACGGGGATGACGATGACGGTGTCCAATTTTTAAATGATATGGTCGCAGGTGACACCGCAAGTATCGAAGTAATCGCCTCCACTGCCGGCATGCTGAAAGCCTGGGCGGATTTCAATCAGAATGAGAACTGGGATGGTGATAAAGAGAAGGTGCTGGATACAGAAGTGGATGAAGGATCCAATAAACTCAAATTTCCAATACCGGACTTAGCAAAAGAAGGCATGACTTATATTCGATTCCGTTTCTCGGGTGGCGTCCTGAAAGGCCCGGACGGACCGATTTTTGGTGGCGAAATTGAAGATTATTTTATCGAAATTTTCCGATTCTTCGAATATGAATTCGGTGACGCGCCCGAGGGCATCATGGCTTATGATGCCCGGTGGGTGGAGCTTGAAGATGAAGATGTGATAGGCAATTTTGCCACCTGTGGTGATTATGGACGGGCTCGGCATGGCAATCTGGGTACGCGGTACTTCGGCGATTCCGTGGATTTTGAAGACGCCGGAAACGCCGGCTGCTGTGACTGCGGATATGACCGGGATGAGCTGTTCTATGACGGTGATGCCGGACTGAACTGGGGACATATATATACGATCACCGGTGATCCGGGAGCAGAAATAATCACCCATGCCGGCGGTGTAGGCAGTCAGATGGTTTCCTGTGGCATCGGCAGATGGGGAGATCATCTGGACATATACTATCATTGCGATGATGAAGACGGTGCCTATGTAAATGTGCTGGTAGACTGGAACATGAGCGGTGGCTGGAATGACGGCGGTGCGATTTACCATTGTGATGATCCCGGTGCCCCGCATATTGATGAACACATTGTCAAAGATCTGTTTGTGCCCTACGGCAGCGGCTATCTAAGCTCGCTGGATCCGCCCGATTTCCGTACCGGCGGGCCCGGCGGATATGTCTGGGCCCGGTTCACCATTTCAGACACACCCGTAAGCACGGATGATTGGACAGGTCACGGCGATTTTGCCGATGGCGAGACGGAAGATTATCTGCTGCATGTCGCCCGGTCCACATACCGGGATTACGGGGACGCTCCCGATGGCGACATTGCTTATCCCGGTACAGATATCGTCGGTGATTTTCCGACTTGCCCGGCATCAGGCAGCAATACCATACGTCATGGCACAGACAGCGGCGTGTTCAATCGCTGGTTTGGCTGTTCGCTCTGTCCGCCGACGACTGAAACCAGCGGTAATCGGGGACTGTGCCGCGGCGCCTACAATCTGGATGATGATAATGGACTGGCCTATACACCTGCCTACACTATTGAAGATGGTACTGTGGTCGAACAATTCCGTCCCATGTACACAGACAACAATACGATTGGCAGCGTCTGCCAGATGGCCGAATGGGGTTCAAACAACCTCGATATCAGCTGGACGAATCAGATGGGAGACGAATGGGCTTATGTCAATGTGTTGATCGACTGGAATCAGGATGGTGAATGGGGAGGATCCGTATCTTGCGAAGACGGCCATTCCACAGAAGAGCATGTCCTGAAAAACTATCCGGTCCCCCCGGCCCATTGGGGATCCGGGTTGGGCGCGCATCGCTTTGAAGACCCGCCTGATTTCCGGATCGGTCCCAATGCAGGATATGTATGGGCGCGATTTACTATTACACCGGAACCCGTTTCGCTTCCGTGGAATGGCACAGGAGACTTTGAGGACGGTGAAACTGAGGATTATCTATTGAAAGTCGGCGGCGCGGGGACGATTTTCTATCTTGATTTTGGAGATGCATGGCTTGCAATGACCCAAAACAATGACGGCGGTGCCGCCCACACGGTAGTGGCAGGATTCCATCTGGGAGATCTCATCGATCCGGATGGAGACGGACAGCCGGACAAGGGCGCGGCCGGTGATGACAATGATGGTAAAGATGATGACGATGGTGTGGAATTTCTCAATGTCCTCTCACCGGGAGAAAAGGCCGATATTAAAGTAACCGCTTCGGCGGCAGGTATTCTGAGTGCCTGGCTGGATTTCAATCAAAACGGAACCTGGGGAGACGATGAAGATCAGATTATTGAAGATGAGGAATTGGATGAAGGAGACAATTCGATCTCATTTTTGATTCCTGCAACGGCCGCTCCCGGCTCAACCTACGTGCGTTTCCGCTTCAGCAATGAAAAGGGGCTCTCTTTCAGCGGGCCTCATTTCACCGGAGATCCTATGGAAAATCCGAACGATCTGCCCCCGATCGGTGAGGTGGAAGATTATGTGGTTGTTGTCGAAGCCGATTCCGGAGAATATGATTACGGAGATGCGCCGGATCCCAGGTATCCCACAGTCAGCACCAGCCTGGGTGCCTGGCATTTGAAAGATGCCACCTTATGGCTGGGGCAGCTTGTAGACACAGAAGGCGATGGTCTGCCCGCTTCTGATGCGAAGGGGGATGATGACCATGCCATGGACGACGAAGATGGCGTCCAGTTTCATAACACCTGGACAGTCGGAAGCGAAGCCAAGTTTACTGTAAGCCTTTCTGACAGTGGTTATTTGAACACCTGGGCAGACTTGAACGGTGATGGAGACTGGGAAGATTCGGGTGAACAAATCATTATCGACGATTATTTCGGACCCGGAAGTAAATTATATGAAATTCCCATTCCCGTCGACGCCTGGCTGGATTCCACCTATGTCCGGTTCCGTGTAAGCCGTACATCCGGATTGTCTCCAAGGGGTTATGCCCCTGATGGAGAAGTGGAAGATTATTTCATCGCGGGGATATCTACAGAAATCGATCAGGCCGGTCACGTACCCGGGACATATGATCTGAAACAAAACCGGCCGAATCCCTTCAATCCAGACACGCAAATCCAGTTCTCGCTTCCATCATCCGGCGATGTCCGCATCATCATCTATAATATGCGCGGACAGATTGTCAAGACTTTAATGAATCAAAGAAAACCGGCCGGCCATCACATGATTCGATGGGATGGACGGAATGATGAGGGGTGGCAGATGCCTTCAGGGGTTTATGTGTACACCCTGAAGGTCGGATCGTTTTTCGCAGCGAAAAAACTGCTGCTCCTGAAATAAATCTTTCAGAAAATATACTGATCCTTAAAAAAAGCGATCCCGTAACTCGGGATCGCTTTTTTTAAGTTCGGATTCATCCATCCGGACGAATTTTATTATTTTATTTTGTATTTTATTCAACAATTAATTAAATTTTTGTTTTTATCCTTTAGGAGAAACTGCCAATGACACACAGCAAATGGTTGCAAGCCATGTTCTTCATGTTTCTGATTCCCCTGTCAGGAGGACTGGGGAATCATGGGAATCTCTCATATATTTTTCCCCTGCCAAACAGTCAATGGATTTCCGCTAAAACCACGCTTATTGTTAAAACCTCTCCAGAGAAAATTCACCAGGCAATATCTGCGACCCGTTTTTTCGAAGTTACCGGAAGCCAGAGCGGCTTGTGCTCCGGAAAGGTCATCGCATCCGATGATCAGACCACTTGTATTTTTCAACCCGACCCACCCTTTCAGCCCGGCGAAAATGTCAATGTGCGCCTTAAAACAAGCCTGTGGGGAGAACGGGACATTGACTACGCATTTCAAGTGGCACAATACGAGATAAATCCTCTTAAAAAACAGACGGTTAAACCGGAGAGAGCAATATGGCGTTTTTCGCAAAACCCTGATTATGAAGAACCCGTCCGTTCTCCACGGATTATCAACGGTGTCGCAGTACCCAATGACTTCCCGCCTTTTGCTTTTGACAACTACGCTACAACAGCTCCGGGAAAATTATTTATCAGTACAACCTTTCTGGATTCAAAAATAAGCGGCCCCTATTTGCTGATCCTGAACAATGACGGCTCTCCCTATTTTTTTAAACGCGGCCCGTCATATTACACCGCCGATTTCAAATTACAACCGACAGGCGTGCTTTCCGCCTATTTTTATGAAGACGCCAAATATGTTGTTTTCGACCGTCAATATGCAACGATCGACACCTTTCAATGCGGGAATGGATATACTGCCACAAACCATGAATTTCTGTTGATGCCTAATGGACACGCTTTTCTGATTGGATATAAACAGGCAATCGTTAATCTCAGTGAAAAAATACCCAACGGCCGCGAGAAGACGCCCGTTCTTGCAATGGCTTTTCAGGAACTGGACACTCAGAAAAACGTCATTTTAGAGTGGCGTACATTGGACCACGTAAATGTCGAAGATGCGGTTCACGAAAATTTACTGTCCGGCACGGTGGATTACTCGCACTTGAACTCAATAGCCTTCGATTATGACGGTCACCTGCTGATTTCCCAAAAATGTCAAAGCGAGGTTTCCAAAATCGACCGGCAGACAGGCGAATTTATCTGGCGCCTGGGCGGCGTGAACAATCAATTTGAATTCATCAATGAATCCGTCCCGATCTGCTATCAGCACCACTTCCGCCCGGTGCCGGGAAAGCCTGACTATTATACCCTGTTCGACAACGGAAACAAACGTGATCCCCAGTATTCGCGGGCCGTGGAATACAAAATCGATCCGCAAAAAATGACTGCCGAAAAAGTATGGGAATACACGTTTCCTCCGGACGGTATCTATACAGAAATGATGGGCAGTGTTCAGATATTACCAAACGGCAATCGGTTGATCGACGCTTGTGGATTTCCACCCTATTATTATGCATGTGAATTATCACCCGAGGGCGAACTGCTCCAGGAAATTACCAATCCGGCCCTCACCAGCTATCGGACCAAACGTTTTGAATGGGAGGGTGTGGCAGCGGTTCCTGATCTGTTCCTGGAAGCAGACAATGAAAAAGTCATTCTGGGAATGAATAAATTCGGTGATACACAGGTGGATCATTATAATATTTATCATGGTCTGTCAGATCCGCCCACATCTCTTTTTGCTGCTTCTGAAGAGCCCTTGTTTGAAATCCGCACCCTGGAAAACCAAACCAGGCATTATTTCCGGATTACGGCTGTCAATCAGGAAGGCATGGAGAGTCTGCCATCCGACATCGAATCTGTCGATGTGGACTTTTATACCCTCGGCAGCAATATGATCCTTAACCACAAGTTCGTGAATGACGACCACTGGTCCCTGGAATGCCTGGATAACGCTGAAGCGACAGGTACAATTGAAAATGGATTTTATCACATTCAAATCAAAAATCCAGGAGATCGAACCAAACAAATTCAATTTATCCAGAATCAATTGAAGATTGAACAGAAAGCGCGGTATATTCTTGAATTTGACGGCTACTCAGATCAAGGCCGCAGCATCGAAGCCAGAATTGAGAAAAGTGTGTACCCAAATACCGCCTATGGACGTCAAACACTCAGGCTGTATCCCGATCAAAAGCATTTATCATTTGAGTTTGAAATGAAAAAGGACACGGATCCCGAGGCAAGGATTAGTTTTTATTGCGGCAAATATATTGAAGATATTTATTTGGACAATATCATGCTGCGGGAAGTCCTTATCACAAATGTGAAAAATAACCTTCAGGTCCCAGAGACATATGCCATCCATCCCAACTATCCCAACCCATTTAATACGATCACAACGATCAGGTATACAGTGGGAAGCCCGGGGCCGGTCAAACTCCTCATCTTTAACGTGTGTGGTCAGACAATTAGAGCACTCAGGAATGAACATCCGAATCCCGGTCAATACAGGATTCAATGGGATGGACTCAATGATGCAGGTATTCAAATGGGTTCGGGAGTGTACTTTGCCACCCTTCAGTCTGGAGAAGGTCGCTATTCAATAAAAATAATTTTATTGAAATAAAATCTGCTGAACAGGATAAAATTCGGGTTGGCCCGGATGGATCCAGGCCAAATTTTTTTGGACCGTATTACAATGCAATAATTTAAAAAATAAAAAATTGTAGTTGTCCTGTCGTATAAATATCTTACTCTCATTCTGAAATATAATGAAGAAAACCCACGCGCTCATCTGAATTTCAGTTCTGATGTATTTTTAAAATCGCAGGTTTCATTTTTTTCGTTGACTTTTATTTATATCCATATTAATTTATTTGCCTTAGATTTATTTCTGATAAATTTGTTTTAATTAAATAAATTTATCAAACCGATAGAAAAGGTGAGACGGTCAAAGAGGCTTTCTTCCCATTATACAGGAAAAACAGATTATTTTACAATCTGAAGTGATGACTGATGAGAAAGTTTATATTCATTCAACGAATCGAAAAAATCGATATCCTTCTTTTCCAAAAGATTTTCAGCTGGCATGGTAAACGTTTTTTGGATCGATTAATGGCATTTATTTCCCATATCGGGAACGGCTATCTCTATCCTATTGTGGGCATCTTTGTTTCTATCATCGATTTTGCCGCTACAAAAATGCTTTTCCCGGTCGCATTGACATCATTTGCAATTGAATTATCGATATATGGTGTGGTCAAATTAAAATTCAGGCGGACACGTCCCTGCAATCTCATCGAAGGCGTTCGAAATCTGACAAAAATGCAAGATCGTTTTAGTTTTCCTTCCGGTCATGCAGCAGCCGCTTTCCTGATGGCAACCGTCCTGAGATATTATTACCCACCTTTAACCATTCCCCTGTATCTTATTGCCTCTGCCATTGGAATATCCAGAATATATAACGGCCTGCATTTTCCCAGTGATGTGCTGGTTGGCGGAATTCTGGGTTTTATAAGCGCCAAACTGGCAATCCTCATCCTGTTTTAACTTTATCTATTGAACGAATAATTTAACTTGAGGCCCCATTTTTGTCCCGAATCCTTAATTAATATAAGGATGGGAGATTTCAAATGGTATGGATGCAATTTTTCTCGTTCTTTTAAGATGATTCTCGGTTGAAAACAGCAGATTGAAATAAAAAACGGTGATTAGTGAAGCATATATAGGCTAAGGTTAAATTTAATTTCTGCCTTCTTTTGGAGATTTTTTGGTTTCAGTACTCTTTTCATTGATCAAATCACGGAGTTTGGCAGCATCTTCGTAGCGCTCTTCCTCAATTGCTTTCTGTAATTCCACATTCAATTGATTGATCTCATCCATCTGGTTTACAGGTTCGGTCTGGGTCATTTCTTCCGATATAGCAGCCTGCTCCATGACCTGTTCCTCAACAAAAATAGGGGCTTTGGTACGAAGTGCCAGAGCAATAGCATCACTTGGCCGCGCATCAATCTCATTCTCAGAGCCATTTTGTTTCAGGCCAATCGTTGCGTAATACGTGTTCTCACGAAGATCGCTGACAACAACTTTGGCAATCTTCACATTTAAAGAAGAAAGGAGATTGCGTATCAGGTCATGCGTCATAGGCCGCGGCGGTACCACACGTTCCAATTCGAAAGCGATGGCCTGCGCTTCTGCCGGTCCTACCACAATGGGCAGCCATCTGTCATTTATCTCATCTCTGAGAATAACAACAAACCGATTATTGGACGTGTCTAATGTGACCCTTTCAACTTTTACAGATACAATCATTGTCTATCAACCTCACATGCTTGCAATTCACATTATCACTATTTTTTGAGAAATGCAAGTAAAAATTATGTCATATTTTTGGACTTATTTTCATTACTGCTTTTTCGAATAACCAACATTTACATGATAAATCGATTTAAAAATATTTTCCTTGATATTGGCATTTTTTTCCTGCTGCTGCAAGGTTCTGATCATTTGTTTGACTTTGTCCCGCCGGGTGTGTCCTGCTATCGGACAATGCTTTTCAAACATCGGCAGTTTCATTTCTCTTGCAAATTGTTTCAACATTGATTCATCTATATATGTGAACGGACGAATAATGAACATGTTCCCGGAAAACACTTCCTGGACAGGCTGCATGGTTTCGATTTTTCTTCCGTATAATATATTTATAAGCAGTGTTTCAACGATATCATCCTTATGATGTGCGTATGCAATTTTGTTGCATTCTTCCTGTTTTGCAACATGATAAATTTCACGGCGCCTGTACAGAGAACAAATAAAACAAGGATTCTTTTTTGCTTCGGGATCCAGCGCAGAAGACGCGATGTCTGTTTTCACAATGCGGTAATCCACTCCCAATGCATTGAAATAAGAATCCATACTGGTGTCCTTTTTCTCAAATCCCAAATCAATATGCACCGCCAAGAAAGAATAATCATGGATAAGAAGGCCAAGTCCTTCACGAAAGAACTGGAGCAGGCACATACTGTCCGAACCTCCGGACACACCGATCAACACCCGATCGCCCGGCCGAATCATATCAAAATCATGAATGGCTTTTTCTGTACGATTACGGATGGTTCTGCGCAATCGCCTGAGAACATTGTATTTTTCAGACATGATCTATTCCCAAATACTGAAAAATAGCCGGAGCAATATCTGTGATTGACTTTAATTTTTGGGTGAAATGGCCTGATCCTGCACCTGCAATTAATGTCATTACCGGATTCTTTGTATGGGTTTTTACTGAGACATCTTCAATGTTTCCATGATCGCTTGTTACAATCACCAGCGTGTTTATTAAATCCGCTTGTGCTAAAAATGCTGAAAAAAACCGGTCCAGTTTCCGGATTTCTTTTCTGGCCATTGTAAGATTCTGATGATGGCCGATACGGTCTGTGATAAAATATTCATATAGAACGAAATCATACTTTTGTGAAATATCAGCCAAAATCGTTCCTGCCTGTTCCGGAGAATAAAGGGGAACCTCAAATCCCCGTTCAGCAAGACAGTGATTGGTAAAATCATGATAAAGCGCTTTGCCTTCCCGAAGATCTTTCAAAGTCATAAACGGCAAACCAGAGGCCAGATTGGCAATTGTGGTGGCAGACAGACGCCATTGGATTTTCTCTGGCAGTTGGAAAAATTCGGGACGATATACGTTGACAAAAACCGGACGCAATCCGCATTCTTTTATAACCTTGGATATGGCATGTTCTTTTAACAGATCGCGAAGCCGCTGATTGGGAAACCCCTGCAGATGCCTGCCAATATATCGGGAGGCATTGATACCCGTCAATAAAGCAGTTTGCCCGGTTGCACTTTGAGGCAACCCATCCACATCAAGCATGGCATCCAAAGGAAAACCATTTCCGGCTTCCGAGGGAACGAGTCTTCCATGATCAAAATAATTATTAAAATATTTCAACGATTCGTGAACGCAAGGATTTTTTTCAGGATACCTGTCACCAATACCCAGGCCGTCAATAAATATAAGCACAATCCTCATGTAAATCCCATCTGTTTCAGGATCCCGGGATCTTTGCGCCATTTTTTACGTACCCGGACATGAAGCTCCAGATAAACGGATCTGCTTAAAAAACGTTCAATTCCCTGCCGCGCACGCACACCCAATTCTTTTAATGATTGCCCTTCCCGGCCAATGAGAATGGCCTTTTGTGAATCTCGCTCCACAGTAATTACAGCCTGAATATAGTCTTTACGGTTTTTCCTTTCTTTGAATTGGGTGATTTGAACACCGGCAGCATAAGGAATCTCTTCTCCATATTTCATAAAAATCTGTTCCCGAATGATTTCAGACACAAAGAACCGCTCCGGCTCGTCACTGAGCTGATCCTGCGGATAAAACGGCAAACCAGCGGGCATATATTTAAGCAGAACACGAATCAGACGATCAAGGCCCTGACCGCTTTTCGCGGAAATGACCAGACCCTCCCTGCATCCATATTGCCTGGCTTTATCCCTGATTTCCTTATCTGTTAAAGCCGTCCGAAAAAGATCGGCCTTGTTCAACGCCAGTATTTTTTTTTGATCGACAGATAAAAGCATACGATATAATAGTTCATTTTTATCTGCGCGAGTCATATCTGCCAAAACCAGCACCACATCAGCATCACGAATAACACGCGCACAAGTATCCATCATCTTTTGATGCATCAGATAACGCGGTGTAAGCAAACCCGGTGTGTCTAAAAGAATCAACTGATATTTTTTATGATTAAGAATACCCAGTACTTGATGCCGTGTGGTTTGCGGTTTAGGTGTAACTATAGCCAGCCTCTCTTTTAAAAGACTGTTCATCAATGTGGATTTTCCCGCATTGGGCAAACCGACGATGGCCACATAACCGGATTTGAAAAGAGGATTAGGTTTTGATGACATCATAATCAATACAGCTTTGTAATTCGGACACCTTTATAATAATGTTTTAAAATATGGTGAAATTTACGCCCCGTCAGGGCCATGATCGCTGCACCTGTCTGACACATGCCCACACCATGCCCGAATCCTGCACCTCTTAGGATAAAAGCGTCTGGTGTCTGGCCCCAACCTGATTTTTCAACATAAAAGCAGGAACTCCAGAGTGTCGTTTCCGAGAGAGCTTTTCGAATATTCAACTCACCATCAATAATTGTCTCCCCTCGGGTACCAATCACTTTCAGCCGGATAATTCGTCCGGAAACACCCCTGAGTAAAGGGATCAGATGAATAATTTCGCCGAAATTCAACCCTGTTCGTTTTTCAAGGGCCTGCTGTAGCTCAATCTGGCTCAATGACAATTCCCAGCGATAATATTTAACAGTATATTGCAATCCGTCCGGTACGATATCCCTCTGCGTATTGCAAAAAGCATCTGGTGAATCATCAATCCATTTCTTCAGGTTATTTTCCTCCTGGAGAGAACCATATCGCTTCAACCAGGGCGAACCATCCACACGCCCGCGAAGATAATCCAAAGCCTCGCCACCCCAGGCGTTTTCCACATCCTCGGTATGGCCACCGCATACGGCCCCGAAAACCGCATCACAGATTTGATCTCCTTTCATCATGAACAGGCCGGCTGTTTTATCCACGGCATAATCTGTTTTCCTGCATCGCTTGGACAAGCCACTGTACACTTGACAGTGGACATCAGCACAAACATCAAAAGGATCAGAGGCATGTACAATTCCCCAGTTGGCCAGCGCTTTACAACGAGCAGCCACTGCCTGGGCTTTCAAAGCCTCAACAGGAAAACCTTCTGACATTTCTGAAGGCACAACACCCTTGAGATAAGTTTCCAGCGGCACCTCATTGACAACTGCCAGCCTGCCTTCCAAATCCAGTGTAAACTCGATTTTCTCCGGATAGGTTCGATTTTCATGGTGTTCCCAATGGAATCCAGACCCGACAGGCACATCGTATAAAATAACATCAGTCCCTTTGATAATAATGGGTTGTGTTGATTCATAGGTTTCGCCTGTGGAACAATGGGTCAGGCAAATTCTCCCCCTCGCCTCTGAAATCTTTGCACGAATAATATGTGTATCGCTGTCAGGCCAAACAGCTTTCTGATACTCTCTGGCTTCATCCCAGGTCTCAAACCATCTTTTAATATAAATTCGATATTCACGATTATTATTTAACCCGGCGATTTGTGTATATGGTGCAGTTCCCACAGCAGCCACTTCAACAGAATATCCCGACCGTTGATATTGACTTGCCTTCTGTCTTGCAGCGGAACGATCATTGAAAACAGCCAGCATTAACCGAAAAGCAGACTTCCCCGGTATGGATTCAAGCACTTCCACGCGCCAACGGCTTTCCGCCGACGCCCGTAAAGCCAAAGCATTGCTGCTGTTGGTAATTATAAACCGTCCATCAGCCGAAAATTCAACGGAAGAAAGATTCTTCATCAATCCCACCCGAATCATTGGAGAAGGCTTGGAAACGGCCGGAGGTTTTTTGGCTGTTGGAGGCGGTGACACGATTGGCGCCGCGCATCGATAAATCAGGAGATAAACAAAGCAGGATAGTATGATAAAAAATCGTTTTTTCAATCACAATCCTTTCAATGATGGCTGGGTGCAACAATATAATGGGTGGTTGACAAAGATGCAAGAAGAAATGGAACGCAACAGGTGTTTGCATGTTTATTATTCATGGTAAATCATAATGTCAATCTTATGAATTAAAACTGATGGGTTTGCAGCAGGAGAATAGTGCATGCTTCCAGGTAGGGGATACCGGATTCTGCAAGTTTTTTTTGAAGTGCTTGCGATTCTGTGCCCGGATTGAAAATCACACGTCCCGGACGAAGTGCAATAATATCATCTATCATCGGTTGCAAACGCTTCGATCCAACATATAATGTCAGCGTATCTACCGGTTCTGTAATATCGCTTAATTGATTTATCACCGGCAGGCCTTCGATGGATTCTACTTTTGGATGAATGGGAATGACACGATGGCCTTTTTCTTTCAATGTCCGGACAGCGCGATTCGAATATCGCTCCGGATTATGACTTGCGCCCAGTACGGCAACAGTCTGTTTTTCACTCATGGATCACCCTTTTTACAATGACTTCGTGCAGAAACCGATTCGATTTTTACCTTAATCACGGTTGTAATCGCAAGTTTTTCATCAGGAAATGTCCAGGTTCGCTCTGACGAATACTGCTTCATAATGATATTCAGCGCCCTTTGTTTTTGTTCCCGGTCTTCAATAAAAAAGGCAACACCTCTTCCCATAACGCTCTGATAATACATATCCCAGTCGCATGCCCGCTCGCCAGATTTCATGGCATGATCCGTGTCGATTTCAAATGCGACCCTGGGATTGTTTCTGATCAGGTCGATTTTCCTGCCCCTGGATCCTGTATGAAAATAAAGACTGCCGGCTTCGTATCCGAAATTTAATGGAACAATATAAGCATAATTGTCGTCCACCAATCCAAGCCGGCATATGGTTGCCGATTGAATGATCGTTTCGATGTGCGTCAAATCAGACACAGCATATTTCTTTTTCAGCATTTGATCGGATGTGATTTGCATCATGTTTAATTTTTTCTCTTATACATATCTATCGATGTAAGATAATTTTTCTTGTTTGACAATGATTATCAACATTTAGGCGGCAAATATACAGACCGCTGGGCAACATTTTTCCATGATAATCCCTGCCGTTCCAGCGATAATGATATTCTCCCTGATCTAAAACGCCTTTGAAAATTGTGCTTACTTTCTCACCTACTATATTGAAGATACCCGCTTCAACGTTTGAAAATTTATCAATTTGAAAAGAGATTTTAGTGGAGTTGTTAAACGGGTTTGGATTGTTCTGGCATAATATAAAAGTTTGAATATCCTCTGTTTCATTATATCGATCGATAACAGTATTAAAATCCATACCAAAATAACCCACGCCACTCTGCGTTCCAATCAAAATACCATTCTCATCAACACAAAGATTTCGAATTAAAATACCAGGCAGTCCTGAGTTGCCGGAAGTATAACACACCGCATTTTTTCCATCATATTTATATAAAGCGTAATCCGTACCAATCCATAAGGTGTCCTCCTGGACAGCTAAGGATAGAATTGTATTTGATTTTAAAAAGGAATTAAATTCATCGAATACTTCCCATGTTTCACCGTTATATTTATTCAATCCATAACCTGTCCCAACCCATAGAATACTGTCTTGAACCGCAAGCGCATTGATTCCATTAGATGATATTCCAGAGTTCAACTTGTGAAATTGTTTCCAATTCTGACCGTCATAGCGTATGAGACCATTCCAAGTCCCAATCCATAAGAACTCATCATTACTTGCGAGAGCTTCGACGCATTTTGACGGAATTTCTGAACTCGACGGATCAAATATTTCCCAATGATCTCCCCTTTTTTTCACCAATCCATCATTAGATGTACCCAACCAAATTGCTGAATCATATTCACAAATATTCATAATCGTAATATTTGAAAATCCACGAGGACGTGGAGTCTCATATACCTGCCAATCTGTTCCGTCAAATGAAAAAAGATCCCGTCCTCCGATCCACAATTTATCATCAATGAATTTTAAGGCAAATATATAACTTGAAGATAAGGGTGAATTATTATCATTAAAAATTTCCCAATTTTTGCCGTCAAATCGGACCAACCCTGCACATCCAATCCATAAATTTTTCATATCCGATTCAACTGAACCCACATTATTTGATGTTATAGTATTGCTGGATAGTTTTATTGAGGTCCAATTGTTCTCCTCATATTTATAAACTTCACCATGAAGTGATCCAATCCAAAGTGAAGTACTATCTGCATGAAGAGGCCCAACTCGATTTGTTTTAAAAATGGTATTTGACGTATCATAGGTTGTCCATTTTTCATTCATTAAACAGAGCAAACCATCAGAGGTCGCCACCCATAATAAATGATCAAATGAATTCAAGTCCCTGATATCATTAGATGGAATATCCGTCTGCTTTTCAAAAATTTCATTATTAAAAGAATATAAACTGTATTCATCAGTAAACATTCCATGTGACACACTAACCCATAATAAGGTGCCGACAGAGGCAAGTTTATGTATACTGTTATATTCAAGATTCGAGTTAGTCATATTATAGGTAAACCAATCTTTACCATCAAATCTTGACAAGCCATTTTCTGTACCAATCCAAAGATAATTATCATGCTTGATAATCGACTTCACATCATTATCAGCTAATCCGGAATCCCCGCTGTGATATTCTTCCCATTCATCTTCTCGAATATGAATTAACCCGTGCTCCGTCCCCACCCAAAACGATTCTCCATCGAAATAGATCGTATACACATAAGGTGACACTCCAATCTCCTTACCCATCAAATATTGATTCCAAATATCATTTTTCAACTCAACGATTCCACGTTGATTTGTTCCAATCCAGACTGTATTTTCATGACAGGCAATCGATCTGATCCAGTTTTGCGTCAATCCCGAATTACTGCTGTAAAAATATTCTTTGTCATAATTGGTTTTATCGATCCGAATTAATCCACCATCGGTTCCCACCCATAATTCATTTTCAGTTGAAGCAATTGAAGTGATCACGTCTGTATTTGTGTAATTTTTCCATATGGATGCCCGCAAATCTGATTCATGATATGATGGGATTAAGAAAGATAAAATGAATAGGATAAACATGGATTTAAAAAATGGACACATGGTTATTCCTTTCTTATCTGAACAAAATCCAAATACAAAAGATACGGAATTCTCATGTTGTTCTTCATCGGAATCAGCACCTGCGGTCATGACCGGATCTCCCCGGTTTGCGGATTATAATAAAAATAGGTGGCCTGGCTGATTTCGATGGTTTTTGGATTCCAAAATAAAATGCGCAGCGAATCAATGAATCAACCTCTTCAACTCATCCAGTTTCTGCAGTGCCTCAAGCGGAGTCATTTGTTCCAGATTCAGCGCCTGAACCGCTTCGCGCAGCTTTTGCTCTTCTTCCCTGAAAATATCGAGCTGGGGCTGAGCCACTTTCAGGGTCTCTGCATTCACCGCCAGTTTCGGTATGGCATTGGGTGTCAGTTCATTGGCTTCAAGATTGTTAAGAATCTCTTTGGCCCGGTTGATAATTTCTATGGGCAATCCGGCCAGGCGGGCAACCTGAATCCCGTAAGAATGGTCGCATCCTCCGGGCACAATCTTGCGAAGAAAAACAATATGATCTCCCCATTCTTTCACCGCGACATTGTAATTTTTCACGCGGGGCAGAATCCGGTCAAGTTCAGTCAGTTCATGATAATGAGTGGCAAACAGGGTTTTGGCCCTTACCCTGGGTTCCTTGTGCAGATATTCGGCCACGGCCCAGGCAATGGACAATCCATCGAATGTTGAAGTGCCCCTGCCGATTTCGTCCAGAAGGATCAGACTTTTCTCCGTGGCATTATTGAGAATATTGGCAGCTTCATTCATCTCAACAAGAAATGTGGATTCGCCAGCTGCCACGTTGTCCTGAGCGCCCACCCGGGTAAAGATCCGATCCACCAAACCAATCCGGGCCTGAGTGGCCGGAACAAAACTGCCCACCTGTGCCATAAAAACAATCAATCCTACCTGGCGGATATACGTGGATTTCCCGGCCATATTGGGCCCGGTAATGATATGAATCTGACTCTCTTCATCCATTTCACAGGTATTGGGGATAAAAGGATCGCCGGGAGGCAACAGCCGCTCGACAACAGGATGACGGCCATCCTGAATTGTCAATCCATAGGATTCTGAAATATCCGGTTTCACATACCGATACTCCTCGGATGCATCCGCCAGGGACAACACACAATCCAGGGTCCCCACTGCCTGCCCGGTGATTTGAACCGGTTCCGCAAATTCCGCTATATATGCGCGAAGCTCATCAAAAAGCTGCTGCTCAAGAGAGGTTATCTTTTCTTCGGCATGCAATACCTTCTCTTCCATTTCCTTTAACTCGGGCGTGATAAACCGCTCGGCATTTACCAGGGTCTGCTTGCGGATATAGGTTTCCGGGACCTTGGCCAGATGAGGTCTCGTCACTTCGATGTAGTATCCGAACACTTTGTTAAATCCGACTTTCAGAGACGGGATATCCGTATTCTCCCGTTCGCTTCTCTGCAGCCGGGCGATCCAGTCTTTTCCTGAAAACGCGAGCTCACGAAGCTCTTCCAGCTCTTTTGAATAGCCCTCCCGTATCAATCCTCCCTCTCCAATGGAAACCGGCGGATCGTCGGTCAATGCCTGGACAATACGCTCTGTCACCTGTTCACACGGATCGAGTCGTGCTCTTAAAGAGTTGAGGAGTTCTCCCGTAATGTTGTCGAGGGCGCCTTTCAAATCAGGAATACGAATCAATGCCTGACGGAGGGCCTGAACGTCACGCGGATTGGCCCGCCGGGTGACTACTTTGGTGATGAGCCGTTCCAGGTCGGCCATGCCTTTCAACCACCCTGCCATATCTTCCCTAAGGGGTGGATCCGAAACAAGCGCCTCAACCGCGTCCAGCCTTTCCCGAACAGATCTTAGGTTTTTAAGAGGTCGCTGAATCCAGGCAGCCAGGGTTCTCCCCCCCATTGCCGTACGCGTGTGATCGAGAATTGAAAGCAGCGTGCCTTCCTTGTCTCCCGACATCATGGAAGCCGTAATTTCCAGGTTGCGCCGCGTCGAGGCATCCAGCGTCATATAATCATCATCGGAAAGCCTTCGTAACGCACGGATATGGGACAGATCCGTTTTCTGCGTTTCCTTTAAATAGGTCAGCACCGCCCCTGCGGCGCCTAATCCGGCTTCCAGGTCGTCGCACCCGAAACCCTTTAGCGAGGACGTTTTGAAATGCCGTGTCAGCAATTCATATCCATAATTCCGCTGAAAAATCCAGTTTTCGCGCGAAGTAATCACCGGTGTTTGAGGCAATCGATTGAACCAAGCTTTTATCTCATCGGCAACGGTGTCTGAAACCAAAATTTCAGCCGGTCCGATGGCCTGCAGGGCCTCAAACAGCTTTTCTTCAGGCCATTCAGAAACCTGAAATTCACCGGTTGAAATATCAGCTGCGGCCAGACCGCAGATCCCGTCATCACAGAAAATCCCGGCCAAAAAATTATTTCTTCTGGACGGCAGCAATTTTTCATCCATCACCGTACCGGGCGTGGCGATCTGAATAACATCACGCTTGACAATGCCTTTGGCCATCTTCGGATCTTCAACCTGCTCACAGATCGCCACCCGATACCCTGCCTTCAGCATTTTAGACAAATACCCGTCCAGGGCATGATGGGGGAATCCGGCCAGGGGCACATCACCGGTTTTGCCGTGCCCGCGGGAAGTCAGGGTAATTCCCAGGGTCTTCGCCCCGATTTTGGCATCCTCATAGAACATTTCATAAAAATCACCCATGCGGAAAAACAGGATCGTATCCCGATGCTGATTTTTAATCGCATGATATTGTTTCATCAAAGGCGTTTCTTTGGACAATTGTCTGGATTTTTCGGTCATGGTATCTTTCGGATATCTGCAGTCATACGCTTTGTATTAAAGTAAAAATTAATGGTTAGGATTCCGAAATGCAAATTGTTTTTCTATTTTAATTTGCATCCATCCAAGAATTTAAATATATTTCTTTATGCGCATCAATCACCCCACAATCGATAATGATGTGGTCCGCCCCACTCACGTAGAAGTCGATCTGACACGATTGACGGACAACTTCAATGCCATTAAGGAACACGTGTCTCCTGCGAAAATGATGCCCGTTCTTAAAGCCAACGCGTACGGCCATGGACTGGTCGAAATCGCAAAACACATGCAGAAAATTGGCGCAGATTACATCGGCGTGGCCGTACTGGAAGAAGGCATTCTGCTTCGCAAATCGGGAATCACCCTGCCGATCCTGGTCATGGGGGGTATCCTGGGAAATCAGGTGCCGCATTTTCTCAAATATGATCTGACGATGACCGCCTCATCAATCCAGTCGTTAAATCAGATCAACACAGCCGCCGGGCACCTCCAAATTCAGGCAAAAGTGCATCTGAAAATAGATACAGGCATGGAACGGATTGGCGTCCATGATTACAATGCCGAATCCTTTCTTGAATCCGCCATGAAAAGCCCGCATGTTTTTATGGAAGGCATCTTTTCTCATTTTGCCAGTTCGGATGCCGCAGACCTGACCCATGCACGGCTGCAATTGTCCCGTTTTCAGAAGGTTTTAACCTGCTTTGATGATATCAAGAAAGATCTGCCTCCGATGATTCATATGGCCAATTCCGGTGCCATCCTTCAACTGCCGGAAGCAACTTTTAACATGGTGCGTCCGGGAATTCTGCTTTATGGTGTATATCCCACAGGCGAGTCAAAACATACGATTCGGGTTCATCCGGCCCTCACCTGGAAATCCCGCGTGGTGTACTTTAAAATTATCCGTCCAAACCGTCCGGTGGGTTATGGTTCAAAGTGGCAGACTGATCATCCGGTGCATGCGGTTACGATTCCGGTGGGTTATGGGGACGGCTATTTCCGCAGCATGTCGCATAAAGCCCAGGTACTCATTCGCGGGAAAAAATATCCGGTCATCGGCACGATTTCCATGGATCAGATCGTCGCCAATATTGAGCAGGACAGCGCTTACAGTGATGACGAGGTGATCCTGATCGGAGAACTGGACGGACAGAGAATCTCCTGCGAAAATCTGGCCGATTGGGCCGGTACCATCCCCTATGAAATTCTGACCAATATTAATACACGGGTGCCCAGGATATACGTAAAGTGAGTGGATATGGATTTTCAGGCTTTGGAGACCGTCAAACATCATGGGGATTTTATAAAAACAATTTGATAATTTAATTTGCATTTATCCTGATGGTTTTGTATACTCAAAAATACAGAAAGTCAACTGAAGCCAATAAAAAATGTCATGTACGATCAACAGATGACTTCGGGAGAGGACATATGAAAAATCTGGTCCTTTTTATTTCATTCCTGTTCATCACGCTGCTCCAGGCGCAGGAAAAACCCAATATCGCCATTCTGGAACTGGAAGGCAGCGGTATGTCAGAGCAGGATTTGCAGGGGCTCACCAACCGGCTGCAGACCGAATTTTTTAAAACAGACAAATTCACAGTACTCGAAAGAAGCAAGATTAACGAAGTACTGGAAGAACAGCAATTTCAGATGGCCGGATGCACGGATCTGGCCTGTGCCATCGAAATCGGCCGGCTGCTCAATGTGGAATATGTGGTGATCGGCAATGTGGACAAAGTCGCATCCATTTACTCGGTCAATCTGCGCCTGGTGGATGTCAGTACCGGAGAAATTATTAAAAATGAGTTTGAGGATTGCCCGAATTGCTCATTAAACGAGGTTTTTTTAAGAGCGCTGAAAAACGCGACACACAAAATCGCCGGTATTGAAAAAAAGCCGCCCGTGAGCGAAGCACCAAAACCCCAAAAACCGACACCCGCCTCAACGGTTCCTCAAACACAGACCAAACCCCCTCCTGTCCAGCCATTCGTAAGACGCCCCAAATACTACCCGCGATTCCTGATGGGATATTTTATGGGAATTCATCTGTCGGGATCCGTGTATCAGGACGATTATTATGATAAGATCGAACATGCAGGGGGTCTCAGTGCCGGAATCACTTATGAAATCGGATTTACAAGGCATATTTACCTGAAACCCGAGCTGGTTTACGCCAACAGAAAAGGAGAAATCAAAGACTATTACGGTGACACCTATAAAACCGATATGATTCATTATCTTCATATCCCCCTGCTTTTTTCCTATCATTTCAATTCCAATTTCTCCCTGTTTACCGGTCCGTCGTTCGGCTTTTTTATGGCAGGCTCCTGGGAAACCGATTATGATGAAGGTGAATATGAAGAAGATGAACTGATCAACAGCCAGCTCACAAGAATGATCATTGGAACAGAAGCCCGGTTTGGCATGTTTTATCTTGGGTACCGATATGCCCTGGATTTGACCAGTGAAGATAAATATGATGACAAAATGCGAAGGCAGATCCAGTTTTTAACCCTTGGAATGATGTTTATCAGATAGGCACAGGGCCTGTTCTCGGTCCTGAAATTTTGATCTTTTCAATTTTTATCATTAAAAAAGGTCCTTCGGTGATAGATTTATGATATGGGGGCTTTCCAGACCGGGGAGGCGGCCATGCGATCATTCTTTGCGGCACTCGGAACAGGAACATATCTCCTTATTACTTCATCTCTTATAATTTTGTCTTTTCAATCTCTCACTGCTCAGGAGTACACCTTTCTGCAAATCAAAGAGATACTGCTTGATGAACGTCCCCGATGGGGCGATTCCATACTGCGAGAGGCCTGCTTTGGCAGTTTGGACGATTTACTCATCGGCTCATATCCGCCCATTCATCCCGATACACCGGCATTTTATCAATCCATGATCGGAAAAGCGCTGTTGGAAATTCAGACAGAACAGGTGACAGAAGGGGCAACAATCTGGCAAATTTACAACCATGGATTTGTCATAAAAACCCCCTCCGGCACATTTGGTATTGATATCGCGAATTTTTTTAATATCAAAGAATTCCTGGGTGTTGCAGACGGTCTTGATGCTTATTTCATTACTCATGAACATGGGGATCATTACTATCAGCCCCTGATCACAGCCATGAATAAAATCAACAAGCCTGTTGTCGGACCCGCGGAATTTGCAAAATCCGTCATAAAAATGAACGCAGGAGATACCATGGAAATCGCCGGCTTACAGGTCACGGCACATGACGGCCTGCATAGTGTGCCTGTTCGTCAATTTGAAATTACCACGCCTGAGGGACTTCGGTTTCTTCATACCGGCGATAATCAGACTTCCGAAACCCTGCCGGAAGTATCGAATATCGATGTGATGATGCTGAATGCGTGGATCAATGAATCCGGAGCCATACACTGGATCGAGGGAGTCCGAATTGCAGTCAACAAAGTCGCACCCAAAGTGACGCTGCCCGGGCATATGATGGAATTGAATCATTTAAGCACGGGCAATGCCATCCCTTATCGGGATCCCATCGCTTCTGATAATGGGACGCTGGCTTCAGACTATTGTGTGCTTGCCTGGGGAGAACGTTACCATTATGGCGCTTCGGATGATACCCAACCGCCCAATCCGGTGAAAAACCTGGAATATACTTTTCGGCGGGATGCCATTCAATTCACCTGGGATCCCCCTCAAACCGCTCAGGACGGAGATTCAGCATCCTTCTATCGGGTAGTGATGAATAAGTTCGAGGATTTCTGGACAAAGGAACGCCTGTTTCTATATGAAGGGGATGTTTCGAATTTAGAAAACCTCGCGGTATATGCTTATGATGACTGCGGCAATCAAAACGACGGCTATGAGGAGATTGCGGACTTTGGAAACATCGTAACATTGACACTTCATGTGGTTGTTCCGGATGAAACGCCTCCTGATGAAACCATTTATATTTCTGGAAATTTTAATCAATGGGATCCGGGATTTTTTCAATCGGGTGTCAATGAAACCGAGAATGACCTGTTCATGATCCAGAAAGGCCAGAAGCGGTGGGAAATCACCCTCCTCTTTCATGTGGATGAACATCTCGAGTATAAATACACACGGGGCAGTTGGGATACTGTTGAAAAAGGAGCCGGCGGTGAAGAATTGCCAAATCGGATACTCACGGTCCCGGCGACAAACGGGACACACATGGACACGGTATCCCGATGGAGAGATAATCCGGCCGTAACCATTGATAAACAAGGGACGCCGGATCATTTTTATTTATCTCAGAACACGCCGAATCCCTTTAATTCAAAAACAAAATTTAATTACTCACTGCCAAAAAAAATGCGTGTCCGTGTGATTATCTATACAGTCACAGGAATACAAACCGCCGTTCTTTTGAATGAAATACAACCGGCCGGTATCCACAGGATCGATTTTGAGGGTACGGATTACGATTCGGGAGTCTATCTCTGTCTGTTCAATGCGGGCGGATATGTTAAAAAACGGAAAATGATCATAATAAAATAAGTGCCTGTCAGTGACGAATCTTATCTATCGATGAAATCCCCGGGTTTCTTCTCTTCTTTTCTTTTCCGAACAATCGTTTAAATCCATTTACTGCAAATCGAAATGGATTGTATGCCACAGTGGATGTCTCCCGCATCCATTCCTTCTGCTCCGGACTCAGCTTTTCAGAGGTGTCCGCAAATCGATTCAGCGCCTTGCTCATGACATATCCTACAGGATTGACAGTGGCCATAACCACCGAAGCGGCTTTGTCCCGGGTCATGGACCGGATCTCATCGGAAACACGGTCCAGAAGATCGGAAATCAATATGCGTGTTGTGGAAATGATGGTTTTATGTGCCGGATAAAGCGCCCGGTCTGATTCAATAAATATCATTTCACAGTAATTTTGCGTGATCAGTGCAATTCGCGTGACAAGCGCCGCATTCACAAATCCATCGGCCAGAGAACCGAGAATTTTCGAGGCAAAAGGAATACCCTTCATGCCGCCTGAAAACATTTTTGAAAATATTTCATCCACTGCATACTCAACACCTTCAGATCCTCCGATCAGCATAGACTGAAACACCATGCGGCCAATGATCCACAATACACGGTTGGATACACGGCCATGATATAAAATAAAAAGATCTTTAACCATGTTGACGGATAACGACAAAATCAATAAGGCATCCAGAAAACCATTCTGAGCAATGGCTGTACTGTAGAACACCTGCGTCACATACTTTTTATGCAGTTTTTTAACTTCGGGATGCAAAAGAACAATCATCTGGTCATATCCGCTTCGATCCTCTGGAACATCCGATAACCTGACAGCCTTTTTTTGTAAGGCGGGATTTCTTCGGAATACATTTATCCGCTCCCGAATCATGGATTGAATATTATCGGGATTGCGTGTCGGTCCGAAACGCCTGGGCAGCCTGAAAATATTTAAAAGTGGCGTAACCACAAAATAACCAAGAAATAAAATCACAAGCACAGCCAATCCGTAAACTGCATACGGATGAATGGATTTTACAGCCTGATAGAGCAATAAAAATTCCTTGATGACCAGGTAAGCAAGACCGATTAAAATAAAAATCAGAAGACGCTTAAACACAGTCATTCGTCATCCTTATGTTCATTTTATTCAAAAATTACATAATAAATATTAAGCACATATTTGCCCGGACACCCAAAGATTATAATTCTTTCTCATATTTCTGATAACACTCCGGGCATAATCCATGGCTAAATCTGACATCCGAATGCTGCCGGATGTAAACATCCACTTGATGCCAATCTCCATTCTCATCCCGGATTCTCTTGCAGGATGCACATATCGGAAGCAGACCCTCCAGTGTATTTACATTTTCCAGAGCCGTCTGAAGTTCTTCATTCGCTGTTTCCAGAGCTTCGGTGCGTTCCTGGACTTTCTTTTCCAGCATGCGATTCAGACGCTGGACGGAGCGTGTACGGATAGAATATATAAGATAAACACATCCGAAAAAAAGCAAAATAAGGAACAGCCGAAACCAGAAGGTTTGCCAGAATGGCGGACTGATTCGAATGTGAAGAGAAGCTCCTTTCGGATTCCATACGCCGTCATTATTAGAACCAAGCACCTGAAATGTATAATTCCCCGGAGACAGATGGGTATAGGTGGCTTTGTATTCCGAACCTGCATCGATCCATGTTTTATTCAGAGGTGTCATACGGTATCTATACCGGTTCTTTTCCGGAATAATATAACTCAGAGCGGCAAATTCGATAGATAAAAGCTGCTGCCGGTATGATAACCGAATCCTGTCGGATAACACAGGTACAGTGCGGTCGTCCACCCGAAGATCTGAAATCACCACAGGCGGAATATAGGTATTCAGAGAAATATCCCCTGGATGAAAAAAATTGAATCCGCAAATCCCGCCGAACAACATATAACCATCATGCGTTTTCAAAAATGCGCCTGAATTAAATTCATAACTCTGCAATCCATCGTGAACAGTGAAATTATGAAAGTCGCCTGTTTCGGGATTAAATTTGGATAATCCCTTATTGGTACTGAGCCATAAGTATCCTTCACCATCTTCCATGATACCGTAAACAATATTGTTAGGCAGACCGTCGCTGGTGTTATAAAAACTGAACTCATTTTTTTGACGATGATAATGACTCAGGCCGCCGCCATAGGTACCAAACCACAAATCACCATAGCGATCCTCATGGATACACATGACAATATTACTGCTCAGACTTTTCGGATCGGCAGGATTATGCCTAAAATGGGCAAATCGTACGGGTTCCATCGCGGGATCCTTTACCCGGACATGCTCCAGAGACAGAACATTCAGGCCATCCACATCCGTTGCTATCCAAAGTGCGCCGGTATGATCCTGAAGCATGGCGTAAATTCGGCCCGGACTGATACTGTAAGGATCATTTGAATCCGGAAAAAATCGTATGGACGGAACCAGGGTCGTCGAACGATCTGCCAGGGCGTGTCGCTCTTCCGGTAAAATTTTACACAGCCCTTTGTTCCAGGTGCCGATCCAGAGGGCGCCGTCACGATCTTCATACAGCGATAAAATATAATAGCTTCCCAGGCCTTTATCCGTACAGTCCATATGTATAAATTCCACAGTTCCACTTTCTCTAATGACTGTCCGGTCCAGTCCGGATCCGTTCAGTCCCACCCAAAGCATATTGTCTCTGTCCACACAAAGCGACATGATATTATTGTCTCTCAGGCTGCAGGGCCGGTTCGGATCGTAAAAAAAAGATTGAATATGCCCGGTCGCGGGATCAAACCGATTTAATCCAAATGTCGTTCCCACCCAAATAAAATTGAAGGCATCTTCCTCCAAATCCCAGACATAGGGATGGCTGAGCGATTCCGGTTGACCGGGATCATGCTGAATTTTAAGAAACCGATGCTTCTTTTCATGAAAGGTATTGATGCCGCCGTCCGTGCCCAGCCAATACACTCCGGAATGATCCTTTGTTATAGTCCAAATCGTGTTATTATTCAGGCTGACAGGATCATCAGGCTCATTCTTCCAATTTTCAAACCGGTGCTGACTGGTGTCAAACCTGTTCAATCCCTGTTCTGTTCCCAGCCAGAGAATCCCCGCCGAATCTTCAAAAATACTGTACACAACATCGCTGCTGATGCTGCCCGGATTGTCCTTTTCAGGAAGATATGTCTGAAACTCAGCCCGACAGAGCTGCTTTCGCCGATCGACAATTTCTTCAGGCTCGGGAAGAATGAGACAACTTAGACCACCGTACTCAGTTCCTATCCAGATACGTCCCGCTTCATCACAGTGAAGACACCGGATATAATTGCTTTTCAAACCATTTTGAGCGTCAACTGTACAGAAAAAACGAATAAACCGCATCGAATCCGGATGCGTGACATTCAGCCCCTCATCGGTCCCAACCCACAGCCATCCATCACGATCCATGGTAATACATGTGACATAAGGATTGCTCAGACTGGTGGTTTCCGGAGTCGCTGTATAGCACTGAAAACGAACCTGTCCTGCCCAGGATTCAAGAGTTAATCCTTCAGCATCATCGGGTGAAATAAGCCGATTCAAACCATTGACAGTTCCTATCCATAAGCGATGGTCACGGTCTTCAAAAAGGGTGGTAACTGAATCATGGCTCAATGAATATAAAAAATCCCGATGATGTTTAAAATGATAGAACCTGCCGGTTGAAGCATCTCTTAAATTCAAACCGCCATTATACGTGCCGACCCATTGTCTTCCCCGAAAATCATGCAGAATCGAGGAAATATCCCAATCGGACAGGCTGGTTGTGTCAAAAGCGACCGGCCGATAAATTTCAAATGTCCTCCCATCGAAACGATTTAATCCATCAGCTGTGCCAATCCACATAAAACCTTTTGAATCCTGCGAGATGGTTCTTACTGTGTTCAGGGAGAGGCCGTCTCCAATGTCATAATGTCTAAATTGCAGGGGCAAATCTTGAGCGGATAACTGAAGCGGGATAATACAGACAAACATGAACAACCGGATGTTCAGGGCATGAAGGCGCATAAGCAAATTCCTCCGGTTCATTATGCGAACACAATATAGAGAACAATTCCGTCAATTACAAGATGAGATTTGAATGTTGGAAATGATTTGGATTCCCCTGCGAAAACCCTTAAATTATAAGCGGTTGATATCAGGGCGACCAGATAAAAAAAGCTGCATGGAGTCGCATTCATTGTCAAAATGAAATTTATTAAACAGGAGTATTATGGCAATCAATTACATCACACAGGAAGGCTACAACAAGATCAAGAAAGATCTGAATTATATGATTCAGGTCAGAAGGAAAGAAATCGCCAGACAACTGGAAACAGCCCGGTCGCATGGTGATTTAAAAGAAAATGCCGAATATGATGCAGCCAAAGAAGCCCAGGCCATGAATGAGCGCCGAATTGCCGAATTGACAGAAAAACTGACATCCTCCAGCATCATCAAAGATGGCGATATTCCGGAGGGCAAGGTTTTTTTGGGATCGATCGTTACCATAAAAGATTTAAACAGTGACGAAGAACTGCAATATCAACTGGTTTCGGAACCGGAGGCAGACATTCTGGAAAATAAAATTTCCATCAAATCTCCGGTTGGCAAGGGACTTATGGGGACAGAAGAAGGTCAGGAAATCAATATTCAAGTACCGGCAGGAACACTGAAATATAAAATATTAAAAATTGAGCGTTAACCATGTCCACGATTTCAGCTGCAGTGCTGCTCTTTTTAGTGCTTGATCCTATCGGGAACATCCCCCTGTTTATGATCGGATTGAAAAATGTTCCTCCTGACAAGTATATGAAAGTTATTTTTCGCGAATCTCTGATTGGGCTGGGATTCTTACTTATATTTCTGTTTCTGGGGCGATATATTCTGGCTATCCTTCGTGTATCCCAGTCATCTCTCAGTATCGCCGGGGGTATTATTCTTTTTCTGATTGCTATTAAAATGATCTTTGCCGGAGGAGAGGATGTATTTGGTCTTCACGTGACAGGTGAACCTTTTATTGTACCGCTGGCTGTGCCTCTGATAGCCGGCCCGTCAGCAATGGCTGTTGTCCTTCTGATGATGGCCCGGGAGCCGCACCACTGGCCTCAATGGCTTTTGGCTGTGGTATTGGCCTGGATGATGACGACCTTTATTCTGTTATTTTCCGCCCCTTTAAAAAAAATCTTCCGGGAACGCGGACTGATGGCTCTGGAACGGCTTATGGGAATGATATTAACCATCGTATCCGTTCAGATGTTTTTAAACGGATTAAAAACCACATTTCAATAGGGAGGAAGCATTGAAAAAAACGCTTGCCATTCTGGGAGCGGGCAACATCGGTCTGGCTATTGCCAAAGGACTGGTCGAAGCAAACACATTTCGTCCGGAGCAAATCATTCTGACACGCCGGAAAATGCATTTATTAACACCTCTGAGGAAAGCCGGATTTGTAACCGAGAAAAGTTGCAGAAAGGCTGTACAGCAGGCTGACATTGTGATTCTGTCTGTTGAACCGGGTCAAATAGACGGTCTGCTTCAGGAAATCCGCACTGACCTGAATAATAAACATCTTCTTATTTCTGTGATTTCAGGCGTCAGTATTGGTGAATTGAAAAATCAAATCAATAAAAATATCCCCGTCATTCGTGCAATGCCAAATACAGCCATCGTTATCCGTGAATCCATGACATGTCTGGCCTCTGACAGGAAGGATCACGTATATTTGGAGACTGCCCGCACACTATTCAATACGGTGGGTCAGACTCTGGTAATCGATGAAGAAACCATGACTGCAGCCACGTCTCTGGGCGCCTGCGGCATTGCTTTTTTTCTCAGGGCCATTCGGGCGGCTTCTCAGGGTGGTATCGAAATCGGATTTCATTCGGAAGACGCATTGACCATTGCCGCTCAAACTGCGAAGGGGGCGGCTGCCTTGCTGCTCAGTGAGGGAAAGCATCCGGAAAGGGAAATCGACAAAGTCACCACACCGCGTGGCTGCACCATTTCCGGATTAAACCAAATGGAACACGGGGGATTCAGCTCCGCCATGATCAAAGGGATTATTACCTCTGCGGAAAAAGCAGCGGGATTGTATAAAAAGTGCAAATAGTAATTATTATATAAAGTCATGAATTGATGAAATAAAACAAAAAATCTTTTTGATTATTTATTTTTTTTATTATAATAAGATATAATTTATATAATTGCGTATATATTAATCATTTAATTATCCTTAGAATGAGCATTTAATGACAGCTGAAATAGCTATAATGAATAAAACTGCTGTTGCATTAGCTGCTGATTCAGCTGTAACAATAGCAGATAAAGAAAATCAGAAAATCTATAATACCGTTAATAAGTTATTTGCTCTATCAAAATATGATCCAGTAGGCATAATGGTATATGGTAGTGCTGATATTATGGGAGTACCATGGGAAACAATAATAAAAATGTATCGTAATCATATTGCTAATAATAATTATTCTACATTAGAAGAATATGCAAAAAGTTTTATTACTTTTCTCGATAATAAAAACCCGTTGTTTCCCAATGATGTTCAAGATAATTATTTTACTGGTACAGTTAGTAACTATTTTTCATGGATCCATAAAGAAATAAACGATAATGTTAAGGTCATCACTGATGAAGATGGAGAAATAAGTGTTGATAATATAAAAAAAATAGTAAATAATACAATAAATAAACATTACCAAATATGGAATAATTGTGAAAGTCTAGCACATTTAAAAAATAGCTTCAATCAAAATTTATTGAAAAAACATGCTATTTTCATAGAAAATTGTATTAAAAATGTTTTTCAAGAATTACCTCTTACTGCAAAAAACAAGCAACAGTTAAAAAACCTGTCAGTTTATTTATTCTCAAAAAACAGATTCCCAAAAGTTCATTCTGGCATTGTAATAGCCGGCTTTGGAACAAATGATATATATCCAGCTATTAATGCATTTATGATAGAAGCTGTTATTAATGACAGATTAAAATATATTAAAAACGATAATAAATGTGATCGTATTAATTTTCGAAATAATGCTACAATAATACCATTTGCACAAAGTGAAAATGTCCATACATTCATTGAAGGCATGGATCCTAATTGTAAAAAATTATTCTTTAGTTATTTAGAAGAGTTATTCGATAAATACCCTTCTGAGATAGTTAATTCAATTGAACAGATTAATGAAAAAGAAAAAAAGAAAATAATAGATAAACTTAATGATATAAATAAAAAAATCTTAAAAACTTTTATAGATACTGTACAGCAATATATATCTGAAACAAACATAAAACCCATAATAAATGCTGTGGCCTTTTTACCAAAAGATGAACTAGCTTCAATGGCGGAGTCGTTAGTGAATTTAACCTCTTTCAAACAAAGAATTTCTATGGATTCTGAAACTGTAGGGGGCCCAATAGATGTTGCAGTAATTTCAAAAGGTGATGGTTTTATTTGGATTAAAAGAAAGCACTATTTCAAACCAGAATTAAATCATCACTTTTTCTCTAATTATTTTTATACACCAAATGAGGTAAAAAATGAAAAGGCAAATTAATAAAAGTAAGAGTTCGGTTACATACGACCAATATTTGGAAAAATATTTCCCTAAAACTGAAATTAATAATGAGAAACATTATGATAAACCAGAAGAATTCGGAGTTGTATTAGCTAGACAATCTCTAATTAAAATTCACAAAACACTTTCAAATCTAAAATAATTAAAATAAGTTAATTTTTTAATTTTGCTTCATTAATCAAATGAAAAATTAATTATTATTTAATTTTGCATATAAACATTTCTCTCTTGATGCCCCACAATCATACAAATAAAACCGACAACATCAGACTGGCTTTTTTTCTGAATCTCGGCTTTGCAATGCTGGAAATTCTCGGGGGATTCTGGACCAACAGCATGGCTATTCTCTCAGATGCTCTTCACGATTTCGGGGATTCATTTTCACTGGGTCTGGCCTGGTTTTTCGAACGCTTTTCCAGACGACAGCATGATAATAAATATTCCTATGGATACAAACGTTTTTCTGTACTGGGCGCCTTTTTCAATATCATTGTGCTTTTCGGCGGATCTTTGTTTGTGTTATGCGAAGCCGTTCCCAGGCTGTTAAAACCCGAATCCATACATACTCCGGGAATGGCAGCGTTTGCCATAGTCGGCATAGGCGTCAATGGATTCGTCATGCTGCGCCTCCGCAAACAACACGCCATGAATGCGCGTGTTGTGGCTCTGCATATGCTGGAGGATATGCTGGGTTGGGTGGCGGTATTGATCGTCAGCATCGCATTGCTGTTTACAGGTCTTTATATTCTGGATCCTCTGTTGTCTATTATTATCACGGCTGTCATTCTCTTGAATGTCATACGAAATCTGAAAAAAACCGCGGCCCTTTTTCTTCAGGCCGGGCCTGAAAACATACCGATAAACGAAATAGAATACCAACTGCTTCAAATCAACAACGTGAACTCCGTGCATCATACACATGCCTGGTCTCTGGATGGCGAGCACCATGTACTGACCACTCATATCGTGATACGGGAGGGTACGCCGTCAGCTGAAATTCCGAAAATAAAGGCACAGGTCCGTGAGCTGGGCAGAAAATACAATTTTATTCATATCACCGTCGAAACAGAATTTGGTGACGAATCCTGCTCTATGCAGGGATGAATGGGCACCAAAAAATGAAATTATAAAGCATCAAAAAAATTGAATTGACAGATACAAAGTATGCATGTATATTATTTCTAACACAGTGAAGCTGTAATCACGGCTGCAGACTATTTAAATCAAATCAACCATCAGCTTACGGAGTTTTGAATATGGAAATTTTTGTCCCCGGACGCATCTGTCTCTTTGGTGAACACAGCGATTGGGCCGGAGGATATCGCCGGATCAACGCGGATCTTGAAAAGGGACATACCATTATCACCGGCACCAACCAGGGCATTTACGCCCGGGTATCTTCCCACCCAAACAAGTTAATCTTTCATGCTGCACTAAACGACGGTTCACGAAAAGGTCCTTATGAATTGCCCATGGAACGCGACGCACTTTTGGCCGAAGCTGAAAAAGGGGGGTTTCTCAGTTATGTGGCGGGCGTGGCCTATCAGGTGCTCACTCATTATCGTGTTCGGGGGCTCGAGATTGACAATTACAAAACCGACCTGCCTGTTAAAAAGGGACTGTCATCGAGCGCAGCAGTCTGTGTATTAATCGCCCGTGCGTTTAATCGGATATACGATCTGAAAATGACCCTGCGTGGCGAAATGGAATATGCCTACCTGGGCGAAATCACAACACCGTCCCGGTGCGGCCGAATGGATCAGGGATGTGCCTATGGCAACCGGCCCATTCTGATGACATTCGATGGTGACAGGATTGATGTTAAAGAATTCAATGTTCCCAATAACCTCTATTTTGTCATTGTGGATCTTCATGCCGGCAAAGATACCCGGGAGATTCTCGGCAAACTCAATGAAAGTTATCCCTTTCCTGCGACAGACCTTCATCGTGGTGTTCAGGAATATCTAGGCCCCATCAACAAGAAGATTGTCAAAACAGCTGAAAAACTGTTGACAGAAGGCAATGCAAAAGCTCTCGGCCGCTTGATGACAGAAGCCCAGGCTGAACTGGACAAACACCTTCAACCGGCCTGCCCCTCCCAGCTGACAGCGCCAATCCTCCACAAATTGCTCAGTGATAAGCGGATTCAGCCATATATTTACGGTGGAAAAGGTGTGGGCTCCCAGGGTGATGGTACGGCTCAGTTAATTGCCAAAGACGCAGAAAATCAGGAAAAACTGATTCGGATCATTGAAAATGAGATGGACATGTCCTGCCTGAAACTGATCATTCAATCAGGGCAGCGGGTGAAAAAAGCCGTGATCCCGGCAGCAGGATTCGGATTGCGTCTCTTTCCGGCTTCCAAGGCCATGAAAAAAGAACTGTTCCCGGTACTCGACCGGGACGGCCGGACAAAACCGGCCATTCAGATTATTATTGAAGAAGCGGTTCACGCCGGTATCGAAGAAATCGCCATCATCGTGCAGCCGGAAGATCAGCCGCTCTTTGAAGAATATTTTTACCAGCCCCTTCGTATTGAAAATCTGAGTAAATTATCCCAGGAAAATCAGGCATACAGTCAATATATTCTGGATCTGGGACATCGACTTACCTTCATCCCACAAGAAACCCAGGATGGTCTGGGACATGCCACATATTGTGCAAATGACTGGGTGGATGGAGAGCCTTTCCTCCTCATGCTGGGCGATCATCTCTATCAATCCAATACAGACATTTCCTGTACACGTCAATTGCTGAATGCTTACGACCGCGTCGGTCACAGCGTAGTGGGCTTAATGACAACGCCCGCCAAGGATGTTCAAAAATTCGGATGCGTCACTGGAATCTGGCAGGAAAAAGATGTGCTCCTTTCAATTACGGATTTTACCGAGAAACCGTCCGCTGAATACGCTAAAGAACACCTCTACGTGGAAGGTATGCATGAAGATACGTTCTTGACCATTTCCGGACAATATGTGCTGACCCCCAAGATATTTGATATTCTTAAAAATCATATTCATCACAATCTGCGCGAGTCCGGCGTCTTTCAGCTGACCTCAGCTTTGGATAAGGTTCGTGTCGAAGAGGGTTTTTCAGGATATATTTTACAAGGTCAGCGATTCGATATAGGCGCTCCGGATACATATCGCCAAACTCTAATTGCTCTGGGAGATTAAGCCATGCATATCACTCGGCCCAAATTAAAACCTATTATGGCTACAGTGTTGCTGATCGTGTTAATCATTTTCACTTTATCAGGCCTCACCCAAAAATTTCTGCGTGAAGTGGGACTAAAGCATTTGCATCAGCACAACCAGGAGTATCTGCAATCGTCTTTAAATCAATCATTGGCCACATTCGCAGTACTGTCTGGCATTAAAGTTGGACTGGCTGTTATAGAGGGTTCAGAACTGGGTGTGGGATTTGGTATTGAAGTGGGGGATGCTGTTCAATCCACTTACGATTACGTGGATGTAGCCTGGCGAACGGTCTTGTCTGCTTCAGCCATTCTCATGGGCACCCGTTTTCTGCTTCATGCCTCTCAGTTACTGGAATCCTGGTTTTTAAGTGCCACATTAATCCTGGCACTGCTCGCGAGACTGTTATTCTTGACAGTCCCCAAATGGCAGCGCCTGTTGCGTACACTGAGGGATTTAACCGTATTTTCCGCAATATTGACAGTCGCACTTTATCTTATCCTGCCTTTATCTGTCTGGGGCGGAAGCCGGCTGTCTAACGCGATAACTGCCCCGGCCCTCGAAGAAGCGGATGCTGATCTGACAACAATACGGGGAGAGTTGTTTCCGGATTCCGGAGAAGGCAGATCCGGCATCATTGGAATATTGCAGGGCGCCCGTGATAAGCTCAGTCAAATCATGGAGTTTATTATCGCCAAAACCCGCAATCTCAGCCTTCTGGTGCTGAAAATTATCGCGGGTTATCTCTTTGACACCATCATTTTTCCCCTGACGCTGTTTTTGCTGTTTTTCCATTTGACCCGGATTGTGGCAAAATATGTTTTTGACATTCAGCGTCAAAAATCCTTTCATGATGATTTGGAAATACTGATAGCCAAATATATCCGTCCGGAGAAACACGGGCCATGATCAGGCATCTGATGATCATCGGATGCGGCGGATTCATCGGGGCTGTACTGCGCTACCTGATCTCAGGCTGGATCCAGCAAATATTTGCATCCCGGCATTTTCCATGGGGAACGCTTGGTGTTAATCTGATCGGCTGTTTTCTGATCGGCGTTCTGGGCGGTCTTGTGGAAAATCATGAATTGTTTGCTCCGGAAACGCGATTATTACTGCTGGTCGGTATTCTGGGCAGTTTTACGACATTCTCCACCTTTGGCTATGAAAGCCTTGCCCTGATCCGGGATCAGGAAATCGCAGCGGTCTTCATCAATGTCATTGGCCATGTGGCACTGGGTATCGGAGCTGCATGGCTGGGGTACACCGCCACTCAATTCAGCTGAGGTCATCCATGGAAAAATGTATCGCCAAGCTCATGCGCGTTTTCATCAGTGAAAATGACAGACATCAGGGCAAGCCCCTGTTTGAATGGATTATCCGGCAGGCCCAGAAACATGGCATGGCCGGCGTTACCGTGCTTCGGGGTCTGGAAGGATTCGGCGCAGACAGCCATTTACATACAGCCAAAGTGCTTCGCCTGGCTTCGGACCTGCCAATTGTTATTGAAATTGTCGATATGAAAGAAAAAATACAGACGTTTGTCGATGTTCTGGAAAATGTGATTGAAGAAGGCCTGATCACCATAGAAAATGTCGAAGCCCGGTTTTATCGCAAGAATTAAACATTCCTAATCCGAGAGCCAGCTGAAAATAGATTTCCGATTGATCCGAGCCCGCATTTCCTTTCCAGGGTCGGGCATAACCTATGCTTATCGAAACGGGCAGCATATAAAAAATCCAGAAATCCGATTTGAGCTCTATCCCGGATGAGGCGGCTGTTTTCCTTGAAAAATTAATATTTGAATATTCACTGTAATCAGTAAAGACGGCGCCATGAATTTGTCGAAGATACACAGGCCATACTTTATAACCTCTTTCAATGTTGAATAATGGATAACGATATTCGACTGATCCCCCATAAAAATATTTCCGCCAGCTTTGTTCCTGATATCCCCTCACTCGAAAAGAAAATAATGATAAATGCCTGCTTTCTTTCTTCATGTCGGTATAATAGCAATTCAGTTTTGTAAAAAGTACGTGATGTCTGTTGTAAATCATTGGAAAATAATTTTGTATTGACACCTTACCAAGAAAAAAATCCAGTTTGCTTGATAACGATTGACTGTATTTTGAAAATTCGGCATTGATATGCATTCCTTCCTCATAACTGATGGAGCGGGTATAGGCACGGACCGAAGAGTAATTTGCACGAATAAAAAGGGAATTTAACTTTCCCTGAAAATAATGACGACTTTGATTCAATGGTTTCATATTCGCATTTGTGTATTTTTCGTATGAAATCCCCGGACTGATTGAAAAATTATATTCCAGTTTACTGACCGGCACCTCAAAACTGAGCGACGCCATCTGTAAGCGCTGCCAATATAAATCATCTTCGCTACCTTCATCGATATCAGACAAATCATGAGGTTCCACAAAATCCTGAATATAAACGGATACATTTGGATAGTATTGCATGTTAAGATAATCAAACATGAACTGAAAACGATTACGATCGATACTGTATGCACCAATTAGACCATAAAAATGCTGATTTAATACGTCTTTACCGATAAAAGCGGCTCCGACAACAGTAGAAGTATCATCCATCGTCAATACAGGAAAACGAACAGGCCTGGCCAAAGTGCGAAGCGGATTGTAATTTTTTGATTTAAAAAGCGGCCCTTTAGCCCTAAATGATAAAGATTCTTTTTTATGATTCTTCGGGGGATCCTGATAACCATAAGAAAAATCCTCTCTGCGATCGTGATCAAAATCAGACAACGATTCCAGTGTTTCAGCAGAAGGCATGTCCATTGTATAGACATCAAATCCTTTTGATGAATAACCGATGAATGCAAGCTTCCTGCTGTCATGCGATACTTTCGGGCAAAATGCACCTCCAAGCAGGTTTGTCAGCCGAGCCATTTTCTTGTTCTGCAGCGAATAATGAAAAATATTATAAACACCCGTTCTGTCCGAAGCAAACAAAATACCCTTGCCGTCCCGGGTCCATGAAGGCGTAATATCCCATGCCTTATCATGACATATTGAATAATAATTTCTGCTATCAATCTGATATATCACTATATCCTTGAACCCCCCCTGTTCCCAGACGGATAGGACAATCTGCTTGCTGTCCGGAGAAAACCCGGGATTTGAATAATAATGAGATTCATCTCCCTTTAACAGAACAATACAATCCCCATTCTGCTTCTGCAGGCAGAGATCGGTTTTGCCCTGGTGTGTCCGGATATAGACAATATCGCCTTCCTTGTTGATATCAGGATCAAACGTCCGCTGTTTTTTTGTGACCTGACAAACCCGCCTCAATCGCCTGTCCAGATAATAAATATCCGAATAGAGAGCATTTTTGTCATATATTTCAAACTGAGAAAAATAAATCCTGTCCCCGGTCTGGTTCAATGAAAGTTGTGGATATACACAGTTCACTTTCTTTAAATTGCGGATCGATTGATTTTCTGTATTCACACTTCTTATTAATGCATGTTCATCATAAGTTCTATTAAAAAACAAAATTTCGTCATCGCCCCCCATCCATTCAATTCCCCAGGTATCACCGCCCAAATTCGTCAATCGCTGTACTTGTGAAATCCCCCGGCTTTCCAGATAATTCTTCTGACGCTCATATCTTTCGGCCAGGCCGGACTTCCACTGACTGTAAAATCGGGAAATTGAACCGCCCCAATAATATCCCAGAGACCCGCCGAACGAAAAGGGCCATAATTTCCGACTATTCTCACGGCGGAACGAAACAGCTTTATCAGGGCCTCGTTTTCCTGTCATATAACGGTATAAAGATTCGCCATAAACATAAGGGGATGCCGGACCCGGCCACCGGTCCAAAACAGGTGTTACCTGGTCGAGTTTTGGAACCTGATTCTTTAAAAATGCCATCCGAAGATACATGTCATAATAAGGATCAATTCCCCGACCGCCTTCCGAGAGCTCAGTTTCAATATATACGGCAAAGCCCTCAATCATCCATAAGGGACAGGCCCAGTTGGGTGAATAAAACCGGCCAAACAAATGGCGTGCTCCCTCTGGAAAACCGCCAATCATATCCATATCCAGAATATGGCAGTATTCATGAAGCAGGAGCAATGATAAGAAGTCCTCATAATGCCCGAGACCGGCCGGTATTTGATTCGGACTGATATAAATGGCATTATAGAAAATAAAAGAAGCTGCGCCAAACACGCTGTCATAAAAATCATTGATCACAATATGTGTTTTTTCGGAAGGCACATGTCTTAATACGGGCAAAATCGTTTCATGGACATCTTCCGAAAGCGATGCGATCCGGCAGGCAAGTTCTATATGTAATTCCGGATAATGAATGAAAAAATGACGGGTTTCAATGGTTTTCCATTTTTGGTTTGGCGGAAAGACTAGCTGGGGAAAAACATGACAAGCAAAAAATATAAAAATAATTAGAAAACTAATCTTCTTATTTATCATCATTTTCACCAATAAGTAATTTAAACACACCCGATCTGTTTTTGGCAACATACAGATTTAATTAATTGTCTGAAAGCATTGTCCAAAAGAAACCATTAAAAATTTTGTTTCTGAAATCCTTCAACTTTATCTAATAATTCATTTCGTATTTCATCCTGCTGCCTCAGGTTCACTCGTTTTACAGCTTCCTGCGCCTGATATATATTTCCGAAATAAAATCTTTGTGTTAAAAGAATTGTATATAGTAACGCATCATTCATTCTTCCCAAATCCATCAAGTATCCAGTCAGATAAAAATTCAGGCCGTTCAGTACGAACGCATTGAACGCATTTCCATATTCTCCGGCATAGATCTGCCCGAGTCCGGGTATAAGTACAGACAGCCATTTCGCCCGCGATTCAGATTTTGGTTTGATGGAGCCCGCTTTTTTTAACAGATCGACAAATTCTTCATCAGGGCAACTTTGACATCTCTTATATAACATAGAATAATATTTCAGGGATTTTATCCAATCGCCCTGAGAAATGGCAGAAATCAGCAATAATTGCCCGGCCTGAGCATTTAAACTGTCCTGATGATCCTCGGACCAGTGCTTCAACAGTATCCTTTGCGCCAAATGACAACGTCCCTGTACAATATAAATTGCAGCTTTTGAAATATGAATACGGCTTCGCATTGTTGAATCATTCGGCATCTGTAATGCGAGGTTAAAATAATCCAGTGCATTTTCAAACTGATTCAGTTCCGCATAACAGGATCCGATACGAAAAAATACCCTGGAATGGCACCGACTATCCTTTTCTAAAAATTGGAAGCGCAGATATTCGGTAATTGCCTGATCATATGCCCCTTCCTTTTCAAACAGGTCTGCGGTGCGAAATACTGAGGAATAAGGAGATTCCGCGATGAGCCGGCAGACAAAAAGCCAAAAAACAGCGTTCCTAATAGCCCACAGCTTTTTGAATTTGAACCTGAATATCATGATAGACTTGATCCTGCAGTTGACGATTATAAACACGCACAGCAACAGCTGAACCATAAATATTTCCAAAATAAAACACCGTACTGATTCCCCCGAAAATCCATCCGCGAATCGACTGCATCCCGTCCCTTTCGAATCCACGGTACGCGTTTAATGAAGCCGCGCCCAATACCATGACAGTTAATATTCCATCTATTGTTCTGTTTGCATACACCTTGCCAGATCCGGGTAAAAATGCGGACAGCAGGGCGCCTTTGAAGGGGCTTCTTTGCCGATATTTTTTTGGATTTGTCATATACTTCTGAAATAAGATATGTATATCCTCCCATTGTGCAGAAGGATCATAGTCTCGAAAAATTATTTCCGCATTCTGCCATCGAAAGAGACATATATTCGTTGCAATTTTTAAAACCATCCAGGATTCGTCATTCGATAACTTCCCGTATTCACAATGCCTGTCTTCAAAAGGCGTTAGTGCCTTTTCCAGCTGCCGAAGACGAAAGTATGCATAACTGTGATGAAACCAGGCTTGTTTGAAAAGGGAGTCGGGTTCCCGGGAAAGTAAAATCAGATCCCGCCAGCACCCAATCGCCTTCTGATATTGACCATCACGAAAAAAGCATAATCCGATCCTGGATTGAATTTGCGGTGATTTTTCGGTGAGGAACTCATATCTCAAATATTCATTTGCTGCACGTCTGAATTCACAAATATCGTATAAATAATCAGCGAAACCAAGGACCTGATCGGCCGCATACACATCTCCGGCCTGTCCGAAACTTTTTCCAAAGAAGCATAAAATGAAAAGTGAAATCGCTTCGAATCGCTGCAACCGATTATTCTTTAAGCGGTTTAGTGAATTCATAAATGATCACCGGATCAATGGCTTTATTTGATTTTGGATGAAGCTGATAATAGGACAGCGCTATGGCATTGCACCTTGTTATCCTGTCCGCTGTATATAATGCACCCTTTAATAAGCCCTTCCGCCGAATCGCCATAACCCCAAACTGCGAGCAGCTGACGTCAAACATGCAGGCAGGTTTGTCCTGTGTGGAAATAAATCTTTGATAGAAAACAATCAAACCGGCAGATACCCACGATTTATTCAACAAAGGGGAAGTCTCTTGATGATCCTTTTTAAAGGACGGATTTGAAGTTTTTAAACGTTTTAAAGCAAAACCGACCGGATCATTAGCAAATGAACAATCTGCATTTAAAAAAATTAAAAAAAGCAGGATAAAAATATTTTTGGAAATTTTCATATGAGTCGCATGACAGTTGATATCATAATTTGATCCGATAACGAATCGACCGCAAGAATCGTTTCCGTCGGGTGATCATGCTTCGGCTGCACAGGTTCATCCGGTATCGTCACATGGTGTTCAAAGGTTGATATCGCCTCAGATCCGCACATGCCGGGCTTCCGGTTTTATACCCGAAACAGACCCTCCTTTTGATAAAAAGAAGAACCACTGGATTTATAAACAGACAGGATGCTTTCAATTCTCCTGAACCGGATCAATTTTTCTTTAAACCATAAAGAAAATTGTCATTCTGAGCATTGTCGTATATTGCATCTTTCGCAAATTTTCTATGACGCGCAGAATGACTTTCCTTGGTTTTTAGAAATAAACACTAAAAAATTTTTATGTTCCCATTTAAAAATGATACGACAGGCCCACAGTCACAGCCCCATTTTGTTTGATCCCCATTCCCAACTGTAACGGCTTTGAAATAGACGATTGATAACCGGACACATAAACCGTCTCCCAAGGATCCGTCAATAAACCGATGACATATCCTATCCCACCGGAAACAGCCGTCCAGAATATTGAACTGATGATTAAAGGGCCTGTCTCTCCCTCCTCGTCTTCCGTCCCTCCTGCAATAATAATAGCAAGGCAAATGGCCCCGCAGCCCCCGCCACATCCTGCCGCATATTTGCCTGCTTTTCCCTCTTTGGCTCTGATCATCTGAATATCATCCAGCGGGATGGTTTTCGCCTGACCGCCCGAAAGGTAGGTTAAAATATTTCCGTCTATCGTTCCTTTTCTCCCTGTAAACATCGAACCGCTTTTGGTCCATACCTTGACCTGTGCATATTGCTGTGCAATAACATTTTGACTGAGCATCATAATTAAAATACTCACTGTGCAGAAGCCCGTAATAAACCGTTTAGATCTCATGTATAATCCTCCCGTTTTAATTAAAGTAAATGAAAAAATAGATCAAATTCAATTTTAATCGCTGTTTTTCCTTCTTCCTGTACCGGGATCTGATTTCCCTCCTGTTCACAATCATAACATCCTGGACAAGCAATGCAGCTGAATTGCGAATATGAAAGCCTCATCTGAACTAATAATCGATACTGAAAACATCCTTTCTGACTGCATCCAGATACTTTTCTTTTTGTTTCAGATTATAATAACTCGCAGTTTTTGATGCACCGATAATATTACCCAAATGAAAAATAGCGGTTACAGATAAAGATGCATATGTCGTCAGATAATGATTGTTATACTTCTTGTCATATTTATATGAAATCCAGCTTGCAAAGGCAAAGGCACCCACATACATAAATGCCTGAATACCATCATAATAATGCTGACAGTAAATTTGCCCGCTCCCGGGAATCAGCGTGGATAAAACAGTGGATATCAGAGGGCTTCTTTTTTGAATATTTCGGGCCAACAGCACCCGGTCAGATAGCCTCTTTGAAATGTCATAGAGTTCTGATTCCGGATATGCTTCGCATATGCTGATATACTTTTGCCGGGCTGTTTCATATTGGCCTTTTTCAATATCCACAAGTGACAGATAAAATAAGGAAAATCCCGTATTATCGATTGAGCGCGTTTTATTAAAATAATCTTCGGCCATATTTAAGACTCTGAGTCCATAGTAATTTAAGCCTATATAATTATTCGCCTTGATAACATATTCCTGTTCAATATTTTTTTTGTTTAAAAGCAGGGAAGCATATCGAATAGACAATTTATATTTATTGCTTTTCATATAGGCTTTCGAGATATTCAGCAGACAATTGTTTTTAATTTCATCATCGGTTGCGTAATAATGTATTTTTTTATATTCTGATATTGCCCTGAAAAAATCGTGGCTTTTCATTAAATAATCAGCATAGCTCAGTGAGTCTTGTCCAAATATATTCATATTCTGCGTCAGGATGAACAGGATGAAAACCGGAGTTAAAGTACGGCCGCACAACTTAATATTCATTTATTTTTCACTCCCAAAAGAAAAAACGAATCATCCAGTTTTAATATGCCTTCTTTATTCTCACGCAATTCATAATGATAAAAACATGCGATGTTCTCCCGGTAAAAATTTCTGTCAATAAAATAGCAAATCCCGATGAGTAATCCGTACTTTTCTATGGCAAGATATGCGTAATTTGAGCAGGAAATATAAAAAGGACACCGGCTGATTGATTTTGTGGATATTTTCTTTTGATAAAACTTGATTGCATTAAATGACAATATAGTCAGGGGGTCTCTTTTAATATCATGAATCACAGAATAAGAGGAGTATATTGGTTTAATATCATCCGGTTCCCAGGGTGAAAATTCAACATACTCCTCTTGTGCATATATATTAAAAGAGCAAAATAATGATATCAATAAAAAAATGTAACATATATGCATGTATTTCTTCAAATTATTTTAAAAGAAAAGCGTAACGCTCACAAAGGGTCTGAAACCAATTAACGAAGCGCTTACATCATCTTTTGTAAAATCCTCACCTTCATCTTCAACCAGCCGGTCAAACAATTCATCATAGGCATCCGCATAATAGGTAAATCCTCCGGATATTACGATTGGCTTTTTAGGTTTGCCTGAGATGTTATAATCAACACCGATACCGATCCCTGTCTTCATAATCGTATCATAATTGGCGCCTAATTTTAAACCCAACCGGCCTTTTTCTTCTTTATTCAGTGCGATATTCAATTTTGCGCCAAATGTGCCGGACAGGTAAAACTTGGTATAGGTTTCATCACCGCCATAACCGCTGCCAATCACAGTGATCTGCCAAATCACCAGAATGGGAGTTACGCCTCCTCCAATTTCAAGTTTTACTTTCTGCGTCCCGAATTGGGCAAGCAGTCCGGTACCATATTCAGTTCCCAAATTAAAGCCGACTCCCGCCTGACCATAAGAAAATGTTGATAAAACGACAAGTATAAGTGCCGCAGCGAATAACTTTTTCATTGTATAGACTCCTTTATTTTCGATAGTCAATATAAATGAAGGCTCCAGCTACAATCAGACATTTTTATTTGACTTAAGACTGTATCAAAGGGATTACGATTGTTCGAAGCTCCCCATCAAAATCAACGGCTTTTAACACAGCGTAAATCTCTTTTGTGTTCTCACCAATTGAAGCGGTTACCAATGATACATTGATTTCTCCGGGTTCCAATTTGTACATGGCGCCATTCGCAGCGTCGATAATCAAACCAAGAACGCCTCCACAAATCAGGTTGCCAAGATAGGTCGGATCAAATTCTTTGTTTATCTGTACCATTGATTCCTGATATCCATCAAGATTGATCTTGACGGTGTATGCACTTTTCCGTTGCAATGTGGCAGTTGTCGGAGTTTTGCCGGTAAATACTGTTGCACCCCCATCATTCGTAATAGACACATCAGCTGCCTGAGGACTGGAAGAAATAATGACGTCCTGTTGTGTACCATGAATAATAGAAGCGCAATTCATCAGTACCAGAGAAACTGTAAGAATTGCGATGATTAAAAAATACTTCTTATCCATGTTATCCCCTTTCCTTATTATTTATATTATAGCTGGAACCTTCGATTATTTCTTTATTTTTTTTTCACTCGTAAGTCATAGCGTTTTATAAAAACATAAAATGAAATTCACATTATCAAAAACAGCAAATCCGACACAAAAAAATCCCCCGTTCTTTTTAAACACCCTCTTCCCTTCTCTTCATCTGATCCTTGCAGATAAGCAAAAATCATTTTTCAGGATGATCGGTCAATCCTGTATAAACCGTACTGAATCTGATGCCAATGTTTTAATATATTTTTGGTTTTTAAATATAAAACGGGGTTTGGCAAATGATTTTTATTCCCTATCCTCCATCAAAGACAAAATCTGTAATATACCAGTGAAATGGATTGAAATGAAATTAAATGAATTAACTGGTATTTTAAATATGAGAAAGGATATGTCACTCCTGTTCTCTCCCCATGAATGTAGTCTAATTATATTAAGAATTAAAATAAAAGTCAAGTATAAATAAAAAAACAGACCTTTATGCATGAGCTTTCTCATTAAAGTGCGCTCTTCATGTAAACATTATCGCGGATTGTCTCGTCTTACCCATGTGATCTAAAAGACAGGAGGTACCACTCATGAAACATTTATGCATAATCGGCTTGTTGCTGCCGATCATTGTTTTGTCGCAGAAAACCGGATTTGTTTCTGGGTTCATCACGGACGCATCCACGGGTGACCCGCTGCCGGGTGCCAATGTGATCATAGAAAAAATCAATCTGGGATCTGCTGCTGATCAACACGGAGAGTATCTGATCAATCATGTGCCTCCAGGCAAATATACTTTAACGGCGTCAATGCTGGGCTACACAACCATCACGGTCAGAGATGTCATCGTGAAATCCGGGGATACAACCCGGGTTGATATCCGGACGAATGCTTGCGCGATTATGGAAGAAACCGTATCCGTCTGTGCGGAAAAAGGGACTGCAAACAGGGATATATCCGCTTCTGTTCTCAGCTTCCAGGCAGGCCATGCAGCGCCTGCGGCTTTTCAATTTAAAAACCACGAAGCCTTCCCCGACTGGAACACCGAAGAATACGACAAAATCAATGAGAGCGGATTTTTAGAGGTGCTTCGCCATCCCATGTCTACCTTCGCCGCGGATGTGGACGCCGCCTCATACGCCAATGTCCGCAGGTTTATCATGCGGGATCAGCTGCCCTATAAAGATGCGGTACGCTCCGAGGAATTGATTAATTATTTTAATTACGATTATCCGGAACCCCGGGGCACACATCCCCTTTCCATCAATATGGAGGTTGGAGAATGCCCCTGGAATGCAAAAAACCGTTTGGTGCATATCGGACTGCATGGCAAGAAACTGAAACGGGAGGAAACCCGGCCCAGCAATCTGGTGTTTCTGCTCGATGTGTCGGGTTCCATGAACGATCCGAAAAAGCTGCCGCTTTTGCAAAAAGCCTTCAGCCTGCTCGTGGATCAATTAAACGATGAAGACCGGGTGGCCATTGTCGTCTATGCCGGCGCGGCAGGACAGGTGCTAAAATCCACACCGGGTTCAGAAAAACCGAAAATAAAATCGGCCATCGATGCCCTCCATGCGGGCGGATCCACGGCCGGTGGCGAAGGCATTCGTCTCGCCTATCGGGTGGCTAAAGAAAACATGATTAAAAACGGGAACAACCGGGTAATTCTGGCCACGGACGGAGATTTCAATGTGGGCATTTCCAGCACATCAGAGCTGACCCGCTTTATTGAGGAAAAACGGGAAGACGGCATTTTTCTGACCGTACTCGGATTCGGCATGGGCAATTACAAGGACCACCGCCTTCAGGAACTGGCCGACCGTGGCAACGGCAATCATGCTTATATCGACAACATCATGGAAGCCAAGAAAGTGCTGATGCATGAAATCACCGCCACTTTATATACCATTGCCAAAGACGTGAAAATCCAGGTCGAGTTCAATCCGGCCAAAGTGGAGTCTTACAGGCTTATCGGGTATGAAAACCGGGAGCTCGAGGACAAGGATTTCGAAGACGATACCAAGGATGCCGGAGAAATCGGAGCCGGACATACGGTCACTGCGCTTTACGAAATTATCCCGGCGGATCAGGATAAAAAACCGGAACCGGTGGATTTAAAGTATCAAACCACCCGGGTAAAGAAGGATGCCGGTCAGACAGATGAAGTGCTGACCGTACGCATCCGATATAAAAAGCCGGATGGAAACAAAAGCATTGAATTTTCCGACGTCCTGAATGCAAAACCCGCCCCGGCAAGCCGGCTTTCAGACAATTTCCGTTTTTCTGCAGCTGTTGCGGAATTTGCCATGATATTAAGGGATTCGGAATTCAAGGCGGATTCGAACCTGAAACAGGTAAAAGATCTGGCCCAGTCTGCTGTGGGCAGGGATCCTTATGGGTACCGGGCGGAATTTCTTACTTTGGTGGACCGGGCGGAAATGCTGATGAAGTAAGCGTAAAAAATTATTCTTTTAAAGGAGCATCCATGCATCGTCTGATTCCCATAATGATCATGCTGACAGTCGCCTGTCAAAATACATCCCTTCAAAACTCAGATCCATCACCTCCGGACCATCCGGAGCCCTATCTGCGCAACTGCATTGCCACCGGCATGAACGAACGCGACATCACATTTTCACCGGACGGCAAAAAAGCTTACTTTTCAGTCTGGTCCGGAAATGCGGGAACGATCATGCAGATAAAACAGACCGGCAATCAGTGGTCAAAACCGGAAACAGCCCCCTTCTCCGGTGTTTACAGCGACCTGGAGCCGTTCATCACGCCGGACGGAAAGCAATTGTTCTTTGCCTCCAACCGTCCCCTGAATCAAAAGGGGAAGTTCAAAGATTATGATATTTGGGTTATGGAGCGATCCGAAAATGAGTGGGGCGCTCCCGTTAATTTGGGTGAACCGGTCAATTCAGTGACAGATGAATTTTATCCCTCAGTCACCCGGCAGGGCATCCTCTATTTTACCGGAAAACGCGGAGACCTGAAAGACGAGGACATCTTCCGCTGTCAGAAACCCGGAGGAGGCTATGCGTGCCCCGAGCGGCTCGGCCCTGCAATCAATTCCGCCGGTCCTGAATTCAACGCGCTTATCGCACCGGATGAATCCTTTCTTATTTTCAGCAGCTGGGGCCGAAAGGACGGCCCGGGCGGCGGAGATCTGTACATTGCGTTCCGGTCCGGAGACAATACATGGACACCGGCTGTGAATATGGGCCCGGCTGTCAATTCCGCTGCCATGGATTACTGCCCGGCGCTCGGTACGGAAGGATCCGCCTTTTTCTTTACCAGCCGGCGAACCCAAACGGATACTTCGGAAATACTCCCGCGATCCTATCAGGATCTGCTGAACCGGCACAACTCCCCCCAAAACGGCAACACAGACATATACTGGATGGATGCATCCGTCATCGATTCCATGAAAAAATCAATTTGATTAATCCTGTTTCATCTTCTATATTAGACTAAAGCATCAACCGACATGGAACCGCTCCCATGAAATTCATTGCCGACTTTCACATCCACTCCCATTATTCCATTGCCACCAGCAAACAGCTCACGCCGGAACACCTGGATTACTGGGCAAGAATCAAGGGAATCAAAATTGTGGGCACCGGAGATTTTACGCACCCGGGCTGGATTCAGGAGCTCAAAGAAAAAATCGAGCCTGCTGAGCCCGGACTGTTCAGACTGAAAAATGAATTTCGCATTTCAGGAGACATACCGGTTCCGGTGACCGAAGAAAATGAAGTCCGTTTCGTGCTCACGGCCGAAATCAGCAATATCTATAAAAAGGGAGACAAGACCAGAAAAGTGCACAATGTGATTTTTGCTCCCGATTTTGAAACCGTGAACCGTATTCAGGACAGTCTTCGCCGGCATGACTTCAATATTACCTCGGATGGCCGTCCTATCCTGGGTCTGGATTCCCGGGATTTGCTGGAAATGTGTCTGGAAGCATCGGATCAAATCTTCTTTGTGCCCGCCCATATCTGGACACCCTGGTTCTCGGCACTCGGATCCAAGTCGGGATTTGACAGCATCGAAGCATGCTACGGCAACCTCTCTGAACACATTTATGCCGTGGAAACCGGGCTTTCCAGCGATCCGGCAATGAACTGGCTCTGCAGTTTCCTGGACCGGTACACCCTGATCTCCAACTCCGACGCCCACTCCCCTGAAAAACTGGGCCGGGAAGGCAACCGGTTCAATACAGACATTTCCTACTTTTCCATCGTGGAGGCCATAAAAAAAGCGGACGGGAACACATTTCAGGGCACGCTGGAATTTTTTCCGCAGGAAGGCAAATACCACCTTGACGGACACCGTAAATGCGGCATTTCCTGGGATCCGGGCGAAACCAAAAAGCACAAGGGTATCTGTCCGGTCTGCGGGAAAAAAATAACCGTGGGCGTCATGCACCGGGTGATGGAACTGGCCGACCGGAGCGATCCCACGGAACACGCCGGTCTCCCCTTTCATTCACTGATTCCATTGAAGGAAATATTGGCCGAGATCTTCGGTGTAGGAGCCAATTCGAAACAGGTCGTTCGATCATACAACCACCTGATCCAAAAAATGGGGTCTGAATTCCGGATGCTTCTCGACTTGCCGATCGATGACATCAAGCATGCCGGCAATGATCTGCTGGCTGAAGGCGTCCGCCGCATGCGAAACCGCGAAGTGTTATTACAACCGGGATATGACGGAGAATACGGCGTCATTCTCGTGTTCGGTGATGATCTGAAAAACGGATTCGGATCACAGAAAGCCTTATTTCAGGATTTAACAGCCACAGGTTCAAAAAAGAAGTCCGATGCACCCCGGGGATTACTGGGGCCGGTTATCGGTCGGGCATCTGTTCCACCAAAGAAAATATCAGAGACACGAACGCCTGAACAGAAAATTCTAAAACCAAAAACCATGGATCTGAATCCTCAGCAGCAAAAGGCCGCACAACATGACGCGGGCCCTGCTCTCATTCTTGCAGGGCCGGGAACCGGCAAAACCCGGGTGCTCACCCGACGGATCGCTCACCTGATTCAAGACCGCCAGGTCCATCCTGAAAATATTCTTGCTGTGACCTTCACCAACAAAGCGGCAGAAGAAATGCGTGGCCGGCTGAAAAATCTTTTGTCTGAAAAAAAAGTCTCGGCTCTCACCATCAGTACGTTTCATGCATTTGGATATAATCTGCTGAAAACGTACAGCCGTCAATTCGGCAGGCGGGAGAACTTCGGAATAATTGATATAGAGGATAAAAACGACATTCTTAAAAATATTGTGAATGATCACTCTGACATCCCGGAATGCGCTGCTGCTATAACAGACCAAAAACAGAATCTTTATAACGGGAAGTTATCTGCACCTGATATTGGACAATGTTTCGAAATGTATGAAACGTTTCTCAAGAGAAGCAACCTGTTCGATCTGGATGATCTGATCTCCAAACCCGTGTTGCTGTTCCGGGAGCATCCGGAAATTCTGAATCAATATCAGAAGAAATATACATGGATTCTGGTTGATGAGTATCAGGACATTAACCGGGCTCAATATGCGCTCATTCAGCAGCTGGCGCCGGGATCCGGTGCGAATCTCTTTGTCATCGGCGATCCCAATCAGGCCATCTACGGATTTCGCGGTGCCAATGCGGAATATATCCGAAAATTCAAAACGGATTATCCTGATACTATGATTTATTTACTCAATACCAGTTACCGCTGCTCCGCGCCGATTCTGAACGCCTCCTCGAATATCCTGAACAGTCAGCCGGATGTTTCACTGAAATCGCTCAATGAGGGTGTAAAGATTCAAATCGTAAAAAACCGGAGCGATAAAAGTGAGGCAGAATTCATCGCCCGGACCATCGAAACCCTGATGGGTGGCCTGCGATTTTTTTCAATGGACAGCGATATCACGGCAGGGCATGAAGAAATCGATATGAGCCTGTCTGATTTTGCCGTACTCTGCAGGACAGGACGTCAGTTGCCGGTCATTGAAAAGGCTTTCCATGATCACGGTATTCCGTTTCAAGCCATCGGGGAAGAACCTTTTTTCAAGCAAAAATCAGTTCGCATGGTCGTGGATCTGTTGAGATGGTCGCAAAATCCCGAAAATCCGTGTCTGGAAAAGCACATTACAACATTCATTCAAGCAGATGACAAAATTTTAAACAATCTCACACAGTGCTCTTCACTCAAAGAAAAATTCCGTTTCATGCAGCAGCATTACTTCGGGGATAACAGGCTGAAAATCAAACCGGACATCTGGAAGAAGCTCATTAATCTGGGCGAGCCCTATGGTGAAAATATCAGCGGATTCTTAAAATTAATTGCTCTGGGTATGCCTGTGGATACCTATCAACCGGACATCGAACGTGTCGCGTTAATGACCCTTCACGCCGCCAAGGGACTTGAATTTCCGGTGGTTTTTATTGCCGGATGCGAGGACGGCCTGCTCCCCTATCATCTCTGGGGAAAAATATCGGATATGGATGAAGAACGCCGCCTGCTTTATGTGGGCATGACCCGAGCAAAAACCCGCCTCTTCCTCACCCATGCGGAAAAGCGCCTGATCATGGGCCAAACCCTCAAACCCGAACGCAGTCCCTTTCTGGATTTCATTGAAAAAGAATGGATGGAGCTAAAGCAAGCCAAATCCGGGAAAGAACAAAAGAAAAGAGATCATCAAATGGGATTGTTCGAATAGAAAATACCCTTTTCTGTATCCTGGGGGGAGGCTAAAAAAATTTTTTCGTAAAAAAATCCAACCAAATCAGGAGGGCATGTATCATGACAGAAGAACAATCCATTCAAAGAAGGGCGTTTTTAAAAATGTCATCTTCTGCTGTCTTGGCCGGGCTGGCCTGCAAAAAATCCGAGAAAGCCCTCTCGGATATTGAAAAATCGGCACAAAAGGTCGGCAAACTCGCTCGAAGGAAACTGGGATACAGCGGAAGGGAGGTCTCGATTCTGATTGGATCAGGGGACCTGGCAGCCCTCCCTGCCGAAGCAGGCATCCTGTGCGGGATGAATTACTGGCATAAGGCAAACAGGTGGATGCGAACCGGTGTGCCCGGCACCATCCTGAAAAATCGGGATGCGCATTACTGTCAGGTGACCGTCGACCGTGTCGGCGGAGACCATTATCGGGGGCATTTCGATGAAGAAGCGCATATTGCCTATGTGAAGGAAGCTCTAAAGCAAACCAGCCTGGGTTACTTTGACGACATGCAGCTGCATTTCGGGTATCATAATACAAAAGAGCTGAAATCCGACAGAAGTTTTATTCGAGCATTCGACCGGCTGAAAAAAGAGGGGCTTGTGAAACATCTCTGCCTTTCTCAGCACAGTTATGCGGGCAATTCAAGAGTGCCGGGGGGGCAGAGTGCAGCCGAAATTCTGACAGCCGTGGTTGAAGACGGACTGTATGAACATGCCCAGTTTATGTACTCTTTCGGTGCTGATCCGGAAATGGATAAATTTCTGGAATTCGCCCGGAAACATCATTTCGGCACCATCGCTATGAAAACGTCGCGGGGTCTTGGTCGTCTGAGAGAGGATCCGGCATTCATGGAGAAGCTGCCCGAGGGCGTTTCTCCTCACAACACACTGACTCGCTGGCTGACAACACAGACAAAGCTTGATGCGGCTGTAATCCGGGTCAGAGACCTGAACGAATTTGTGGAAACCTATTCGGGAGCCGGAGAAAAAATGCGCTCCAGGGACTTTAAGGCAATCGAGATCATGACTGCAGAGGCAGACCAGACCGCCTGCCGCCTTTGTGCGAAATGCCAGCCTCACTGTCCGCAGCAGATACCGATCACCGAGATTCTGCGTTTCGAACGCTATGCCATGGACGATCATGATTGGGATAAAGCGAGCCAGCTCTATGCCGGACTCCAGGTAAAAGCTGATACCTGTATTCATTGCGGAACCTGCATACAGGTCTGTCCCCTGAATTTACAGATTCCTGAAAAAATATCCCGGGTCCATCTTCTGCTGACCTGATTCTGTAAAAATACTGAAAAATTTATTTTATCGAAATAGTCGGGATACATTAATCATCGTAAATTAAGAATTGATGACAGCTTGAGCAACTATTTACAGCTGATGCCCGGCAGACTCCCAGACGGACAGAGCCTGGGCAACAGCTTTATTGTCTTTTTCCCGGATAAGAAGATGCTCGAATGCATTTTTATTTTGGCCCAGCCATACCTGAATATTGTCCTGATCAGTGGCTTCTGCCGTAAAATGGATCTCAAACTCACACAACCGATAGCTCTTTCGAAATGGCGAATTCAGGCTGCGAAGCATCCAGTCCACATACCTGATATTATTGACATGATTATTGATATCCAGATCATCGAACTGGACCTGAATTGTCCGGATCTTGGACAGATTGCCGGGGACCGGCCATTTTCGGGGCTGTTTGTTAAATAAAGCATTCATTTGAGTATAATCAAAAGGTTCCGGGATTTCAGCACTGGCAGGTCGTCGGGAATCCATGTCGATCATAATCCAGTTGGTTGTGGCTTTCCCCAGCGTTTTAGCCCCGGACGTCTGTATGTTAAAATCACGGAAATAGTAGAGCCGGTTCTTCCCTGAGGGCCAGGTTTGAATAATCACTTCATCATTCCAGTGAGCGTCATTCACCATCTCTATTTTCAGGGCAGTTAGCACCCAGATGCAGTTTTTTTGCGTCAGCACTTCATATCCCCATCCAAGATGATTTGCGTGACGGCTGGCGCTTTCCTGAAGCAGACTGCCCAGTACCGGCAGAGACATCCGACCCTCGGCATCTACTTCATAAGTATGGACACGATAGGTATCAGACCAGATTTTCTGAATATCAGTCATGGCATCTCCGTTTTGTTATCACCAAACCAGGCCAACGTCTGGTCATAAATAATCATCCAACTGTTCAAACTGATCAGTCAGATGGAGTGCTCGGATATCCTGTGTGCAAAGCGGCATACGAAAATGGTAAACCGGTCCTTCGATAAGCTGGTTTTGAGCATTTCGCCGTTTTAAAATTTTAATCATGGTGACATTATCCGGAAGTACATGACCTTCAAAACTGGACACTCCCGCTTCCAGGGCTTTTCTGGTCAGCACTTCAACAAGAAGTCCCCCTAAACCGTATCCCTGATATTTATCAATGATGGTCAGGGCAATATCAGCTGTTTTGGAGTTCGGTTCAATTCTTTTAAACCGCGCGATGCCAGCGCCCTCCCAGCCGTCCGGGTGAATCACACCCGCGCAAATCGCCAGATTATTGTACCCATCCACATCCAGCAATTCTTTTAAATGGGATTCAGGAAGCTCACGGACCGGATGAAAAAACCGCCGGTACCTGGAACGTTCGGACATTTTGCTGAAACCAATCAAGATCTGATTGATATCTGAAGGCCTGAATGGCCGGATAAATACCGGAAGGCCGTTTTTTAACTCATAAAAATCAGGCAAATCTGGCATCATACGATCCCCATTCATTGATTATGACTGCTTGTTTCTTTTCTTTTTCAGACAGTTTCCCTCAATCTGTTTCATGGCACCCAGCAAAAGCTTGACATGGTTTACCAGGTCCGGTTTTTTCTGGTCCGGAATCGAGTGCAGGATACTCTTCCAGAAAAACTGTGTGCATTCGCGCAGGCGCCTGGCTTTGTTTAATCCTTTTTCCGTTAATTCCACGATAACTTTCCGGCGGTCCGTTTCATGGGTTCGTCGGATAATAAAGCCATCTCTTACCAGCACATCCACAATGCGGGTTAAAGTCGAGATGGCCAGGTTTAATTCACAGCTGAGTTGTTTCATGGTCATGGCACGCTTACGGTACAGGGCTTCCATCGTATAATGCTGGGAAAGGGTGACTCCGTGGCAGGCCTTTTCATTCCGATCCAGCGTTACAATGCGATGAATCAGTTTTGACATAAGCCAGGCGAGTTTTTTATCGATTTGCATATTCATTATCGGCTCAATATTTGTATGCACTATAATTTGTATAATACAAATATATAAATATCTCACTTCCATGTCAAGAATAAATTTAATTGTAATGGCTGTATGGTGAAAAAAATCATAAACGATACCATGGACGGCTGTCATCCGCCTTTGGAAAGCCGCGCCAGTCACCCTTATCGAATCCTTTTTGGTTCATATCCTGCCGGCTGGCAGATTTTCACGATTTGTCATACAAATTTTTGACACTTGACAATTTCCAATTAAATGATTAATATATTTTCAATATTCTGCATTATGCCCTTCTTGGGCCAGGGGGACAGTCAATGTTTTTTTTAATGTGGTGCTGTCACAGATTTGAAATCTGTCTGCACACCGTAATTCTCTTCCGTTATCACCTGTTTTATTTTTTATTATCAACCCTGCAATAAACTCTGATTAAAGAATAGGAAGGAGCCATGAAAATAAGGAACGCTGTTTCGATCGGGACGATCTTGATTTTAAGTCTGCAAGCGGGTCTTTTCGCACAGACCACAGGCAAAATCTCCGGCACTGTGCTGGATGCCGAAGACGGGGGGGCTCTGATGGGTGCCAACGTGATTATTGAGGGCACCCAACTTGGCGCTGCTGCCGGTACAGATGGTTCTTTTTATATCCTCAATATCCCTCCGGGAACCTATGACTTGCGCATACGGATGATGGGTTATAAAGATTACCTTTTAACCAATCTTCGCGTCTCGGTTAACCGAACCTCGGAAGTGAACATCCAGATGGAATCCACTGTCATGAAAGGAGACGTGGTGGTGGTGACCGCAGACCGGCTTGCTGTGAAAAAAGACCAGACCGGATCCATTCGCAATGTGTCTGCGGAGGAAATCGCCGTGCTGCCGGTGGAAAGCGCCAGTGATGTCATCCAGCTGCAGGCCGGCGTGGTGGACGGCCATTTTCGCGGGGGACGCCTGACTGAAGTCTCGTATCTTGTGGATGGCATGAAAGTGGACGACACATTTGGCGGGGAGGGACGGGTAGTGGACGTGGAAACCGAAGCCATTCAGGATCTGGAAGTGATTACCGGAACATTCAATGCCGAATACGGCCAGGCCATGAGCGGTGTGGTGAACGTGGTCACCAAGGATGGCGGCAACGCCTTCCACGGATCGGTTTCCGGTGCCATGGCCGGATATGTCACCAAGAGGGACCATATATTTATCGGTTTGCCGGATGATAATTTTAAATCATTCTGGGGCAATCTCCCTGAATACGCCAGGCAAAATGATATCAAGATTCAACTGGACGGTCCCATCATCAAAGACCGCCTGACCTTTTTCGTGAATTACCGGAATGAAGACAACGACAATTATCTGAACGGCATCCGCCGGTTTAATGTCACCGATTACAGCGATTACGAATCTCCATATCAGCAGGGCTGGTTTACTATGGATACAGGAGACAGTGCCTATGTGCCGCTGGACTACAGTAAAAATCAGTCGCTGATGGGAAAATTAACCTTAAAGGGAAAACAGGCCAAGCTGAGCCTGTCATACACGCGGGACCTGAATGAGTGGATGGCCTATAATGATAACGACATGGATGGGGCTTCAGGGAGCGGTTATCAGTTTAAATACAATCCTGATGGCAAAACTTCCAAACATCGGGAAACCGATATGATAGCCGCCCAGCTCAACCACATGTTTGCCAAAAACGCGTTTTATGAACTGAAGGCATATGTCAAACAAAGCACATACGGTCACTATCTATTTGAAAAGCCGGGAGATTCAGGGTATGAGCCTTTTATCTATCTGGCAAATCAGAATCATACCGGATTTTATACGGGCGGACAGGGCCGGAACCATGACACCAATGATTCCGATGATTTCAATCTCAAATTCGACCTGACCTGGCAGGCAGACAGGCACCACAGTTTAAAAACAGGCATCGTCTATACAGATATCCGATTTTCCATTGCGGATGCCCAGATCATCGACCTGAATCCTGAAGCAGATTTTTCTCCGGGCCTCCCGGATGACTCCACCGCATTCGCCGATATATACACACAGGAGCCCATGGAGCTCTCTGCCTATATTCAGGATAAAATGGAATTTAATGAAATGGTGATCAATGCCGGTCTGCGGTTCGACTATTATGATTTGAATACTACCCATCCGTCCAACTGGAGAAATCCGGCCAATACAGATCGAAGCGAGTCATCCAGACTCTCTGACGAACTGGAAACGAAACCGGAATATCAGATCAGCCCGCGTCTCGGATTATCGTATCAACTGGGCAAGACGGCGGTTCTGCATTTCAGCTACGGTCATTTCTTTCAGATGCCGCCCTATTACGCATTATACAGCAATCATTCCAGAACCATTCAGACTGACGGGAACACACGCCTGGGCAATCCGACTTTAAAAGCCGAAAAAACGATCAGCTATGAAATCGGATTATGGCAGGAAATTGCAAACGACATGAGCGTTGAAGTGGCCCTGTTCTATCGGGATATCTATGATTTACTGACTGTGAATGTGGTAGAAACCTATTACGCCGTTCGTTACGGACTGTATGGAAATATCGATTATGCCAATTCCCGGGGACTGGAACTGAAATATGACATGCGGCATCAGAATTTCACGGCCAATCTGAATTATACTCTCCAGTATACCCGGGGAAATTCGGACAATCCAAGCACGACCTTTGACCGGGCCGGAGAAAACCAGGATCCGATTCCTTATCTGGTTCCCATGAGCTGGGACCAGAGACACACGCTCAATCTGTCGATGGGATACAACACCCGACGATATGGAGCGACACTGACTGCAAAATACGGATCCGGCCGTCCGTATACCTATGAGCCGGTTGCGCAATCCGTGATGAGCCGGGTTAATTTGTATATCAACAATGACTTGAGACCCCCCACATTTACTTTGGATTTACGTTCGTTTTATGAAATTCCTCTCAAGGGCAATTACCGGCTGCGATTTATGCTGAGCGTCTACAATTTACTGGATCGGCTGAACACCAATTGGGTGGAATCGAGCACGGGTCAGGCATACACCCGTATCTTATTGCCCGGCGATTACAACAGCCATAAATCGGATTTCAACACGGTTTATGACCGGGTACAGAATCCCAGTGCCTATTATGCGCCGCGCCTGGTGAAACTTGGCATGGGCATCTTTTTCTAAGAATTTTTACATTATTTAAAAGAGGATAATATTGCCATGAAAACAATCGATCATAGATCGCTGACATTCATTACTTTGCTATGTACGGCCACAATGCTTTTCAGTCAGGGACGGCCCTATGATGGTCCTGATGATCCGGCGGGAGACCGGGCGCTCGTCCGCCGCGGAATTATGGACGGAAACCGGGTCCGGCTGCAGTTCCGTAACACCACCGAACTTTCGGACTGGGGTACCGGTGCCGATCCCTTTGCCAGCAAATGGCCGAACACCCTGGACGGTGTCAAAATGAGCGATGGTATCGGTTTGCTGATCGCCGCCCGGGTTTATCTCAAGCAGGACACCATCCCGGTGGATGACTGGACAACCATTCAGAACTGGAATACAGCGCAGCAGGGAACCCTGGACACGCTCTACTTTCTGCAGACCAGTTATCGTGAAGAGATGGATTACAATGCGGAAGGAGATATCAGTTACGGATTGTATCCGGTTTACGGTTATTTTAATGAGGGCGCCTCCAATATGGATGAAAGCCCGGCCATCAGCGACGATCCGGATTCATGGCCGCAAAGCGGCTGGCCCGCTAAGAACGGGCTTCTCTATCCGCCGATGCTGGATGAGGAAGGCGAGCTTCAACGGTATTTCCACGGACGGTTCGGCCGCGGCACGGAAGAGGCCCCTTCCAAAGCGGATCTGGAATGTTTCTTTGTGGCCAATGACGCCCAGGATCAGGAATATTTTGAAGATACGTTTCCGACAGCCTATTATCCCCGGGACGGCGAGCAGATCGGAGACCGGTATCCCGGTATCAGCATCGGATACGGCAAGCCCTGGGGCGGCATTGGCATCCGTGTGGCCCAGAGAGGGTATCAGTGGCGGGCCGTCGAAGCCCAGGATGCCATTTTCTGGGAATACAATATTGCCAATACTTCCAAATATGATATCAATGAAGTGGCCTTCGGTTACTGGGTGGACAACGGGATCGGGGGTACGGACGGCGATGATGAGCTCGGAGCATTCGACGCCCGGATCGACCTGGCCTATTCCTGGGACATCGATGGACTGGGTGTGGGCAGCTTTCGCACCGGCACCATGGGATTCGCGTATCTGGAAAGCCCGGGTATTTATGACGATGGAATCGATAACGATACGGATGGCCTGACCGATGAACGCCGCGATAAACCGGCAGAATGGGCGGATCCGGCCGGAAGCTGGGTGGGACCGGAACACGGAATTACCAATATGACCTGGTTTCTTGAAACCTACAGAAAAAAACCGGATGAATTAAAAGAACACTGGGAGGGGGATGAAGATCAGGACTGGCGTCCCTTTTCAGATGACAATGGAAACGGTGTATGGGACGAAGGTGAGTATGCGGGTGATGATGTCGGAATTGACGGATTCGGACCCAATGAACGGGGATGGAGTTCCGAATTGAAAGATGAGGGCGAGTGCGACGGGAAACCAAGTTATAAAAATGATAACGAATGCGAACCCAATTTCAATGCAATGGATATTTCTGAATCCGATATGCTGGGACTGACGGCCTTCCAGATGTTTCCGATCAGTGAAAGGACCAAATTGACCACTTCCGGCGGTGACGGTTCCGGATATCACTGGTTCTTCGGCGACCAATCCATGTTCCAAGTAATGACCAAAGATTCGCTGCAGGAATTGAGCGGCGAGACCACACAGAATCTGGTCGAGGTCTTTGCGTCCGGTATTTTCCCGCTCCGGCAGGGTCAAACGGAACGCATCTCCATGGCAGAGATCCATTCATATGATCCTCTGGAGGGATTAAACAGCGATGATCATCTGGCCCCGGCACTGTTTAAGCAGAAAGAAGTCGTTCAGATTATTTACGGACGCGATTATCAATTTACCAAGGCGCCACTGCGGCCGACACTGAACGCCGTTGCCATGGACGGACGGGTTGTGCTCACGTGGGATGACGCTTCGGATCGGTTTACCACAGAGCCCCTGCTGAACAACATCAATGATTTTGAAGGATATAAATTAATGAAGGCAACCGACAAACTGTTCAGCGAGGCAGAAACGATCACAGACGGTTATGGAAATCCAAAATTCAAAACTGCGATTTTTCAATGTGATGTCAAAGACGGCATTACCGGTTATACGGACTACAATCTCGACAAAACGGGGGGCCAGGGATTCTATCTGGGCGATGACACCGGTCTGCAGCATTTCTATATTGACGATGAAGTGCAAAACGGCGTGACCTACTATTACGGACTGGTCGCCTATGACTACGGGATCCACCCGGATTCCCTGAGGCTGGACGAAGCAGCGGCTGAAGAAGGCCTGCAGGAAATCGTGGGATTTTTACCCTCCATCACGGATGCAGTTCCCGAACTGGATCAGAATGATAACTTTGTATCTATTCCTTCGAATATGGTGATTGTCACGCCGGGTGCCGATGCTGCAGGGAGAACCGTGACAGATTCCACATGGGTTGATGAAAACGAGACGGCTTTTCGAGGCACGGGTACAATCGCGCCGGACATCATCATGCCGGATTCCATGCGCATCGGATCCACCTATGAAGTGGAATTCAGCAATTATATCATCCGGAAGAAAAACAGCCAATACTGGGATTACGGCGTCAATTATGTGGCCAACGGGCTTCGTGTTTACCGGAATAAAAACGGTGAACGGCATTTGATATACGAGGATGTCGCGGCGCTTGATGAAGAGGGCGAGCCGACCAAACCCACCAAATACAGCACCGTGCTGACCGACGGACGGTCGATCGAAGAGATCGGCACGTATTTTATCAATACTTCTGGCCGTTACACGGGACTTTTTGACGGGATGCGGCTGTATGTTCAGGATGACGTGGGCACTCCGGAGCTGGATCGGAGAATAGATATCGGCACCGGCTGGTATCCCAGGAAGGATCCGGATATTCCCGTGGATGTCATTCTGGATGATGATTATATCTATTATGCCTGGGATTACCGGATCCGTTTTCTCAATGAAGATGAAGAGATGTACCAGCCCAGGTACGGACGAGGCGCTATTTACGATGTAAACAACGAAAAAATAGACACGGATTATATGGTTACGGACGCCATTATTCCGTTTATCGTCGAAAACATGAGTCATGTGGATTCAACACGGTTTGAAATTTCGAACGGCGATACCACCTATCTTCCAGAGCTGATGGAAGTGGTGATATTGAAAGAAAATATTGACAGCGTCGGCATCGTTGATCTTGCCAGGGACAGAATCATTGTCGGCTGTCTGAGGCCCGAAAGCGACCGGTGGGCGGATGGGATATTCGAACTGGACTTCGTCGGCGACAGTTTACTGATTCAGCCTCAGCCCGGCGATGTGTTCTGGGTAAAATTCCGGCGTCCGTTCTGGAAAGACGATAAATTTGTATTCAGTATTGAAAGCACGCAGTCAGAGTCCAAAACCGCCGTTAAGCAGGACATGAACAAAATCAAGGTGGTACCCAATCCGTATGTGGCCACCAATCTGATGGAGCCGGCCTTGCAGTACTCCACATTGAACCAGAAACGCCGGATCATGTTTACCCATGTTCCGGAAAAATGCACCATCAAAATTTTCACCATCAGCGGTGTATTTGTGGATGAAATTCAGGTACCTGAGGACGGACTGGTTTCTTACGGCGGTTTGGGTGACTCGGCCACCGGTATTATTCACTGGGATCTTCGCAGCCATGAAGGACTGGAAATTGCTGCAGGGGTGTATGTATTTCATGTGAAAGACCGGGAAACCGGGCTGGAAAAAATCGGCAAATTCGCGGTAATCAAATGATCGCCGGAAAATAAGAAAAGTGAGGCATAACCATGAGCTCAAAACGATATATTAAACTCATTGCAATTACTGCGGTTTTAATTATTGCGATTCGGGGACAATCTCAGGTGGAAAACCGGGTGGCCACAACAGCCGCGAGTTTCCTGGAAATCGGTATCGGCAGCGCCGGCAGCGCCATGGGCGAAGCGTATGTATCCATGCCCAGGGATTTAACTTCTTTATACTGGAATCCGGCCGGGCTGGGAATGATGAGCCAAAACAGTGTGATGGTCATTCATCAACCCTGGATCGCCAATACCAATTGTACCTTTTTCGCTGCCAATCTGGTGATTCCCTCTGTAGGCACGCTGGCTGCTGGTGTGACCTATATGGGGTATGGCACCATGGATGTGACTACTGTGGAAGATCCTGAAGGTACCGGGGAGACATTCAGTCCAAGCGATTACGCATTCAGTCTGGCGTACAGCCGCAGGCTGGTGCAATGGTTCTCTTTTGGGGCAACTTTCAAGTATGTCACCTCACAGATCTGGCATTGCAGTGCCAGCGTCATGGCCGTGGATCTTGGTGTGCTTGTCAACACGGGATTCTTTTCTCCCACCCGCAACCGGGAAGACGGCATGATGATCGGCATGAGTATTTCCAATTATGGCGGCCGTATGGAGTACGACGGTATCGATCTCCTTTCTACGGTGGATCCTTACCCGCAATATGAAGGAAATTTCGCCTTTAATCGAGGCAAATATGATCTCAATGCCTGGGAACTCCCTCTCATTTTCCGGGTGGGACTATCCCTTCATGCGTTTAAAGCATCCGGCCAGAGATTAACACTGTCCGCAGATGCACTGCATCCCAACAATAACAGTGAATCTGTGAATATCGGCGGAGAATACGGACTTCGGCTGCCCGGCATGGGTGAGCTCTTTCTGCGGGGCGGATACAAGGCTCTGTTCATGGATAAGTCGGAATATGGCGCCACATTTGGCGGAGGGGTTCTGATATATGTCACAAGAACGTCTTCACTGCAGATCAATTATGCCTATAAAAGTATCGGTATCCTGGGCAATATGCACAGTTATGAACTGGGCATAAATTTTTAATTCATATTGAGTTTTTTTATCTTTTACACCCCCTGTCTCCCTCTCCAAAGAGGACGACACGGGGGTTTTCTCATTAAGGAAGGCCTATGAGAAAAGCCGCTTTCTGGATTACCGTCAGTCTCATTCTACTGATGGTTTGTCAAAAAAGAACCCGGATACCGGATGAAATGATCATCGCCCGGATCGGGGACAGGACCATATCAAAAAACGAGTTTATCCGGCGTTCGGAATACACTCTTCGACCCGCATACTGTAAATGGGGTGACAATACTATCCATAAAAAAATCATTCTGAATTCCCTGATCGCTGAAAAACTGATGGCCCTGGAAGCCGGCGAAAACCATGCGCTGATGCATCATATCAACTTTCAAGCCTATATCCGGGGACGCCGTGAACAGGCGATGCGAAAAATGCTGTATAAAGAGGAAGCCTATCAGAAAGTTGAATTGAGCGATAAAGAAGTTACTGATCTGTTTCAAGCGGCCGGCAGAACCTATCATCTGCAGTACTTCAACGTGCCAGACAGCACGACAGCCTCTGAAATTCAAAAATATCTCAAAGAAAATCCGGATCAATTTGTTTCTGTTTTTGAAAAATACTATGGCAATACCAATGTGCCGGAACGGGATGTCGCCTGGTCCGATTATGAAATCGCTCAAGTGGAAGAAGCTTTGTTTACCCAGCCGCTGAAAAACGCTTCGGTCATCGGTCCGTTGGAAATCGAAAAGAATCAATACCTGTTTATGCGCATCAACGGCTGGACTGACAAGCGGGTATTTGCTGAAGCCGATGTAAAGAAGCGCTGGGACAGAGTGAAAGAACGGCTGACTCTGCGCAGGGCATCTGTCTTGTGGGGTGGTTACATCAGCCGGGTGATGCGGGGAAAACATCTGGAGTTTCAGGAAGATACATTTTACCGCCTGGCGGATATTCTCGCAGATGTGTACCATTTACAGGACCGCGAAAAGCAGGAAATATTCAATGACCGTTTCTGGGACCGATCACAGCAAAACAGTGATATAGAGAAAATCACGGAGGCCGTGAAAACAGAATCGGCGCTTCTGACGGCTCCTCTTTTTACTCTGGATGGAAAAATATTTACCGTACAGGATTTTCGAACCATGCTGGCCTCGCATCCCCTCGTGTTTCGCAAACGCCGTTTTAACAGAAAAGAATTCCCAGAACAATTCAAACTGGCCGTGGTTGATCTGGTTGCAGATCAATATCTGAATGAGAAGGCCTATGAAAAAGGACTGGACCGGCACCCCTGGGTGAAGCGCACAGAGATGATGTGGCAGGACGCGATTGTGGGGATGTTTCACCGAAACGCCTATCTGGATTCCATAGGTAAAAGGAGTGCGTTTATCGAAAATTATATGCCTGTGATTCGGGACGATCTGAATCCGTATGTCCAATCCCTGCAGAAGAAATACAACAATAAAATTAAAATTAATGCGAACCTGTTAAAACAGATTCGATTAACCCGGATCGATATGTTTGCCGTACAGAAATGGGAGCCCTATCCTGTAATGGTGCCGCAGTTTCCGGTGGTAACGGACGAACATCGGATGGATTACGGAAAAGATATGGAACAGGAGAAAAGATAATCACAACAACCAAAGCGTATCAATGTCCCTTATAGAAATTTTTCTGATTGCGGTCAGTCTGGCAATGGATGCGTTCGCCGTGTCTGTGGCGAGCGGTGCAATTCTGAAACGTTGCTGTATCAGGGATGCCATGAAAATCGCGCTGTCATTCGGTCTTTTTCAGGCGATCATGCCATTCATCGGCTGGCTGGCCGGGCTCTATTTGAAAATCTATATTCAGAAAGCGGATCACTGGATTGCCTTCGGCCTTCTGGCATTTATCGGTATTAAAATGATTGTTGAGTCCGGCAACCTTGATTCGGAAAAACAGAATACAAATCCCCTGGAGTTTGGCACATTGATGATGCTGTCCATGGCCACCAGTATCGATGCCCTGGCAGTGGGGCTCAGCCTGGGATTACTGCAGGTTACACTGTGGCTGCCCATATTAATCATCGGTCTGGTGACCTTTGGCATGAGTTTCGCAGGCGTCTTTCTGGGCGATCGGATGGGTCATTTCTTTGAAAAATATGTGGAACGAATCGCAGGAGTGGTCCTGATCGGGATCGGAATCAAGATTTTAATTACGCATCTCAGCTGAATTTTACAGAAGTATCAAATTCATATATCACAATCATTGGATGCAGCAGATATCGCAATCAAAGATTCCATCGATTCGAGAGCCCGTTTTATAAAAAAGAACCGTCTTGATAACTTCACTGATAATTAACCTGGCCGCCGGTTTCCCCGCTTATGAGGTGACATTTGAAAAGATTACATACAGGCTCCTGTTTGCCAAAGGGCCAGTGGCGCTGGATTCCTGAGTGCTGTAAAGGTCTCTTTCGACATTTAACTCAGCTTAAACATCATGGTAAAAAACTGTCATGGCTTTTAATTAAGTACTTGAATCGGAGGTCCATATTGAGAAGATTTTCCGCCGGCTTTATAACAGCGTTTCATCTGGCAGTCTTCTTTTGCATCATCATCATTCCCATCTCATCAATGTTTGCAAAAACTCGATCTCTTCAGCCCCTGGCCCCCGAAAACGGTTCCGTGCTGACAACCAACATACCCACTCTGGTATGGTCTTTGATAAAAGCCGATTCATTTTTCGTAGAAGTGGACGGACGGCTCATGGACCGGCTGCCCGGAGACCGGAACAGAACCGGCATTTTTCCGCTCTCTTTCGGCAGGCATGCCTGGCGCGTGATTGCCGTTCAAAATAAAAAACATATCAAAAGCCCGCCTTCTCATTTCACCATTGAAGATCAGCCGGCCGGGGATGTGCCGCCCGGCGCTATCCATCTGAGGGACGGCTGGCAAATCCAGTCTTCGGTGTTTGCAGGAAACGACGGTAAAAAAATCTCTTCAGGCCAGACCGATGCTGAAGGCTGGTATTCGTCATCCGTACCGGTTACCGTGCTTTCGGTTCTGGTCCGGAACGGGGTGTATCCAAATCCCTATATCGGTAAAAATAATCTGCGCATACCCGATTTAAGCGACGCATTCAACAAAAAGCAGAATCTGTTGCGGTTCAGCCATATCTTCGGGCAGAATCCATGGAAAAATAAGTACTGGTACCGGAAAGCATTTCGGATTCCGGAATCTTTTCATTATAAACAGATCATCCTGCAGCTGACCGAAATCAATTACAAAGCGGAAGTCTGGCTCAACGGCAAACTGGTTGCGGATACCAGCACGATTGTCGGTATGGAACGCCGGTTCAGGTTCAATGTCACTGATCAGATTAATCTGAAACAACAGAATATTCTGGCCGTCGCCGTTTATCCGCCGGATCATCCCGGCGAACCGTCTCCGCCTCCGCTAAAATTTACAGATCACCCCGGGCGTAACCTGGGTGCAGACGGAGGTATTACGCTTGATTATACCAAATGGGACGCCCTGGGCTGGGACTGGCAGCCTGCCATTCGCGACCGGGACATGGGAATACCAGATGAAGTCTTTTTGATAGCGACCGGGCCAGTCGAGATCCGGGATCCTTATATCGCGGCCCAGTTACTGTTGCCGGATACAAGCTTTGCCTATTTGCTCAGCGAGGTCACCCTGATCAATCATTCGAATCAAACCCAGACAGGACTGCTGAAATTAAACATGAAAGCAGTCGGACATGACGATGCCCCCATTCATTTTTCTATTCCGGTCGTTCTGCAGCCCGGAGAAATGAAAGAATTTCGATTGACGCCAAATGAAATCGAGGCATTGAAACTGGACCATCCCCGCCTCTGGTGGCCTGTGGGCTGGGGCAGACCTGATCGTTATCGGTTTATGATGACATTTCAAATCGACGACCAGGTATCGCATCAGGTATCCGATGTGTTCGGAATCCGGAACATTCAGACCTTTATGGGCAATAATGAACGGGTGTACCGGATCAACGGACATGACTGTTACATGAAAGGCGGGAACTGGGTAATCGATATGATGCTGAACTGGACAGCTTCCCGTTATATCCAGGAAATGCGGCTGTCTGCTTTATGTCACATGAATATACAGCGGGTATGGGGACCTACCGGCGTGCCTCCCCGTATCCTGTTCCGTGCAGCGGATTCTCTCGGCATCATGATCTGGCAGGACTTTCTGAACGATTTTTGGGGAAGCTGGAAAAACGATCCGAAATTCAAGCCTCCAAAAGATCTGTTCAGTGCCTGTTCCGCGGATATTGTGAAAAAACTTCGCAATCATCCGTGCTTGATGCTGTGGTGCGGCGGAAACGAGGGACCTAACCAGTACGAATCACTGATCATGCACAACATCCTTCCCGAATACGATCCCTGGGGAGGACGGTCGTACCTGCGTATCAGCAACAGCGACGGCCTGCACGGCGGGGGCCCTTATCACACTATCCGGCCGGTGGAATATTTTGAACACGAACGATTAAGCGGATTCAGCAGTGAAATCGGGCCCAGCGGCGTACCTGTCTTATCCAGTTTGTATAAGTTCCTTCCTGAGCTGGGTAAAACCTGGGCAGAGGATAAATTCCCCCTGTACGGAGACTGGGGGTATCACGACGCAAATGAGCGGGGTCAGTGGGATCCCCGGAAATTCTCTCATTACGACAATATTCTCCGGCAGGATTACGGCACGCCGGCCGAAAAGGGCGCATCTGGTGTGGCTGATTATGCGAACAAGGCCCAGCTCGTGAATTACGATGTGTACCGTGCGGTCGTGGAAGCGCTGAATCAGGATTTATGGAAAGCCTCCAGCGGATTTGCCCTGTGGAAATTCAATGCGAGCTGGCCCAGTCTGACCTGGCAGCTCTTCGACTGGTACCTGGCCGCGAATTCCGGATTTTATGCGGTTCAAAACGCCTGCGAATCCATGCATGTGCAATGGAACCGGGACAGCGGATCCATTTCAATTGTGAACACAAGTTTGAAAGACAGGCCCGGGATTCTTCTGCGTGCCTCAATCTGGGATCAAGAAAGCCGGAAAATGTGGCAAAATAAGGAACAATATCACTTACCGGCCAATACGGCCATAGAAACCGAATGGCATCTGCCGGAATCCAGGGAACTGGAGTTTGTCCGGCTGACTTTGTCCGACTCAACCGGATTTGTTCTGTCAAACAATACCTATTGGCGACATCCTGAGAATGATTTTACCGGATTGATGTCGCTGCCCGTAGCAGATATCAACGTCCGGTCCCGGATGGAGAAAAATCCATCTAAGACAGCCGTGCACGTGGATATTGAGAATCCCGGCAGCCGGATCGCATTTTTCATCCATTTAAACATCGTCGGAAACAGAAGCCGCGAAGCGGTTGTACCGCTGTATTGCTCCGAGAATTATATCACCCTGCTTCCGGGCGAATCCCGGTATGTGACCATAAAATACACGAATTCTGATTTAACGGAAAAACCTCTTTTGGTGTGGGAGGGAGTGAATGTGGAGAAAAGCAAAACAGCATTGGATTAGGGAAGGTTACACAACGATACGATTTCCGGATCAGACACAATTCCAGAAAGGAAACAGATGGAAATAGTATTAAAATACATTGTAAAAACGTCATTTCGAGGGAAGCGAGAAATCTTAAGAACGATAATCCGGATTCGGGTATCAAGATTTCTCACATCGCTTCACTCCGTTCGAAATGACACAATATAGAAATCCCCAATCCTGACAGGATTCAAAATCCTGACAGGATTTTTTTTCATCTTATTAAGTATCTATTATCAAACAAAAATGGCTTAAGACTTCATCGGCGTTTCTAAATATCAGAGCCGCCATATTACATTTAAAACTCATGCTCCAGTCCGAATATCGGCATGATCAGCCACTGATAAATCGCTTCCTGTTTCTGTTCCCGGTCGTTCCAGAAATATTCGGCCACATTTTTCTGGTTATATACATTCCACACGCTCAGGTAAAAAATCAGATTTGAACTGCGAAAGCTGAACCGGCGGTCCACCCGGATGTTCATGGAATGATAATCCGGATAACGCGCCTGATTAATCCGGTTTTTATCCTGGACCATCCGGTGATATTGTCTGGATGCATCAAGATCCAGAGGCGTATACGGTCCGCCCCCGGCCGCGATCCACCGCAGGCTGAACTCCCATTTTTGGCAGGGTTTGTATCCGCCCTCAAGACTGAAAATCCACTGATTGTCATACTTTCGGTTGCGCCAGAGTCCGTCCGTGCCCCGGTACCGGGCCTTGAAAACACTCACGCTGGCCAGGCCGTACAGTTTCCTGGCCAGTTTCTTCTGGACCATCAGCTCCATGCCCCAGGTCTGCGCCTTTCCTGTATCCACGCATTTGGATTGCGCAAACTGATATCCCTCATCGATCAGGAACAAACCGGGCTGCGAAGGATCCACGGGAAAATGATCGTATGCTTTGTGATAGAACTCCGCGGTCAGCCTGGTATTCTCTGTTAAAAGATATTCCAGTCCAAGGATATAGTGGACAGATGTCATGTCATGAAGCGTTCTGTTTGATTCATTCCGGGAAATCAGGAGTAACGGCAGGTTTTGATAAAACCGGCCGCCGGAGGCGTTGAGGGTGGTCCGGTTCGTGATTCTGTAAGACAGGGACAGCCGTGGCGACCAGGTCAGGCGATCCGGTATCGAAAAATAATCAGCGCGAACGCCAATATTCAGATCCATTCCTGAAATCGCCTGAAGTGTATAGTTAATAAACCCGCCGGCTTTCGAAGCATTCAAATCATTCTTTATGCGCAGTTCCGGAATACTGTCGCCCAATGCATTGGTAGTCGCATGGATCCAGTTGTTATAATCCGACCAAAGATACTTGCCGTCCAGCCCGAATTCCACACCATGATTTGGATGCAGGCGCATGTGGCTCACGTTTCGGAGCTTCAGGGCATGTTCAGCAGAGCGGTTTCTGACCGCATGTTCCTCGGTGTATGTTTCATACCAGTCCTGACGATAATTTTGTACCGTATGCGAAATCGATGTCTGTGTATATCCCCTGCTTCCCTGGAGCTTTCTCCAGGTCAATCCCGTGGTGCGAATGCCGTCGTCCTGCCGGCCATAGTGGGTCATCTTGTTTTTAAGACCGGCTTCCCGGTCAGGGGCATTGTGATCGTCGCTCCAGATGCCCAGAAAAATCATCCGGTTCTCCGGGGACAGGTCATAATGCACTTTCCACTGAATATCCCCGTAACGCGGAGCAATAGTGGAACCCACATCCAGGACTTTCACCACAAAGTCCAGATAACTGCGTCTGGCAGAGACAAGCCACGAACCGTTTTTCCCCAGAGGCCCTTCGGCGACACCTCCGAATCCGGCAAAATTAAGATCGAGCTGCCCATCCCATTCCTTCGGATTCCCCTCCCGGAACCGGATGTCCATAACGGACGATAATTTGTCTCCGTAAATCGAAGAAAATCCGCCGGAATAAAAATTGACATCCCGAATAAAATCCACGTTCAGCACGCCAATCGGACCCCCGGAGGATGCCTGATCCGGGAAATGATTAATGTTGGGGATTTCGATATTATCCACAAAAAATGTATTTTCTACAGGATTGCCGCCCCGGACAATCAGGCTGTTGGACTGATCATTGACCATAGCCACACTGGGCAGGGACATCAGTATGCGGCTGACATCGCCCCCCGAACCCGGTGCGCGCCGGATTTCCTCATAACTATAGTTGAATGCGCTTACAGATTGTTCTTTTTGCCTTGTGAAATACCCGTCCGTCACGCACACTGCCTCTGTTTCCAGAGTCTGCATCCGGGTTTCCGCATGCACATAGGTTTCACGCTGTGATTTTACAATAACATCCGTTTTAGTCAGCGGTTGATATCCCATATAAGTGAATTGAAGTATATAACTGCCGACCGGAATATTGTCGATCACAAAATTCCCTTCCATATCTGTTGCCGCTCCCCGATTTGAGCCTATGATGATGACGTTGGCACCGATGAGCGGAGCCTGGGTATCGGCATCGAGCAATCGTCCCCGTATGGTTCCGACAGATTGTCTGTCTGCGGCCTGAAGAAGGGCGGCCAGAACAACCAGTGACAAAAATCCGATATTAATTTGAAATCTGATCCGCATGTATTCATCTCCTCGTTCATCTGTTGTGTCATTACTTTCACCCCCTTGTTCTTTTAACAGTGTTAAAATATGATTGTTTGTTCTCTGTTTCGCTCAACCCCTTGGGATAGAACGTTTATCTGTGCGATTTGTGGTTCTGGCCCCTGGGATCGGACGATATCCCTGCAAGGTCAACAATGATAACCGCAACGGCCGGAAGAATTCAAAACGGATCAAGAATTAATTTACTCGGGGAACTCTCAGGAAAATGCAGAAGTGAATCAGAGATGGGCCCGTCTGTACTGAGAGGGTGTTTTACCTGTTATTTTTTTAAAAATGGTGTTAAATGCGGTTTTCGAGTTGAATCCGGCATCAAAGGCAATGGCCAGGACTTTGAGATGTATTTTATCCGGATTTTTCAGGTCGGCTTTTACCTGTTCAACACGATAGGTATTGATAAAGTCAAAAAAATTCTGCTGTAAGCGTGTATTGATGACTTCAGACAGATTATGCGGTGTCACTTTCAGCAGGTCAGCCAGCTGATTCAACGTCAAATCGCTGTTTAAAAAGGGCTTTTCATAATCCATCAGATGGACGAGTTCTTTTTCTATCCGGCGGGCTTTTTCAGAGGATAAACCTGATTTTCCATATTTCTTTGATTCAGTACTTACATGCATCTTAACCATTTCCTGTATCGGCTTTTCATACTGCGGATGATGAAATATTTCGGATTTGAACAGGCCCTGATACCCCAGCGCATAAATATAAACGGCAATCAGTGTCGATGAGAGCGTGAACTGATTGGAGAGATCGATACCGGCCAGGTAAAGGATATTTTCAATCATGAATACACTCAAAGCGGAAGCCATCATCACCGTTATGTTTTTCAGCCAGTCCAGGCGGATTTTTTCAATGGAAGAAAACATATCACGGATGCGCTTACGATAATCAGACAACAATTTCAATGTGAATATGATATAGAATGCACTGTAAAGAATCACGATCCAGTTAAAGGACAGGTAAAAGGCATGGATTTTATTTTCATGATCGGACCGGGCAATATGAATCATCTTGGATTTGAATATAATAAATACCAGGGAACCAATGACATAGTAGAGGCCGAGCGGGAGTAAATGCCATCCATCACGGCGAAAAAACCGATGACGGTTTTCCATCAAATATTGACTATAAAGGTAATGAAAGGGCGCGACGATAAAAACCAAACCCAGCGCGATAAACGGAAGAATCGGATGATTAAATGAAAATTCGATTTCATCCAGAAAAAGATGCAGGAGCACCAGAGAATATCCCAGAATTAAAGCGCCAAGAAATCGGTTGGCGTAAACCGTTCTGTGTCGGTGTAAAATCAGTATTGCAAGAAACAGGCCCTGTGCTGCCGCCAGCAAGAGCACAATGTCCACGAGCTCAACAGGCATGCAGGTAATTTAATCAATTTCAACAGACAATGCATGGAAAAAGTCGTTGAATCGTGGATAAAAAATAACTTTCATTCCTGTTTCTTTTTCTGTTCAGACCCGGCAGCCCCTTCATCAGCATCCATCATCATCGGCGTGCATGGCTTTCTTGCTTGCCTGAAGTGTGGTTTGCCTTTCATGCCGTGAAAACCGCTTAACCTGTCATGGCTTTCCAATAGATGCCGATCAAATCGGATCCTTTGTTCCGGCGTCAGCAGCGCCCTGATCTTTAACTGCTGCTCGAGACGTAATTTCTGGATATCGATCTGAATTGAACCAATGGTTTCCGCTTTTTTCATGACGGCTGACTGGTTTGGGTTGTCATCAATCATCATCTTTTTCAATTCCGCATAAAGCACAATCAACTTGCTTTGCAAGCGAAGAACCCGATCTTCGATTTTCATGTCGATCTCTTTGATTTTTTCCTGCTGCTCCGCCGTACAATCCGTTAAATTCCAGGCATGTCCGCCCTTCCCGGGGTTCATTCGTGTTTGATGATGCGAATTCCGGGCAGTCGCAAAATCCGTCAGAAGAATGCTTGTGAGTATTGTTACCAAAAAAATAATTCTGTGTTTCATGGCCGGTTCCTCCTTTGTTGTTGATTCTCGGGATGAAGACGTGAACGATTGCCTTGTATATTCGGGCGATTCTGAAATTTTTGCGGATGATTTTGAATTCCCTCAAGTCGCAATAACGCTGTACGGATAAAAGCAGCTCTGTCTTCAGGATTTAAAATCCTCGATTCGCGAATCAATTCAAAAATAACCGCTTTTTCTATACTGACTTCCAAATCTCCGATTGTATTTATCTGCGACACGATCTGAATACTGTCAGCGTCTCCCTGGATAAGCATGTCTCCGAGCACCCTTTTTTCCAGCAGAAGTGTCTGACGTATCTCTCGGATTTGCGGTTGAAACTGCTGTCGGATTTGAAACAACGCGCGTTTTTGCTCTGCCTGTAAAACGGGTTTATGAGTCGGCTGCCTTGGCTGCTCGCGGACGGGCTGAACCGGTCTCTCCAAATCTGGTATGGCCATTTCCGCCCGCGGCGATTTCTCAAGCATACGATAAACAAAAGCGCCCAAAAAACCGAAGTTAAATGCCAGCGACATCACCAACGCAATCTGCATCCAGCGTTTCATTCGGCACCCCCTTCTTGACTGAAAAACTCGAAATAATCCGATGCATAAGCACTCTCCGACAGCACATTGATTTCCTCCAGGGGCAATCCGTAAAATAAATCATTTTCAGATTTTGCAGCCCTGGAAAACCGGCCGGCCATACTGCCCAGGATGATCCCCAGGGTCAGCACAGCTGTCACCATGGCAGATAAAACCGCCCGCTGAATCCAGGAAAGCGGTTTCGCCTGATGATCAGCTTCCATTCTTGCTTTTAATCGTGTATAAAAAAACGGGGGCAGTTTCGGTTTCGGAAGAATGGTAAGCAGTTCCCAGACGGCCTCAGAGGCTTCAGTAAATTTCCGACAATCGGCACAAGATTGAAGATGCAGTGCCATATCATTCATTTGATCTGATGAAAGCCTGTTGTCCTGAAAAACCGAAAATTGTTTTCTAAATGTTGCACAATTCAATTTTATCACTCCAGTTCATTATTTTTAACACCGGTTTTAAAAAAAACTTGCGTTTTATTTGATTGAAAACATCAGCATAAAATCTCACGGTTAAAATTCAATAACCGGGTCTTTTTTATTTCAAATCATCCACCAAATGATTCAATTTTTTCTTTAAACTCAATTTGGCTCGATGAAGTCGGGCCTCTACCGCAGACACAGAACAATCCATCACTTCAGCAATCTCTTCATACGATAACTCTTGAAACCGGTACAAAATAACCGCGGTCTTCTGATTCTCCGGCAGAGACTCGATGGCACGGCATATCTGAATCTGTTTTTCCTTCAACTCAAGAGCAAAATCCGGATGGTCCCTCGACGATGCCTCGAATTCCATCCCTTTATTCTGTCGAAGCATTTCCAGAGAAATCCAGCGTTTCCGTTTTCGGTCACGAATACGATTCAGAGAAAGATTGACAGCAATCCGATAAAGAAATGTTGTGAGTTTTGCAAAAGGCTGGTATGTATCGACTGATCGGTAAAGCCGGATAAAAACATCCTGGGCTACTTCTTCAGCATCTTCCCGCTTCTCCAAGTATCTGTAACAAAGATGATATATCGCCCGATGGTGCCGATCAACAATCATTTTAAAGGCCGATTCATCACCGGCCTTCACCCGTTCCATCAATTCAGCGTCTTGCATCAACACATGCCGCTGCTATTTCAACTCGATTCTCATAATCGTACCCTCGCCAAATCTGGATTCTTTCACAAAAAGATTGCCTTTATGATAATCTTCCACGATTCGTTTGGCGAGAGATAGTCCCAATCCCCATCCGCGTTTCTTGGTGGAATAACCGGGCTTGAAAATACGCTTCACATTCTTTTCCAGAATACCCCGGCCGTTATCCCGAATCTCAATATAGGCTGTACATCCATTCTGGCACGCCCCCAACTGCATATCAATAATTCCTTCTTCTTTATCCATGGCATCCAGCGCGTTCTTCATGATGTTTTCCAGGGCCCATTGAAAAATATCGCGATTCAATAAAACTTTAATGTCGTCCTGAACCGTCTCATGAATCGTTACCGGCTTTCCCAGTTGGGGCGCCCGCCGCCGGATATAATCCGCCGCATCATGAATCACATCTTTTAATGCAACGGATTGAAGATGGGGTTTGGAACCGATTTGTGAAAACCGGTTGGAAACCTGCCGCAGGCGCTGAACATCATGCTGCATTTCTTTGAGAATTTCCTTTTTATGAACAGTTTTTGCCGATTGCATCACCTCAATCCAGCCCATGAGGGAAGAGATCGGTGTCCCCAGCTGGTGTGCCGTTTCTTTTGCCATGCCCACCCAAATATGGCGCTGCTCGCTTTTTTTTGTGTTGGCATACCCCAAAAAGCCCATGAGCAAAAACAGGCCAATCACAACAATTTCAACCGTGGGCAGCCACTTCAGTTGTTGAATCAGCAAACTGTCGCCGTAATAAAGATATCCCAAAATTTGATCCTGATACTTGATTTCAACTCTGTCGATTTCCTTGTCCATCCGGGCAACCAGTCTTTCCACTTTTTCCAGGGTTTTTTCTGATCGATCTTCAGAATCAATGCCAATGCCTTTCCAGCTGACCGGATAATCGTCGCGATCTGTGTTGATCATCGGGAAATTGATCTGTCGAATAATTTCCTCAAAAATAAAGTTAAGATTCATATTCTCGGAATTTTCGGCTTCGACGACCCGCGACAGAATTTTCGCATAAAGCTGAAGCTGCGCGCGGGATTCCTCACGAAGTTGATGAATGATTTTCTGTATATAAAAATAATGCAGTGAGAGACCAAAAATCATGGCATACAGAAAAAACAGCCCCTTAAATCCCCCAAAATGTCTCATTAAAAAATGACGCATTTAAAAACCTCTTTTTTAAATTAACAATCCGGATTATACCGGTTTTTGGGATCTCTGCTTTTTTCTCATGATTATTCCTGCCACGGCACCGGTCAGCAGCAAAGCAAAAACAAACGCACTAATACTCAATCCTGTTTTAAACATCTTCGGAACGAATTGAAATTCAATCCGATGCCTTCCGGATTTCAGAAAGAGAGACCGAAGCACATAATCGGTTTTATAAATTTGACTTTCCTCACCGTCCACATACGCTTTCCATCCGGCAGGATAATAAATTTCGCTGAGCACCATCATACAGGGTGTATGAATATCGGCTTCGATTTGAATATTGTGTATATCATAATGAACAATTTCAGCACGATTGCTGTCAGACGGCTGGATTTCGAATGGGATTTCCTTCTCAATGATACCGGTCACTGCAGGATCAAACTGACTGCTTGTCATATATTTTAATATGCCTTCCTCCCTGGCTTGAATGGCTTTTTCAGGAAAGAATATTCGGGGAAGTGCACTTTTAAATTCAAGGACAGCATTTCCTCTTTGTACCTGAGGCGGAAGCACCATTCGAATCGACGAATCCGGCAGGGGAACCGGACAAACAAGATATTTTACATTTAACAATTTGAGAAAAGTATCATGAATGTTTTTCTGTGTTGCATTTACTTCTGATGGCAGTTTCAGCACTGGCTGTCCTTCAACTGTTTTAACATATTTATATCCATATTCAGTCGGCATGCCAAAGGATTCCATCAGCTCTTGATAGATACGTAATTTCGCCGCCGAATATCCATATATATTCTGAATTTGATGGTACATGTACCAGTTCGGAGCACGCTCATAAGCATCAAATACCGTCATGATCCGACAGGGTTCATCCTGATTCTTTAAATAGGCAACTTCGGGTGTTTCGTTAAAATGTCTCGATTCTGCTGTCTCTGGTTTAGGATCCATAAATTTTTTATTTACGGACCAGAGATCAATAACCAGTAACAGGCAAAAAAATACCGGCAGGGCTTTCATGCTGATTTTCTCGCGCACTGCCAGCCATATTGCGCCTGCAGAAAAAATAAACAAAAAAAGCATTTTGACACCGTCTCCCCTGGCCATTTTCAGTGCCTGGTCTGCCACACGCTGAAAAGCCAGGGGACTGGCCGTAGGATATTTGGACCCAAGAAAATTGCTGACCCATCCCGAATAAAGCCCTTTGCCGGCCAGAAGAACAAGAAGCAACAGACCAGCAATACTCCCAACAATGATCAAATACCGTTGAATTGGCACCATGCTGTTCTTCAGCTTATCCCTGGATGCTTTGATGAGTCCTTCCAAACCGAACCCTGCCAGCACGACCAGACTAAAATCAAAAATAATCAGAATCATTTTCGGCGCACGAAATTTATTAAAAAAGGGCAAAAGCTTGAACAGTGGCCCGTAAAGAACAGGGAAATGCTTTCCGAAGGACATAAGCAGTGTGATACCCGCCAGAATACTGAAAAACCAGACCACCCGATTTCGGTTGATGATCAGAGCCAAACCTGCCAATATCAATACAATGAGGCTGAAATATAGAGGAAATTCGGATGAATAAATCTGTCCCCAATACGTCTGGCTCCCGAATCCCATAAACGAAGGTATAAAAAAAGTAACCATTTCTGAAGGCGGAAATGACCAGTTGGTCGCATATTGATAATCCAGTCCTCCAGTGACACCGCCACCGCGAATGGAATAATGCGAATACTCCCAGACCGATAAATATAAAAATGAGCCGATTAATACACCCATTATCACGGCCCCGGCAAGCAGCCCCGTACCGGAAAATAACGACTTGGCCGGTTGTTTTTCCCGGATGTGAATAACCGTCCAGAAAATAAAATAGATGCCAACTGCCAGATAGGTATAAAAACAAATTTGCACATGGGCGCGTAACAGCTGAAGGCCGATGGCCAAACCGGCTAAAGAAAAAAACAGTAAATTTCGTTTATTCAAGAGTCGCTCGATGCACAAAAATACAACCGGAAAAAAGACAATCGTCATCAGCTTTGTATTGTGTCCAAATACCGTATACGCCACCATCTGCGGCATGAACACAATTGCCACACTTGAAAAAAATGCAACCTGAGTCGATAGACGCCAGCTTTTCATAAGCAAAAAAACAAATCCGCCCAAAAGCAGATAATTTAAAAAAATACGCGTGAAATTTGTTAACGGAACGACCCGACGCACAAGCCAGATTGCCGCATTGATCACGTTACCGGCCACATCCGCATATGGCGCGCTCGATAAACTGGCGAAACTGGGCATGCCGCTGAAAATATACGGATTCCATAAAGGATACGTGCCCTCACTTATAGATTCACGGATGAACGGTTGATAACTTTTCGCTGTCATTTTATCCGATGATTGATACGTCTGATCTGAGAGCATCACCGGTTGAAAAAACAGCAGCAATAAAACAAACAACATTCCCATGGCTACCCAGTCCGGATGTTTTTGCCAAAAATTCTTATTCATCGATACCGGTTGCTGTTCAGCGGTCTGAGAAGCTTTGATTTTATTTTTCTTTTTCTTTTTCTTTGACATATGACGTTTCTCCAGTTTATTTCTAATTAAGATCAAAATGGTCACAGACAGACATGACAGCAGCTCTCTTTGATAAATCGTATAAGTCACTCAGGGAAAGAATTTCAGCTGTACTTTAATATTTCATTAAATATTCGTTGACTGACAATTTTATGGCCTTCCAACGAATAATGGACACCATCCGGACAATGAATTTCAGGTTTCAGGTCAGCTAATTGTACAAAACACTGATTGTATTCTTTTGCGACATTGTGCATAATCTGATTGTACTCAAAATATTTTTTTTCGCTTCCAGGCAGCTGCTTTTTTATTCTTGAAGTCGTAACATTGATCGGCAACACAATGATTTTGGAATTCGTTTCCTTATATAGGCATTCAAGCAATTGATCAAATAATTTCATAAAACGTTTTTTACTCGTCCAGCTTCTTCTTCCTCTGATATTGACCAGGAATGGCCTCATGGGCTTTATTACATGATAATATATTTTACGAAAACTCACATCAAAAAACCGGTCACCTTTTCGGTTTTTAATTTTAAAAAACCACAGAGGTATTTCTCGGGTTGAAGCATCAACCACACCGATATTTATGATAAAAAAATCAGGGAAGGTAGAAATATACTGATCCATATTATTCACGATATCCAAAATCGTTGATCCGCCTGATGCAAGAATTTTGAGTTGTATCGATTTGTCCGGAAATTGATCGCACAACATTTTCTCTAATAATTGACAATAATTGAACTGACCAGGATATTCAATTCTTGGACGGGTTCGAAGCGCAACCGAATTCCCGATAATTGTAATTTTTATGTTTTCCATTTAATCCTGAATAATCTCACAAAAAATAAAATTTTTTTCCAAGACCTGACATTGATAACCTCTTGAGGTCATCAGTTGAACAATTTCATGGACACTCGATCGATTATTCTCTTTATATCTTGCAGCAATTGCAACATTTTTTGGATTAAATCTTGTCAATCCCTTTAATGCCCTTAATTCAGCTCCGTTTAACTGAATCACAATAAAATCTAAAAAATTCACATGGATATCTTGGTAAATATTATCCAAAGAATCAACATCAATATGATATTGGTTTTTCTTCTCATCCGCCAAAATGAGGCTGCCGGACTGATAATCCCCGTTTTTTCTGAAAAATGTTAATTTCTTTTTTTCATTCCAAACACCCTTTTCAACAATATATACATTTGTTAAATGATTTGCAGATACATTTTTTTTTAAAATTTTCAAATTTTCCGGTATGGGCTCAATTGCAATCACTTTACCATTTTGTCCCACTTTTTCTGCCAATTTAATAATATAAAATCCCAAATATGCTCCCATTTCAGATACAACATCATTTTTTTTAACCTGATAGAAAGTTTCTTTTTCTGGTCCTCCGGCTTTTAATCCGGCTTCCTTGTACCGGATAATAATATCTTTTGCGACCTGAAAACAATCGGCCAACAATACACTTCTGGTGCTTTTCGATAGAAGCCAATAATATTTTCTCTGTGACTGTGGTGTTTTTAATCCATAAAAACCAGGACCTTCTTTTAACTTTACATATGGCAGATCTTCATGGTTTATTTCTGATGTTTCAATATTCAACTGATTAATTTTTTTAATCAATTGAAGCATAAGAATTTTTCGATGAATATACCCTATCATCTTCATACCGTCCCTTTTAATAACGACTCATCACCAGTGAAAGCGCATGGAACATCCAGGATTCTCCCCATCTAATGTATGAATTTTTATCAATTTTACCTGATTTATAAATACGATAATAAAAACTGCCATCGGATTTCTGCATATTATCCAAGGTCCAAGATAGAACCTGATCTCTGGTTTTTTCTATTTGTCTATTCAGAGGATCATTTATTAAAAGCAATGTTAATGTGATAATACTTTGCGCACAACTTTGAATATCAATCGGATATATTTTTTCTGGTGTCATCTTCGATGCGCCATTACTCTCAAAAAAATTGTGAATATAAAATTTCACGCCTTTGTTATATGATTCAGAATATTTTCTCTCTTTTATTATATTATTCACAGCGTATAACGACTCCAAAATAAATCCAGTATGATAATTATCGATCCGTTTAATAATTTTAAAGGGTGGTGCCCAGTAATACCAGGAACCATCACCATTCTGATATTTGATGATGAAATTAATATTTCTCTTTCCATAGTCTATTAACTTTTTATCTCCGATGATTTTCCCTGTCCTTATTATTGCAGAGGCAACCATAGCCCCGGCATTGTGAATATGATAATCATCCAGCGGTGTATAACTAAAACAAAAATCTCCGTCTTCATCAAAAGTATAATTCAAATGGTCAAGAAAAAACCTGCAACTGCTTACAGCAAAATTCAAATATTTCTCTACACCCAATATTTCATAAGCATCTAAAAATGTATGTGTGACTTGAGATGTGACAGTGGCTCTCGGAGTTCCTGCGGGAATATATTTTCTGGAATACCAATCATAGGGCTGCCCCCAACAATAGTCCTTATATTGATATGAACGATTCGCTATTAATTTTCCGGTCAAGTGATCGATATATTTGATATAAGACCTTTCGTTGAATTTATGATACAATAATAAAAACGATCTTAATATTTTTGCATATGCTTGAGGATACTCCTGCTTTTTCAAGCGTAATATTTTTCTGAGTAAATCACTCTGATTTTGTTTGAAATAAAAAAACGGGTAGGTTAAATAATTTCCCAAACGGTTTTTTTTTTGTACATCACTTAGAATGATATAAAATTTGGTTGCTCCGATATCACAAACATCATAAGTTTTATCACCATTATAATCATACCATGCTTTAAGACTGAGAAATGACGCCTGTACCTTTGATTTCACATAATCCTCACAATTTAAGGCGATACTGGTACTTTTCTGATAATTTGGAGCATATATTATCTATTTTCTGAACTTCTTCGCGACTCCATTCTGAGAATTTGCCAATACATTCTGAAGGCTGGGCATTTATTTTTAAATTTTTGTATTTACGAATGCTTTTGTCATGAATACGAATTTCTAACCATTGAAAAAGATTTTTGATATTTTGTACTTCCAAATGGTTGAAGTTGAAATCATAAACTCTAGTTTTAGGAATACTGCGCTTGAATATTTCGATGAATTGGTTTGTCTCGTTCCAGAGCCAGGCAATCTTTTCGTATTGAGAATATAATTCCCAAATGCCAGGATCTCCTGTCACCGGTTTAATTCTCTTTTCAATCATCTTGTCATTTGGAGAATAATACCCTCTCCTCAATCCGGAACGAATGAATTCTCCTGGATGACGATATAAATGGACAAATCTTGCCTGAGGAAATAATGTTGCCAAAACAGGTGCGAAAAATGTAATGTGATTATTTGTTTCAACAAAGATTTTATCAGATTTATAAACATACCTTAATACTTCTTCTCTTCCTGCAAGATAAATTTCACGTATTAAACTTTCACTATCCTGATCAATTTTAAACTCATTTTTATTTAATATTTCATAGACAATTTTCCCCTGTACGTGTAAACTGGGTTTCGGATTATGCAGAACCCGAACATTTTTGTTTTCCTGCAGTAATTTTGTAAACCATGCTGTACCACATCGGCCAGTAGAAAGGAAAAATGTCATGTTTTGAATCGGAAATCCTTCCCGTCTTAAATGAAAAATATCCGCTTTTCTTTTTGGAGCACCATATTTACAGAGATAGTAAATTTCATCGATATCTCTGTTTTTCATTAATTGTATTATTTTATTTATAATCATCGCAGTTTAAAAATGAGAAGGTCTCCGTTATTCGGACAGTATTCGCGGTTATTTGTAGTGAATCGTGACTCCACTTCCTGGATATTAAAAGGAGGAATAGCTAAAATGTATAATAAAATATGTTTTTTGCCTTGTAATGTCAATTATTTTTTTAAGCATATAATTGCCTTGATTCGATGATGATACGACTTAGACTGATTAATCCCCGCGGCCGGAAAATTATGACTGTCCCGTTCTTGCCTGGATGAGGGCAAAACCATTGCTATAAAAAATGAATCCGTGTCCATGGTTTTCATTGATGAATCCGATCGCTTATATTTTTATTCAGTCGACGCAGAAATTTCTTCAAACCGGCTGATTAACTCCTGCGGTAAAACACAATCTGCTCTTAACTCCATGATTTTTCTTAACATTCCTTTATAAAAATCTGTGATCCCCGGGAAGCGAACTTCATCAAAATAGGAATTATGCCATAACAACACAAAAAGACCGTGAACCGAGCGAACTTGCTCCAATAAATTTTCGAACACATTCGCCGCCTCAAAAAGGCTGAACTCCTGATAATCAAAAAGTGATGCATCCATCATACAGAGAGGAATTTCCCAAATTTTCATCATCTCTTTTTGTTGAAAATCATAGGGATGAAAAGGAAAACAATACGAATTGCGCCAGCCCACATGTTCAGCAAAATACCAGCTGCTGTCATGCTGAAATCCCAATCTCTCCTGATTTTGTAATGTCGCGGGATATTCAAAACTTAACCAGTGCTGCCGTATGCCCACGACAGGTTTCTGACTCAGGGATTGAATTTCAGCCCTGTTATTTTGCATAATATCCAAATCGACCTTCGACTTAAATACACCATGCAGACATATTTCATCTCCTGATTGTTCCAGATATCTGACTAAATCGATGATGCGTTTTTCCTTAAAGGAATACAGGGCATCGATATATTTATCTCCTTTTGGCAAAAAATACCAAACCGAATGGATGTCATGTTTTTTTTCTGTCTTCTTCAACCATTCAAAATTCCAATAAGGGTTGACTTTGGTAAACAAATTCACAATGGATTGGAACAGCAGATAACATGTCATTGATTTTGAATAGGGAGTTGAACTCATGCCAAGTACTTGTTTCAACTTGTATTTTGTCTCATGCCATGTCCATTTATCCACACGGTCCACATCATGCGTGACAATAAATCCAAAATCACCATTCTGCCAGATGCGGCGGTTTTTAAATGCAATATTGTGCATATCACAAAATGCCCGAATGCCCTCTGCAATGATTCTGAAATATATATTCACCAATGGGATATTTGTAAAGTTAAATTGATATTGAACACTTTCTGTGTGGGGGTATCGGCCAAATCTATCTTTTCCACTGACCTTATACTCCTGATACCCGGACAATAAATAAAAGGCCGATTTTAAAAGATCATCCATGAATATAAGATTGCCTTGTTCATCTATCTTCCAAAAATTTTTTTCATCTGAAAGGGGAAATAAAATAGTCGCATCCCTATTCTGCTTTATGTCCTGAAGATGGCGTTCTGACAATAAAAAAATAATCTTGCTTTTAAATTTTTCTTCCACCCTGCTCACAAATTTCATTCTTGACCTGATTTCATGTGTCAACATCCAATGATGATTGAAATGAAACAACATATATTCAATCTGATTTTTATTTAAGGAATTCATGGAATAATCAAACGGTGCTTTCAATAATATTCATTGTTATTTATACCGAATCATACATGGAAATTAAAGGTTTCACCGTCTCCTTCCAATTATAGCGAGTCACGATGGCTTTTTCAGCATTCCTTCCCATGATCTGGCGACGCTTGTTATCTTGATATAACTTGATAACCTTGCCAGCCAAATCTTCCGCATTCCCTGACTCAAACACCATACCGGCTTGTGTCGCTTCAACAAGCTGTTGTTGCGGGATTGAGTTACTGACGATTACCGGCTTTCCCAACGCCATATATTGATAAACTTTATTGGCAATACCTGATTCATGCTGGGCATTTTTCACAATCGGACACAATCCCACATGACTGGCAGAAATATATGAAGGGACACGTTCAAAAGGCTGCCATCCCTTATATATCAGTCTTTCCCGAACCGAAGAATCATTGATCATTTTCTGAAACATATGATATTCATATTTATCGATCCGACCCAGAAGCACCAATTTTATTTCAGGGTGGTGTTTTCCGATTATTTTCATCGCTTCAATTGATATATCAATACCGCGACGCTTTGCAATATCTCCAAAATAGATGAGATAAAAAGACCCGTCAGCGGGAAGTACCTTCTTATCCAGGGGGATACTTAAAAATGACTCAAGAATCACCCCATTTGGTACCACCACAAATTGGTCATTTTCTAAATCCTGATATTTATCAAGAAAGCATGATTTAAAATATTCCGAAAGAACAATGATCTTATCAACGCGATGCAGCACTTCAGATTCAAATTTCCACCAGCGTTTTTCATTGAATATCAGCCGTCCTGCCAGGGACTTTGTAAAACTATAACTTTTCAGGGCTTCGACATAGTTTTCATGTAAGTCAAGTATCAATTTTAATTTTAATTTTTTATTGGCCATCAATCCTGGCCTGGCCAGATGCAAATCATGGATATGAAGTATGTTTATCCCGTACTTATTTGATAATTTCTTAATATGCTTTGCAATAAATAAGTTATACAAAGGAACGACATGAATTAAAGTCCGTAATTTATTACTCATATTTTTTGATATAGAAATCCGGATCACATGGATCCCGTTGATTATTTCATATTCAGGGAGATTCTGGAAATTAAATGACAGTAAAAAAACATCATGTCCCGCTTCGGTCAGACTAATCGCTTCATTTTCTACACGCGGATCCGGAGGAAACTGTTTATCCAATATCATACCAATGTTCATCAATGACTCCAAATATCCAACAGTAATAATTAAAAAAAAGCCGGAATGAACTCTGAAGATGCAGAGATTTTCTTATAAAAAATGCCGGTTCGCTGCATCATGGTCATTCCCGGGATTGAAAAAAATGCAAACATCGCTGATAAAACTGTTTTAAACGCAGCAATTCGATCTGTTCATAAAATTTCCAAAAGTACAGCAGGATCGGAAATAAAAATACCAGGGTCACTTTTATTAGTATTCTTAACGTTGAACCCAATGGATGAATACAATACGAGGCACTGAATAATAAAACCATCACGACAAACATTTTAAATATTTTTACGCTTTCATATCGGATAAAATAAAATTTTTGGGAATAATAATAAACCAGACCCGTCATTATAAACGCAGAAATTAACGTTGCGATAATCGCTCCGTAAACATGCAATTTGGGAATCAGCAGAAGATTTAGAATCAGGTTAAGCACGGCGCCGGATAAGGTGATCATTGCATTGTATTTGGTTTTTTTCACATAATGAAATCCCAATGCGAAAATATATTGCATCCCCTTAAATACAAAAACAAAAGCAATAAATGGTATTAAAGGGGCTGCCTTCCAGTAAGACTGCTTCAGGGCAAAGGTTTCAATCAACTCTCGTGAAAATAATGAGAGCAATAAAACAGAAACCAGCAGGATAAAAACAAAATATGTGAGCATCTTGGAAAAAAACCGTTCGGACTCCGGCTTGTTATACATTTTAAATGCAATGGGTAAAAATCCCAAAGTAAATGAATTCAAAATAAAAACATTAATCACACTTGCGACCTTATAGGCCAGTGAATAAACACCAAGATCCGAATAGCCATGAAAGTAGGGGAGAATATATCGGTCCCCCAGGGATAAAATCATTCCCGAAATAGTAGAAAAAACGAGTGGAAAACCATAATAGAACATCTCTTTGAAAATATAAAAATTGATCTTCATGGTCATATTGGAAATAAGATATGGAAATGACACCAAAAGGAATAAGATGGCGCCAATACATTGCCCCAAAATGATTCCCTCAACGCCCATATTCATATATGCGACAAAATAAATATTGAACGCCAGAATTGTCAACATCTTCACGACCGTAAGCACAATATAAACGAATGACTTTTCCTTGAAACGTAAAAAACCGAGAAACACTTGATTTAATATCTCAAAGGAAATAAAAATAAAAAGATATAAAAAGTATCGATCATAATGAGGCTGGCCAAAAAACAGTTGTGAGCATGCATTTTTTAACGGCATCAATATACAATTGATAACGATCAAAGAGAGCACACAAAAAAACAACGTGTTGAACACAATGACTTTTTGAGTATGCAAATCGCTTTCATCCGAACACCATCGAATCATGGCTGTAGGCAAGCGAAAGCTTAACACAGATATTAAAACCAGACTTGTGGCTTCCAAAATACCCAGCATACCATACTCTTCGAGCGTTAAATGACTTGTATACAGCGGCAATAATACAATGCCAATCAATTTTGTCGAAAGGTTGCCAAGGCTGTAAATAACCGAATGTTTGAATGTTTTTTTTAGATGGATAAGCATTTGTCTTTATTTATGTTAATTTATTATCATAGCAATATCAACGTTCTATTGACAGCAACGATAAAACTGATGAACACCGGCGTCCATCCAATCACAAATGCATGCCTTTATCATTCACAGAGGATTTGGACTGATCAATCGAATTAAAAATCGTTGCCAATGTATGAGTCAGATTTTTCCGGTTAAATTCAGAACTCACATCGTATTTCCTTTTCAAATATGTAAAATGCCGAGATCCTGCAGTTATCCATGCCTTTAAAATTCGGCATACACTTCCGGCATCCATGGGTGCCACGACTTCTCCAATACCCGCAGTACGGATTAATTCGGCCGCCTCCCCTTCGGGTGCAATTGCCAGAACGGGGCGCCTCGCGCCGATATATTCATACAGCTTTCCGGTAATAATCGATTTCATTGCGGGTGAGTCATCAATAATTAAAAGCAGCGCATGCGAACCAAGCAGATAGCGGATACTCTCATGATGGGAAACATATGGAATATGTTGAATCATATCTCCAAACTGCTGAAAAGCCGTAAGGAATTCAGGATCCACTCTTCCGACAAACATAACTTTAATTCTCTTATTATATTCCGCATGTTCATCAACCAGCATACGTAGGCCAGCCAAAAAAGTATGGGGATTACGGTGCCCATACAATGACCCCGTATAAGTGATGACAAATGGGTTCTCAGGAGGCTTTTTATGAATGCCATCAAAATCTGCCTGATCAAATCCGTTGGTAAGAAGGGTCCATTTATCCGCCGGTATGTTCAAATGCCGCGAAAGAAGATCTGTCTTCACACCTTTTGAAACATGGGTGATCCGGCTGGCATCCCGGAGGACTGCATTCTCCATTGTCAATTCAATTTTTCTTGGCATCCACCAGCGTTGGGCAGCGGACAGCCATCCGACCCAGGAATCCCGAAAATCGGCCACCCATGGTTTGCCAGAGTATTTTGCCAGTCTTTTTCCAATCAGATGTGTCGTATAGGGAGGCGCCGAAGAAAATATCACATCGAAATGTTTTTCTTTCAGAAGTCGTTTTCCGAATGGTACTGCAGTCCGTTTCCAAAGACACCGCGCGTCCGGAATAAAAAAGGTGGAGCGAATCCATTCAGCCATGGCTTCTTTAAAGGATTTTCGTCCCTGATGAAGGGTGGCAATATCCATTCCCTGAGAGGCCGTTTTTCCAGTGAATTTCAAATACACTTTATACGGTTCAAACAGGGGAGTCCTCATAATCTGTATATGCTCCGGGATTTCATTGTACAACGATACATCCCGTGTGGGAAATTCCGCATTTTCGTTCACCGTGAGTACAGTCGGCTCCCATCCGAATTCCGGCAAATATTTAACAAACTTCAAGACGCGCTGTACACCTGCTCCTCCGGAAGGCGGAAAATAATAGGTGATAATCAATACTCGTTTCATAAGCATGATCGCTTTTCAATTCAACTATTTAAACTGACATTATCCGGTTTTGCCAGCATTTCGACCGCTTCCCCCATCCTTTTCCAAGAATATTTTTTCTTTTCAGACCTGATATTTTTTTCAAATGGAACTGTCCGGCAATCCAGATAAAACTGAAGAACGGCCTTTGCAATAGCTCCGGGATCCTTCGGCGGGACAATGTAACCGGTCTTTCCATCAAGGACCACTTCGGGCAGGCCTCCTACCCGTGTCACTACAACCGGACGATTGTAATTAAACGCCACCTGAACCACGCCGCTTTGGGTGGCAGTCAAATAGGGTAGAACAACAATGTCGGCCGCACAAAAATACAGATGAACGGATTCATTCGGAATAAATTCATCCCTCACAAGAATACGGGAACCGAGATTTAAATCCTGGATCAATTTGAATGTATCTTCACGATCATCATAGAATTCTCCGCAAATCAGACAATGCACGGATTCCTTCTGCAGAATGATTGGCATGGCTTTTACAAGATACTGTATGCCTTTATAGCTCCGGATGATTCCAAAATAAAGAATCAGACGTTTCCTTTTTATACCCAATTTTTTTCTTGCTTCCATTTTGGATACCGGATGCGGCAACAGATTGTATATCGGATGCGGTGTGTTAATCGTTCGCTGATTCGGATATATTTTCATTAATTCATTTCGAACACTGGCGGACTGGGTAATCAAGCCATCTGTGAATCGAAAACCCAGCTTCAGCAGCAATAAATCCCCGGGGATCCTTTCATGGGGAACAATGTTATGACAAATATAAATACTCCGGATACCCCAGAATAATTTTGATATAAAGGCGATAAATATATAGCAAGGAATGAAAAACGGCATCCAGTACTGAAAAATCAAGGCGTCCGGTTGCAGGGATTTTAACCATCGTATCGATTGAATCCAGGTCCATGGATTGACTGAATCGAGCAAGGCATTCGACGGAATTTTATAAAGTGCTTTACCGGATTCAAATGGAGTCTTGCCAGGGAAAAAAACGGAAGGATAAAGCCGCTTAAATGAAAGCACGTGCGTGCTGTGACCCGAATCGCAAAGTGTTTTGTATAATTGGGTAACGGATTGAGCGATTCCTCCCCGTATCGGATATACCGGACCCACAATCACAAACCGCATGTCATTCTCCTAAAAAACGACGAATGGCATATCTCCTGCCCTGGGACTGAGAGCGGGTGATCATTTCGCCCAGCAAACCGATACTGAATAATTGCATGCCGATAATAAGAAACAAAATACCGATAAATAAAATCGGACGATTGGTTAAGTAAATGGCTTTGGTGATGCGTAAAATAATCAGTATCGCGGTAATTCCGGTGCCAGTAATCCCGAATAATAGCCCCCACATGCCAAAAAGATGCAGCGGCCGACGGGTATACCGGCTGAGAAACATCACGGTAATTAAATCAAGAAATCCCTTGAAAAAACGTGAGACGCCATATTTGCTCTGACCGAATCTTCTGGGACGATGATTCACAACCATCTCGCCTACCCGAAATCCACCCCACTTGGCCAATGCAGGAATATATCGATGCAGTTCACCATACACATGAATGGACTTTGCCACTTCACGGCGATATATTTTAATGCCGCAATTAAAATCATGCAACTTGAGACCGGTCATGAAAGATGTCATCCTGTTCCAGATCCTGGATGGAAACCGTTTGGAAATAGGATCTTTTCGGTTCTTTTTCCAGCCTGATACCAAATCATACCCTTCATTTAATTTTGCAGCAAGTGATGGAATTTCCGCCGGATCATCCTGCAGATCTCCGTCCATGGTGACAACTATGTCACCGCTTGATGCCCAAAATCCTGCGGATAATGCCTCTGCCTTTCCAAAATTTCGGCGAAACTGAATGGCACGAATGTGCTTGTCTTTTTGATGCAGCGTCTCTAACAGTTGAAAAGTATTGTCCGTGGAGCCATCATCAATCAACAATATTTCATAGTCCCACTTTTGAGACGATAAAACTTGTGTTATCTCTCTGACCAATTCCTGAATGGACTCCGCCTCATCAAATACGGGAACGATGACCGATAAATCAATATTGTGATCTGATATTTTCTTTTCAAAGTGCAATGGGTCTAACTCCCTCTGGAACACGAAATCGGCTCCATCCGGATTTGAGATTTCGATTGGCATGTCGTCTTGTATAGTAAACTGTGACCTTCTGTTTGGGATCTTCAATAGTCATATGAATAGTCTGGGGTAACTGCACACCCCCTGTTGCCCTGAACCGTCTGCCTTCCCAGGTCCATTTGACATGCCCCAGGCTGTCAATTTTTTCCCACCGGGTAATGACTGGGCCCTTGGGATGCACCCAAACCCGTTCCCCGTTCCTAAAATGCATGACGTATTGATCATCCTGGGAATACAAAAGGGTAATCTCTTGCATTTGATAGGAAGGAATCTCCAACAGCCCCAGTGTATATAATAAAAAATCACCTGTATTCATCTCAAATGGAAGTATCCCCGCCATACCGTCATTGATATTACCGGTATAAGCGATATGAAGAAAGGGGCTGTAAAACAGCATGTCTTCCGCATAAAAACGTATCAAAGCCATATCCACGCCAAAAGGCCCCTCCACCTTGGCATACAGGGAATCTGGCAAATGGGCCTTCAACTCGAGTGTTCCATAAAAATTGCCGATTTCTGAATTCACATTGATTTTTGCATTGCCCTGAATTGTGTTTAACCGTGAAACATGTGCCTGAATTTTTCGAATCAGATCCTGGGGAGTCGTTTCTGGTAATGGACGTCTTGCAGAAAAAGGCCCTGCACAATCATTTAAAAAAACAATCGATCCGATAAAAAATATCAGGATACATATTTTTATAATAACAATTCGAATCAAATAATCACCCTGGTATATCGAGCATGACGATTGTTCATTTCATCCATACCCGAATAATTAATTAACCTTGCAGTGCAATGTAACTTTTGCATTCTCATTGATCATTGGATTTCCAATCTTCCAATTGCCCTAATTTTTTTTGAATCTCCAGGTTGGATGCATCCAGCCGCAATGCCTGTCCCCAGGCTTCCCGGGCCTCATCAATCATATTTAGGGCAGCATAGACATCCCCGAGATGATCGAATACCTCATAACTGTTTTGACGAACCGCCACGGCTTTCTTCATATATTCCAATGCTTGCTGTGGTTCATTCATCATAAAATAAATCCACCCGACCGTATCCAGATAGGCTCCGTTTTCGGGTTCCTGCCCCAAAGCGCGCTGCGCCATGAATAAGGCCTCATCCAGCCTCTCTTTTCTTAATGCCAGACTATAAGCATAATTATTCAATAGCAGGGCATGATCAGGTTCGATATTCAGTGCATATTGAAAGACACTGTCCGCCTGGATATAAGATTCCAGACTCTCATAGGCATTGGCCAAGTCACTCAAAGCTGAAATCCATTCAGGACGCAAAGCAAGGGCGTGCTTCAGGTAGATGATGGCCTTATCGTACATCTTTAATCTGATATAGACCGTACCGAGATAATAATTGCCCAGAGGATCTTTGGATTCGATAGCAAGGGCTTTTAATAAATCCCGTTCTGCCCCTTCAAGGCTGTCCAGATTCGTATAAACAATCCCTGAGAAAAGCCATCCCAACGCATTATCCGGTGACAACCTGTGTACTTTTTTAAAAGCAGTCAGTGCTGAATCATATGCCTGTTTCCGCATTAAAAAGCGGCCATAATTGAAATGGGCCTGCCACTCTTCAGTAAAACGCTGCTGGATTTCCTGATAAACATGCGTGGCCTGAAGTGAATCGCCGGTCTGTTGATATAAATCGCCCAATTCCAGCCAGCTCTCCAGATCGGTTGTATCAATTTGTATGGCATTTGTATAAAGCCGAATGGCCTTTGGCCAGTCTTTTTTTGCAATATATATTTGTCCCAGCCGATCCCTTGCTTCATTCAGCTCGGGTGTTTTATCAACAGCTTCCTTATAAAATCCAATGGCACCCGCCGTATCCTGAATCACTTCACGGGTCATTCCCAATCCAAAATATCCGAATCCCGATTCCGGATTAATTGTTATCAAACCATGAAAAATTTGGCCTGCATCATCAAAGCGTTTCAAATCAAAATAAATTTCTCCCAGGGCAATATATATTTTTGGGTCGGGAACTGACTGAATCCTGAGTAAGCGTTGATAGACACCGGCTGCTTTTTCTTTCTGATTGGACTGCAAATACAATAACGCCAATTTATGCAATGTTTTCTCATCGGTGCTGTCTCTTTTCATCATAGACAGATACGTTTTTTCCACCAAATCCCACCAGCCCTGTCTGGCATAAACCGAAGCCAGTATATCCCACGCTTCCATGTTATTCGGATCCAGTTCCACACAACGCTTTAAAGCCAATATAGCGCTTTCTTCTTTGCCCAACCGAAAATAATTTTTTCCAATATTCAAATAAATGACCGCTGAAGTGGAATCATAAAGAAGTGCTTCCTGATACATTAAAAGCGCCGCTGGATAATTCTGATTCAGCTCATGATTCAGACCATCTACAAAAAGTTCAATCGCCCGTGAATCATGAGACGGAGAGGTATGTCCGGATGTAAGCTGAACGGATTGATGGCTGCAACTGGTAAGAATCCCAAGGAAAAAAATCCAGCCTAAATATTTTATTCGTATAAAATACACAAAACCACAACCTTCCATTTTTTAATAATGATATAATTTAATAAAAAAACCATCGAAATACCAGATGAAAAAGGGATGATACTTTCTGATCCACAAAAACCAGATACTGCGACACTATGACGATAAAACAAGTTGAAAAGTTTTTTGTGTCTGTTTGATTCATTGAACATCCATTTATGATGCTTTCTGTGGACACTGAGACGCTTTTCAAATTTTTCTTTCTTGCCTCTCATCCTCTGCCTTTGTATATTCCATCCATGTCGGACAACAAGGACAGAAAACTGGCTGATGTGGTTTTCCCGCAATTGCCGCTAAAGGCATTGACATATAAAATCCCTCAGGCTTTTCAGTCTGTCATTGAAATCGGTCATCATGTGCTGGTTTCAGTGGGTCGCAGAAAAGAAAGCGGTTTTGTCATTGCTTTCCCGGAATCGACCAATATTGACAAATTAAAATCCATCGAAGATCTGCTTGAATCCAAGCCTCTTCTTCCACCCGATCTGATCGCACTCGGTCAATGGACAGCGGAATACTATCTTGCTACAATTGGAGAAGTCATTCGTGCCATGCTCCCGTCGGTTATACAGAGGGAAACCCGGCTGTTATTAAAAAAAATCAAAAACGTGGATTCAGTAACTCTTAAGTTATCAAACAAACATCAAAGAATTATTGAAGCTTTTCATAACCGGGACACCCTGTCTTTCGATGTGCTGAGCAGACGTCTCAGAATGGATGGATTGCGTTGCGAAATCAGCCGCCTGGAAAAACTCGGGATCCTTCATTCGCATTATATACTGGACACTCCATTCAAACCAAAAATTGAAAAGTGGATATCCATTCAAAAAATGCCTGCAGAAACAGAATGGAGAATTTTAATGAAACGCACGCCGAAACAGGCCGAAATTCTGAAGAGAATCATCCATGCCGGCGGTGAAACAACCCAGGCTTCACTGAATGTCCGTACCCCGATTCTGAACAGGCTGGCATCTGCCGGATGGATTGAAATCGATGAACGTGAAAGATTTCGTGATGCTTATGACCATATTTCTTTAAAACACCCAAAAACCATCCGGCTGACTGAACACCAATCATCGGCAGTTCAACAAATAATTCCCGCACTGAGGAGCTGTAAATTTTCGCCTTTCCTTCTGCATGGAGTGACTGCCAGTGGTAAAACCCAGGTTTATATTGAAATTGTACAGGAAGCTTTGAATCTGCAAAAAACAGCTTTAATTCTGATTCCGGAAATATCATTGACACCACAGGCTGTTCAGCGATATCGGTCGATTTTTGGGAAAGATGTTGCTGTGCTCCACAGCCGTATGTCTCACGGCGAAAGATATGATTCCTGGCGAAAACTCCGGGAAGGTGTCTGCCGAATTGCATTGGGACCACGCTCTGCAATTTTTGCCCCTCTCTTAAATCTCGGGCTGATCATTGTAGATGAAGAGCATGACCATTCTTACAAACAAAATGATCCTTCACCACGGTACCATGCCCGGGATCTGGCCGTCATGCGGGCTCAAATAAATCAATGTACAGTGGTCCTTGGATCCGCGACCCCCAGTCTGGAAACATATTATAATGCAAAACAGGGAAAATATCAATTATGCCAATTACCTGAACGTATTGACCGGGTGCCCATGCCAAGAATTAGCCTGGTGGATAGAAATCTGGTGCCCGATGAATATAAAAAAAGTGTTCTCTCTCCTTTGCTTTCACAAAACATGCAGATCTGTTTCGAGCAGCAAGAGCAGGTCATCCTGCTGCAGAACCGGCGAGGCTACGCCACCTATTTAAGATGCAAAGCATGCGGACACATCGAATCCTGTAACAATTGTGATATCACTTTGACCTATCACCGGACAGATCATAAATTACGCTGCCATCTCTGCGGTTTTCAAAAATCGGCACCCAGTGTATGTACAAAATGCCAGGGGCCCAATTTGAAATACCGGGGGGCCGGAACCCAAAAGGTGGAAGAAGAAATTCACGACCGATTTCCAGAGATACGACTGCTTCGCATGGATCTTGATACAACCCGTACAAAGCATGCACATAGTCATATTATTACGTCTTTTGAAAAACGAGAAGCAGATGTTTTGCTTGGGACACAGATGGTCTCAAAGGGACATGATTTTCCCGGTGTGAGCCTGGTTGGCATTGTATCTGCGGACACGGGGCTTCTTTTCCCGGATTTCAGGGCAGAAGAACGAACGTTCCAAATGTTGATCCAGGCCGCAGGACGATCAGGACGAAGAAATGTGCAGGGAGAAGTGGTTATTCAGACATTTTATCCTGATCATCCAATCTTTATTTTTGTACTTGGGCAGGATTTCAATGCTTTTTTTCAATACGCTATGAATCACCGGAAAACTCTTGATTATCCGCCTTTCGGCCGGTTGATTGCTATTCGATTTCGGTCAGGAAATGAAAATCAGGCTGAGCAGGCATCACGGGCAATCTTTAAATCGCTACCTAAAGACAATACTTTTGACATCCTCGGCCCTGTAGCCTCCCCGATTTCGAAAAAAAAAGGACAATTCCGTTATCAGCTGGTACTGAGAATTTCCCGCAAACATGATCTCACCGGACGGAAACTACGCAATCTGATACAAACAGCGCTTGAAGAATTTCACTCTGCTTACCATTTTCCCGATGTACGTATTGCCATAGATGTGGACCCGCTGGACATGCTGTAAATCGATATTTCCATGTTGGAAAACATCCCTCTGCAAAATGAAATTAATACATGGAACTTAAATAAATATTGACACTTGGCTCATTTTTTGCAATATTGTTGATGCGCATTGTACAGAAAGGAACTTACACATGCTGATATTGAAGTGGAGGGGCTGATTGCGCATAGGGATCATCGCAGATGTTCATGCTAATATCGAAGCCCTCGATGGTGTATTGGATGCACTTCATAAGGCACAAGTTGATCAGATCATTTGCCTTGGAGATCTGGTGGGATACGGACCAAATCCAAATGAATGTGTAGCCAAGGTGATGGAACATAGTGATGTTATAGTCGCCGGCAATCATGATTTTGGTGCTATTGGTAAATTGCCTGCAGACCGTTTTAATGCATTCGCACGACAGGCCATCCTGTGGACTCAAGATGTGCTGACTGAGGAATCCAGAAAAGTCATTCAGAGCCTGCCCTTGATCTGGGATGATGGCCGTACCACAGCAGTACATGCTTCACCTGAAGCACCTGAAAAATGGCACTATGTATCCAGCGAGGATGCGGTTTTTCGCAGCCTTATGGCCATGACATCACCTTATTGCTTCATTGGCCATACACATATACCGGCAATTTTCAGCCGTACGGTTGATGGTGATATGATTCTGCAAAAAGGCAAGAGCCTGACATTAAAGGCAAACCAGCTTCATCTGATCAATGTGGGGAGTGTGGGCCAGCCGAGAGACAGTGATCCCAGAGCCGCATACGGCATTCTGGATGTCGACGAATCCAGATTCGAGTTACACCGGAAGACCTATGATATCTCGGCCGTCCAAAAAAAAATGAAAAATGCTGGCCTTTCCGATTTTCTGATTCAAAGACTCAATGTCGGCCAGTAAACAGCACTGCAAACACAAAAAGACGGGTATAAACGATGCAGTACAGCAAAGGGATGAGTGAAAATCAATACAATCAGATATTATCCTGTCTGACAAAATTGATCCAAAAACTAAGACTCAACGCTGTTTTTCTTGTGGATGGCGCAGGACGTATTTTGGCTGAAAAACTGTCCGAATCTGAAAAATTTGATACAACCATATTGGCCCCACTGGCCTCCGGAAGCTATTCAGCGGCCAATGAAATGGCCCGGCAATTGGGAGAAAAATCCAATGTTAAAATGATGCTATATGAAAACGATAATAAAAATGTTTTTATTTCATCGGTGACCAGTGATGTTTTTCTGGTGATCGTATTTGAAACCGGTGTTGCACTGGGCATGGTCCGGTTGTTTGCCAAACGGACGCTCTTACAATTGCAGCCGATTCTTCTTGATGATTCAGCGAATCAGTTCGATGAGCTTTTCGACCAGCACTTTCAGGGATTACTGAACGAAAAACTCAATCAATCATTTCTTGATGAATAAAACGTTTCAAAGAGGGTATTGCCATGTTTATTCACTGGGCTCTTAAGGAAATACATTTGAAAATTGTATACTACGGACCGGCATTATGCGGCAAGACAGCCAATCTTGAGTATATTCATTCCCGGATCGATCCTTCACTTAAAAGCGATCTGGTAACACTGAAAACCCGCGAAGATCGGACAATATTTTTCGATTTTCTGCAGCTTGAAGTCGGATATATCGAGAATAAAAAACCGAAATTTAATATTTATACGGTACCCGGTCAGGTGAATTATAATCATACAAGGAAAGTGGTATTAAACGGAGTGGATGGCATTGTCTTCGTTGCCGATTCACAGCGGGAAATGATGGACGCCAATCTTGATACGCTTCTGGATTTGGAAAAACATTTGATCGCTGAAGGAAAAACCCTGGAGGATTTTCCCTGGGTACTCCAATACAATAAGCGGGATCTACCCAATATAGAATCAATTCGGGAGATAGAAACCAAGTTGAACTTTTTCAATGTGCCCCATTTTGAAGCCATCGCCACACAGGGCAAAGGCGTTTTCCCTACGGTTAAAGAGGTGGTTAAACTTGTCGTTTCCAATGTGCAGCGTCATCTTGAAGACGGAAAGAGGATGCGTGCATGAGTATGGATTCGGTTCAGGCGGCCATTGAAAAAACAATGCGGATATTTGAGTCCGAAGATCGCTGGGAATGTGTCCGGCTCTTTTCTTCGGAGGGTTTGCTTATGGCCGGTCATGGATTATCGCCGGTATATGGTCATGATCAATTACTGGAATTCAGTTTTTCTTTAATCGAAACCGTAAAACTCCTCGGAAGCGAACAACCGGTTAAGGAAATCGTCATCCAAGGTAAAAATCGTCGACGGCTGGTTTTTCATTTTTTTGAGTCCTGGGGCGAACCCGCCGTACTGGCCGCAGTGCTTCACGGTCGAAAAGGCTACAAACGCGCTATGACCAAGTTAATGAAACTGATTCAAAATATTAATTGAAAAACCATTGCCTAAATAATAATTTTTATCTATTTTGGACACAGATTGTGTCCTTTTTTTATTTTGAAATATAACCTTGAGAGTCAATGACACCCACCCTTCTCAAAAAGGGCTCTGATTCTGCCAAATCTGTATGCGCATGGTCCATGTATGACTGGGCGATATCGGGTTTTCAAACCACGGTGATCGGTGCAATACTTCCCATCTTTTTCCGTCAAATCGCCTGCATTTCACTTCCCGACAAACATATCGGAACTGTCATGTGGGGGGGTATTTCCGCAATTGCCATGGCTGCCGTAGCCATTATTTCACTGATCTTGGGCCCTATTTCGGATTACAGCGCAGTAAAAAAACGCTTTTTGGGTTTATTTACAGGCTTGGGCATTCTTTTTACTTGTGGTATCGCAATGACAGGTCCCGGAGATTGGTTATGGTTGGCTTCTATTTTTATTTTAGCCAGTATTGCTGCTTCAGGATCAGAAATTTTTTATGATTCACTTTTGCCCCACATCACAACTCCTAATCATCTGGATCGTGTTTCAAGCCGGGGATATGCTATGGGTTATCTGGGAGGCGGTCTGCTTCTGGCGATCAATATCATTATGATCAATATATTGCCCCGAACAGAAATTTCTCCTGGAAATACCGTGCCTTTATCAGCGATGCAGATCTCATTTTTCAGTGTGGCCTTATGGTGGGGAGTCTTTTCGCTCCCCCTTTTCCGGCATGTTTCTGAACCGCAGGGTAAAGCCCGGAAATGGCCAGGTCATCAGATTTTCACCATATCAACACAGCGGTTACGAAACACATTGCGTGACATCCGTAATTATCAAAGCGCTTTTCTGTTTCTGCTTGCATTCTGGTTTTATAATGACGGAATCGGCACGGTAATTAAAATGGCCACTGCTTACGGCGATGAAATCGGCATTGATATGAATGACCTGATTGGGGCCTTTTTACTTGTTCAGTTTATCGGTGTCCCCTGTACTTTTTTATTTGGCCGCCTGTCAAAAAAAATCGGGACCAAACATTCGATTCTTATAGGATTATCCGTATATGCAGGCATATCCATCGGAGGATTTTTCATGCAAAAAGCCATCCACTTTTGGATTCTGGCCGGTTGTGTTGGACTCGTACAGGGGGGCACCCAGGCCCTGAGCCGATCGCTTTATGCTCGACTGATCCCCAAGGATAAAAGTGCAGAATTTTTCGGTTTCTTTGCAATCAGTGGTAAATTTGCCGGCATTGCAGGACCCGTCATTTTCGCTCTGACAAGTCAGATTTTTAAAAACAGCCGATACGGCGTTCTATCTTTACTATTTTTCTTTCTTGCCGGAGGCGCATTGCTGATTGGCGTTCCTGAAAACAATAAAAAACCTCTTCCGAAAAACCATGTCGCTTAAATGGCCTTTTCCCTGCTGATCCTGTTAACAATTAAATTGATTTACCCTGTATTTTTTTGTATTATAAATACGTATGTTGATTGATTTATTTTTAAAAAACAGGGCAGTCCCATTGTTTAATAATAACTGGATGTACCAATAAATGCCGGAAAAATACGCAGAAAGGATCATTTAAAAATGACATTGTATAAAAAAATAAAGTCATACCTCGCATTATTATCTGTTGTGTTTTTTATTGCCTGTATCATCGGATCCATACTCGCGATTCGCTACAGTATTATCAATCAGCTCGTCCAGGAAAAAATGATCCGGCTACTGTTTATCACACTTCAGCAGGCAATTAATTTTTGGGTTCTTTTATTTATTGCCTGCAGTATCGGGATTCTGATTTTTATTTCACTTTTTTACGCGGTATTACAGAAAATCATCTCCGATACCATTCTGCAAACATCTTGGAAGAATCAGTATTATAAAAACAAAATGGCCATCGCAGCTTTTCTCTTTGTTTCGATCAGCACTCTGGCCGGCTGGGTAGCCAATCATTACTGGCTGCCTTCAAGGGAACATCCCGTCAGTTTATTGGCAGATATAGTCATTGTGATCCTGGGATTGCTGATCGGATGGGCGTTCCTGAAAATCAGATGGGAAAACCGATTCAATATAGAAAAGACCACAGGCGTAATCAGAAGTACAGGATTTTTTCTGCTGATATTAGCTCTCATTCTGAATCTGAGCGTATTTATCGATAGAAAAATAAATGCCCCAAAGGGACCAAATGTTCTTTTTATTATCATCGACACACTGAGGGCAGACCATCTCGGATGCTACGGATACAATCGAAACACATCGCCCAATATTGACAGTCTTGCTGAAAATGCCATACGATTTGAAAATGCCATCTCAGCAGCCCCATGGACGAGTCCCTCCATTGCCAGTATGATGACCTCTCAATATCCCGCATTCATGGGATTCCATCATGATCCGATTGAAATTAATGATAAATTTGTAACCCTGGCCGAAATTTTCAAGCAAAACAATTACAAGACAAAAGGAATCATATCTCATGTTTATCTGTCATCAAAATTAAAATTCGATCAGGGATTTGATTCCTTCGATGAAGAGAACGCCAGGGATCACTCCCATATCTCTTCCGCTTCGATCACAGACAAGGCAATCGCTTATCTTGAAGAAAATAAAAACAAGAAAAATTTTTTATTTCTGCACTATTTTGATCCTCATTATGATTATATGCTGCACGAAACATATAATTTTCTTCCTGAGTATAACGGCTGTTATTACAGCGGTCAGCCAATTGAGAATTTAAGAGCATTTGCTCCCTGTATGGATAAAGAAGATATCGAATATATCATCGGATTGCATGATTCAGAAATTGCCTATACAGATGAGCATATCGGAAGATTGTTCAATAAACTCAAGGAATTAGACCTTTTTAATAATACGTTAATTATTGTAACCGGCGATCACGGAGAAGAATTTCTGGAACGGGGAGATTACTGGATTGGACATGCAACAAAACTCTATCAGGAAATGATTCATGTGCCTCTCATCGTCAAACCTCCGGGTGCAACAAAAAGCGTTGCTAAAAATTATTTTGGCATGATTGATTTAATGCCGATGATTGTAAATATCGATAACTGGACCATCCCATCCGAAAATGAATGTAAAAAGAAAATATCCGATTTTATTCATGAATACGACTTCCAGAATAAACCGGTCATCAGCGAGACTAAAAGAAAAGCAAAACTGCAATCTGTGATTCTAAACGGATGGAAAACCATCTGCGATTTGGAAAATCATACAATGAAATTATTTAATTTAAAAGATGATCCAATGGAACTAAACAATGTAACCTCAGAAAATGATTCAATTGTTCATGTCATGAATATCATATTATCGGAATGGAATGAACATATCAATCCGGAATTTGAGGGCGAACGCCCAAAATTCTCTAAAGAACAGATAGAAAATTTACGATCTCTGGGGTACATTAAATAACAAAAGAATTGAAAAAATTTATTTATTTTTCTGCAGGATATTTGTAATTGACACGTGAAAGGGAGGCCTGAGGATCCCCTTTTCTGTAATAATGGCTTTCACCAATGAATTCGGTGTGACATCAAAAGCGGGATTATAAACCTTCACAGATTCCGGGACAGTCATCTTTCCCATGTAAGTGGCTACTTCAGAACGATCCCGTTGTTCAATGGGAATTTCCCCGCCTGAAATGACTGAAAGATCAAAGCTTGAAACAGGAGCCGCCACATAAAAAGGGATCTGATGTTTCTCAGCGAGAACCGCTAACATGTATGTCCCGACTTTGTTCGCAACATCGCCATTCGCTGCAATTCGATCTGCACCCACGATGACACAATCAATCTCACCCTGCTGCATCAGATAAGCCGCCGCCGAATCACATAGCACCGTTACATCAATGTGATTGGTCTGCAATTCCCATGAAGTCAATCGGGCTCCCTGTAACAGGGGTCTGGTTTCATCTGCAAAAACCTCCACTTTCTTTCCCTGCTCAGCTGCTTGATAGATAACTGCCAGGGCTGTTCCATATTCTGAAGTGGCCAATCCTCCAGCATTGCAATGGGTAAGAATGTGTGCAGGATCAGGAATCAACTCGGCCCCGAACGCTCCCAACTGGTAACAGATGCGACGATCTTCATTTAAAATTTCCAGGGCCTCCTGAAGTAAACGTTCCCGGATGTCGGCGGGTTTTAAGTTCTCTATCCGGTCGAGCACTTTTTCCATCCGGTTTAAAGCCCAGAACAGATTGACTGCGGTGGGGCGGGTCCGTCCCAGCACATCCATTGCATTGCGAACATTTTCGAGAAATAATTCCATATTTTCTTGGATGGATTGATCAGCCGCAAGAACCACCCCCAGTGCAGCAGCAATTCCGATGGCAGGCGCTCCGCGTACACGCAATGAACAAATGGCCTCTGCCATATCATCCACATTGTCAATATCAAGATAGTGTGACCGGCCCGGAAGCTGGGTCTGATCAATCAGCCTTACTTTATTATTCACCCAGTCAATGGTTTTAAATATCATCATTATTTTCCAATGAGCTGAACAGGGATTTTTCTTTGCCGTGAACGATTATCACAATCTAAAAATACAATTTGCTGCCAGGTACCCAGAAGCAGTCGCCCGGAAACAAAGGGGACGGTCAATGACGGACCAACAAGCGATGCACGCACATGAGAATTGCCATTTCCATCTCCCCAGGTGGCATCGTGATGATAATGTGCCCCTTCCGGTGCAATCCGATTCAGAGCTTCCGGAACATCCCGTAACAAACCGGGTTCATACTCTACGGTCGTGACAGCAGCGGTTGCCCCTGTGGCAAATACGGTCACCTGTCCTTCCTTCATTCCGCTTTCACTAAGAATATCATTGACCTGAGGCGTGACATCCACCATATCACTGTGCCCCTTTGTGGATATTTGAATATATTCTGTTTTTATTTGCATAATTTGTCCATTCCCTCAGATTCTCCGAAAACTTGAATGTACCGATCAATAAATTGCCCGAGATCATAGTGATGACTCTGCGGACCCTCTGTTTCGAGTACATATGTAGCAGCCAGACTGCCCATGCGTCCGGCTGTTTCCCAGGACAATCCGTAGCATCGGCCTTTGATTAATCCGGCACGAAACGCATCACCTACACCTGTCGGATCTGAAATGATTTTCGGTCTGGCAACAGGAATCTCGATAATCTGATCATTATAAAAAATTTGTGCGCCTTTTTCCCCCAAAGTGATAATAAGAACCTCAACCACGGACAGAATTTCCGATTTCTGAAATCCGGTTTTTTCTAAAAACAAATCATATTCATATTCATTGAGAATCAACAGTTTCGCCTGGGCGATAAATCGGCGAAGATCATCACCGCTGAAACGGGCAATCTGCTGACCCGGATCGCAAATAAAAGGCACGTTCATCAATCGGCATTCATCGGAAAGCATCAACATGGCTTCAGGATCATTGGGGGAAATCACGACCCAGTCTTCAGAAGACACGTCCGATGCATTTAAAGTCACTTTACCGGCAAATTGCATTGCACCGCTGTAAAAACTGCAAATCTGATTGCCGACCTGGTCCGTATTGGCAAAAAAAGAGGCTGTAAATGCTTCGGGAAAAATAACCACGCCAGCCGTATTGACACCGGCATTGTCTAAAAAGCACCGATAGGGTTCAAAATCCTGTCCCGCGGCTCCGACCAGCAATGGTTTTTCACCCAGCAACGCCAAGCTGTACGCAATATTCGCCCCGGTACCACCTTGCTGTTTTTTCATGGTGTCGACCAGAAAACTCAGACTGATATGATCCAGCTTATCCGGTAAAATTTGATCGGTTATTCTACCCGGAAATGTCATCAGATAATCATATGCAATCGAACCGGTAATCACGAGTTTCAACCTGTGCCTCCTCGAATATTATATCACATTCCGGTCATATCTTTAATAAACACGGGATTCATTTGAAAAACATTTATTGCTAATGAGGATCTTTTGGAAAAAGAGGGAATGTTTTTCACTTCATCCGTCATCCACCCGGCTTTTATCTCTGAACACTGAATCCCTATACAACTCACATCTTCTCCGGATGTGATATGCCCAGCAATTCAAGCCCATTGGCCAAGACAATCTTTGTGGCCTTGCACAGCATCAAACGCGCATGAGTGGTCTCTTTATTCTCTGAAACCACGCGAAGAGAATCATCCATTTTACCAGCATGTTGAAAACGGTGATAAGATGTGGCCAGATTTTCAAGATAGGCCGGAATACGATGTGGCTCATACTGATTTGCTGCATCAGAAACAACCCTGGGAAAATCAAGAAGAATTTTAATCAAATCGATTTCTTCATTGGTTTTTAATAAAGCCGTATCACCCTGTATGTCCGGATCATATCCGCGGTCTCTGGCATGCTGTAATATACTGGAAATTCTTGCGTGGGCATATTGCACATAGTAAACCGGATTTTCATCAGACTGGGTTTTGGCCAAAGTAAGATCAAAATTCAAATGGCTGGACATTGACCGGTTTAAAAAAAAGTACCGGGTGACATCCACGCCCACCTCATCCATCAATTCATCCAAAGTGACAAAATTGGCTTTACGTGTGGACATCTTGATTTTTTCTTTGCCTTCAGTGAGTGTCACAAATTGATGGATCAGCACCTTGACTTTAGAATGGTCATATCCCAAAGCTTTCAATCCCGCCAGCACATCTGGATAGGTAGCAATATGATCTGCGCCGAAAATATCAATGATCAGCTCGAATCCCCTGTCTATTTTATCCTTATGATAGGCAATGTCTGGCAGGCGATAGGTGGGTTCACCGGTCGATTTCACAATCACACGATCCTGATCCAGATCAAGAGCGGTGGCTTTCAGCCATACCGCTCCGTCCAAATCATATGCCAGGCCCTTCTCTCGAAGTTCCTGAATAACGCGATCTATTTTTTCAGTTTCATAGAGAGATTTTTCGTTGTAGTAAACATCAAAATGAATATCCATACGCTTAAGCGTAGTGTTGATATCCTGAAAAATTATCGATTCAGCAGTATCACGAAAACAGGGGGTTTCGTCCACACCTTGATCTTGAAGCGAATTGCCTTTCTCCTTGACAATGTGGCGTGCAATATCACGAATATATTCTCCCTGATAATAATCGTCCGGAAATTCAACGGACTTCCCCAATAATTGCAGATACCGGTAGCGGACAGAATCTCCCAAAACACGCATCTGCCGTCCAGCATCATTAAAATAATATTCCCTTGTCACATTATGTCCGGTGGCTTTCAGCAATCTTGCGATTGTGTCACCCAGTACCGCCTGACGGCCATGACCGATGGTCAGGGGACCTGTGGGATTTGCACTGACAAATTCAACCTGTGTTTTTTTCTGATTGCCCCAATCTGCATGACCGTATTTTTCCCGGGATTCGATAATTCCAAGAAGCCCATGGTAAAGCACCTGATGATTGAGTGTAAAATTGATGAATCCCGCTCCCGCAACTTCAACATGGCTGACAATCCCGGGATCCAAATCGAAACGAGTGATTAATTCCTGGGCCAGTTGACGGGGATTTTTTTTGACTTTGGATGCCAGAATCATTGCGATATTCGTGGCCAGGTCACCATGCTCTTTCTGTTTGGGTGGAGACAAATCAATCGGCATGAAATCGTCTGAAAATATCTGCAGAGAATCTAAAGCGTGCTGAATTGCTTTTATTATTTTATCTTTAACATCCATCAGTCATCTTCCTCAAAAGTTTCAATATCTGCATCACCCCACAAACGTTCCAAGCCATAAAATACACGCGCTTCCTTCTGAAAAACATGCACAACAATGTCCACATAATCCAGCAGAACCCAATGAAAATAGTCGATGCCCTCCTGATGCCATGGTCTCTGTCCGTTTTCTTTCATACCTTTGTTCACTGCTTCTGCGATGGCTTTCACATGAACATCCGAGTCGCCATGACAACAAATAAAATAATCAGCCACACTGCTAATTGTGCGTAAATCCATTAAAACCACATCATGGGCTTTTTTAGTCAGTGCGAGTTCAACAATCTGACGAGCAGTTCGATAAGATTCAGGGCGCGTCACGACTTTGCTCCACTACCTGCCAGCTGCTCAACGATCGAAAATCTTTCCCCAAGATTACTGTTGCGTCAATTAAATACACAGCGTTTTCTTCCTGCAGTACCTGAGCTTCACCAATACCTAAATCTTTGGCCAATTTAAGTCCGGCAGCTTTATTGCCCTGTCGATCGATAACCACACTATGTTCAACATTGTGAGATTCATAATTATCAGTTTTCACCACATCATACCCCTTGGCCCTCAGAAAATCTGTATAGCGAGCAGCCAATAACGGCACGCCGCATCCATTCAATACTTCGATACGCATCACCTCTGGAGCCTCAACTGGCGGGGAAGGTTCAATCGTTTCAACCACTTCCGGCGGTTTTGAGGAACATTGGCGAACAATAAATGAAATCAGGATGACGTTCACCAGAAAAACAACGATGGTTAATCCTTTTAATACGAGATTTCCCCATGCAACATCCCTCTGTGGGGGTCTTGGGGATCGCTTTTTTCTGGCCTGTGACGTGCTTTTTTTAATGGGTTGAACCCGGCGCCTTCGCTGGGCTGTCATTGTTACTCCTCCCCATCATGAGTAAAATCAAAATTAATTAAAAAAATGACCGAGACAGTATGGCTCGGTCTGTGAAAATGAACCCCAATTATATCAGCAGCATTCACCAACCATACCGATATGGTGACACCATCATGAACGGATAACTTTCATAATCAAAAGAGATTATCATATTCTTTGTGGGGCGGTAAAGGAGATGGGCGCCCTGAAGAAAAAAATTGCCCTGCTGAGAAGACAGCGTGGAACGATCGCCACCAAACGGCTGATGCATATAACCGATTCGTAATTGCATAAGAAGCGGATCCGAAAAACGATAAGTCATCGTGTTTAAATAGAGTCCCACATTTGTACTTCGATCGCCCGAAGACAAGTAAGAAAGTGAATAACTGTGGCTCATTTCAAACTTAGCAGGATCGATAAGATAGTTTAAAAACCCACTCGGTTTCTGAACAAGTTCGGAGGGTTTGAAGACACTTTTTTTGTCTGTTAAATCCTGACTAAAAACCGATAAAGAAATCAGGAGGATCATTAAAACGGCAACGAAAAAATAAGGCTTCATTGAAATCACTCCTTTACAATCATAAAAACCTTCAATTGGTAATTAATCAATTTTACCAATAAAAGTCAACTTCTTTTTAATAAACGCATCATTCAAATCGAAAGATCCGGAAACATGACATAAAAAAGCCGCCGGCATGTATTGCCGGCGGCTCCTCAAATCTGAAAAAACAGATATTACTGAACAAGAATCATTTTTCTCAGTTCTTTGAAAGATCCTGCAGAAATCTGATAGAAATAAACACCCGTTGCCACTTTATCCCCAAATTGGTTGGTGCCATCCCAAATCACTTCATGATTCCCCGCTTCCACAGTCTTGTTTACCAATACACGGATTACCTGACCATGAATGTTACTGATAACCAATTTGACATCCGATGTTTTTGGCAGTGCATAGGAAATAGATGTCTGCGGATTGAATGGATTGGGATAATTCTGATTCAATGCGAAATCGGCAGGAATGCCTTGCATGTCAACCCCGCTTGCCACATAAGAGAACCCCAATGTAGATTCATTATTGTCATCATTCTCTTCAGTGACCGCATTGTCGGGATCAACAACCGCTTTCAGAGTATAATCACCCGTTGTTAAAGCATCTTCCAGGTTGATTGTATCCCAGTAATTCTCCGATGCACCAGCTTCCAGAGCTGCAACATCAACGGTACCAACCAGGCTTTCCGAGCCGTTCACCAACAGATAGTTCAGCTGCGTCGCTGCAGAAGCCACTTCTCCGGTGTTTGACACGGTGACTTTTGTCTCGACCACTTTCTCACCCGTGGCCTGCGCCATAACCAACAGACATGTCAGGTCTGGTTTGGGAACTACAATCTGAATCTGCTTGCTCGCCGTATTATTGTTTTCTGCAGTTTCATCGACTGCATCATCACCATCGACAAGCGCACCTATAAAATAGGCCCCTTCAGTCAGACCTGCATCCAAAGTGACAGTATTGCTGAATGCGGCTTCCTCATCCATTTCCAGCTCACCAACAGGATTTGTAGCCAGCAAATCGTCATTCGGGGTAATTAAATCGTCTGTTGAAAGATAAAGATCTACTTTGGATGCCACCCCTGAAGCCTTTTCACCGATATTTTTAACCACATTATCGATGATCAATTCTTGACCGGGCTGCAACGTAAGCGGGTCCACGATCAATTGTGAACAGACAAGATCGGGCATAATAAACTGACGGCGGATCACCACATTATCAATAAAAGTGCCTTCCCGGTGTCCGGTATTGTTACTGGTGAAATTAAATGCGATTTTGATTCCATCGGCATCTTTCAGTGAACCAAAATTTGGCCAGGCCATCAAATCGAGCTGCTTATACAGCCAGCCGTATGTGTCGGTATTGTATTCGTATCCCCTCCATGCACCTCCGACACTGACAAGCACTTTCACTTTATCTGATCCGCTGTGAAGTTGTTGAGTAAAAACAAAACTCAAATCTGCCTTCTGGCACCCGATCAGATCAAAGGGCCCGTATTCAACCCAACTGTCGGCGTTGTCCGCATATCCATATTTCGGATAGGTATTGGGAACCCCGTTATAATTGCTGGCCGTACACCAAATGCTGTAGTCTCCCTCAAACGGTTTGGTCTTATTCCACCCCCAGCTATAATTCCCATTGCCCGGATGTCGCGACCAGCCTCCACTCGGAAATTTCATATCAAAATCTTCATTTAACACAACATCCCAGCCTGAATAGGGTGCAATGGTAAAACTCGCTGCATCGGTTACCAGCTGGTTATTGTCTTCATCCTCTTCAACAATGACATCCATATGATCCACAACAGCCCCGATATAATAATTCGCGGGCTGCAATACAACCGGCGTTTTGGTATCGATTGACAAAACATCGCTCTCGTTAACACCCAGATCAACCGGAAAATTAAACACTCCCAAAAGCAGGTCGCTGTCAACATCGATGGAAGCATCCTTGGAAATAAAAAGCTGCACATTTGATGTGGGTGCCGGGTTTTGTCCGATATTGGATATCGTCGTGGTGATACGAAGCGGTTGCCCCTGCACATGCGCTCCCGAAGTAAAATTGATTTCGTCCAATGAAAGATCCGGCCAGCCTGTAAAATATTTCTTGATCATTACACTGTCCACAAAGGCACCCATACTTGCGCCCGCTGCGTTACTGTAAAAACTAAAACCAAGATATACATTTTTCAGACCGAGCAGATTGCCCAGGCCGGGCCAGGCGGACAAATCAAATTCAAAGCGCTTCCAGCCATTGCTGTTGCCGCTGTAAGCGTTGCCCTGCCAATTATGGTCGCCCTTCTGTGCATAAACACCGACCCCGTCATTTGTACTGATTGAATATTTCATGTAAAAACTGAAGGTGGCTTCAGTACAGTACTGTAAATTAATAGGACCGATCACTGCCCATGCACTCATATTATTGGCATAATTACCTGTGGGAAATCGTGTGGGTTTACCATTCAGATTTTTCGAAGCGCACCAAATGCTGTACGTTCCTTCATAGGGTTCATGCTGGCTTCTGCCCCAGGTATAATCCCCTGTCTCCGCGTACGTGTCCCAATCGGCTGGATAGACCGTCTCAAAATCTTCCGAAACCTCTGTCACCCAGCCCGACAAGGTTCGATCCCCCCCGGCAAATGCATAGGGTAAAATGAGTAAAAATGCCAGGATAGAGATCAACGTAACTTTCCACTTTCTTCCACTCGCCTTCGACATTTTGACCTCCTTAATTTTTGTTTTACCCGGTTAAGCATTGAATTTTAACTACATTTTCTGTAAAAATCAAGCCTTTTTGCATATTTTTAATAATTTTATAAATTATACAATAATAATAAATTGGTAATAAATCAGTTGACAAATTCAATTTTTCGGATTATTTTCATTCTGATAACCGAATTTTCATCATTCATCACCATCAAACAAACTGGAGGGCTGTATGACAAGAAAGTCATGGATCATTAGCGTGCTTCTGGTGCTGGTCGTGTCCACGGCGGGGATTGCCAGCAACGGAACTCAGATTGGCACCATCGGGGGGCGTTCAACGGCAATGGGAAGCTCATTCCGGGGACTGGCCGATGACTGGAGCGCCGTTTTCTTCAACCCGGCAGGACTCACCCAGCTCGGCAAAATCACCGTGGGAGCATCTCTGGGAACCATTACACCCAAGGGGAGCTACAAACCGGCGCCCTATGGTGTTTATCCCACCGATTGTTTAATAACCGATGAAGTGGATCTGGAGCCGAAAACATTCCTGGTCCCTGCAATGGGTGTATTTTTTAAACCGGCGGAAAAACTGGTGGCCGGCCTGGGTGTTTTTGCGCCCTTCGGTCTGGGCACGGAATGGGATTTAATCCGGTTAACAGACACATACGGAAATTCTGAAGGCATCTCCAAAAAAAATGAGCATTTCAGCGATCATCAGGTGATCTGCATTCAGCCCACACTGGCCTATGACATTTCGGACAAATTGTCCGTCGGCCTGGGCGGCAGCTACATTACGGGTAAAATGACCATCGATCAGGTGGTGATGGTCATGAATCCCTTCAATGAACAAATTGAAGCACAACAGGGTGTATTTATAACAAAATGGCAGGGATTACAAAGTTTATTTCCAAATCTTCCATCGTTAAGCGAAATTCAAAATCGTCTGGCCGTGGAAAATAATTTATCAGGTGATGGCTCTGCTATAGGCGTTAACATCGGTATGCTATATAAGATAAATGATAAACTAAGAATTGGTATTTCAGCACAATACTATACAGACCTGAAGCTTGAAGGTACCATCGATCAAACAATAATTCCCTTTGGCGACATGGAAAAAGTTACTGTTATGAATACCATTCCTTCGCAAGTTTTTGAAGGGGAAGAAAAGAAAATGGAAGCCATTGGATTATTCTATGGTAAGAATAATCCAAAATCATGGGATGTCGAAGCCGACCTGCCGCTGCCCATGACCGCGGGCATCGGCCTGGCCTATAAGGCCACCCCTAAATTAAACCTCACCCTGGATGCCTCATGGACCAACTGGGCGAGCTGGGATGAAATTGACATTATTCCGAAAAAAGCAGGATACGACACCCTGACCATGAAGGAAAACTGGAAAGACACCTGGCAGATCGGCGCCGGCGCGGAATTTCAGGTAAAAAAATGCCTTTCCATCCTGGGCGGGCTGTACACGGTCGACACTCCCTGTCCGGACAAAAGCATCAGCCCCACCATTCTCGATCCGATCCGCCGCTGGGTATTGACCGGCGGACTGGGGTATAAAAAGGGCAAACTTGCCGTCAATCTCACAGGGGAATGGGTGATGTTTCAAGACAAGGAACTGGGTTCTGAGGATTATGAGTATGATGCAGATGACATTCCAGAGAACTACGCGGGCGTTTACAAATTCAGCGCGTACGTGGTGACGCTGGCCACGCAAATTGATTTGTAATTTGAATAACAGCATATAATAATAAAAAGCCGGGCACGCCCCGGCTTTTTTTTCATTTCACAACACAGATTTTAATGGTTTCTATTTGATCCGACGCTTTCAGTACGGCCCAGTAGATACCCGACGACACCTCCTGCCCCCTGTCATTCGATCCATCCCAGCTGACATGATACTCCCCCGGAGCAAGCATTCGATGCATAAGCGCTCGCACCCGTATCCCGCGGATATCAACAATATTCAGTGTTGTCTGCCCGGTCCGATTCAAAGTAAAACTCACTGTCGTCGTTTGATTAAAAGGATTGGGCGCATTCTGATCCATTTGGAACCGTCCGGTCTGCCGGTGCTGAAAGCCGCTGACCGCCTGAACAGAAAATCGGTAACTACTGTCACACCATTGCCGGAATCCCTCCTGATCTTCAGCCATAATCGACCAGAAATAAGTGCCTGCAGCGAAGCCCTGGTTTAATGAGATCTCCGGGGTATTGAGATTTGAAAAACGCAGGGTCTCAGAAGACTGAAACAGGGAATCCTCGCTCAGAAAAAACCGGTACCGCACCTGATCGCCCGGATCCCTGTTTTCGGAGGGCTGCCATTGAAATTGGTACACTTGTGTGTCGGGAAAAAAAACCGTGTCATTTTCAGGAGAAATCAGGGAAAACGGGGTCGGAGGATCCGGGACCGGGACGACCTGAACATCAATGTTTCCTGAAGCCTTCTCCCCCATCCTGTCTGTCACCTGAAAGGGAACAGAGGCAAAACCCGACCAGTCGGGTTCCGGTTTGATTGTCAGGACACCGGTGGTATCAAGACGGATCATCAGGCTCGAAACCGGCTGAAAATTTATATCAAGGGATAACCAGGGATCATTGGGATCGTGTACATAATCAGTCAGCGGAACAGAGACAGAATCGTCTTCCAGAATATTCACACCGGGAAACGGATCGACCCGCGGAGGAAAATTCACGACAATATCCAGTTGCCCGTTTTTTAAAGAATCAATCATCATTTCCCCGGATAAGGAGTACATATGAAAATGATTGATTCGTACTTCAGTCATGCTGGACGTGTCGCTGTCGACCCAAAAATGAAAAAACAGCCAGGTATGGGTGGTGTCCGTCAGCTGCTGTCCGACATGATTTGAAGTAAATCCTGCAATTCTGCACTGGCCGGTCTGCAAATGAAGAAACGGGCTTCCCCATGACTGAACCATACTGCCGGTTTCATGAATATCCAGCAAAGATAAATAGGCGGGATCATATTCAATTTCACATTCATATGCCACAACCGAATCGGCAGCCTGCACAAAGGACACATAAACAGGCAGTTGTATTTCAGTTTCATGACAAACCAGCGTGTCAGGAAACCAGACATGAATACCGGCCTGAACAGGGATCAATGAAAAGCAGAAAAACACAATGAGAATGCAGAACCGAATCATGTTTCATCCGTTGACTGTATTTATGTGGTAAATCAACTGCGCTGCCCGGTTCGTCTTGATTTACGGGAACTTAAAAAAGGGGAGCCGTCACCGAATCAGCAGCATTTTCTTTTGAACCGTATGCCCGTCCCACAACAATTTCATCAGATAAATACCGGAAGGCACATCCATATTACGGCTGTTTTTGGCGTCCCAGGAAATGCAGTGTTGCCCGGCCTCCTGTATTTGTTGAACCAACTTTCGGATTTCGCGTCCCCGGGCATTATAAATACAGAGCCTGACTTCACTGCGACGCGGCAGTTGATAGGTGATTTGAGTACCCGCATTAAAAGGATTCGGATAATTTTGCCCCAGCTTAAAGTCTGAAATGCCATTGGCGCATTGCTCGATATCGGTTTGAACGACACAATAATAAATTTCATTCGATAAAGTGACATATCCCTGCTGATCGGCTGCACGGACACACCAGTAAATACCGGATTCAAGCGTGTTCCGGTTTAAAACCAGAAATGTATCCGGAATTGATGAAATACGTCTGGTATCTGGACCCTGAAATGTCGAATCGCTGCCTATGATTAATTCATAAGAAACAACATCGCCCGCATCCACATTGCGGGCCTCATGCCAGAGAAATGTGATTGTTTCTGTGGAATCCGGCAATTCAGAAAAGTGTTCCGGGTGGATCAGAGAAAAGTGGCCGGGTGGATCAGGCAGCGAAATCACCATAACTGAAAAAGTGTCGCATGCTGTTAAATTTCTGGGATCCGACACTTCCAAAACGACCTGGGCGGTCCCTTGCCAATCCGGATATGGCGCAAGACGCATGGCTGTACCATCCCAATCTGCATAAAAAGGAGCCCCGTTATTCACCCGGATTCTCAGACTGTCCACCGGATCATTTTTATCACTGACAATATTTTCAAACTTCGCACGCGACCAGACGATCTCTCCGTCCTCAAACAACGTGGTATCTGCAAATCCGGATATTTCAGGGGAAAACACCGTATGTGTGATAAATCGGGCAGTCAGCTTTATGTGTTGATCCATGGTAACGGTCAGCCAGGGAGAATCGCTCTCAACATCTCCGCTCCAGCCGGCAAAGGAAAAATTTGTATCCACCGGTACCGCTGTTAATTGAATATCCGTGCCCGAATCGTACCAGGGACCTTCGTCGGAGAGTGTGACATCTCCGCCATAACTGGGTGACACACTGATATCGAGCCGATGCTGCCCCTGCCAGTGCGCTTTCTGCAAAACACCTCCCTGCAGCAAAGTAAACGATATTGAACAGGTCGATGCATTGACACCCTGTCCGCTTTCAACACTCCATTCGACAAACCGGTAGCGGGTTCCGCTGGCATCATCCGCCAGGCTGTCAATTGAAAGAACAACCGGGGTTCCCGGTGGATACCATCCGTTGCCGACAACAGAGGACGAGCCATGTTCCGTATCCACTGATACGCTGTACTCCGGCTGGAAATAAGCAGTGTATACCACCGGATTCTCCGGGATAACAACTGTATGCTGACGTGCCTGGTTATCGCTCCAGCGGTCAAATAACTGGCGACTCAGGGCTCCGGTTTGCTGCGGTGTAGGCGTTCCCAGTGTATACGTCTCACCGGGCAGCCAATAAAAAATACGGGGACTGGAGAAATTCGCATCATCCACAGTAATGGACAATCCGGATGGTTCGGTTTCAACCCGCACATCCCCCAATTCAAAATTGGCTGTCAGCGCTACCGGTTCGGTCATCAGAAAAACAACCGGATTCTCTCGACCAGAAAAATAACCGGACCATCCCGCAAATCCATATCCGTCATCTGCATCCCCTTCGGCCTTCAGCCTGACCTGCGTGCCTAAGACACCCCATCCGTCCATCACATTTTCTATGTTCACAATACCCGCATTTTCGGGGTTAATCGCCACATCGATCGGACATTCCTGACGCCAAACGACCGTTTCGGTTACCGGATGGTTGATGATAACAGTATGCGTACGTTCGGAACCGGTGTAGGCGCCGGTTCCGCTCCCGGTCCATCCGGAAAAACGGAACCGATTTTGAAAATCGATTTCAACCAGTGAATCCACGGATATCAGCGCAGATGCACCTTCGTTGTACCAGCTCTGCCCCAGAGGAGATCCCCTGCCCTGTTCTGAAAACACAGTCAGAAAGTGCTCGGGCTGCCAGATAGCCGTCTCTTCGATTGGCCCGCTTACTGTGATGCTGAATTCTGCATCTTCGCCTGTATAGGAATATTCGCCGTTTCCGTGCCATAACAGAAAGCGGTACTGTGTACCGGTTGCGCCGGAAACAAGCGGATCAACCGAGACAGTAAGATCGGTTCCGGCGCTGACCCAATGCTCTCCTGATGGTGTGGGCACACCGTATACAGAGGACACATGAATCCGGTATTCGGTATCCCAGACTGCCGTGAGCACGACCGGCTGGGTCATGGTAAGGGTCAGACTTGTATCTGTGGACGTTGTGACAGCACCGCCCATATCCATATTCCAATGTAAAAACACACGCCGGGCATCCACATCCTCGATACGCGAGGGAACAATAATTTGCACAGTCGATTGATCTGAATACCATCCGGAAAGCTGATCAGCATCGGTATTTGAATTTATCTGAAGTGCATAACCGGGATTCCAGACAATGGTTTCCGTGATTTCTTCGTCCATCTGGATGATGGCCGTGCGGCTGCTTCCGGTATATGAGCCCGACCCGGCACCTTCCCATCTCTGAAAGGTATATCGAGTGGTTCCTTCTGAATCGACATACACACTGTCAGTCGAGATCGTGACATTTTCCCCTGCAATGTGCCATCCTTCACCGGTTTGCTGAGCTCCGACTCCCCCGTCATCAATGGTCAGAAAATAACGCATTTCATAAAAGCCGATATCCGTCGGTGTCCCGTCCGGCAAAGGCAACCCCGCGTTGATACAGGGAGAAGTGGATTTGAGGGTATAATCCTGCTCATTAATATTGACAAATTGAGGATTGACATCCAGAATCGTGTTATGCGCAGCATTTTTCGGCAAATGTGTCGGACTTTGAATGTAATTATTATAACCCAGACAACCATCCGTATGACCCGGGCCGTAATAAATATATAAATTCAACATGATATAGGCAGAGCTGGGTACATTTCCCCAGATAATATTATTAACCAGTACGGGCCGATCAGAATATGCATCATCCACAACAACCTCGATCCCTTTGTGTCTGATGGTGGTCTTATTTAAATCGTCATGATTATAAACCACTTTATTATGACAAAGCAGGGCTTCGACATCACGAATCTGAATACCGGCACCGCAAACCGCCTGATTGTTGTAAATCGTATTCCTTTCCAGAATTGGACAGTAGCCCGGGCGGGATTCCTGATGATCGGGAAAATCATAATCCGGATTCTCTGCATTATAGGTTTGAACCGCAATCCCTCCCCCATTTTTTGCAGTACATCCGGTCACTGTGTTGTTGCGGATGATCGAAAACCATCCTCGGGTCTTAATTCCCCCGCCATCTCTGTCCCAGCGCATACCATCGACTTCGAACCCTGAACCGAAAATACGAAACCCGTCTATGAGGGTCTGATGTCCCATATCCACACTGCGAACCCCGGGACTGGACTGGGATGAACCTTTCCAGCCACGAATGGTACAGACATGCATCTCCGGATTTCTCTGGTCCAGCGATGTCTCGTCTCCGGCAAAGCCGCCAAACACCATAACCCTCGGCATGAGCTGAACAACTGATATCAATGAATAGCCGTCGACCTGGGTAATGCCTCGCGGCTCAGTTACATGGCTGTATGTCCCCTCTGCCACCCATACCCACCCCTCTCCGTTGTTATAAGCGGCATCTATACCATCCTGAATATGACTAAATGCATTTTCCCAGGAGGTTCCGTTGTGGTTTCCCGAAGCGTCTTCATCCACATAATAAATGGGATAATCCGGTTCCTGAGCATAAAGGATCGCCAGAATGTCTTCTTTTACCTGCAGCCGTCGCGCAGCTTCCTGACTGTTCCATGCTTCACCCTGAGTCAGTGATCTTGCCAACGCATCAACACGATCCCATTTTGATTCATAACCCAATATCTGACCAAACAGAAGGGCCGTAAAAAGTCCTATAATCAGCCATAGCCGATGGTTAAAACAACCCTGATAAAAATCTGTTTTTCGTCCCTTCACCGGATAACCTCCATGCGCTGTACCATTCGATGCTTCCCGTTTTCAATAATAAAAAAATAGATGCCGGAAGGGACTTCGTTGCCTGACTCATCCCGTCCATCCCAGATAATTCGATCCGTTCCTGCGGCTTTGCCCCCTTGAAAAAGTGTTTTTATTTTTTGACCTAAAATATTCACCACCAGCAGGTTGACCGGGCCCTCCTTCTTGAGATGCACAGGAAACACGGTCTGCCCGTTGAATGGATTGGGATAATTTGTCCCCAGTTTGAAATCAGATTCCGTGATTGGTGGTTCTCGAGGTATATCTGCCACTGTCAGATGATTCACAACCGCCTCTTCAATCGAAATCCGGGGTAACCGGATTCCATTCTTCCCGCGAAAACAGAGAGTCGCCAAATGGATATCCCCGCTCACCGGCTCTGCGGAAAAAAGGGCCACATGAGCTCTGCCCGGTACAGGACTGTGATAAACGATGTGAAATTCACGGTTCATGCTTTCAACATCGACCAATTTGATTTCATTTGTATCCCAGATTGCTGTAAATTGACCGGCCACAATCGACTCGCCATTCATCCATATGGGAATATGTATCGTCTCATCAGTATTCTTCGTTTTGGCCAATTCCGATTCCCCAATTGCGAACGTCACTCCGTCATTACCGGGCGGACTGGAATCCGGCTGAAAATCACCAATGCAAATCCCTGTGAAATGTAAAGAATCAATATCTGCCGTAACCGAATCACAGGTTGTGCTGGAGGGCCAGAATCGCCATTGTCCCACTGATGTACTGTCAATGGATGTTAAACCCACGACCAATCGTGCGATGGTGACTGCATCCTGAATTTGAACCACACCATCTCCGTCCACGTCTGCAGCCAATTCCTGCATTTTTGAAAACGGCTCGATGCCGACGACATGACGGGCAATGACCGCGGCTTTAATAATCGTCATGTTGATATTTTCCTGACAGGCCTTCTCTTTCGAAGGAACCAGCATAGGTGATGCCTTTAATCCCACACCATCCATCTCAAATGAGCCGTCTGAATAGGAATAGGTCACCCTGCTCTCCTGCTCCCATCGGATTTCCACATCTGAAACCGGCTGAGCTGACCCATAATAATCAATTTTACCCGAAAGCAAAACATGATCGCGGGAATGAAGCGTGCCTGTTGTCATGGAATCAATAAGCCCCTGTGAATACGCCTTCACAATTGAAGAATCGGTCCATCCTAATGCCATATCCACATAAATCTGACCGCTTGTATCGCTTACCGCCTCCAGCGGAGAGAGAATAACTGCGTCCCCGTATACAACTTCGAGCCGGACAGGCACGCCTGGCACAGAATTGCCAAATCCGTCCGTCACACGAAATGTCAACGATTCCTGTAAAGTATCTCCGGGAAGCACCCGCTGATTCCATCCTGTGTCGGCAATTAAATGCATAGGAAACATCTTGAAGGCATCGATAAAATTTTTGGTCATAAAATTATAGCCTTTACAGTTTGGATGATTGTCATCATAAAACATCTCGCTTGTAAAACCTGTAAATTGATCCACCAGGCGAACCAGACCCGGAGGAATGGAAGGTACCCGGCCCGCTTCAATATCCAGAATCATTTGCACCAAATCCTCATTCAGCATCGGAATCCCGGCGGGTCCCATATGGCGGGAAGTTTTTGGAATAATCTGACACAGAAATATGGTTTTGAGATGGGTTCCCTCACGTCCGTCATGCCATTGCGTCAGAAAGGCCAGTAACTTAGCCAAATTTCCGGAGACCTGGCTTGTAAACGTTTGTCCGCCGTCTCTGGAGTAGGGCCCTCCCTGAATCCATGTGTCCAGCCAAAAATCATTGGTGCCCAAATGAATCACCAGAATGGTAGGCCGCCAGCGATCCATTTCTCCGGCCATATAATGCTTGCCAGTCCGTCTGAAAAAATCCGGGCTCTGCGCACTGTTAAAATAATATCCGCGAAAGGGCGGCGTCTCATTGACAGATCCCACAAATTCAAAGGGAAATCCCATGTTTTTAAGTGCCCAGTAAACATCATCCCGGAATCCCGGCATGCATCCTTTTCCATAGGTAATCGAATCTCCGATAAACATAATTTTATGGACGGCTCCGTAATTCATGGAAAACCAGCTGAAGAATATCAGGAGCCATATCAGGCGATTTTTTCGGACTTTAATTATCATCTGGCCCTATAATCTCGAATATCAATGGCTATAAATATAATCAAATTGATCCTGATTGTGAAGTGTTTTATACTCCTTTTCACTGATTTAATTCTTTTAATAGCGGATACAAGAAAAGGGCAGCCTAGAAAAACCTTAGAACCTGCCCTTTTCATCACAAATCTGCGTTTTAAATTATTTCATTTTCACCATACGTTTTGTAATCGTTTTATTCTGACTCTGCAGTCGGTACAAATACAATCCTGTGGAGACTTCATGACCCATTGAATCACGGCCGTCCCATTTCTCCTGGTAATAACCGGGTTCCATCTCCTGATCGACCAGAGTGATGACGACTTGGCCCCGAATATTAAAGATCAGAATTTTCACATGATCGCGTCCGGGCACTTCATATCGAATCGTGGTAATCGGATTAAATGGATTGGGATAATTCTGATCCAGCACAAAGGCATCCGGCTTCGGAATCTGAATGAGAATGGGCCCGTGCTCGTTCATTTTCTCATCCTGATTAACATCCACAAGTTTGTAAAAATACTGTGCCCCGGCTTTGACATTTTGATCTTCAAACTGATATTTCTTTTCTGCATTGGGAAGAATCGGATCTCTGTTCAATCTGATATATTGACCATTTTCCCGCGTGCTGCGGTATATTTCATATCCCGTATCCTTGGGTTCCTGGGAGGCAGACCAGAAGATTTTCACCCATCCTTTCCTGGTATCGAATTCCGCAAAGAAATCAGTAACTTCAACAATGGTCGGAGGAAGTACTTCGACATTCCATGAATGATTCGTATTCAACAGACCATCTGACGCACTGGCTGTAATCGTACAAACATGCTCGGCAAGATTCTGAGGAATAAACCAGACCAGCAGGGAAGAATTATCGCCGATGGGCAGCCCGTCCAATTTCCATGAATAAGTCAGTGCATCATAATCGGGATCCCGGACATCAATCCAGAACCGGTGTTCCTGACCGGCTACCAGTTCAGTATCCATTGCGACCGGAACATGATCGATGATTTCAGGAGCCTGTGCAGCATTTAAAACAGCCACGTTAAACTGCTTATCATCATGTCCGCCATTGCTGTCCACAACCCGGGCAATGAATTGGTAGGTACCCGCATCATCCAGACGGGGCACCCAGCGAACTCGGGCCGTCAAAGCAGACTCTGAAAGTAAAAGCATCGTCTCCGGAAGATCCGGAGCGCCGATGTGTTCCACTTCAAAATGAAGGACGTCGCCATCCGCATCCGTAGCAGATAAAAGCACATTCAACGGATTCAACTGATCATTTTCCTGAACGCTGTACACATTGGAAATAATGGCTTTGTTCAAAACCGGCAGACTGGCATTCATCCGAATGGTAATCACAAATTGGAGCGTATGAACCCCTGAAATTGCCCGGATCCGGCACACTCCCGTGCTGCTGCCGGCCATGTACTGAATCTCTGCAATTCCGTTTTCATTGCTTGTGGCAATTTGATCACCAAAATCAGACAGGGTTGCGGCATCAACCAATTGTCCTTCCCCCTCATCGCGCGTGAAATACACAGAGACATCCGGCACCCCATTCCCATATTTGTCCTGGACCTGAACCTTGATTGAGGAAGGCAAATAATTGTTGATACTTGCCGCTAGAGTCAAATCAGAAACAGGGATCATCACATCCGCCTGGGCCGTGGTCACCTCTTCAGAAAACGTCAGCGGAGATCCGTCCAGTAATGTGCCGCTGACCTGAACCCTGACATTGCCTGTCGTATATCCCAGCGTGAGTGCTTGTGTGGCCAGTCCCGAAGCATTGCTGATCACGGTAACAGACGTTTCTCCTCCAAAATTCGCCTCGCCCTGAACCACAGTAAAAACAACCGGTTTATTGGAGACTGCATTGCCATAGGCATCGGTCACCTGAACAGTGATCGGATTGGGCAGGGTCTCTCCGACTTTGCCCGTTTGTTCATCTCCCGAGATTTTCATCAGCTGACTGCCAATACCGGAAACGCTCTTTGCTGAAAACCGTACAGGAGCCCCTGACAATGCCAGATTATTGGCGCCGCTCGCTTTGACCCAGCAGGTTGTATTCATTTTTGTACCGGCTCTGATATAAGCGTTTGCATATCCGTAAATATCTGTTTTTACCGGCAGGAGCGTCACAATTTGTCCGTCCCCGGATTCCACGGCAAATTGAACGTGCACACCAGCAACAGGCTGGCCGTTCACATCATGCACGCCCACAACCAGGGGATCAGGAAGAATACTGCCGGCCGGACCTTCCTGTTTGTCTCCGGAAACTGCAAAGATGGATACGGGGACACCCTCTTTGGCAGACAAAGAAAAATAGGCCGGGCTTCCGTCCAAAGGATTGCCGTAGGGATCGTTGGCCACGGCTCGCACAATGTATTCTCCGGTTTCCTGACCAAAAATCAAATATGTCGCAGCAATGCCGTCAACATCACTGATGTCTTCGGTTTTGATCAAATAACCGCCCTTCTCTCCCACAACTTCAAAATAAACACGTTTGTTCGCCACAGAATTGCCCATGACATCCGTTACTTTCACTGCCAGTGAGTCTCTGCAAATGGTACCCACATTGCCGATTTGAGTGGGTGTGTAAATCGGCTGAATTTTACTCGCATTATTGGGATCAAAATTCACCGCGGTATTTTCACTGAGTTTGATGTTATCGCCAAGCACAGTCGCTTCGATGATTTTCTCTCCTGAATTGGGTGATATCAGATGTCCTGTGGCCTGACCCTGTGTATTGGTCGGTCCGATCTGCGTATCGTAATAATTGATGCCCCCGGTCACTTTGATTTTTATTTCCTTGCCGCTCACCGGATTGGCGTACTGATCCCGAAGCGTCACCGTGATCCAGCAGGTATCCTTTCCGGAAGCAATGGTCGATCCGGAGGTTTCAATTTTCGATGTGTCCGGATCGACGTCTCCGGCAAGCCCGCTGGCGTAATATAGTATTGGAGAACCGTTCAAGGGGACGAGTCCGTTAAACGCTTTGGCCTCAAGTACATTATTATCGGTTCCGGTCTTGGTCCCCAGTGTCCATTGTACAGAGGCAATGCCTTCTGCAGACTGGGATATAACCACTTTGGTTGTGTCGTCAGAACCATCCAGGAAGCCCCCGCCTGAGAGGACCGAAAAGGTGACTGAGGCTCCGTCCACACCCCATCCCCCGGCATCTCCCACTTTCACCTGAACCTTTTTATTCATAGGCTCGCCGACCCGGCCGGAAACGTGCTCACTGGAAACCCGAATTAGCGTATCCGCATTGCTGGACTTGGCGGAAAACCGGTAGAAAAGACCATTCTGTGGAAGACACCAGACTCTTCCGTTAAAGCAGGTGACTTTCACGATGTTGTTAAGTTCCCCGGGTTCGGGTCCCAGATAAAGCTTGACTCCCGCATACCCTTCGCTGTTGGTCATGGCCACTGTATCCGGATCCAGATAAGACATGCCCGCAAAATGCCCGTTGCCGTCTTCAATGGTAAATGTCACCGGCTGGAACCCGACCGGTTTGCCCTGCCCGTCCAGCAAACGGATCACAATGAGATCCAGCAGGGGTTCGCCGACCACACCTTCTGTGCTGTCCTTGCTGAATTTCTCCAGCCTGGACGCCTTGGACTCGGCACCCAGTGTAAACTTGACAGGACTTCCGGTTAATGGATCAAAACCATCGGTGGCAACAACTTCCACCAAATCCGGATAGGTTCCATGCAGCAGGGGGGCACAGATATTGGCGGAGGCCACGCCGTTTGTATTGGTCACAGCTTCGACACTGTCCTTGTTACCTGGAAATTTCCAGTCATGATCATCCCGCGGCGTTCGCGTTCTGAACCAGACCGGATGCTCTTTTAAAGGACGGTTGTACTGATCGAGCACCTGCACTTTCATGCGCGCCTTCAAAGTATCTCCCACCGGCGCAATGCCGTTTTGTCCTGTATACAGCCGGATTTTCTTCGCCTTGTAATAGACGGAATCCATGAATATTTCCTGGGTAAGCGAGCTGACACGGACCTGGACTTTAACCACGCTCGAGGTCTTTCCATACCAGAGTGTATCCTGCGCAGTTCCGTCTGCGGCTGTCATTTTCGGCTGAGTACCCGTACTTGCGTCTCCCTGGGTAATTTCAAAAAAGACAGGAACATCCTTCACAGGATGATTTTTATCGTCAAAAATTTTAACTTTTACATGATTGGGGAGCACATCTTCTACATAATGTTTTTGCTTAATGGGCGGAATCACCTGTATCTTCTGAATCAATCCGGAGGTAACATGACCCTTGAATTGAAACGGAGATCCGGTAAATCCTGTAAATGTGGCTGTCACAATATTCACCGAATCCATAATGCCCAGTACAAATTTGGCTGTGGATTTGCCATTTGCATCGGTCATGGCCGCATAGGTCTGCAGACCGCTCGCTTCAAAAACTCCGTCCCCCTCAGTCACATTCCAGTTCACCGTGACATTGGGTGCGACATTGCCGTACTGATCGGTGACAACGACTGCAAAAGGCTCGGCCAGCGTATCCCGTGCCGCGCCCGATTGCTCTGATGGATCCAATGCGGTGATATATTTCGGGGCTGATGCCGTTCCGAAAGCCGTGCATGTTTTCTCCTCGGTCACACCAAATGCACGCGCGGTTATCACATTGGCCCCCACCTTTTCACCCAGGGTCCATGAAGTCGATGCAATGCCATCAATATTTGTAAACAATGTTTCGACCGTATCGACTCCCACCGGGTAATAAGTACTGTTCTGTGTCAGCAGAATTTTGTCCAGTTTAACGCCGTTATGGCCTTTATAAATTTTTAATTTGTGCATTCCCGAATTCAGTTCGCGATGAAACGGCTGTCCCTTTTTCAACCGAATACGGTCCCATTTAAAATCATACGGATCACTCGAGAAATTTTCATCCAGTACCCAGTACAGCCCGTTATTCAGATTCGAGGGAGCGCCATCCAGTTGTACCCATAAAATGGAACTGTACCAGGCTTCTGCAACCGCCCGCGTCCAAAAATAATAATCACCCGCTTCCGGTACATAAAAATTAAACTCCACATAACCACTTTGAGCCGTTCCGCTTACAAATTCCACATATTTGCCCCGGGAGGCCGATAAATGCTGAGGCGCCAGAATCGTAGACGCCTGTTGCACAATCTTTCCCCATTCCGCTTCCATGCGAATGTGGTTCTGGACAGCCGGAGGCGCCGATATGGAACCACCGGTTTTATCTTCGGTCAGGTAAAAATAAACCGGCCAGTGACTGACAGGATTCTTGTTGCCATCCGTAACCTGTGCCCGCACAGGATCCGGCAGCTCTGTCTTTACCTGAGCCTCATTAACGGCCGGACAAAGAAGCGTGAATTCTCTTCCGGCATCGATGCTGCTGAGTGTGCCAAAGCATTTGACATTGTTATTCCGGCCTGTGATGCCGTAAAGACCGCTCAAATAGAGACCGGCATAGGTTCTGCCGGAAGCCGTATGTTCTTTTTCTGTATCATACAGCGATCCCTCTCCTGCCTGCTCGCTGTTGACAAACACATCAAATCGGTTGACCAGTTCATTGCTCCAGTCCACCACCACTTTCAAAGTATCATCCTTGCTCGGATATTTTGGATTTCCCGAATTGTCCTTGATAATGTAGGGAACACTTGCGACAAATTTATCTGCACTGCCGTTGGAAAGTGTCCATAAATAAATGGACTGATAGACCGTTCTGATAAAAATGACATACCCGTCCGCATTGGATTGATCGCTGTTCAGCATACAGGCAATACCGCCGTTATCAATTTCCGGCGGATTGCCAAAAGTGACTTCATTCCCCCAAACCAATTGGATTGTTGAGGGATTATAAGCGCCTTTATAAACCGCCACAGAGCCGGGCCAGTTCTTATTGCTGCGTCCGTTGGTAAATTCCCCGATCAATCCGGGACGATCATCGAGTTTGTAGTCATTCGCATCATAATTCCACATGGTCATGTCATCAAAACAATCCCACCGCATTTCCCTTTCCGGCAGAACAACTTCGACTTCCTTGGACCACACACCCGCATTGCCCCAGTCGTCTATTGCACGAATATAAAAATAATATTTCTGTCCGCTGCTCAAATTTGTCACCACAAATGTTTCCGGTGAACCGGACTGAAGAGGCGTGGGCAGACCGGTCACGACAGGTGCATTTTCGATGTCATCATCCGACGTCAACGAGATTGGAGATGCGCGCATATCGTATCGTGAGGCAGTGCCCTCATAACCATCGTCGCCTGTGGCTTCCCATCGAAGCGTGACACTGTTGTAATTGATTTCAATATCATCAAATCCCAGAATGGTGCCCGGCTTGATTGCGTCACCCCCGAAAAGGGCATTAAATTTCGTGACCATGGCTGCATTGCCCGGGGGCGAGCCGGAAGCGTCTCTGAACAAAACACCGGAATAAAAAGGTTCGGAATAATAGGTTCCGGCAACATCTCGAATCGTGGTCACAGGGGATCCATTAATCATGATATCAAACGAGTTTGATCCACTCTTGTCATGCCTGAAATTGACTTTGAACCGGTCTCCGGGGCCATATTGCTGAACGCCGGTAATCGAGTGAATCGAATTTTCCGCCTGACCATTATTGATCGTCCATAACCGAAGCGTTCCTCCGGTAATCCAGAGCAGGTAACCATCCGCGTCACCGGGAGTCGTGTCGTTGAGCCCTATGGCCATTCCGAAGAGATTGAAATTGGTCGCATCGTCATGAAATGTCATTTCAACGGTTGCTGCATTTTCACTTAAGGGCCAGACTGCCAGATTGTCCCAGGCCGTACCTGTCGCGCTGTTGCAGTAAATCACTTCATCGTATGTCTGGCCACTCGTTCCTGAAAGCCGAATGGTAGAGGTTGCCCGCCATCGGTTCGAGCCGTGAAGACCACCTGCCGCCCGGTCAAAATTATCAATCATTCCCGGCACAATAAAACTGTACACCACAGGGAACAATATTTCTTCAGCCAGTGCCTGATAGCCGGTTGAATTTGGATGTGTCGGATCAATATCCACTGAAAAATAAGTGTCCATATTCGCCAAAAACAGCGTATATGTATCCACCAGCTTAACCCTCGGATTGTCTGCCGGCAGGGTCCAGTTGGCATGATCATTAATCATGGCCCTGATTTTAGAATTATACGTGCTGATTCTCTGGTTGATTTCCGGATAGGCAATGCCCTGCCCCTCATCTTCTGCCTTGGGGATAATGGTACATAAAAGAATGTGTTTAATCTCAGAATAATCCAGCAAAATATTCATCAACCGGTAAAGCCGGTGTACAATGGTTCCTGGCGTGCTGTAATCCCCGATTTCCGTGGATAATACCATATCATTCGTGCCCAGGTGCAATATGACCATTTCCGGAATGGAATCCGGATGCATGTTATCCAGCATCACCTGAATATCATAGGTACTGTCCGGTAAAAAATGACCAATCCGGGCCGCATCACGAAAATATCCCTCATAGGGCTGATCATGATATTTGACAATATACTTCGGATTGGCTGGCTGGGGTCCCACAAAATTAATACTGACATTTTGCGCGATGAGTTTATTATAGAGGCGGTCCCGGTATCCATGGGTTCCGGCGGGAAGTTCACCAGAAAATTTTCCCCAGGTGATGGAATTTCCCAGGGGCATAATGGTGACTTGCCCCCTTAATCCGGAAAATGAAAATAACAGGATAGATAATAAGAGTAAGTGGATACCAATACGATCGATTTTTAAAAACTTCATGGTTTTCCCCCTAAGGTATGAACATACAGATCTAAAGGACGATCCAAAACAGGCAAAAATAATGCCATGGGTCATCAATTTTCAAGCAAAGCTATCTTCAATATTTTTTGATGTTTAAAAATTTATTTATTCACGAATGACGCTTATGAAAAATAAAATGTCTTTTTCCTTTACAAAAAAATCTGGAAACATCATAACATATTAATAATTTTGCGTTTATCATATTGCAAATTTGATTCTGCTGTTTCGAATGTCCATTTTATTTCATTACGTGAGGATTATTTGAATGATATTTCCTTATCGGTTTTGCATCTTTTCAGCGTACGCTTCTCTGCGTTTGAAGGATTAAACCTTCAAAAAATAAGCCATCTGGTCGTTTTTCGACCAACCTGATTTTTTTCTTCACACTGCTTCTGTCATGAATGATTCAACCTTATATGGCCACACAGAAAAACTCATCATGGAATTCATCAGACTTACATCAACAACAGTTGCCCTGATCGGTTATCTTGGCTTTATCTGAAAGATAAATATAATCAACCAATTCCAACAAATCAACAAAAAAGTGTATCACGTTGAGACAGTTCGACAAGAAAATTGAAAAGGATTATTTATCGGATCACAGTAATTTTTTGCTGCATACAATAATTGTCTGCACGTAATTCCAAAATATACATCCCTGAAGCCACCCGCCGGCCCGATGTATTCCGGCCATCCCAAAAAACCGAATAGGTTTCCGGAATCTGATTTTGATTGATCAGGGTTCGAATTTTCTGTCCCCGTAAATTAAAAATGGCAATTTCAACAGACCAGTCCGCACGATTCCATGGTAAAATATATTGAATCATTGCCTGACCTTCACACGGATTGGGAGAAACAGGCAGCAGCTTTGGTTTGGACAGGACATACTCAGGCACCATATTCTGCACCAGCGTGTCGGTCATCAGCACCCATCCCTCCGGATCAATCTGTATTCCGGTCGCTGAATCAGGCAGCATAAAGGTGAATCGATGTGAGTAAGAAGAAATCCAAAGAGTGGTATCAACACCGCCCTCCGGACCCTGAATCTGCATATGAATCGGCATATGAAAGAGATCATGTCCTTGTTCAATCATCATACGAATCCGATAACCGCCATTGTCCAACCGATCATTTTTCCAACCATAGGCCAGTTGCATGTACCCTGTCCGATAAATCCACTCTTCGAAAAACCAGTCCAGGGATTTTCCGTACACGGATTCACAAACCTTTCGAAATTCATGAATGCTTGCGTTTCTATATTTATATTGTGTATAATACTCTGATAAAATCTTAAAAAACGGATCTTCTCCCACTACGCCTCGCAGCATATGCAGCACCCAGGCACCTTTGATATAGGTGATTGCCCAGTTAAACAAAGATTCACGCGGCGGATCGTAAATCGGAAAATCAAACTCGGATGTTTGTTCAAAATAGGCCCGTCTGTTGTTTTGCATATGAGAACGAAAGACGGCTTCACCATAAAAATATTCTGTAAAAAGCATTTGCGAATACGTAGCAAACCCCTCATTCAACCAGATTTCCGGCCAATCGCTCAACGTAACCGCATCCCCCCACCACATATGTGCCAGCTCATGGACAAATCCGCTCTCCATCGATCCATCGCCCCGGAACCAGTTTTGAATCACTGTTGTCATGGTTTGATGTTCCATGCCTCCGAACCAGGCCTTGGAAACCGTGGCCGTGCCGTATTTCTCAAAAGGATAGGAACCGAAAGTGCCTGTAAAAAAGGCCATGGCTGTTTTCATATTCTTCACATCGATTTTAGACTTGGCTGAATCTTCAGCAAAGACATAATATGGCATTTCAAGAGAATCGCCTGTTTCGGTAACAAACCAGTGAGACCAGACGCTGTATTCATCTGACATGGTGACACAAATCAGATAAGTGGCCACAGGATATTCCGTCAACCAATGGAATGTCTCAAACAAACCGTCCACGGACACTGTACGGCTTTGTATAAGTCCAATGGAAGCCGCTTCAACTCCAGCAGGTACAGTGATGAATAATTCGGCTGTGGCCTTATCCCAGGGCACATCATGACACGGAAACCAGTACCTCGCTTCCTCCGGTTCTGACATGGTATACGCACATCGATCATAAAAATAAAACCCCTGCTCATCAGGTTCCCCATGATAATGTATCCTGATTGAAAATGTGTCATCGGCCGAAATCGTCCGGGGAAAAACAAGACTCAGCGTCTCGCTGCGATGTTCAAATGCAACGGATTCGCTTCGCAGATGAATCCTGTCCGCTGTCAAATCGCCCATCTCTAGATCGATGCCCTCCAATGTCTTCAGGGCCCGGCATGTCAGAGTGACCGATCCTGAAAATGCACTGGACTGAAAGGGAAAATTCAAATCGAGCCGGTAATGCAGGACATCAAAGACATCCGTACTGTCAAACTGGGGCTTGGCCAGACCGGGGTGAACATGATAAACAGAACCGGTTTTCTGTTCAAAAGCACGGTTTTGCCCAAAAACCGGCATGATGATAAGCATGGTAAATAAAATGCTATTTTTACTCATATTCACAGTTTTCTGAAAACCGATCAACCATTTCGTAACAGTTTTAAAATAAGCCGAGACAGCATTTTTTCAGGCCAACGGCCTTCGTCCTCTCCTGTTTTTCTTTTTACGCTTAACCTTTGATTCCTGATCCTCAGCATCAACCAAAACAAAATCAAGTTTTCTCATTTCCCGATGCACCCGCACCACCTGTACCCGGACCGGATCTCCCAGCTGATAGATCCTGCCCGTCATTTCTCCTTTCAGTCGCCAACGCTTTTCATCATAGACATAGTAATCATCCTGTAAATCCCGAACTGCCACCAGACCCTCCACTAATAATTCGGTAATTTCCACAAAAAATCCAAAGGAAGTCACACCTGAAATAATTCCGTCAAATTCTGCACCCAGGTGATCGGACATAAAGTCCACCTGCTTTGCACGAATCGACTCCCGTTCCGCTTCTTGCGCCACAATTTCCCGTTCCGTGGACTGAGCAGCGATTTGAGCGAGGGTCGGCTTGATATTAAGTTTTTGCGGGTCTGTCTGCAGATATGATTTCAACAGGCGGTGTACCATTAAATCAGGATAACGGCGAATCGGAGAAGTAAAGTGTGTATAATCCTTAAACGCCAGACCAAAATGACCTGTATTGGCAGTCGAATAAATGGCTTTCATCATGGTACGGACAGCAACTTCATCAATGACGGTCCTGTGCCCGGGATCTGAAATGCCATTTAAAAACTGCTGAAATTTTTTAGAAGTCACCTTCTTGCCCGGATCGAATTCATACCCGAAGGGCCGCACGAAATCCATAAATTTTTTCATTTTTTCCTGGGTGGGCTTTTGATGCACGCGATAAATAAAAGGATATTTTTTACCGGTGGATTGCCGAATCTGACGGATATGACCGGCCACTGTTTGATTGGCCAGCAACATAAACGATTCGATCAAACGGTGGCTGTCATAACGGGCCCGCACACCCAATGCCACGGGCTTCCCTTTATCATCGAGTTGAACATCGGGTTCCGGTGCATCAAAATCAATATATCCCTGCTCTTGCCAGTTTTCAAACAAGATTTGACTCAATGCGTGCATTTGTTTCAGGGTTTGACATAATGTCTCAAAAGATAGCAGCCCGATTTCATTTGATTCATTGATCCCGAATTCCTGATACAAATCCCTGAAACTGGAATCCGGGGCATCCAGTATTTTCTGGGCTTGAATATAGCTCAGCCGGATCTTGCTTTGAATTAACGATTCCTTAATTTGATAATCAATGATCCCGCCCCCGGGGGTCAGCTCAAAAAGCACACTGAAAGCAAGCCGGTCAGCCCGGGGTTTAAGGCTGCATAACTGATTAGAAAGCCTTTCCGGCAGCATGGGAAATACACGATCCACCAAATAAACACTTGTCCCTCGTGATAATGCTTCATGGTCGACAGGCGAACCCATCTTGACAAAAGCACTCACATCCGCAATATGAACGCCCAGCTGATAATTCCCATTCTCCATGGAAACCAGCGAAACCGCATCATCAAAATCCTTGGCATCTTCCGGATCGATTGTAAAGGTCAGCCAGTCTCGGCAATCCAGTCGGCAGTCAATTTCTTCCCGTGTTATTTTTTCAGACAGGGACGCCGCTGCATTTTCCACTTTATCAGAAAAACAAGACGGCAGGTTAAATTCGCTGGCAATGGAAAGCACATCCACACCGGGTTCATCAGGATAACCCAGCACTTCAACAATGCGGCCTTCCGGCATCCGTGCCGCTTCGCCCCAATCGACAATTTCCGCAATCACTTTATGACCTGGTGAAGCAGAGCCGCAATGATCCGGCGCAATATAAATGTCGCGCGTGACTTTAAAATCATCGGGAACAACATAGGAATAGGCATTGGACTCAACATAAACGCCGACAAGACGGTCCCGGCCCCGCTCCAAAACTTCCCGTACTTTACCTTCCGGCAGCTTTCCAGCGGAATGTGCCCATAACTCTACCCGGATACAATCACCGTGCAACGCCGATCCCATACTTTTCTGGCTGATAAAAACATCTTCGCCGCCGTCTTCGCGAATAAGAAATCCATATCCCTGAGCCTTCACATGCAGCTTTCCTGTCAACATTGCAGGTTTGACATATTTACCAAATTGATTTCCTTTATAACGAGATACTTTTCCGGATTCCGTCAGAAATTTTAACAGCTCGCGAAACGCACGGTAATCCCGGTTTTGCACGCCCAGCTCCCGTGACAGCATCCGAGTTTTGAAGCATTTTTTCGGATGCTGATCCAGAAATTGAATCACCTTCTTTTCATACTTTTTCCTGATACCTTGTGACATATCATCGCCTGACTGCCGATAGGGCACTTATTATGCTTATCAAATGATTAAATTGGCCGGAAATAAGAGAAGAGCAAAATCCTTGATTCGTAAACGTTTCATTCCTGAACAGCATCTCGAATCGCTTGAAGAAGTTCAGGCAAAGTGTAAGGTTTCTGTAAAAATTGATACCCCTTTTGTCGGATCAGCGGCCACTGCGATTTATGATCCATATAACCGCTGCAAAGCAATATTCGAATGTTTTTGTTGCGTTTTTTTAGCTCATCAGCCAGCTCAATACCCGTTTGATCCGCCAGTACCACATCGCTAAATATCAGATCAAACCGGCCCTTTTCATTTTCAAACACATCCAGTGCTTCCTGCACACTCCTGGTAGGGAATACCTGATAGCCGCATTTTTTTATCGCGCGTGCAGTGAATTCCCGAACCTTGTCCTCATCTTCGACGAGAAGCACCCTTTCTCCGGTACCGTAAAGTGTGTCGACAGTAATTCCTTCTCCTTCTTCTGATTCATACTCTTCATCAGCAACCGGAAAATAAATAATAAATTCGCTCCCTTCACCCGGAGTGCTCTCCACGGTAATCCATCCTTCATGCTGCTTGACAATACCATATACAACGCTTAATCCCAATCCCGTCCCTTTATGTCCCTCTTTGGTCGTAAAAAAAGGTTCGAAAATTCTCGCCAGGGTTGTTTTGTCCATACCAATGCCCGTATCCGATATAGAAAAACTGACAAAATTTCCGGCTCTTGCTTCCGGCATGGTTTGACGAATATCCATATCAAACGTAACATTTTTCGTCATCATCTTAAGTGCGCCCCCCTGCGGCATGGCATCTCTTGCATTCAGAGCGAGATTCATAATAACCTGCTCGATATTTCCGGAATCCGCACGGATCATTTGTGTGTCTGGAGACAATACGGTTTTAATTTCAATGTCCTCTCCTATGAGACGGTGGAGCATTTTCAAGAGGTTATCAATACTTTGATTCAAATTGATGGTCGTAAATTCCATGAGATGCTTGCGGCTGAACAGCAGCAGTTGACGAATCAATCCGGCAGCCCTAAGTGCCGCTTGCCTGATTTCTTCCAGTTCCCGGATAATGGTGTCTCCGTCTCCTGCTTTCATCAGGGCGACATCCGAGCTGACCTGAATGGCTGTCATTAAATTATTAAAATCATGTGCCACTCCTCCGGCCAACGTGCCAATGGCCTCCATTTTCTGTGCCTGAAAAAGCTGGGCACGCATTCTCTCACGCTCTTCCTCGGCTCGTTTCTTTTCAGAAACATCCCGAATATTACATTGAATTACCCAATGATCATTGGCCAAATAACTGTTGCAGTTCATTTCAATATTTACATGTTCGCTGCCTTTTGTCCGTAAAACCATGCCTTCACAATAAACCTGGCCTTCTTCCTTAAATTTTTCGAATGCTTTGTTAAATGCGGCCTGATCCTGAAAAATACCAACCTCCCAAAGTTCCTTGCCCAAAATTTCACGACGGCTGCATGAAAGCAGCCTGGACATAAACGGATTGACATCCGTAATTTTTTTCGATTCGGCATCAATCAGTAATATGCCCTCCTGTGCAGACTCAAACAACCGGCGGTATCGTATTTCAGAAGCCTGCAATGCCTGCACCGCGGACTTTCGTTCTCGCATAGCATTTGCTTTTTCAAGAGCACCCTTGATGGCTTCCGGAAGACGAACCATTCGATCTTTTATAATATAATCAGACGCGCCGGCTTTTATACAGTCAACCGCGGTTTCCTCATTAATGGCTCCGGTTAAAACAATAAACGGGATATCCGGAGCCTGATTTCTGACAAATTGGAGTGCCTCCATTCCGTCCAGATTCGGAAGACGATAATCAGACAATACAAGATCCGGAGGATTGTTTTTTATTTCATCAAAAAACGCCTTTTTTGTTTCAACGCGTTTGATAATAAAGGACATGCCGGCATTCTTTAAGCAATGCTCAACCAACAGGGCATCTGACTGGTTGTCCTCGAGAATAATAATTTTAATCTGCCCTGTCATGCCTTCTCCACAGGCTTACATAGATGTTCATAAAAAAACGATCAATACAGCCCTCACTGAATCTGATCTTCAGTCTCATGATAAATCGTCTCATATGATAGCGATGAATATTCATTTTCCTTTTTTAATGTAAAGTAAACAGTGGTTCCTTTTCCTATTTCCGATGCCACCCATATTTGGCCGTGATGCTGCTCAACAATTTTTTTACAGATCGGCAGACCAATGCCGGTACCTGTATCTTTCTTGTTCTTGTTGAGTTTTTGAAATATTCCAAAAATCAGCTGGTGGTATTCCCGGGCAATGCCAATTCCGTTATCCTGCACCCCAATTCGCCAGTTCTCATCATTTTGATCCGAAAAAATATGAATACGAACAGGATCGGAACGTCGATAAGCCAATGCATTGAGAATTAAATTTTTAAAAAGCAGCTCCAATTTTGCTTCTTCTCCAAACACCTGAGGCAGATGACCGATGTGAATATCGGCGCCATTTTCTGAAACAGACTCATGCAAAGATACAATGACTCGCTGAATAATGACTTTCAGTGATATTTGCTGCCTTGTTTGCCAGATTTTGCCAACACGCGTATAAACCAGGAAATCATTGATCAGGCGGTGCATCCGGTCCGCGCCCTCTACAGCAAACTGTATGTATTCATGGGCCCTTTGGTCCAGCTTGTTTTTATATCGCCTGGCCAGAAGCTGGACATAACTGCTGACGGATCGCAGCGGCTCCTGCAGATGATGAGAAGTCACATTCACAAATTGTTCCAGTTCCAGCGTGTAGTGTTTCAGTTGCTCTGATGACTGTTTGAGCTGTTTTTCCGCTGCCTTACGCGCTGTAATATCGATCAGCGTCCCCTGAATAGCCGGCAAATTGTCTAAAAGAATATATCCAAAAAAAGATTGAATATCAACTACCGTTCCATTATTTTGAACACCCCGAAATTCCAATTGCTTATGATCCGATTCCCTGATCTGGGCTTGACTGATTTCATTCACAATAAAATTCCGTTCATCGGGAAATATAAATAGGCTCCATGGTGTTCCCAATACATCAAACCGATTGTTGTATCCGAATATTTCGGCAAACCGTTGATTGCAAAATCGGATTAAATGATCCTGGATAATACAAATGCCCACCAAAGAATTATCAACAAGCTCCCGATATTTCTTCTCACTTTCTTCCAGGGCTTTCTTTCGAAGCGCACTTTCAACGACTTCATTGGTAAGCGAAGCCGTCATGAGTATAACAATCCCCATATATCCATATTCGATCATATATAAAAACTGATAATACCCCTGGTGCACTGATGCATCATTAATCAATCCAATGCAAAAAATCAATCCTGCGCCTATCATGTTTTTGGCTTTGCGTTTGTCTCCAAACCGAAGCTCATGAATTGTCATATAAAACATATAGACAAACACCATCACACCCATAAAACTCAATAACTCAATGGCGATACCGGGCTCAACCTCATAATAGACGATATTGTTTCCCCATGGCAACACGATACTTTTTATTGCCGGCTTGTCCATTTGAAAAGTCCAGTGACTCCTGTCCAGTAAAACATATAAAGCAGATATGATAAAAAATCTTGAGAAAAAATTCCGGATGATCTTTTCCTTGACATTCAGATAATCAACAACAAACCATAAAAATGTGGTCCCGTTCAAGGTCAGCATGACAACCTGGCCACGCTGAAAGGGGATCCCCTGCTGTAAAGAATTGGCATTATACATGCCCACACAATAAACGCCATAAAGAGCCATGCCAAAGCAGCTAATCGCAAAAGTTAAATCTTCATGATATAGTTTATACCTTCGGAAATAGAGGAGCAGATGATACACACCAACAAAAAGGGTCACTATCACCATGACAAATGTGGGGATTGAATACGCGTTCATTGATAAATTCGTTTTTCTGAATAAAAAATCAATAGACCACTTAAAATATCTGAAAAAGATATTTATCTGTCAATATTATATTTAACTTCTGCAGCGTTTATTCTGAAGATCCGGAGAGGTCGATAGCATAAACGGATTTTCAACTCAGATATTTAAGGCAGATCCTTACAGATTTTGTTCATTATCCGAATTTTTAACTTTGGGAAGCGCCACTATCGTAAACCAGAATGACTTGATATTCTGAACCACTTCAATGAAATTATCTAAATCCACAGGTTTGCTGATATAACAGTTGGCATGTAAATTATAGGTCCGAATAATATCATCTTCTGATTTTGATGTAGAAAGAATAATAACCGGAATATATTTTAAGGCCGAGCTTTCTTTAATCTCTTTTAATACCTGACGTCCATCTTTTTTCGGAAGGTTCAAATCGAGCAAAATGAAATCGGGCTTTGGAGCATCTTTATATTGACCTTTTTGATTTAAAAATGCGAGCGCTTCCACGCCATCTTCAACAACATTCAGATTACATTCCAGATTGGCTTCTTTGAAAGCCTCCTCTGTTAGCCGTATGTCTCCCGGATTATCTTCAACCAGCAGAACATTGATTGAATCACCAAATTTTGATTGCACCATAAATTCCCTTTCCCCTCCTTAGATTAATGGAACCTTCCCATTGCGATAAAAAGATCTTATTTGGCCGCTAAAAACGTCAATAAAAGAACCTCATCGTAAATAATGGCGTAACAGTGCAAAAATCTTTCCAAAAAACACATAACAAAACAGATTTTTCAATTGTATGCGTGGAGATCGATTATATTCAACAGATGCTTGATAATAATATAAAGTATATCACATATTATACTGATTCCCCCGAGAGAAAACAGTTTTTGTAATTCATTAAAAATAATAGTCTTAAACCGCATATAACTTTAACAATGAATTTATATCCGCCGGAAAGCCATAATATTCCTGAAAACAACGAACATCATCATTTGCTCTGCATCTCATTACAAATTGTAATGAAAACAAAAATTCAAATACGTAAAAAAGTCATGCTATGTGGTAATAAATATTCAAAAATAAATTAATAAAATTCATTGCGAATACGGACGGAAAAGTTTATCTTAAACATGAACCATATTACCCGTTTAAAGGTTATTCAACCGACATATAACCGAAAGCGGAAATTCATGGAAAATGCCCGTCAGCTGCTCGTAAAATCCAGAAAAATGGCCCTGGAGGCCGGTGAAATATTAAGGGACGGATTCGGCCGCCTGAAATCCGGTGATGTGGCCCTGAAAGGATTCGGTGATTATGTGACCGCCATGGATCACGCCTCAGAAAACCTGATTATCAACGCCATTAAAAAAAGTTATCCGAATCATCGTATATACGCAGAAGAATCCGGTATGGATGATCAAAATTCGGACTACATCTGGCTGATCGATCCTCTTGACGGCACTGCCAATTATGTGCACGGTATCCCATGGTATTCTGTGTCTATTGCCGTTCAGAAGAAAAATCGTCTGCTGGCAGGTGTCGTATATCATGTCGAATATAACGAATTGTTCTCCGCTGAACTGGGGCAAGGCGCCTTTTTAAACGGGAAGCCGATCCATGTAAGCCATAGAGAATCTCTGGACAGAGCCATGCTGGGTACGGGTTTTCCCTGGCGGTCAAAGCCTTACATTGATGCATATGTTAAAACATTTCATCAGATGTTTTTCAATGCTGCGGGCATGCGGCGCATGGGCTCCGCAGCCATTGATCTTTCCTATGTGGCATGTGGTCGACTGGACGGATTTTGGGAAATGCATCTAAGACCCTATGATATCGGCGCGGGCATCCTGTTGACCCAGGAAGCCGGAGGACAAATTACTGATTTTACAGGCGGCTCTACACACCTGAACAGCGGAAATATTGTTGCAGCAAATCCTCTTGTTCACAGACAACTGTTAGAAGTGACCCGAAAGCATCTTATCAAAGTGCCGGGGATCGACAGCATTCAAGATTGTCAATAAAACTTGTCAAACCGTATTTATCTATTTTTCGCATGTGGAGGACGATCCCATGAAATCCAAACGATTACCATTCAGAATATTCGCAGTCATTTTTACGGTTCAGATACTCATTGCGCAGGCCAGCGGGATTCCGGACTATAAAAATCCTGCCCTGCCCGTTGAAAAACGAGTGAATGATCTGGTTTCCAGGATGACGCTTGAAGAAAAAATCGGTCAGATGATGAACAGGGCCCCTGCTATTTCCCGTCTGGGAGTGCCCAGTTATGACTGGTGGAGCGAATGCCTGCACGGCGTTGCCCGAGCAGGCGTGGCCACTGTTTTTCCTCAGGCTATTGGTCTGGCGGCCACGTGGAATACGGACCTGATGTTTCAACTGTCCGATGTCATTTCAACAGAAGCGCGGGCCAAGCATCACGAATTTTTACGCAAAGGCGAGCACGGAAGAAACAAGGGGCTCACCATGTGGAGCCCCAACGTCAATATCTTCAGAGATCCGCGATGGGGCCGCGGCCAGGAAACATACGGGGAAGATCCCTATCTCACGTCCTGCATGGGTGTTGCATTTGTTAAGGGATTGCAGGGAAGCGATACCCGCTATTTCAAGTTGATCGCCACACCGAAACACTATGCGGTACACAGCGGCCCGGAACCGGAGCGTCACGAATTTAATGCGGTGACATCTGCACGTTCGTTATACGATACCTATCTGCCTGCATTCGAAGCCTGTGTGAGAGAAGGCGGCGCCTATTCCATCATGTGTGCGTATAACCGGACACTCGGAAAAGCCTGCTGTGGAAGTCCTCCGCTGATGCAAAAAATTCTGAGGGAAATCTGGGGCTTCGATGGTTATGTAGTGTCGGATTGCGGGGCAGTCAATGACATTCATGCAAATCACCACCTTGTTGAAACCCGGCCAGAAGCCGCTGCACAGGCTGTCAAATCCGGAACAGATTTAAATTGCGGGTGGGCATATCAGGCACTCGAAGAAGCCATCGGTTTGGGATTCATTTCCGAAGCAGACCTGGATAAAGCCTTAATCCGGCTATTTACAGCCCGCATGAAATTGGGCATGCTTGATCCTCCCGATACTGTACCTTACGCACAAATCCCCTATTTTAAAAACAACTGCACTGAACATCAAGCCCTTGCACTGCAAACATCGCGGGAGTCTCTGGTTCTTTTGAAAAATGACAACGGATTTTTACCATTACCCCGAACCCTGGATACCATCGCAGTCATTGGTCCGAATGCGGACCGCGTTTCTGTTCTGCTGGGAAATTACAACGGCACACCCTCGAATCCCATCACAATTCTTGAAGGTGTTCGGAAAAAAGCAGGAGACGTAACTGCAGTATTGCACGAGAAAGGATGCAATCTCGCGGGCGAGTTTGATCTCTTTCAATCCATTCCGGAACATGTTCTCAGTTATCAGGGCAAAACCGGCATTCAGGCCGAGTATTTCACCAATCCCGATTGTTTGGGCAAGCCTGATATAAAACGCATAGAATCCGAGGTGAACTATCACTGGTGGCGTCGTCATGGATTTCCGGATCTCGGAAGCGAAACATTTTCTATCCGATGGACCGGCTCGCTCACTCCGGATATAACCGGCAAATATATTCTCTCTGTGCTGGGAAACAGGAATATCAGGCTCTTCCTGGACGATGATAAAATCATTGATCATTTTACTGAAGGCCGGCCTGAGCGGCAGCAAGTGGAAATCCCTCTGCAAGCAGGCAAAAAGGTTCAGATCCGTCTGGAATACACTCAGGGATCGCAGTTCCCGTTTGTCCATCTGGCATGGGCCGCATCCGATGAGACGGCCCATAAACGGGCAGTGCGGCTGGCAGAAAAATCGGATGTCGTACTCTTTGCAGGAGGCATTTCTCCCGATCTGGAAGGAGAAGAAATGAACGTGCCTTTCGAAGGTTTTAAAGGCGGGGACCGGACCCGGATCGATCTGCCGGATGTACAGCAACGACTATTAAAGGATCTCCATCAAACCGGAACGCCCGTGGTGCTTATCATCAACAGCGGGAGCGCAATAGCCGTGAACTGGGCCCAAGAAAATCTGGCGGCCATTCTGCAGGCCTGGTATCCCGGTCAGTCTGGAGGTGCAGCCGTAGCCGATGTGTTATTTGGGGATTATAATCCGGCTGGCCGTCTGCCGGTGACTTTTTATCGATCCGTGGACCAGCTTCCTCCCTTTGAGGATTATTCCATGACCGGCCACACCTACCGCTATTTTCAGGGCGATCCGCTCTACGCATTCGGATACGGATTAAGCTATACGCATTTTAAATACGATCACTTCACTGTTCCTGAAGAACTGAAAACTGGCGATTCGATAACACTCACAGTGCATGTGCAGAATGCTGGAAACAGGGCAGGGGATGAAGTGGTTCAATTGTATGTGAAGGACACTGATGCCTCGGTGCCGGTGCCGATATGGTCCCTGCAGGGATTTGAGCGCGTGCATCTGTATCCGGGGCAAACCAAGATCCTGGCATTCTCCCTGTTACCCAGGCAGCTTTCCGTTATTACTGATGATCTAAAACGGGTGGTCGAGCCCGGTGAATTCATCCTCGCCGTCGGCGGCGGCCTGCCGGGGCAGCAAGGAGAAACCACGGAGGTGATCACAAAATCCCTCATCCTCAAGGGGAATCCGAAGGTTCTGGAAACGCTGTATTGGGAGGGATAAATGCAGAACTGTCCGCGAGGCAATCGTATAAATCCAGGTAGAAAGGGAAGAACGTCCTTCAAAGGTGGGAAGGCTCCTGAGTATCTCCAGCCAGGCTTCCTGGGTTGCATCTTCAACACTGACCCGATTCAAGTTCATCCGATGGGCGATACTCGAAACGAGCGGTCCATATTGCTCAACAATTTGCGGGGGAGACAAAGATGTGGATTTCATATTCCGCGTCCGGAACTAATTCAACCGCCAAAACACAACCGCAAAAAGAAAATAGATGGGGGCTTTATCTGCATCGTTCATAATAACACTGATAATTCCCATAATCAGTGACAGAATCATAAAAACCGCTGAAATCAAATGCCAGCCAATTTTCATTGTCTGTAAATCCTTATAATGATCAATCCGGGTATTACAACCCAGATGATTTGCTCTATCATGACTGCCTGATAAAAGATGAATTTGATTAAAGCAAAGAAAGCATCAGGTCAATTTCAGTACATTATTAAAATTTTTTCGGTACATGACCATCATGAAAACCGATACAGCCAGTTTGACACGCGATCCATGGTCTGCTGGCCAGACATCAATCTCTGCATCATCCAGTATAATCCGGGGCGAAGCACAAAATCATATGTGCCTACAAAACACCGGATCTGCCCTCCAAAACCCTCTTTGAACCGGTACACACCCCAAAGACCGTCGCACCGCTTACGAGACACTGTTTCTCCGCGTTCCACAATCCCGGCGATGTCATCCGGAATACCCCAGAGATCACACAGTGTGCATCCCCGTGCCATGGCGGTTTTCATCGCTGTCCAGTGGAGCAAGTAGCTGGCATTGCTTTGCAATCCCAATCCTGAATTACCGGCCCATAAATGCATGGAACACTTTTGATAGAAAAAAACCATCAGGCTGCTGACTGCCTGATCCTGAAATCTGGCCAAAAACAATTTAACATGTCCGTCTTGTGCAAATGCCCGAAAAGCCTCCTGGTAAAAACTCTGACTCTGCAGGGGAATACGTTTCCGTCTGGAAGTTTCCAAAAGCTGCTGATAAAAAATACGGACACCCTGATCGTCACTTTCTTCTACAGTAACGCCCTCCCTTTCGGCTTTGTTAATCAGGCGTCTGACATTGCGATTCAACTGTGCAAATACGTCATTTTCTCCTTCAGAGAGATCAACGAAAAATGTACACCGGGGCTGATTGGTCTGCACTGTTTGCCTGAATCCGAATCGGGAAAGCTGCTCTCTCACCTGAGGATGGTTGACATAGTTGGGTTCGGACCGGATCACAACAATATTGTTTTGTTGACCCAATGTCCGGAATCCCTCGCACATACTCTCCCATAACCGGTTTTCTTTGAGAGAGATAAGCGGGCCTTTCGGAATATAACCAATCCTCCAGCCTGTCAGCGGCAGCGTTTTCAATAAAATCTGAGCCCCGGCAAAATTGCGGCCATCATCCTGAACGGCCAGTCGATAGGGCTGCCAGCCGAGATGTGATTTGTACATACCCCAGTCCCACGTCTGCATAATGTGGGCATCCGGACAATCCGAAACCATCCGGTTCCATCGACCGGGATCTTCTTCAAAATAAAAGGAAGGAGCCATTGCAAGGCATCGTTTAAAAATCCAAATAACGAATCAATCCATCAGTAACCACTTCAGCCACCATATCAAAAGCTTTGTCTGTATAGTGCACATCATCTTTGAAATATGCCAATGTCTTTGGAATTTCAGACTCCAGGTCAATCCATGGTGTTTTCCGCTCATGTGCCAGAGACTGTATGGCATGACGGTATTGCTGGAATCCATTCCGGACTGTCGAAGCATGCCATTGTTTCTCCGGTCCCACGGCTTCAAAACGCAGCATATAGAGTGTATGCAATTCTGCTTCGGAAAGAACCGCTTTATACAAATTAGGCTGAGTCATCAGAATGACAGGGACATGGTCCGTTTCTGCAAGGTCAACAAGGGAGTTGAGGTTTTGCCTGAAGGAAGCCAGTCCGGGAAATTCGGACATATAAACCGTATCCCTTGGCGTATGATACCACATGGATCGTATCATCGCCCACAAAAGGGAAATACATCCTTTGGGACGGATCAATCGATGCAGGGGCCCGTCAAAATGGCCATAATCCCGCTGAAATGAACCGCGGCTAAGATAAGAGAAATCAGCATTATGTAGTAAATCATTAATCGTATGCATGACCAGTACAGCATCAGGCCGAATTGCCCTGATAGACGTTTCGTAATAAATCAGTGAATGCTGTGTCGTATACCACTGCCTGCCGAGATTGTATACATAAATATCATTGCGTTTCAACCGGTTGTTAAGCATCTCCTGAACGCGATCCGGCCATCCCCGTCCCTGACTGTCAGTAAATTCGGTGGTAGAGCCGCCCAGACACAAAATATGAACACCCGTGCCCAATGTGTCCGGTACGTAAGGTGGCCTTAATTGCAAATAGGGGTGTAACTCTTCAATTGGTATCATGGTCTTCTTATATTTGTAATGGATTACCGTTAGTCCGACAATCCCGCAAAGAAAGAGGCTCCCGAGAAGTGTAACCGTGTTCGCTCTTGACATCCGGTCGGTTCGATATCCCCACAGCAATCCGATAACATAAAGTACCAGCAAAGGAATGCCAATCCGCAGGCTCCATAATAATCCAGTACTGAATGGTGCATAACGACATAATACATAAGGATCTGGATGATAAAAACCACGATACAAGAAAAAAATCGCTCCGAAAATCAGCAGGCAAGCCGCTATTTGCATTACACGAAAAAAAGGCGGGAGGGATTTTTTCATTCTGAATTTACCTTTTTCATCATTCATTTCACTTTGAGAAATATTCCTTAAAATTTCATGAATTTTAAAATTTATGCAAAGCACATGCCATCACACTGACCGGGTCAACTCCATGTTTTACCGAAAGAAACGGATTATCACCCGGCAAAAGAGCAAATGATTTTGTTTCAATGTACGGCTGTCTGAAAAATCTTTCGCCATGATGTGCATATTCAATCTGATCAATCACCTTAGATAAATCCCAGTTTTTTTAAAATAACAATACCGGCTGTAATGGAAAATGCAGCCCCAAGAGTGCTGATTAATATAATATTTCCCGCCAGCTTATCGTTTGCGCCCATGGCATCGGCCATCACATAGCTGCTCACTGCTGTCGGACATCCGAACAAAACAAACAGTATCCCCAGTTCCTGCCCGCTAAATCCCATACAAATTGCACCATACGTCATAGCAACCGGAAGCAAAACAAGTTTTAGAAAACTTGCTGAAACGGCCATTTTTGAAGCACTCCGAATCGCCTCCAGATTTAACGAGCCGCCAATACCCAGAAGGGCCAAAGGTAATGCCAACCGAGACAAAATTTCAGCTGCATTGAAAATTACCGGATGCAGGCGCCAGCTGCATAAAGAAAATATCACGGCAATCAGCACCGAAATCATCAATGGATTTGTCATTATGCGAAAAAGCAGAATCCGCAAGGGAAGCTTTTTCTGATGGTTCGTAATGGTCAGTACAATAACCGCCAGAACATTATACAGGGGCATAATAAATGCCAGGATCACGGCTGCTCTCGTCAATCCCGATTCTCCGAAGAGGTTTAAAATAATGGCAAAACCGACAATGGCAAAATTGCCTCTGTAACTTCCCTGAACAAAAGCACCCAAATCATCTCCGCGGTGAATCCAGAAACACGCGAGCATCCAGACCAGAAAAAACACTGTGATGGTCGCTGCATAAATATAAAGGATCAATCCGGGACGTAACAAACGGGATAAATTCACAACGGAGAGTTTCACAAACACAAGACAGGGCAGGGCCACAATAAATACCAGTCTCGAAGACATGGTAACAAAAGAGGCGTCTATCAAGCGTATCCTCTTCAGCAATGCGCCAATAAATGGGAGGATAAACACAGGAGCAACCACCTGAAGTGTCTGCCAAAAGGACATACGAACAAATCTCCACTCAAGAATTCCCGGATGATTCGATATTACAAAAATTTCGCCAGGATTGCAATGCTTCATTAAAAAAACATCTTGAACACCAGGCTGAAGTTTCGTAAATTATAAACTGAAAATCGAAGAGGTAAAGTATCATGAAAAAATATTTGTTCATTTTTATCTCAGTCGTTCTCATCGGCATTTGGGGATGCGCCGCATCCAAGTTTGGCTGGGAGACGGAACCGAAAACGGATCAACCGACTACTGAAAGTAAAACCGGCTTTACAGAAGATTTTGATCCGCTGTCCCTGAACGAAGAAGATATCCGAGTGTCTCCATTACCTCCCGATGAGCGCCAACCAGACACAAGGGTCATCCAGTCTGAGTCAGACGAGGCCGAGACAATTCCAGAATCAGAACTGGTATCAGGATATCGGGTACAATTATCCGCCTCTACAGACGAACAAAATGCTTTTGAAGCCAAAAAACGGGCAATTTATAAATTCAATAGAAGGGTATATCTCGTTTTTCAAGCACCTTATTATAAATTGTACGTTGGAGATTTTCTAAAAAGCCAAAAAAAAGAAGCCGATGCCTTGGCTGAAAAAGCAAGAAAAATGGGATTCCAGGATGCATGGACAACACCGGCAAGAGTGAATCCCCAAAATACACCGGATACGTATTAATAACATATTACCCGGTCCATTTTCTGTCAAGACGGCACTGTATATCTCGATAAATTGAAAAAATTACAGGATGATTTCATTCATAGAGGCGATGGTCTGTTGAAAAACGGGCTATCGCCTTTGCTTTCAGAGGGTTAGGATTTTCATCTTGGAAACGCATTAAAATTTCATTAAATTTATATTAAATACAAATAGACTATACGGATATTCAAGTTTTAGTGGCATTATAGTAATCCCCTGCTGTAGGAGGCATTATGTCCGGCCACTCCAAATGGAGCACGATTAAGCGGAAAAAAGCAAAGGTTGACGCAGAACGCGGAAAAACTTTTACAAAACTGATCAAAGAAATTACAACTGCCGCAAGGCAAGGTGGCGGTGATGAAAACGCAAATACCCGTCTGAGAAGCGCAGTTATGGCAGCAAAGGCAGCCAATATGCCGCAAGCCAATATTGAACGGGCCATTAAAAAAGGAACAGGCGAATTGCCGGGTGTGGTCTATGAAGAAAAAACATACGAAGGGTACGGAGCTGGTGGTGTGGCTATCCTGATCGATACGTTGACCGACAATACCAATAGAACCACCTCGGATGTACGTCATCTGCTTTCAAAACATGGCGGCAGCCTGGGTGAAAATGGCTGTGTTGCCTGGATGTTTGAAAAAAAAGGGCTGATTGTCATCGATAAAAATAAATCCGAAGAAGAACTGCTGATGGATATTGCAATTGAAGCCGGCGCTGAAGACCTCACGATTGAAGAGGATGTTTATGAAATCATTACCTTGCCGGATCAGTTCATTGCTGTCAAAGAAGCACTGGGAAAAGCAAAAATCCCGCTGGCTTCAGATGAAATTACCATGATTCCAAAAACGACAGTCAAGATTGAAGGAAAAGCGGCAGAACAGGTCTTGCGATTGATGGAAGCGCTGGAAGAAAATGAAGATATTCAGCATGTCTATTCAAATTTTGATATTGATGAAGCCGATCTGGAGGCATAGAGAGACGTGTGCGTATCTTAGGTGTGGATCCGGGCACATTGTATGTGGGCTATGGTGTGATAGATATTAAAAATGATGTCTGCTGCCCGGTCAAATATGGGCGGATAAAAGTTCGGTCAAAAGCCGCCTTCGCCGACAAACTCAACCAGATTTATCATGCCGTAACCGATCTAATCACAGAAACGACAGCGGATGTGATGTCTGTCGAGGATGTGTTCGTGAGTTGTAATGCCAAAACATCTTTAAAATTGGGTCATGCGCGCGGTGTTATCCTTTTAGCTGCAGCACATCATGATCTTCCGGTATTTGAGTATGCCCCCCGGGAAATCAAGCTTGCCGTATTGGGCAGGGGGAATGCATCAAAATCGCAGGTTCAGTGGATGATGGGACAGTTGCTGAATCTGGACAGCACTGCACTGAAAGAAGATGCGGCCGACGGATTGGCTGTAGCGCTATGTCACGGACTAAAAGCGAAATCGTCTGCCGCATTAAAGGGAATATCATGATCGCCAGTATACGGGGCAAATTGATCCGCAAGTCACCCACGTCTGTGGTGATTGAAACCGGAGGGGTGGGATTCCATCTGTTTATCCCCGTATCCAGCCATTCAGTCCTGGGTGACATCGGAGAGGAAGTAACCCTGCTGACGCATCTTCATGTCAGGGACGATGCGCTTCTGTTATTTGGATTTGCCACCTCAGATGAACGTGATCTGTTTCTATCGCTGATTTCCGTATCAGGTGTGGGACCCAAACTGGCACAAAGTGTTTTGTCCGGAATTTCCGTGGAAGATTTTTACACTGCAATTCAGCATCACAATGTAGACACGCTGTCCCGTGTTCCGGGAATCGGGAAAAAAACGGCTGAACGTCTGATGGTTGAGCTGAAAGACAAAGCGGGTAAATTTGGTCATGGCCTGAAAATACAGCCAGAGGCGGCATCAATCGCAGAAGAGGGGATCGGTGCGCTGCTTTCGCTGGGATATAAACGCCACCTGGCAGAATCGATTGTGCAGAAACTTCTGAAACAGGATGCTTCGATATCCGTTGAAATTTTAATCCGCCGGGCCCTGAGGGAAATGTAATGGATTTTCGGATAACAACACTTGAACCCATGGAAGGCGATCAGGCATTTGATCTGACACTGAGGCCAAAACGATTAAACGAATTTGTCGGTCAAAAAAAAATCGTTGAAAATCTGCGCATTTTTATTCAGGCTGCCAAAAAGCGGGGAGAAGCCCTCGATCATGTTCTCTTCTATGGAGCGCCTGGTCTTGGTAAAACCACGCTGGCTCATATTTTAGCCAATGAATTATGTGTAGACATTAAAACGGCTACCGGACCGGCACTGGAACGTCCGGGTGATCTTGCCGGCATCCTGACAAATTTGAAAGAACGGGACGTGTTGTTCATTGATGAAGTTCATCGATTGAGCCCGGTAGTGGAAGAATATTTATATCCTGCCATGGAAGACTTTGTTCTGGATATTGTAATCGACCGGGGACCGCATGCCAGAAATGTGCGATTAACCCTGCCCCCTTTCACCCTGGTCGGGGCTACAACGCGAGCCGGGCTGTTAACGGCACCCATGCGGGCCAGATTCGGCGTGGTGAACCGGCTGGATTACTATCAACCTGAAGAACTTTGGAAAATACTTCAGCGGTCTGTCGGCATATTGAAAGTGGAAGCGGATAAAGAAGGATTACAGGAAATCGCCAGAAGATCACGCGGTACGCCCCGTATCGCAAATCGTCTGTTGCGTCGTGTTCGTGATTTCGCCCAGGTGGAAGGCGACGGACGGATTGGGCTGGATATGGCCATGTCATCGCTGGAAAGACTGGACGTGGATCATCATGGTCTCGACGAAATGGATAAACGTATTCTATCCGTAATCATACAAAAATTTCGCGGAGGCCCTGTTGGTCTTAACACACTGGCAGTGGCTGTAGGAGAGGACAGCGGAACGCTTGAAGAAATATATGAACCCTTCCTGATCAAGGAAGGATTTTTAAAACGGACGCCCAGAGGTCGTGAAGCCACTTCTTCAGCTTATGAAACAGTGGGAGTGTCGCCAGGAGAAACTCCCCAGCAAAAATTGTTATAATTATTAAAGGTAGAACTGAAAAGGAGTTCTTACATGAAGTTGTCGGATTTCAAATACAATATCCCCGATAAACTAATTGCTCAATACCCAACAAAAAAGCGGGGCGATTCCCGTTTGATGGTTTTGAATCGAGAAAACAGCTCAGTCGAAGACAGGCAATTCAAAGATATCATCCATTATATAAAAAAAGGGGATTGTCTGGTTGTCAATGAAACCAAGGTCTTTCCGGCCCGGCTGATGGGAACCAAAGACAAAACCAATGCTGAAGTGGAAATTTTTCTTTTACGCGAGCTGGAAACAGATCTATGGGAAGTACTCGTCAAGCCTGCCCGAAAAGTACGGGTTGGAAACAAACTTCATGTTGGAAATCAACTGACTTGTGAAGTGGTTGACAATACCATTTCAGGTGGCCGGGTAATTCGGTTCTTCTATGATGGAAATTTCATAAACATTATTGATAAACTGGGCAAAGTGCCTTTGCCTCCCTACATTAAACGTGAGCCGGAAAATGTTGACAAAGAACGGTATCAGTCAATATTCGGCACAAAACGGGGCGCTGTTGCTGCTCCCACGGCAGCACTGCATTTTGAAAAAAAGATATTAAAAAAAATCCAGCATAAAGGGGTAAAAATCGCTCCGGTATTACTTCATGTCGGACTGGGTACATTTCGTCCGGTCGTTGTCGAAGATCTCACCCGTCATAAAATGGATTCTGAATATTATGAGGTCAGTGAAGAGTCCGCCCAAAAAATTAATGCGACCATTAATGAAGGCGGCCGTATCATTGCTTTGGGCACGACCGTGATACGTGTGCTGGAAACCATTGTCACCAGTGAAGGTCACATTAAAGCAGAGCATGGCTGGACAGACAAATTCATTTATCCACCTTACGATTTTCATATAGCCAATATGTTGATCACTAATTTTCACATGCCGGCTTCTACCTTATTGATGCTTGTATGTGCCTTCGGTGGTCCGGACTTTGTCATGAAGGCGTATCGTCGTGCTGTCCGTGAAAAATACCGCTTTTTCTCATATGGAGACGCGATGCTCATTTTGTAAGTGGAAATCAGAATAATTTTATATTCGTGAAAGACGTCGTATCCATTATTCGCAAGATGAAAAAAATCGGGATTTAGTGGATCAATTATCAGGAAAAATTGTAATCATATTCAGCGCGCTTTTGGCGCTCTTTTATTTGGAGAGATATTGTGATAGACGGGGAAGGGACAGTCGTTGCTATCGTGGCTGCCGGGGGCACAGGAAAAAGAATGGGACATGCTGTTCCAAAACAATTTCTGCTGCTTCATAAAAAGCCTCTTCTTATTCATACATTACAAACGCTGGATAATTGCTCCCTGGTTGATGAAGTTATTGTAGGCATTCCGCTGTCTCAAATACCGACAGCAGAACAACTGCTGAAAGACTGGCACATCCAAAAAGTGAGCCGGGTAATTGCCGGGGGCAAAGAACGTCAGGATACAGTGTCAAATGCGCTAAAAGTCGTCAGGCAGGACGCATCGATCATTTTTACACATGATGCAGTTCGCCCGCTGGTGTCCGTAAAAAAAATTGAAGAGACCATTCGCATTGCAAGTAAGGAAGGAGCAGCGATTCTGGCCGTTCGTGAAAAATGTACGGTTAAACGGGTAATCGAAGGCAGGGTTTCCGAAACCATGGACAGACATGATCTGTGGCAAGTGCAAACCCCGCAGGCGTTCCATGCCAGATGGCTGCAAGACGCTTATCAATCAGCGCGGCGTGACGGTGTGCAGGCCACAGATGACGCCATGCTGGTAGAACGAATGAACCTTCCGGTATGCATTGTGGAGGGAGAAGACCGTAATATTAAAATCACCTCTCCAGAGGATCTAATCATTGCAGAAGCATTATTTAACATGGGGTCCGCATGAGGATTGGTTTTGGATATGACATTCACCCCCTTGTGCCGGGGCGCCGATTGATTCTGGGAGGCGTGACGGTTCCGTTTGACAGGGGGCTCAGCGGCCATTCAGATGCAGATGTTCTGTGTCACGCAATTTCGGATGCATTGATCGGAGCCGCAGCTTTAGGGGATATTGGGCTCATGTTTCCGGACACGGACTCCCGGTATAAAGACGCAGACAGCCTCATACTGCTTTCACAAGTGGCCAATAAAGTACGGAATCAGGGATATACCATCTCGAATATCGACACCACAGTCATTGCGGAAAAGCCAAAACTGACACCTCATCGTGAAGCAATAAAACAAAAATTGTCTGCGGCACTGAATCTGTCGGACAATCAAGTGTCATTCAAAGCCACCACCCATGAAAAATTCGATGCCACTGGTCAGGGGGAAGCAATTGCAGCCTATGCGGTGGTGCTTTTAGAGTAAAAACAGGAACATGACCACTTTGATACAATATCTGAAATCTAAAAGATGACCACTATGGACCAAGGACACGAAGAATATTAAACGCCTGCAATAATGATTGATCAATGATTTTCTCTTCGTATCCTTTCTGAACTATATGTTATCTCTCTCTTTAACTTATTTATATATCGCCCGACATACAAAGTCGGGGCAATGGATTAAAGGAGACAAAAAAATCCCGGAAAATGTCATAAAATCCGGATTTTTTATCGATCCCGGATGGAACAAACGGAAACAGGAAAACAGATGACACACCCCTGTCGCACACGATTCGCACCCAGTCCAACAGGACAAATTCACATCGGTAATGCAAGGACCGCTATTATGAACTGGCTGGCTGCCCGACATTTTCACGGGCAGTTTATTCTACGTATCGAAGATACAGACCGGGAACGCTCAACGGAAGCCTCGGAAAAGTCCATTTTGGAGAACCTGCAATGGCTTGGTCTGGACTGGGATGAAGGCCCGGATACCGGAGGAAAGCGGGGACCTTACAGACAGTCCGAACGTCTGCACCTATATCGGGAAATATTGGATGCGCTGATCCAAGGCGGTAAAGCCTATTTATGTTACTGTACTGCAGAAGAGCTGGAGAAACGCAGACAGACACAATTGAAACAGAGTGAGCAGCCGCATTATGATGGTCGATGTTTCAAACTTTCAGATAAAGAGAGAAAATCTTTTGAAGCGGAAGGCCGGAAGCCATCCGTTCGTTTTCATGTGCAAGCGGAGTCTGTGGCATTCAATGATCTGGTTAAAAGTGACATATCTGTGCCAAAGGATTCGATAAGTGATTTTGTGATTGCCCGGCCCGACGGAATGCCCATGTATAATTTCGCCTGTGTGGTGGACGATCACTTCATGGCTATTACCCATGTCATCCGGGGAGACGATCACGTATCCAATACGCCAAGGCAGATCCTGCTCTACCAAGCCATGGGCTGGCAGACACCCGAATTCGCCCATATTCCCATGATCCTGGGCAAAGACCGCAACCGGCTTTCCAAACGGCATGGGGCCACATCTGTCTCTCAATTCAGGGAAATGGGTTATTTGCCCGAAGCCCTGGTCAATTTTCTCAGCCTGCTCTCCTGGTCTTCTGAAAGCGGCGAAGAGATTTTATCCGGGGATCAGCTGATTCGGGAATTCAGTTTTAAAAAAGTATCCCGTTCCGCTTCCGTGTTTGACACAGAAAAACTGGATTGGATGAACGGTGTGTACATCCGGGAGAAAACGGATATACACACCCTGGCAAAATTGGCTGTGCCTTTTTTCCAGCAGGCCGGATATCCGGTGCCAAATGCCGAAGAGGCACTCCCGGTGATGAAGGTTATTCAAAATAAAATAGAAAAACTGTCAGAGATCGGGGAAAAAGCCAGGCTCTTTTTTCAGAAAACTGTTGAGCCGGAAAATAATGAGGCCTATGATCTCCTGAAGCATTCAGACTCACACGCCGTATTTCAGGCATTTCTTTCTGAAACAGAGCAACTCTCCGTCTGGAACAGCGAGACATTTATTTTGGTAATGAAGCAAGTACAGAAAAAATCGAATGTCAAAGGAAAGGCATTGTGGATGCCAATGCGTGTGGCATTAACGGGTCAGATGCATGGTCCGGAACTGGGCCCGGTCGCAGAAATCCTGGGTCTTGACAAATGCCGGCAACTGGTCGTACAGGTCCTTGGATGAAAATAGGCCATGTTCGGAATCCGGATTGAATTCACAGCCAGCCAATATCATCTCCTCTCAGCCTGAATGGACAATTTTGAGTTGAATACGGCACTGTTTCAGGCATCAATCAGTATTAGAAACCGTTGAATAAAAATGGCCTGTTTGTTGCCACATTTAATTCATTTTTACAATCCAATGGATAGGGATTTCACGATCCGAAATGGCCATAGATAAACTCCAGGGCTGTATGCATAATAGATATTTAAAATTTGAACCATAGAATAAAAAAATTTGAACAAATAATGAACCGGGAATTAAAAAACACATCAGGGGGATCACGAATATGCGGCATCTGACTGGACTGCTTCTCTTTATGAGTCTGAGTATTTACGGACAATCGGATTGTTTCCACATACCGGAAGGACTGGAAAATCGAATCTTCTTCTGGGAAAAGGTGTTTACACACTATTCACTGGATCAAGTATTGATTCATGATTCTGAACATCCTGAGCGAATTTACCAGGTTCTGGATTTTCGGGAATTGAAAGCACGCGGCCTTCTCTATGAAAAATCCAAAAAGGAATCCATTCAAACAGCCAGGAATGAAATACGCGCCATCCTCGGGAAACTGGCTGCGACCACAGATACCATACACCTTTCAAAAGAAGAAAAACGCATCCGGAGATTATTCGATCCAAATGCCAGGCCTTCTGTCTTTCGCCATGCCCGGATCTGCATCCATACCCAGAAGGGGGCCATGGAAACGTTCAAAGCCGGGCTGATTCGCTCCGGACGGTATGTGCCCGCTATGAAAGTCATATTCAAAGAAGAAGGATTGCCCGAAGATCTGGTCTACCTGGCGCATGTTGAATCGGGATTCCATCCATACGCAAAAAGCCCGGCTGGTGCCTTAGGAGTCTGGCAGTTTATCCAGTCTACAGGAAAACAGTATTTGAAAATCGGATCCACGATCGATGAACGCATGGATCCCATATTATCAACCAAAGGCGCAGCCAAACTGCTGAAATCCAATTATCAGGCAACAGAATCCTGGCCGCTGGCCATTACGGCTTATAATCATGGATTGAATGGCATTCAGCAGGCCGTGATCTCTGTACACAGCCGGGATCTGGTGAAAATGATACAAAGTTATAGAAGTCCGTTGTTCGGTTATGCGTCCAAAAATTTCTATGCAGAATTTCTGGCGGCCCGCCAGATTGCTAAAAATCCACATAAATATTTCTCAAATATTGAACTGGATCCTCCCATTCAGTATAAACTGGTGAGGCTGCCGTTTGCCTTTACAATACGGGAAGCGTCTCAAATGTTCAATGTGTCTCAGGAGATCCTGGCAAATATGAATCCGGCGTTGAAACAGGCCGTTACCCGGCGAGGCAAAAAAATTCCAAGAGGCTATTCCCTGCGTGTTCCCGTGGAGGTCAAGGCTGTCGGTGCCATGATTATTGGTCCGGGAATCGGAGCGGCTATCCAGGGATTCTGATACCGTCAGTTGACGGATCTCATCACTTAATGATGACCAATAAATACGCATAAAGCACACTACATAAAAATGTTCTTGAAATTTATAAAATACAATGGTAAATAATAAGATGATGACAGCATCCAAATCATCCCGAAAACGGCTGTTCCTTCTGGATGGAATGGCACTTGCCTACAGGGCTTATTTTGCCTTTATCCGGAATCCTTTGATCAATTCCAAAGGTATCAATACCAGCGGCGTTTTTGGATTCACAAACACGCTCATGCGTATTTTAAAAGAGGAACAGCCAGATTATGTGGCTGTTGTTTTCGACACATCCGCACCCACATTCCGTCATAAAAAATTTCCGGAATACAAGGCAACACGGGAAAAAATGCCGGACGAGCTTCGTGAGCAGATTCCGGTCATCCGTAATATGGTCGAGGCATTCAATATCCCAATAGTAGAAAAAGACGGATTCGAAGCAGATGATGTGATTGGCACATTGGCCAGACGCGCCGAAGCACAGGGCATGGAAGTATTCATGGCGACTGGAGACAAAGATTTTATGCAGCTGGTATCCAGCCGGGTTAAAATGGTCAGCCTGAAGCGCTCACAAGGTGAAACGGAAATTCTGGATTCCGATGGCGTTATCAAGAAAGTGGGGCTGCCTCCTGAAAAAATTGTCGATTTTCTGGGACTTATGGGCGATACATCAGACAATGTACCCGGAGTTCCAGGCGTGGGACCTAAAACTGCCCTGATGCTTATTCGTGATTTCGGATCCATGGATAATATACTGGAACATCTGGATGAGATATCGCGCAAAAGTGTGCAGAAAAATATTAGAGAACACCGGGAACAGGCCCTTTTGTCCCGGGAGCTGGTTACCATTCATACGGATGTCCCCCTGGACGTTAAGGTTGAGGATTTGAAAGCCAGGACGCCGGATCAGGAAACACTGGTTTCCCTTTTCCGCAAGCTGGAATTTAATCGCATGTTACAGGACATTTCAGCCTTAACCGGAAAAACAGCAGACACCATTGAAAAACAATACACGACCATCGAATCACCGGAAGCCCTTAACACTTTTATACGAAAACTGAAAGGGCAATCGATGTTCGCAATGGATCTTGAAACCACTTCGCTTGAACCAATGACGGCGGACATCGTAGGCCTTTCCTTTTCCTGGAGCCCGGGAGAGGCATTCTATATCCCGGCACTCATGCCGGAAGAAGATTCGGGAATGATTGCTTCGGATCCCGAATCCCGGCTGAATAAAATTCTCAGCCCCATAAAATCCATTCTTGAAAATCCTGATATTCGCAAATGCGGACAAAACATTAAATATGATATGCTCGTGTTAAAACAGCATGGCATCAACGTGAAAGGCGTGGACTTTGACAGCATGGTAGCCGCTTATCTGATTGATCCTTCGGCACGGCAGTATAATATCGATGCGCTCGCCATGCAGTTTCTTCAGTATACCAAAATTCCAACCAAAGACCTGATAGGCAAGGGGCGCAATCAAATTACCATGGATCTGGTGGCTGTGGAAAAAATATCGGAATATGCCTGTGAAGATGCGGATATCGCATTTCGGCTGCGAAAAGTAATGGAGCCGCGTCTGGAGAAGGACGGCCTCTCCCATCTGTTCCAGGATGTGGAAATGCCACTGGTCTCTGTGCTCATGATGCTGGAGGAAAATGGTGTGGCACTGGATACGAAGTTGCTCAGGGAGATGTCCCTGGAAATGCAGAATCAGCTCAATGATCTGGAAACCGAAATCTATGAAATCGCGGGCGAATCCTTCAATATTAATTCAACCCAGCAGCTGGGTATTATTCTATTTGAAAAACTCAAGGTACACGAAATCCTTGGAAAACGGAAGGCCAAACGAACAAAAACCGGATATGCGACGGATGTTCGCGTGCTGGAAAGCCTGTCCGCACATCCGCTACCAAAAAGACTGCTGGATTACCGACAGCTGACCAAATTAAAATCCACCTACGTGGACGCATTGCCTGCACTCATCTGCAAATCCACCGGGCGGGTTCATGCCAGCTTCAATCAGACAGTTGCAGCGACAGGACGTCTTTCCACCAGTAATCCCAATCTGCAGAACATTCCCATCCGTACAGAACTCGGCCGGGAAATCAGAAAAGCCTTTGTTGCACAGAAACCGGGCTGGAAACTGCTTTCTGCGGATTACAGCCAGATCGAGCTGCGGCTGATGGCGCATCTTTCCGGAGACAAAACCCTGCTGGAATCGTTTCAGAGAGGCGAGGATGTGCACCGCCGGACCGCTTCGGAAATTTTCAGTGTCATGCCTGAACAGGTAACCCCGGATCTTCGCCGACAGGCCAAAACCATCAATTTCGGTATTATGTACGGCATGGGTGCCTACGGACTGGCCTCACGGCTGAGTATTTCCAATGAAGAAGCCCAGAATTTCATCAGCGCGTATTTTACCCGGTATCCCAAGGTCAATGCATTCATTGCCGAAACCATTGCCAGGGCCTACAAACAGGGTTATGTCAAAACGCTGATGAACCGCCGCCGGTACCTTCCGGAGTTAAAAAGCGACAACCGCAACATCCGGGATTTCGGCGAGCGCACGGCTGTGAACACCCCCATTCAGGGCACGGCGGCCGATCTGATTAAAATCGCCATGATCCATATTGCGGAAATACTTCAAAAAGAACGCTGGCAATCCAAAATGATCCTGCAGATTCACGACGAACTGCTTTTCGAAGCGCCTGAATCCGAACTGGACAAACTTGCCGACATGGTCCGCATGGAAATGGAAGGAGCGATACAGCTTGACGTACCCATCCAAGTCGACGTGGGTACAGGCAGCAACTGGTTCGAGGCACATTAAATTATTCCGCAATCCTGAATTGTCATTTTATGACCAAAAAAAAGCCGCCCTTTTCACCGGACGGCTTTTGTGCCGAAGGTGGGATTCGAACCCACACGAGCGCGAGCTCACACGGCCCTGAACCGTGCGCGTCTGCCAGTTTCACCACTTCGGCAAGTGCGGAATAATATAAAAATTGACAGCCCGAAAGTCAAGCTGATATTTTTTGCAAACACGGACATTTTACATTATATTATACACTTGCGATTGTATATCAATGGACAATGATACATAAAGAAAAAATGTCAACTGATGAGCCAGTCTGATAAAAACAGCAGTATAAAAATCGTCACGCAAAACCGGAAAGCACGTCACGACTATCATATCATCGAAACCTGGGAAGCCGGCATGGTTCTGCGCGGCACCGAGGTGAAATCCCTGCGGGACGGAAAAGCCAATCTGAAAGACAGCTACGCCCGGTTGGAAAACGGCGAAGTGTTCCTTTATAACTGCCATATCTCCCCCTATGAAAAAGGAACCTATGCCAATCACGATCCGGAAAGAAAACGAAAGCTCTTGCTCAACCGGCAGGAAATTCGTAAATTAACCGGCAAAGTCGAAGAAAAGGGCCTGACTCTCATTGCCCTGAAAATTTATTTCAAGCACGGCATCGCGAAAGTCGAGCTGGGTCTGGCCCGGGGTAAAAAACTGTATGACCGCCGGGCGGACATTGCCAAACGTGACATGAAACGGGAAATAGAACGCTCATTAAAACATAAACGTTATTGAGGGTAACATGGGCAATGTTTTCAATACCCTGAAAGACCGGGGCTTTATCTATCAAACCACAGACGATGGCGCCATCGAACAGCTGCTGATGAAAAAAAATATCACCTGTTATATTGGATTCGATGCCACTGCGGATTCCCTGCATATTGGCAGCCTGGTTCCCCTGATGGCCCTGATGCATATGCAGCGTGCTGGCCATCGTCCCATCGCCCTGCTTGGAGGCGGCACCACCATGGTAGGCGATCCGAGCGGGAAAAGTGAGATGCGCCAGATGCTCACTCTGGATGAAATCAAGACATTCGGTGAGGGCATTCGGGCCCAGTTTGCTCATTATCTGAATTTTTCAAATAACAGAGCCCTGATGCTCAATAACGCTGATTGGCTGATGTCCCTCAACTACATCGAATTCTTACGGGACGTGGGCGTGCATTTCAGTATAAACCGAATGCTGACGGCAGAAAGTGTAAAACAAAGGCTGGAAACCGGCCTTTCTTTTATTGAATTTAATTATATGCTTCTCCAGGCGTATGATTTCTATATCCTGGCCCGGGATCAGGACTGCATGCTGCAAATGGGGGGTCAGGATCAATGGGGCAATATTGTGGCCGGATCGGATTTAACCCGACGGAAACTCGGCAAACAGGTTTACGGCATGACCTTCCCCCTGATCACCACGGCAAGCGGTGAAAAATTCGGCAAATCAGCCGGCAATGCTGTTTGGCTGGATAAGAACAAGACTTCCGTTTTTGACTTTTATCAGTATTTCCGAAATGCAGATGACCGGGATGTGGAAAAATACCTGGGCCTGTTCACCCTGCTGCCTATAGACGAAGCCAGGGAACTGCCTAAAAAAAATATCAACCGAGCCAAGGAAATTCTTGCCTACGAAGTCACTTGCCTGGCCCATGGCAGACAGGCGGCCACAGCCGCCTATACAGCGTCCGTCCGTCAGTTCGGCCAGGCAGATCCGGGCGGCGAGGTTTCCTCCTCTTCGGAAATCATAGATATTCAACTGGACAATGCAGTGCCCATTCCCACCGAGAAACTGTCGAAGCACCTTCTTTCCGAAGGTCTGTGGATTGTCAGGCTGTTCGTGGAGGCCGGTTTATGCAAGAGCAACGGTGAAGCACGACGGCTGATCAAACAGGGAGGGGCCTATTTCAATGATCAGCAGGTCTCAAGTGAGGAATTTGACGTACATGAAAAAGACATTTCCGACGATGAAGTCACACTTCGGGCCGGAAAAAAACGAGTCAAGAGGATTATTTTCATATAACCGGATTTTATTGATTTTCCATTCATAATTTTTAAGCTGAACCAGCCATTTTTTTAATGATATTAAAAACAAAAATAGTCCGTGTAACAGTCGAAAATATCGCTGAATATCCTCAGGCGATTTGTTACATTAATCCCAAAAATGAATTTTTTTCAAAAAAGGTCGAATGGCTCAAAGAACAATTTCAAAAAGGCTTAATCATTAAACTTCTCTATCTGGAAGACGTCAAAAGACCGGTTGGATTTATTGAATATGTTCCGGGAGAATACTGCTGGAGACCGGTCAATGCAAAAAATTATATGTTTATTCACTGCCTTTGGACCAACGGCAGAAAATATCAGCACCAGGGACTTGGAACATCTCTGATTGCAGAGGCAGAAAAGGATGCAACAGAAATGTTTGGAATGGCTGCAGTCACAAGTGACCAGGCTTTCATGGCAAATAAAACACTATTTCTCAAAAACGGATACACGATTGTTGCAGAAACCGGAAAAGAGCAATTATTGGTGAAGCAATGGAAAACCGGACCGCTTCCATCGGTAAATGAATCGAAAAATGAATTGGAAAAATATCAGGAACTCACAATGATATATTCAAGGCAATGCCCCTGGGTTGCCCGGTTTATGGAAGAAGTCAAACCTGTCCTTAGAGAAAAGCATTTAAAACCAAAGATAATCGAATTAAAAACAGCAGAAGAAGCCCATCAGGCGCCATCCTTGTATGGCGTGTTTCATCTGATTTATCAGGGAAGATTGCTCGCGGACCGTTATATATCAACAACGCGATTTAAGAACATCATCAACAAGGAAATGAAATGAGCAGGCAAAAACGATCTTTCACTATCGGTGAAGAAATTTCACACAGCATCTCCCACGGTATCGGGGCCGCATTGGGAATTGCCGCTCTTGTCATTCTGGTGGCTCTGGCCGCAGGACAGCGAGATGCCTGGCGCGTAGTCAGCTTCAGCATTTACGGAGGATCGCTCATTCTGCTCTACCTGGCATCGACGCTTTATCATGGAATACAGCATAGAACTGCAAAATATGTTTTTGAAGTCCTGGACCACGATGCCATCTACCTGCTGATTGCCGGTACATATACGCCGTTTCTGCTCGTGACCATGCGCGGCCCATGGGGCTGGTCCCTGTTCGGGGTCATCTGGATTCTGGCTATTACCGGCATTGTCTTCAAATCCATTTTCATGCACCGCATGGAAAAAGTCTCTCTCGCCATTTACATTCTCATGGGCTGGCTGATCATTATCGCTGCCAAGCCCATGATGGCCCATATGCCAAAAGCAGGTTTTGTCTGGCTGCTGGGCGGCGGTTTGTGTTATACAATTGGCGCTGTTTTTTATGTCTGGAGGCGCTTAAAATTCAGCCACTTCATCTGGCATCTCTTTGTGCTGGTCGGAAGCATATTGCACTTCTTCTGCATTTTGCTTTATGTTCTGCCTGAAGATTAAAACTGACAGGATTGGCGGTTTGCCGATGGTTATCAAAAAACCGGATTCAGGCAAATCTAATAAAGAAGATCCTTAATGAAATCTGCAAAGCACATAAACCAAAAATCGAACAGGATTGATTTTGCTGCTCTTATAAGGATAATCACTCTGCTCCCGATTTTAGTGTCCTGTTTTATCTATGCTTTTGAAAAGTCCAGGACCATTGATCCTGAGTATTTTGCGAATCCCCCAAAAGAATACCGGCAGCATGCGTGGCTTACCTACAACCTGTCGAACTCAACAGAAGAAAGTCTGACAGGCGAAATTCAAGAGCGGGCCAAAGCCGGCTTAAGCGGCGGGTTTTATCTCGGGATGTGGGGCGGCAACACAAGTGCATGGTCAGAGGCCTATTTAACCGGTTCTGGAATGGAGCCTTCCGAAAAGGGCATTGAGTTTCTGAGCGATGCCTATTTTAATCTCTATACAAAAGCCATTGAGGCGGGACTCGAATACGGAAATCCGCCCCTGGTGTTTTATGACGAAGTCGGATATCCCAGCGGCATGGCGGGCGGGCTCCTGTATTCAAAATATCCGGAGCATACGGCAAAAAGCCTCGAAAAAGCTGAAAGGGATGTGACCGGGCCCTCCCGTTTCGAAATAAAAATCCCGAAAGGCATGACTGTCGGCGCGGTCCGCATGAACCTTGATACCTGGGAACTGGTCGATATCAGTGATAAAATCAAAAAACAAAGACATCTGAAATGTCAGATCCCCGAAGGACGCTGGAAAGTGATGGCATTTTATCTGGATACCGAAGCCTCCCTGGGGCAGGGGCGCAAGATCGGTTATGTGGATTATCTGGACGAAGAAGCAGTCCGGACCTATATTGAATTATGCTACCAGGCCCATTATGATCATCTCAGGCCCTATTGGGGCCATGTGCTCAGAATCACACATTATGACGAGCCGGCCCTGCATGTGTCCGGGGGACGGGCCTGGACACCCCGATATAATGAAAAATTTGAAGACGCTTACGGATACAATCCCATGAAATATTATCCCGCCTTGTTCTACGACATCGGCCCTGAAACCGGGGCCGTCCGCAATCTTCTGTGGGGATTTCGCACCCGGCTGTTCAGCGAATTCTATATCAAACAGCTTGACGACTGGTGCCGCGAGCACGACATCATGCTGAGCGGGCATCTGGATCAGGAAGAAATTGATAATCCGGTGCCCGTGAACGGTGATTTGATGCTTATGTTCAAGCATCAGCAGGTACCGGCCATCGATGATATCTGGTGGTGGGGACGCAGCAACCGTGCCTATAAACTGGTCGCGTCATCCGCGTACAACTGGGACAAACCGTTTTTCATGGCTGAAACCTATGCCGGATACCGGGAGAATATGAGCCCCGAGATCGTATTCAAGGTGGCTCTGGATCAGGCCGCCATGGGCGCCAATTTTCAGGTCGGCGCTCTCCCGCGTGACAAAACACCTGAAAGTGACCGGATGATCGGGCGCTTATGCTACATGTTGCAGCATGGCCGGCATGTAGCGGATGTGGCCATCCTGTATCCCATTGCCTCGCTTCAGGCGGCTTATCGTTTTGGTCAATGGCAAGACAGTGAAAATGCAAAGAGCCATGCTGTAGCGTTTGCCCGGGAGGGCGGCATTGTTCCGCCTGAAACAGATTATATCGACCTGGGCGAACTGATATTCCGGGGATTGCGTCAGGACTTCACATTTCTGCATCCGGAGGTGCTTCAGGAACGCTGCATAATCGAAGGTAATAAACTGGTACTGAATAATGAAATAAACCGGGTAACCTTTTCGGCTCTCATCATTCCGGGATGCCGGGTGCTTTCCATCAAAACCGTGCGCCAAATTCAGGCCTTTTTTGATGCAGGAGGAACCGTGATCACCACAAAAATCCTGGCCGAAAAATCCGCGGAACGGGGAAAGGATGCCGAGGTGAAACAAATCATGCGGGACGTGTTCGGCCTGCCGGATAACGGTCCCATGAAAGCGGAATTTCACAGACGGCTGGACGAATTCATGGTGCACTTCATCAACCGGAATAAAGCAGGCGGCCGGGCTTATTTTTTACCGGATTATACACCTGAAATGATTCAGGCCATTATGCATGAAATCATTCCGCTGTGGGACGTGACCATCGAAGAGCCCATGTGGCCCTTGAAAACCGGCCGTGCCTACGAGGGATCGCTTACCTGCATCCATAAAGTCAAGGACGGCCGGCATCTCTATTTCTTTGCCAACTCTTCGGACCATCCGGTCAACACCGAGGTTGTTCTGCGTGATTCTGTAAATTGTACTCTCTGGAATCCGATGAACGGAAAGATACGCGCGATTGAAGAAATACACGGCCGTCATGAAACCGGCCGACCCACGACCCGGATTCCGCTGAAGCTGGATCCGGTCAGCGGTGTTTTCTTTGTGCAGGAGGCTCCGGAATAAACCATCCGGCACCGGAGGATCAGAAGGATAAAAATGGGGTGTTATCTGGAACGGTCTGCTTTTCTATATTTTCATAGGTTTCCCTGAACCTTAAAAAGCGCACTGATATTTTAAGTGTATGACATAACCATATAAAAATCATGTAACACAACTTCTGGTTTCTGTGTGAAAATCCCGGATGTCGAGCGAAGCGGATCCCCGGGTGTTTAAACATATATTGTTATTACTGACATTGTACAATATCAGGCAAAATATTTGTCTATTATTGGATAATTTTGTATTATTGTCTATATTTAGTAAAATATTGGACAATATTAGGCAAAGATATTGAGGTTGTGTGGTATATAATATTATATTAGGCAAATAAATATAGCAAAGGAGGAAAAATGAATCGATTTAATTTCATTGTTTCTTTTTTAATTATGTTTAGCGATTTTTTGTTTTGCCAGTCTATTTCAAATAATCAGGATAAATATGAATTAATAATAAATCAAAAAACAGACCATATGGTAATTGATCCAGTTTTTGTACACAATAAGGTAAAAGATGATGTGTATGGTTTTGTCCATGCTTGGGAAAAAGCACTATTAAAAAATGGTTTTAATTTGATAACTAGAACAAAAATTAATGCATTATTAGAAGAACGCAAGTTAAATATGTCTGGTTTAACAGAAGATGAAAAAATATATAAAATCGGTGAAGTCGTTGGTGCTAATTCAGTGTTGTTTTTTGATTTTGGAATGGAAGGAATTCAAAACCAGAAATTACTCGAAAAGGTACAATTGATTTCTATAAATGGAGAGATTCTTTTTACAGCAGATTTAATATTTGATGAGAAGGTCAATTTGAATTCATTGAGACAACAAATAGTTGCAGAATATATCAATATAATAAAAAGAGAACAGTAATATTATAAAGAATTAAACAAAATAATATTTAGCAAATGCTAATATTTTTGCCTATAAATAATTTAACTGAAGGAGGAATAATATGAAATTTAAAATATGGATACTATTAACAGCATTTTTTTATCTATTCCATTTATTTAGTAATTTGAATTATCAATAAAATATTCGGAGGGAAAATGAAGAAGAATCTTATTATTTTATTGTTATTGCTTTTTTCTGCGCCCATATTATCAAATAATAATACGGCTAATGATTCTTTACATGTTATGGCTAATCATGGTTTCTATTTTTCATTGCAGAAAAATTTTGCGATGTCCTATCAGAGAAAATTAAATAAGCAAAGTGCTATTGTCATTGGACTGGACTTGGGGGGAAAGCTCTTTGAAGTTGAAAATTCTGGTAATGAAAAACAGTATTATGATGACGATGAACTGACTAACGAGATAGAAGCTATGGGAGCGAATAATGATAAAACAATTGAGGCATACCTGGCTTATAAGCGTTTCATCAAACAGACAAAAAATTATTCTATATTTCTAAGCGGGGGCCCACTATTCAAGTATTACTGGCATAAAGCGGAAGGAGAGGCTACAAGGGAATATTCAGATTATGTTTCTAATTACTATGAATTAACCACAATAGAGTCAATCGGAGGGGGGTTTATCTTCAGTTTAGGGATTGAAGTGGATTTGTATAAAAATGTAGGTTTTTATGCTGAATATCAGGGTCGATTTAAATACTTATGGGATGAGAGAAAAGATATCGTTGAGAACAACTATTCAAATCGTCAAAGCAGACGTACTGAGCGAAAGACTCCTGGAAATACAAAGGACATTGAGGTTCAAGGAATAAAAACAGGTATTATAATATCTTTTTAAAACAATACTCTAACAATATAAAGATGTTGTTTCTAAATAACATTTTAATCCAAGGGATTCAAACACGGACCTGTTTTTGGAGATCTTAGAGTATGGTGTAAAACAGGCAGTCCTTAAAATTATCGTTTGTGTTTGAACGCCGTGATCAAATCGTTATACTGCGAACTTGCAGGTTTCCTCTGGGGGCATTATATTTTAAAACTACCAAAAGGAACGTTATGATTACTACCCTTTAGGTGATGTCATATTTAGATCAGATAAACATTAGATAACAGAAGGAACGGTAAATGGATGTTAAGCTTTTCAACAAGAGAACCAATGCATTTGGATTGTTAATTGTTTTAATTGGATTTGTTAGTTCAACCAACTCTTATAGCTCGAGTGGTACCATATATATGAACGATACTTACCAAACCATTCAAGGATTTGGTGCGTCAATTGCTTTTTATGAAAACTGGGTTGTTGCACATCCAAATAAAGAAGATATTTACTCAACTGTATTTGACGAGTTGGGTTTAGATATTTTGCGAATTCGCAACAACTATAGATATGAATCATACTTTAATTCTGACTTTGTTGAAATTGTCGAAAAAGCATATCAGTATGGTGAAAATACTATAAAAGTACTGATGACATCCTGGACACCACCCAAAGAGTTAAAAAGCAATAACAGTTTGAATGATGGCGGAACATTGATCAAAAAAAATGGTCAATTTGATTATGAAGGATTTGCGCAATACTGGTTTGATACATTAGCAGCATATGAAAAACATGGTATTAAACCGGAATATATTAGTATTCAAAATGAACCCAGTTTTAAAGCCTCGTGGGAAAGCTGTATTTTAAAAGAAAAGGAATCTTCTACATTTGCGGGCTATAACGAAGCTTTAAAAGCTGTTCATGCTAAATTGCAAACAATGGATAATCCACCAAAACTTTTAGGACCAGAAGTTTTAGGAATTGGATATAACCTGTTTACTAAATATATGAATAATCTTGACCTCAACTTATTATATGGATATGCGCATCATCTATATCATGGGGGTGACCATGAAAAGCCGGATACTTTTATAAATAATATGACAACGATCGCCGATAAATTTTCGGACAAGCCTGTTTTCCAAACCGAGTTTGGCGGTGGGGACCGCGGTGATTGGTTTCAGATTGCGTGGATCATTCATAATGCCTTGGTGCATGAAAATGTTTCTGCCTATTTGTATTGGGATTTGATCTGGGATAATGGCGGACTTGTTGCGGTTGAATTCCCATGGGATAGGAACCGTTGGACAACAGATGATGGTTATATTGTAACAAACAAATTCCACGCTTTTCGTCACTATTCAAAATTTATTCATCCTGGCTGGCTGAGAGTCAAGACAAATGTAGATGATCAGGGAATCAAATTGTCAGCTTTTAAAAATCAGGCAAATGATTCTTTAACCATTACCATCTTAAATACCAACGTGGGTACAAGAGATTTGGAATTAAAATTTGATAACTTTTCCATATCAAATGGAGCGATTGTTCGCACGAGCGAAACAGAGCAAAGTGTATCAGTTGGTTCCTACGCCGAGAATAGAAGTATTACTTTGTCGCCACGTTCAATTACGTCAATTCTGTTGGAGGGCAATTCAACTTTTGTTGTCGAAAATTCTCCCCAAACCTTGTATGACTATGATTTAAAGCCCAACTACCCAAATCCATTTAATGCAAATACATCAATCAAAATTGATTTGCCTCAAGATACATATTTTGCCGTTTCTGTTTTTGATACAAGGGGTAAAAAGGTTCATGACATTTTTAACGGTTCAAAGAACGCAGGATCACATACTTTTACGTGGGAAACGAAAAATATAGCATCAGGAATATATCTTATTAAACTTTCTTCAAAAAAATATACTGAAACTATAAAATGTACTTTGCTAAAATAAGTAGTATATCAAGCAAATGCACCCGACGCGGAACCGCATCCTTTTATAAGTCAGTCTCTCGCATGGCAGTACCCATCACGATGGCACCGCGCGGGTTTAGGGGTTATGTGCCAGACAGCTATCATTCAATTTTAAATCGGGTTAACATAAGTGATGAATTTTTTAAAAAGAAAATTAAATCCCGCGTGTTATCAAGGAATAAGAAATAATTCCCAGCATTTCGAGGGCTGGTATTTCAAAGTAGTTGATAAAGATCAGCAAAATTTATATGCCATTATACCAGGTGTTTTCATTGATAAAAATAAAACTAATAGTCACTCATTCATACAAATATTTAA
>JAFGCO010000068.1 GCA_016932575.1 bacterium
GCCGGAGCTGGTCATGCTGTCCCATAATTCATCACCGGAACCGTCCGTGTGGTCCTTTTCCCAGATCAGATCGCCGCGCTCGGTGAATATTTTCAGCTTACACATACCGGGGAGCTCATAAAAGGCAATTCGGTCATATTGAAACTCATCGCCGAACTGCAGGGAGCGGGCCCGGATATCATAGGGATTCGGCACGACGCGGACCTCTTCGATTGCCAGTCCCTGAGGACGCTGCAAGGTAGCAGGGACGCTTGTTAATGTCCAAAGCATGCCACTTACCAATGGCTGAGATGGATTATCAGGATTTTTAGCCTTTGATTGAACACAGTAGTAATAATCAAATCCGCGAATCGCAGTGACATCATCAAATTGATGGACAACATCGGAGGCGTCACATTCAAACAGTAACCGATATTTTGTCTTTGCCTGCATGACATTCCCTTGCGCACGATAAATCACATAACCATCAAAATAGGGATGACTGGTTGCATTATCAGCCCATGAAAGGGATATTTTGTCACCGCCGGATTTGACGGTAAATGACTCCGGGGGTGGGGGAGCCTGCGGTAAATTATACCCTGATTCGTAGTTTTCAATGGCATTTCGGTATGCTTTGATCAGAGAATCTTTACAGGTCCATACCCATTCTCTTTTATATTCATCATGATCATTTGTTTTTGTACCATCGGGTTTGATCAGTTCGGGATTACCGGTCCCCTTAAAATATTGAACCCAGTTGCCGCCAACCTCCCTGTTTTTATCACGGCTGATACCTGCCACGGCGTATGCAAACACGATATGAATGCTGTCCCCTGTTTCAAGTTTGTAAGGTCCAAACCCTTGCGTGATTGTATGGCCTGATGTTCCGGTTCCAGCAGACCAGACATCAGCAGATAAACCGGATGCCTCTAGTAATTCGGCATGTGTTTGCGGATCATGACCGGAAACCATGAAATCATAACGTTGATTGCAATAAACTTCATTATAAGGTGAACTTGCCCTCTGCATGATCGGTTCATCCGAATAGCAGAAACGGGTTGTAACGGGTTGATACAAATCGTCCGAACTGTCAGCGACCGATTTGTCAGCATGCAGTATGACGCGGCCTGCATATTTAGCCGCAGCCATCACCCCGTCGTCTTTATAATTCGGACAGCCCCAGTCATCGGAAACCGGTTGTGCCGAATTGGGGCCATACCAGGATATGTGCGCTCTGAATTCAAAATCATCAGCCCCAGGATTACGCCCGACAACATCATTCACAACGTTGCCGCCCCACTGCATGGTGCCTGATCCCCAGTTTGTTCCATCCGGATCTCCATAGACAATCGCTTCACCCGAAAATGTATGTCGATATGTACGCATAAAATAAAAATCATGGATCGTCTGATGATTCGTGGTGCCGTCATTATCAATAATTCCCGTGTTTTTTAAGGAATAATCATAAATATAATAATTATCATGACCTTTTGTGGACCAGGCATACACCTTTTTTGTGACAGTCACGCCGATTGAAGTATGATTTTTTACAATAAGCATCCGTTCTGCCGGAAGATTCGGATCGACATCGTCCAGAACATCATAATAGTTCAACTCTGAGGCCAGAATCCCGTCGACATTCACAATCGGATGATCAAATTTTCCAACGAGCCTGAAATCAATAGCATCAAATATGGGTCGTTCATTGTATTCGTTTGGCTTGGGACCCACATTGGTCACCATTTTATTGAACGTTTTATTAACCTTTGCATCATAATAATTACGGCAGCCAAGCCACATACCGTTTGAACGCATGGTGTATTGCTCCATACCGTACTCACCCGGCCACGAAAAACCGATATCCTGTGATCTGGTCCCGCCGGTTTCTCCTTCTGCACCCTGTTCTGAAAAATAGGCATGCAATGAATTGACACGCAGCCACTTTAATTCTCCGGATGCACCCAGTGCCTGCGCAAAGCTCCTGTCTGACTGGCTCAGAAGAAGTAAAACAGCAAGGCCGGTCAATAGTCTATATGTTTTTGAGATTTTCATTGAAACTCCCATCCGTTTTGAAATGAATTGACACGCGTATAAATATTATTTATTGCATAACTAATTTTATGTTATTTCAGATCAAATGTAACTCTGAGCCCAAAGAAAATTTGCCTTGGATTTAAAAATGTAAATGAATCCACATTGGGCATATCAATGTACGCTTTATCTTCCAAAATTTTGTTAATATGTCTTGGATTGGCAACAACCCAGGTGTCGTCAAGATATTGAACATATTGTTGTATAGATCCATCATAATATATAACGTCATGGTCGCCGATGAAAGTATCATAATCAATCATCCCTCTGTATTCCATTGGCTGATAGTCCACCCCTGGTTTTCGATAATCGCCATATCTATCATTACCCGGTATATTGTCATAAGCCTCACTCTCCGGCAGATGTAAGCTTTTGTTGTAAAGCGTCTGATCATCATTTTTACCGCCAAAGTTGTTTAAAGACATGCGTTTGTGGTTAAATAGATTGTTGATGTCCACAAAGGCCTGAATCCTGAATTTGCTGAAATTAATTGTCTTGCTGAATCGCAAAATCGTATTATAATGATCGGTTTCCTGAATATTATTGACGATTCCGGATTCATTTAGCGGATTATATGTACGAAAGCCGCCGGCTCTCCACGTAGACAATACATTCATCATGTATCCGCCAAGAATGTCCATGTTCGCTACTTTCGGTCCAAAATCCATTGGTGTTTTCAGTGTCAAATTTAATCGGGCATAAGGGCTGGGTGATGGACGTTCTTGATAAAGATTCACAGTGGCTTCATCATATCGTTTCTGGTCGCTTGGATTTTGGTAAACCTGATCCCGGCCAAAGTGTCCCCTTGTTGTTACCTGGTAGGTATAGTTACCAAAGAATGTCCACCAACGGCCTGTATTTTTTCTTAACGTGAGCTCAAAACCCCGAATATCTTCATAGTCATTACTGGTTGTTTTCTGGTAAACGAGCCCACTGATGGAGGTATATTGTGTCTGGTCTTGTTTGTCAATGACATCGTGATAGAAAGCTGATGCCTGGACCAGGTAATCATTTAATAAAGCATGGTCATAACCCAATTCATAGGAAATGGTTTTGGCGAGTAATAGGTTGGGATCACCAAAAGTATACATACGGCCGTCCGAAGCTCGGGCCGTTTGGAAAAGTGTTTCATAAGACGGCATTTGTTTGAAATGGCCGTAATTAAAAAACAATTTTGAATTTTCCGTGATTGGATGAGAAATTCCAAGGCGCGGGCTTAACTGCCATTGGGATGTTGATTCCTTCATTTTATAATTGTTATCTTCACTGTATTTTGTTGAATAGAATGTTTTATCGTATGGGTCGACATCCCACCAGTCCGTATTCGAGTTGCTGTAGTCCAGTCTCAGCCCCGCGTTCATAATGAAACCTTTGGTTTCCATTTTATCCTGAACATAAACAGCGGCTCGTAATGGCTCAGCGACATAATCAATATGCTGCTCCCATCTTGTTCTTTCATAGTTAGCGATTTCACCATAATCAAAATCAAGTCTGTTATAGATAAATTCCGCTCCTGTTTTAACAAGATTGTTGAAGTTGATCTGGCTCGTCAAGTCAGCCTTGAGGGTTGTGGCTGATACTTTCGTATTATCCCTGCGCTTACAGGTAAAACCACCGAAGACCATTCCTGAGATACCAAGTTCATCATCATTATCATACCCGAAAGGGGCTTCATCAACATAGTAGCCATCAACAACCTCTTTTAATGTTTCTTTGTCTCTGTCTCCGGGAGGTCTTCCATAATAATCCGTGATGATATGTTCTAAAGAAACTTCGTAAAAAGTTTTAGAATTCAATAAATGCGTCAACTTGATGGCTAAGTTTTTATGCCCGATATCCACGACAGAGAACATGCCTGTGCCAAAAAGTGCACTCGGTGAATAAAGTCCGCTGCCTGCTATTGCCGGAACCACTCCGTCATTTATCCCATTTGGCGATTTGATATAATTATAGTTCCAGTTTTGCTGCATGGTATACTTTTTACCGATTAGGCTTGTTACTGTCAATTTCATCGAAGGATTAATATCAGAAATCATTTTCATTGACCAGTCATAATCCACATAATCTTCTCGTGAAAGCGGTACGAGCAACATTTCACGATGCCTGCGATAGGTTGTAAAGAAACGAAAATCCCCCAGTATATCACTGACAACCGGAACAGGACCGCCAATACCGATGTCAATATCATAATCCGGCTGTTTGTAGTCGGGCTGCTTACGGGTTTCGTATTTGAATATTTGTTGTGCACCATAGGCGGAAACATCGTTTGTCGGATCATCATCGCTCAGCAGATCTTCAGAGATTTGATCCCAGCCAACAAATTCGGTGTATTGCCGCTGCGTATATTTATCCCAGCCTGTCCATTGTCCATCCCCATTTTTGTCGGTAAAGGGCTCCCCCTCATCCCAGTAATTGTTGGCATTTAAATCTTCAAAATCTTCGCCGCGGGTACCGGTCCAGCAGACATCATCATCAAAATAGGGCTTGAGCCAATTTGAATTGATGTTAAAGGGCGAAATACCGAAATATTTTTTGTCAGGGGGGCTGTATTTGAATTCCATGTTTCCGTGATAGGCGGATTTGCTGCCATCCTGTGTTACCACATTCACAATGCCTGATCGAACCTGACCGTATTCTGCATTAAATCCACCGCGTTCGATCGAAATTTCTTTAATTGAACTTAGGGCAATACTCGTTATTGGTTGATTATTTCGAGGATCTCGAAGTGTGATACCATCCACTAAAAACAATGATTCATCCGCTTCACTGCCGCGAATTTTCATTCCGTCCTCAACACCCGCCTGCAATTCAACAACGCGACTGATACTGGAAACAGGAAGCGTTTCGATTTCATCCGTTGTCACTGCGACAACACTGGTTGCTACATCCTCTTTTATGATGTTTCTTTCAGCAACAACAGTGATTTCACCAAACTCGATTGTTTCTATCCCAATATCAAAATCAACACGCGCAGTCTGGTCAATTCTTACTCGAACATCCTGAATAGTGGTTTTGGTATAACCGATGACAGATACAGTGACATCATAGACACCCGGTGGTACACGTAAAATGCTGAATTGTCCATTAATATCTGCAGCGGCGCCAAGAGAAGTGCCTCCGATCACGACATTGGCTCCGGGAAGAGGATCGCCCGTTTCTTTATCAGTGATCGTGCCTGCTATTTTACCGGTAGTGCCAGACCATAGTAGACTGACAGCTACAAGTAATAATAGCACTATCAAGGGTAATTTTCCTCGAACTTGTTTCATATGGCATCCTCCTTATAAGATTGATGACCCTTGTTTGAATTGGTGATTGAAATCAATTACAATAACAGCATCATAGATATTTATTTGGAATGTCCTGCCCCCTGGTATTTGAATATTGTTTATCAGAATATGGTTTGTATCATATGTTTATCTATTTAAAAATTAATATAATAATATATTTAATTATATATTGAGTGAATAACTGTTAATTAACGGTTATTCAAAAATGTTAACATCGGCCACTAAAAAAACAGCACATCAAATCATATTAATAAGTAAATACAACATACAATTAATAACAATTTTAATCATTTGCAATACCTTTTTTTCTTATTTGGTGTTGAAATAACATACAACCCTTCACATCAAATCGATATATTATTTTAATAAAATCAGTTTTTTCGTTTTCAAATGACTTTCCGCTAACAGTCGGCAGAGGTATACACCGCTTGCCAGTTTGCTGCCGTCGAACGTCAGGCTGAATTTTCCTGCCTGGTGGAAACCCTCAAATAATGAGGAGACTTCCTGACCGAGCATATTAAAAACCTTGAGGCTTATCTTACTCGAGTTCGGTAATTGATAAGTGATCATGGTTGCCGGATTGAATGGATTCGGATAATTATCATATAGTTTGAACCCTGTTGGGATGGCTTCATTGACCTGCTTAATATCGGTTGGCCCTGTCAGTGAATTATCGATTCTGAAATAATCAAAATTCACATGTCCACCGGCTTTTTTGGTTGCATAATTGAATAAAGCAAAACGGTATCCCATAAAGTGCGGCAGGGTATAGGACATTCTCAAGGTGTCCCCGATTTTTATCCATTCAATTCCATTAATGCTGTAATAAAAATCGGCTCTGTCTCTCCTGTATTTAAAATCACAGGCAATTTTCAGGTAGATGATGTCCCGGGTGAGGGGAACACGTTCAACTTCTTCTGAATCATCGGCACTGCCGCTTACCATAACCACTGATTTGGATATTCCGGACATTTTTGCGGCAACAAAGCCATAGTTAGCCTGCAACGCGCCAAGGCCCGCGACATCTCCATCTTTCATATTGCCGATATCTAATGCCACACATCCTGAACATTCCGGACCGAATGTTCTTTGAGTGAGTGTATTCTGCGTATCAAGAAACCCTGTGTCGATTCTGCCATTGGTTAGCCTTAAAAATCCGGGATGGTCGATTACTGACCAATGGCTGTTATCAGGGTTATGGTTCCATTGCCATACCAGAGGGGGAGTCACATTCCAGTCAAATTCATCGGATGCGACAATCTTCGGCAGTGCATCATTTTCTACAGGAATATTCAGTTCATCGGGCACCTGACCATTGACACCAAACACCGGCCAGCCGTCTTCCCATGTCACAGGAACCAGGCAGGGGATCCGACCCACAGATCCGTGATCCTGAAACAGCATCGCATACCAGTCTCCTTCAGGAGTTTCCACAAGCCCGCCCTGCGCAATACCATCGTCTTTTAATGCGATCCTTCCTTCATACGGTCCGGTCAGACTGTCAGCCCGGTAGACCAGTTCAGTACGCATGCTGCCGGCCGGCCATGATATAAGAAATACATAGTATTTGCCGTCAATTTTATAAATATGCGAACCTTCGGCCGGAACATAGAAACTGGAACCTGCGATCTGACTGGCTTTTGAAATAATCACCCGATTCAATCCGCCTGATTTAATTGCTGTAACGTCCGATGTCAGTTCAATGATCTTAATGTCGTCTATGGCGTAAATCAGATACACATGGTCATTGTCAAACAGTAAGGACGGATCATGACAGACAGTAGACAGGGTATAGGATGACCAGGGTCCGTTTTCGATATCACCGGTTTGATAGATATGGGTTTTACCGGTGGAGTATGAAAATGTGACCACATGAAAGGTGCCCTCATGATATCTGATGCTGCTGGCCCAGGATCCATCCCCGTAAGCCTCTTTGCCATTTCTCAAAGCCAGGGCATCATTATCCACAAGAATATCATACGCATAATTGACGATTTCCCAGTTTACAAGATCCATGGATTTCATGATTGGAACACCGGGATTCATATGCATGGTGGTACTGCTCATATAATAGGTATCTCCGACCCGGATGACTGAAGGGTCCGGCACATCCGCCCAGATAACCGGATTCTGAGCATATTCAACGGTTACACTGGCATATATAAGTATATATGAGCCCATGCTCAGAAACAGTACCAAAGCAAATACAGCAATTCTGGATTCTTTATTCATGACATGATACCCTAAATCAGAATGAATGAAATATTCATGTCGAGAAAGCATATTCCTGAATACCAATTCCAATACATACTTTAATTATTTTTCACGTTTTATATAGTTCAGATCTTCCGAAGATATAAATGCAGGAAAACGAGGGACTACCATTGGATATGGCACCCCTGATTTAACAGCCAAATAATCAATATTAGTCAATGATATTTTATCAAATTCGTCAACATTTATGCTGATTCGATTGCCGTATTTTGTCTGTAAGTCAAGTAAATATGATTCCCAATATTTTTGAAGTCCCGTTTCGTCTTTTTCCCTTATTGTTCCCTGTTTGATGGCGGAATGAATGATGCTGTTCTTTTGATAATCTGCTAAATAAGCATCCTTCCACATTTGCACGGTTTTCTTTATTTCTTTATTATTCTGCAGAGATTTTTTATAAGCTTCTTTTGTTAAATAGTAATCTCTCATCATATCCGCAATCGCGAATTTGAATTGCTCCTTGAAATTTTCTCTGTTCAAATATTTGGTCCTAAAAACAAGGGGATGGGATATCAACTCTTTTTTCAAATCTTCGACTTTCCATAATTTATGATCAATTGTGAAAAATGGGGCTTTCAAATCGATCTCCGGTACAGTTGTGGGAGTTTCCGATAATTGATAATTCAGCGTATCATTACTCAAATGTTTTTCCATCGCCCAATTTGACAGGATTTTGAATGACTGTTTATCAAATTGTATTATTTTTCCTTTCATAATATTTGTCTGATAGGATTTCCATAATTCCCGGGCCTTTGTCATATGGAGTTTTTCTTTGACATTGTTCCATCGGTTCTGCTGATCCAGACCACTGATAAGCGGATAATCAATCCAATCCAGTATTTTCATAATGATATAATCGCCATTACTGAGTCTGAGAGGCCCGATTACGGTTCCCTGCTCCAAAGGCTTGGCAAACAAAGACCCATGAATCACATCATCATCAGGATCTTCATAATTCACCTTATGCACAGGTTTTTTACCAAATATTGCTTCCAGTTCCTGAAGCATATCATCAGCAAATTCCGGAACAGAATCAAGCAATGCCTCCATTTTTTGAGCCAATTCTTTGTTATTCATTGTATAAAATTCAAGTTCGTATTCCCGCATGGAAGCTCGATAAGCATTTCGAATTTCATGCGAATCTAATTGAACTTTGTTGAACGCTGCTTCGTAATAAAGTTGGTTTCGCATTAATTGTTCTTTAATACCTCTTATTTTACCTTGCAGCAGTGAATTGGATAAAAGTGTATCATTATTTTCTGCTTCGATTGCAAGCATTTTTTCACATATTAAATTATTCAATGTTGTGTTTTTGTTTTTAAAATGATCGGGTCTGATTGTCAATTCACTTCTGCTTGAAAACTCATTTATCGAAATTCCCTTGTCACCGATTTTAGCTAAAATAATTTCGTCCAATTGGTTTTTTGATGAATTACATGCAAGAAAGAAAATAACGGTTAAAAGACAACACGTTTTTAGATATTTATGATTCTTTGTGAAATTTATCATTGAGCAGATTTTGTTCAATTTAAAAGGTATTTTCTTAAAAAATGAGTCCTTATTTTAAAATAAACATTTTTTTTGTTTGTAAAAATTCTTTTGCTCTCATTGTATAAAAATAGATGCCGCTGCTCAGGTGTGATGCATTTAATGTGACAGTATGCTTCCCTTTATCATATTCTTTTCCTGTCAGTTCCTCAACCTCTCTGCCGAGAAGATCGAACACTTTAATAGTAACAAATGATTTTTCAGGGATATTAAAACAGATTCGCGTCGAGGGATTGAATGGGTTCGGAAAATTCTGCCTCAGGCTGAATTGCTGCGGAAAGATAGAACCGGTTCGATCCGGAACCATTGTCAAAGTATCTCCCTCAGCTTTGAAATACAGCGATTGAACTTGAAAAAGCTCGTCGGTTTCGGTACCGGTAAACTTTAAATAGACATCATGCTGTCCGGTAACCGTTTTTACATCTGAAGAAAAGGTCTGAAACTTTCTCATACTTCCCGTATCATCGATAAGACACTCAGCGATTTTTTCGCCAGTATCCAGTGAATCGACCCATATTTCGACACAGCCACCTGGGGTCGTGCTGCCCGCACTGATCATGATAGAATCCGGAATTTTATCATAATCGGCATTGCCAAATTCGACTCCTGCATACATTGCCCAGTCATTTACATGAATATCGCCCAGAACATAGCCATCGCTCGTATACTTCCGTGAGGTGCCATATTGGTTGGCTGGGCTGTCTGCATTGATGGGGCTATAGGCATCCTTGTAAACATATAAGTCGAAGAAGGCAGATTTTCCTTCAACATAAAGTCCCTGCTGATTACCTGTAAAGTTATTATACCGGGTTTCCGGTGTATCATGATGTATGTCAATACTCGGGGCATTTATAGTCTGCCCAATCTGCATCCAGGCGATCCCTTCAGCGCTGTAATATCCGGATATCATATGCTCTTTCCGGTCCAATTTCAGCCATACAATCGAACCAATTTTATTCTCTGAATCATACCGTGTATCCTCAAAACTGAATGCGAATACGTTTTTACCTTCCTGATTTTGCGTACTGAATACTTTGGCATGATGGGTTTCAGGACCGTTTATGATCCATAAACCGGCTTCATCCGAGTTTGATTCCGGATCGAAATCCATACGCGTAATCAAAGAATAACAGTGCTCTCCGTCATTCTGAATGACCGTATTGCATCCCTTGTAAGGTTCCAGAGATAACCAGCCCGCCCGTTCATTCAGTGAATAGGTGTCATCCGGCGTATATCCAAGAAGTGACCATTCGGGTTTGAGTTCCGATGTATTAAACAAGTCGGATTTGGGGACCGTCCAGGGGATACCGCTGCTGGGAAGAACCGGTGCTGGAACCGAATTTGCGGATGGATATTGGATAACGGGCCAATCATTTTCATCATAAGTGACCTGGCAGAGCAGACCCTGACGTCCCTGCGCATACCAGCTGCTGCTGTGATAACTGTGTGCAATGGTCCAGCTTGTGCCGTCGTCAAGAATGACAACAGGCGAAATATGATTCGGCGTACTGAAATTGACGCGGCTACCGGTAAAAATGGCTCCTTCCTTAATTGTCCACTCCGATTCATCATCGGTCAGGATCTCGCTGCGCATGACATATTGTTCACCGACAAGGTGTTGCGCGAAACTGTAATAATAGTAGCCATTATACTTCCACATAACCGGCCCTTCAGCCCAGCCATAGGGATTCCTTTTGTCATCGGGATTGAGCCAGGTGAGATCCAGAACGTTGCCATTGGGCTGCCCATCAACTCCCAATTCCACAATATGATTGTTGCGAGGAAGGTGTTTCGAAAGCAAATACCATTTATTGGTATCTTCATCAATAAAAATGGAATTATCCACACCAAGACCTTCCGGAACGCCGGCGGGAACCTTGACTACAGTCGGATCGCTCCATGGACCTTCGGGCCGATCCGCTGTTACGAAATACATGCTTCCGCTGCCTTTTCCAAAATAATGCCAGTAGATATCATTGTATAAAACCATGTGGCCGCCCCAGATGCCACTGCCGGGATTATCGCCGTATTGCGACCAGGAAGCGGACACCGGCTGGGCAATGACTTCCCAGTGGACAAGATCGGTCGAATAGTAAATTTTTGGTGTCGGGTTAAATGAAGAACCGGAAGTATAAAAGCAGTTCCCGATTTTTGTCAATGTCGGGTCCGGATGGTCTCCGGGAATCACGGGATTGATATAGGTGTTAAAGGACGGTGATTGTCCATATCCGTTGATCCATACCGATAAAAAATAGATGAATATTGCATATGATTTTTTCATAAATATATTCTCTGAAAAATATAACAGAATTACAATCGGTTATTTATAGGCATGATATCTTTCTTTTATTTATTGTCTGCTTAATCCATAAATCATGGATTCATTAAAATGTATTTTCGATCATGCAACTGTGAATTTCACTTGACTTTATCCAAGCCAGAGTATTAACAAAAATCCATTTTATATTAATAGTATAATTTGAATAATAAAAGCCACTTTCTGATTTTTTTTCACCAGATTGCGCAAGCGGTTAAAGAGATGTTATATCCGGGTTGTGAAAGATAAGAAGCCATCGATCGGTTTCTATTTGAATCCGATTTCATCAATGAAAATGTCAACGGGGTTGATGCAGTTTACGGAATTCGCGCAGGCCGATTCCTTTTTCCTTTCTGAAATACCGTGATATATGTTCTATATCCGTAAAATTGAAAAGTGAAGAAATATGGGAAACAGGAAGGTCTGTTTCAATCAACAATTTAGATATCAATTCAACGCGAACCTGCCGGATTTCATCATAGATGGACCGATGAATGGTTTCTTTAAATCTTTTTTCCAGAGAGCGCCGGCCAATTCGTGTGATTTTAACAATATCATTGACAAGTATTTTGTTTTTTGCATTTTCCCTGATAAAACGGATGGCTGCAGATACTTCGGGATCATCGACTGCAAGTAAATCGGTGGACTGCCTTTGAACGATATGGGTTGGAGAAACATTGATTTGTTGTCCTTCTATCTTCTGATGATCAATCATCTTATCCAGAAGTTTGGCAGCTTCGTATCCGGCAGATTCGACATTCATGGCTACACTGGTCAGCGGGGGATCTCCAATGTCGCAAATCATCGGATCGTTATCTACTCCAATCACCGCAACATCTTCCGGCACTTTAAATCCCAGCCGTTTGCATACTTCAAGGATATGCTGTCCGCGGTCATCATTACAAGCCAGCAATCCGACAGGTTTAGGCACAGTTTTCAGCCAGTTGCATACATGCTTCTGTTCGTCCTCCCAATCGATGATTTTCTTTTTTCTGGGTGAAGAATAAACATGGGTTTTAAAACCGGATTCTGCATTATGCTGACAAAAATAATGTTTACGGTTATCTGACCATTCATAATTGTCGAATCCGCAAAATGCAAAATTTTTAAATCCTCTTTCAATCAGATGTTCGCTTGCCATTTTTGCGATTGAATGAGAATCCGTAATGATGACCGGAAAATCCTTCGAGTATGATGAATCATGCTGCACGAGTATTGTTGGGATTCGCAGATCGATCAATTCATTTTTGATAAGAGAGTCACGCATAATGATTCCGTCCGGACACCAGCTGGTCAGGTGGGGAATAGAAGACTTCAATCCCATCTGCTCTTTATAGAAAGACCATGGACCGTGAAATCTTGAATAGCGGGCGACACCGATAATCAATTGTCTTCCAAATTCACGAGAAGTTTCGATCAGCAAAACGATTCGTTTCATGTGGCGCTTTTTTTTAATCAATCTGATGATACCTGTCCTGTAAAATCATGTTTTCCAATATCCATCCGGTTGTCTCGCACATACAGGCTGTCGGCCTGCTCTGAAAAGAATTATTTGTCTTTCTCACTTCCGCTCAAAAAGTTTTTTATAAATACCGATCAGTTTATCAATACTCACATCGATTATCGGAGATAAATAGTCACCGGCCTTTTCTGCAATGGATTCACCCACATCCTGAGCGACCTTTTTTCCATATCTGTCTTTCTGCTATTATCATTCTGCCAACGCCAGCGATAATCATTATAGTGTCAATATACAAAAGGGCATCGCTTCAATTGAGAATGGCCCAGTTTTCAAGGCTGCCGCGGCTCTTAAATTCTTCTCCATTACAGTTAAGCGGATCGGCATTCCGCGCTTCCTCAGAAATAATCACATCATTTCGTGAGCTCAGGCCCCGTGCCTGATAATTCTGAAATACGGAATCAGTAATGACGTTAAAGTAGGATACCAGTTTGTGGCCATTGGGTGTGTTTACCCCGATCGCAATATCAGACATGGTTTGTGAGCCGATATGGGTTCCAAGCAGCTGACCGGCAATGACTTGATCCCCGACATTCAGAGGGTTTGATAAACTGATATGAAAAATGATAATATTTATCGCAGGATATGTTTCTGATTCGATTTGCACTTGCGTGCCCGCCCATTCCTCATAAATTCTGGATACATTGCCATTTACCGGTGAGAATATTTGTACTGTTGACCAGGCGATACTGTTTTTCGGCCGGAAATAATGCTTCATGCTTCTGCATGATTCAAAGTCATCCGAGTAATCATGTCCTTCACCGGAACGAAATTTGGAAATTTGGGAAATTTTATCTGTCTCAATGTAATCTGTGCCAACAAACTGTGGTATGCCATTTTTATCAATATCATATGTTTTAAAATCATTGCCGCTTCCATTGTTATATCCATTCATTCCTGAGTCATTATCATGACATGAAATCAGGAAAACCGTGAGCAAAACGAACAATCTCAGAGCCACTTTGACGCTTAAACTTCTCATCATCTCCGTGCCCTCCTTATTTACTGTTCTGTTCAGCAGACAACGGCATCATTGTACACAAAAAACCCGGTTTTGCTATCCGGGCCCGCGGTGTTCTGTTTGAATGCGGGGATTATCGGCCACAAGCGTGAGCCGGATGCAAATGTATGATACAGAAATGTTTTTTTATAGTCAAGTGATTTGCAGAAATTAAAGAAAAGGGTGAATATGGAGCAGATGAGATTCCATAGGAACTATGCGGATTTGTGGCGTGAGTCTCAGTTTATATATCATCTGTTTATCGGCCTGTCGAATCGGGAGGCCTGTCCATTGCATGCCCGGACGCGGCCTGGCATCAATAATGATTTATGGTTTATGATAAATAAATGGAGTATTGTGTTCTATAAAATTACAAATACTGATGCAGGATTCAATAATTGCGCAATTATGGATACAGACGATGGGGAGAATTTTTACTCATTATCAAGAACATTTTTTCCTGATTTAAGACTTTTTTATAGTGATTTCAGGTGTTTTCCCCGCTGGTATATAAATTGCCTGGAATTGCACTTAAAATCAGTTGTCGTCATTTTACATATAGGACGGCTTTTTTATATTTTATCTTGTTTGAGATCTGTGAGTATTTGGCGAACGGCAACTTAACCATCATCTCAGGAGAAATGAAAATGAAAAAAAGACAGTGTTGGTTCATTGCAGGCGCGATGATTTTGCTCCTTTTTTCTTGGTGGGGGTATGCACAAAATCTGGATTGGATTCATATGCATGGTCTGGTCAGCCAGGGATATATTGTATCCACAGACAATAATTACCATATGAACACGGAAGATGCCAGCGTCGAATTCAACGAAGCGGCCATCAATTTTACAGCACAATTAACCCCCAAATTGCGTACCGGCCTTCAATTATTCTCGAGGGATTTTGGTCCCAATGGGAACAATGACCTGTTTTTGGACTGGGGCTATCTGGATTATCAGTGGAAAGATTATCTGGGATTGCGTATGGGAAAAATTAAACGCCCCGCCGGCTTTTACAATACAATGAGAGACATTGATGCGCTCAGAACATTTGTATTGCTTCCCCAGGGCGTATATGATGAAAGCATGCGTGAATTCACAATGTCTGTTCAGGGTGCGTCCTTATATGGCAATCTCTCTTTGAGCTTTGCCGGAGATCTTGAATACGAGACATACTATGGTATTTCAAATATCAATCCTGATATGACCTTTACACAGGAACTTTTTTCAACGATTGCAAATAATATGGGCAGAGGCATGGAGAAAAGGCTGAAGGCTCAGGAAAAAATACCGGTGGAAGCTGTTCTTGATCCGAGAGTCCGGAATGCTAACAATAAGATGAGACATTCTGAAGGCATTTCACTTGTCTGGAATACGCCCCTACATGGATTAAGACTGGGTACCAGCCGGATGCTGGGCAGAACAGAACAGTCTGCTACATTTGATTTTCACTTTCTTATGGAGGGGGAGACGGTCAAGCAGATAACCACACCTTTTGAATCATCCCTTAAATTCAAGGCGCTTGACATATTTTCCTGTGAGTTTGAATGGAACAATCTGACTCTTGCAGGTGAATATATGATAATGGATGGTGAGGTGACAGTGGATGGCGAAGTGATGCAATTGATAAAAGAAGAGGCATATTACGCTCAGACCAGTTATCGTTTATTCGACTGGCTTAAAGCCGGGGCTTACTATTCTGTGTATTATCCTGATTCGGATGATAAAAAAGGTGAAAACCTGACGGCGCCGGGGCAAAAGGATTTTATGGCCTGGCAGAAGGATATATGCGCGACACTGCGGTTTGACTTGAATGAGTTCTGGCTGGTGAAATGTGAAGCCCATTTAATGGATGGAGCCGGACAGCTGAGTACGATTTTGAATCCTGCCGGTGTTGAGCGAAAATGGCAGCTCTACACAGTGAAAACATCCATCATCTTTTAGAGGAGGGATTGAGGATCATGAAAAAAACGATTCTATATATATTGACAGGTATTGTGTTTTTTGGTGCCGGATTTTCCTTATTTGCACAGCAGGATATAAAGGTAATCGTTCAAAAAGACATGGCGCTCACTGAAATCGACCGGAATACATTTCAGAGAATCTATCTTGGTAAAAACAAGTTCTGGAAGGATGGCTCCGCCATTGTCGCAGTGCATCTGAGAGGCGGTCCGGCTCATGAGGTGTTTCTGAAGGATTTTATAAATCGTACGGATTCAAAGTTCCGTTCTTACTGGAACTGGATTGTTTTCACGGGTAGAGGCGTGCCGTTGCGATCTTTTGAAAATGAAGCGGAACTGATACAATATGTCGCTGAAACACCCGGAGCCATCGGATATGTATCCTCAGAAACGAATACAGACAATGTAAAAGTCATTTCAGTTAATTGATACATGGTGGGATCAGAGTAACGTAAACCTGGAGTGGGGAAGAGGCGGCGGCGTACAATGCGGATCAACATTTCAGGCTTTATCATCCGTCTGTTGTGTGTTAGTCATATTACATGCCCCGGACCTGGACAGTCCGGGGCGACTTGTTTCTTTATTATCTTACGGGATAACAAGCTGTGAGGAGTAAATTCTATGGCAAAATTATCGGGCACTGCCGACTCACGATTTACACATTTCACGTGCCTGATGGAGCTTCTGCTGGAACTCGTTCATCTCTTTCCGTGAGTACCAGTGAGTGTTTATGACCAATTCCCCTCCGGCAAAACTGACAACGAAGAACTCTTTGGCGCTGAGTCCATAGGCAATGAGCCAAAGGACTCCGAAGAACAGCGCCGGGATGGCCAGCACCAGAAGACCTTCTGATTCCTGGGCCCCGATAAAGGCGAAAATTGAAACAATGATAGCAATCCATCCCATGATCAGGAGGCCGATTGCACGCTTTATCCGGTATGATGTGCCGGAAATGGCATCCAGCGGAATTACAGACTGGCCATCCCATCTTGTCAGCTTTCCGGTAAACGATTTTTCGAAGATACTTCCTTTCTGGTACAATCGTTTCTGCGATACCAGAAGGACGGACTTTGAGATGGATCCTTCTGTCAGGAAGGAGGATAAATAACTTCTGCCGAGACAGGCCATTTCTTTTTCTTCAGGTTCATAGAACACCTTGTTGGTTGATAAAGTCTGATGTGATTCCTCGTCTTGCTTTTTTAGCCCCAGTGCGCTGTCTATTTCATTTGACATAGATTGCCTCCTGCTGCTTGATTGTATAAATGAATTTTCAACAATAAAACTGTAAACGGTTCCCGATGCTGTCTACTGCTTCCGGTAAAGTGTGATGAGAAACACGGCCAGTGTAATCAAGGCGATGTTATTTAATAAAAAAAATAAGAGGCTATTTAGATCTCTGATTATAAATCCGAAATGGAATCCATGATAAGCCGAGTAGAAAGTAAACAATCCCAGCAGAATATTTGTTATGCAACCGATGAGTGCGATGAGCGTTGCTGTCTTGACAGACATGATCGGCCTCCTTCCTTTTTTTTGGATAGTGTTATTTTTTACCCGGCTTTACCCGGGCGAATCTTGGAAAGGCAAACAGTCCAAGTTTGTAAAAATGATAAACCCCGATTCTTATAAAAATTTAACTTGTGAAAGTATATAATTTTTTCAATATAAAAATATTAATAATTCAAGACAATATTTTTATTTATTGTCATCCGATAACTGTATCTTAAAGGATCCCTTTTATTTATTCAATGGAATTGATAATGATATTGCAACCGTGATAAGAGTTGTTTTTGAAAGAAAGGCCGATAACAATGTTCATTATATTCGAATATCGGACGTACAGAGTTCTCTCATGAACCAGTACTTTTATCGACTGTCGGTGCACCGCTAAACTTCATTCTGATTCTATTGATTGTTTTTGCCATTGAACATTTCACGAAACATTTCAATGCACGCCATAAGATTGGGTGAAATCCATTTCTGCTTCAAATAGATCATCAGCACCTTGGCCCGAATGGGATCCTCAAACCAGGATAATTGGGTTAATCGGCCTTTCTGCAGCTCGTCTTCCACGGAAATTTTCGGGATAATGGTGATTCCGCTGCCCTCCATGATGCACCGCTTGATCACTTCGATGCTGTTAAAATTCATCATCAGGCCGGGTTGTACCTTGTTTTTAATCAGAGTGCGATGCAGCATGATCTGATAACTGCAATCCTCTTTAGGCAGCAAAAGCGGTTCTGGTTGGATATCCTGAGGCAGTACACGATCCCGCATAGACAGCGGGTGCCCGGGATGACTCACGAGCGCAAGAGAAAGGCTGCCGAGCACTTCGGTTTCCAGATCCACCATCTGAAAAGGATCATCGGTAATTAAAAATCCCAATTGAATCATCCCGGAGCGCAGCTCCTGCTGCAGACTGAAATAACTGCAATGGCTAAAATTCAACCGGATTTTCGGATATTGCTGGCGAAAGCTGTGAAAAAGGGGAGGAAACAGGTAGGTGCTCAGTGTTTCCGGAATTCTCAGTGTGAGTGAACCCTGCGGCTTGTCCTTGGTGACGATTTCTGTTTTGATCTCCTCTTCCAGGGCAATCATTCGTTGCGCGTATTGAAGCAGCAGCTCGCCCGGCTCTGTGAGTTGTATCTGTTTGCCCTGACGTTTGAACAGTTTCACATTCAGATCCGCTTCAAGTATTTTGATTTGCTCGGATACTGTGGATTGCGCGTAATGCAATACCTGGGCAGCCTGTTGAAAACTGTTCAGATTCGCGACGGCACGAAATGTTTTTAACTGGCGGAGCTCCATGATTTACTCGTATCGAAAAAATCGATATTAAGGTTCAGTTATTCCCGCTTGACTCGAAATATCTGATTTCATATAATATAATCCCGAAATTAAATATTGTCAATGCGAATATATCAAAGGAGGACGAATCATGAAAACAAAAATCCAGGAAAATGCATTTCAATATTTCGAATCAGGACTGCACTGCGCCGAATCTATCGCAAAAGCCATTTTAGAGCATTATAGAGACAATTTTGAACCGGAATGGATCAAAGCTGCCTCTGCTTTTCAGGGGGGAATCGGCAGATGCAAGCGGGATGCGTGCGGCGCATTTACAGGAGGCATTGTCGCTCTGGGGATCCTTAAAGGAAGAACAGATCCTGAAACCGATCATTCCGAGGTTCTTGATCTGGCCACTCAATACCGGCAGCGATTTATCGAAAAATTCGGATCCACCAATTGTGACGTACTCCTTAAGTGTCGGGGGGCAGTCAAAACCGGCCACTTAAGGGCACTTTAAAACCGGCCATTTTCAGAGCGATAAATTTCACAAATTACTATA
>JAFGCO010000069.1 GCA_016932575.1 bacterium
CGAGGGAGACGGCACCCGCCTCTCCAGCCTGGGCGTGCATGAGCACTGGAACAATGCGGCGGATAAACAGTATTCACGAAACCTGGGCACCGGAGAAGGCATCGAACTGATTCATTCCGATCCCATGCAGAACGTTACAGTAAAAATCAGAGTCTTTCTGGAGGGCCCATTTAATACCTCTAAGGATACTATGATAACGTCTTTGAAAACAAGCGGCAACCTCACCCTCTCGTCTCCTTTTTCAGAGGACACCGTCACTGTAGACTCGATTCCCGGCAATATCACGGATTGGATTCTGGTTCAGCTGCGGACATCCCCGCAAGGCCCTGAAATCGCCTCAAAAAGCGCGTTTCTCCGTAATGACGGCTGGATCATATCCAGCAACGGCGTCACGCCGTTTTTAACTTTAAATGTGAATGACGGTGAATACTATATCAGTATCAAGCATCGAAATCATTTGTCTGTTATAAGTAAAAATCCCGTCCCACTGGAATAGATAACTGAACTTTGGCCAATCAGGGTCGTTTAAAATAAAAGATGGAATATCATATGTTCAATGATTGTGTAAAAAATTCTCATCCTGTCTTGCTTCTCATCGCTCTGCTGCCGGTCCTGCTGCTATCCGGATCATCTTATGAAAAAATCGACCGGCATGCATTGGATACGCCACCAGGTGTGGAAAATTCCATTGAATCTCTTGCCGAATACCTCACACGGCCCTGCCAGAATGACCGGGAAAAAATCCGGGCCATTTTTCGATGGATCACGGCCAATATCACTTACGACACTCAAGCCTATTTTGTAGGTGCGCCGCAGCGGCAGTCTGAAAATATTCTTGAAGACCGTACTGCGGTCTGCGACGGATTCTCAACCCTGATAGAGAGACTGGGAAAAACTGCCGGATTGAATATTGAAAAAATCAGTGGCTATGCCAAAGGCGTTCGATATCAGATCGGTGACCGTTTCTCGGACAATTTCAATCACGCATGGAATGCCGTCCGGATCGGCGGTCACTGGGAACTTATAGATGCCACGTGGGGTGCCGGCTATATCGATGAATCCGGCCAGTTTATCCGGGAATTCGATGATTATTTTTTTCTTACCGACCCGGAAGATCTAATCTATACCCATTTCCCGGAAGAAATCCGATGGCAATTACTTGCCAGGCCCGTCAGTCTGCAAGAATTTGAATCCATGCCTTTTCTGAAACCCGCTTATTTTTATCACGGGCTGAAAATGAAAAGCCATACACAGGGTGTCATTCAGACAGAAGATCGACTTGTTGTCACTTTAAAAAATCCGTATAAAGCACAGCTCACAGCCCGGCTGATGAATAATAATCAATATCAGGACAGACGGCACATTCTGATTCAGTATCAGCCTTATGAAACACAAATTCAAATCTTATTTCCTGAAAAAGGCATTTATACCCTGCGTATATTTGTACAAAAACAAAACGAAACAGGTGACTATCTTTGGGCTATGGATTATCTGGTGAATGCAAAAACAGAAAAATCCAATCCTTACGGATTTCCGGAAATATATCGTTCATTTAATCATCACAACGTCCGGTTGGTTTCCCCGGTCATCGGTCAGTTGAAAAAGAACACAGCCGCCCGCTTCGATTTCATTATCCCCGGGGCAGTTGAAACATTTATTATTCAGGGAGATACCTGGACACCCATGAACCGCGATCAAAACCGGTTTACAAAAACCTATACGACACTTTCAGGAGATCTTGAAATCGGCGCCCGGTTTTCAGAGATCCCGAAACTCGATATTTTACTCAAATATCTGGTAAAATGAAATACTTACACAAAAATTACTTTTGGCAGAGCCTCCTTTTAACTGAACAGACCATGATAAAACCATGAAATTTTTACGTCATGATTTGTACTTGATGGATCAGATTTTGCTATACAACTCTCTGGCTGATTAAGAATCATGAATAAATATAAAAATCGAATCCGTAATTTCTCAAAGTTGTGAGTTGCCTATGAAATATAACCTGCCGCTCCTGACACTTGTTCTTTTTTGCACATCACTGTTTTCACAAAAAATATTCACAGTTGAAGATATCTGCGGATCTTCCAAATTTCAGGTAGAAACCTGGGCGGTCACAGCCTGGAGGCCCTGTCATCATCGGTTTACTTACTACAAAAAAGTGAATGGAATTCACAGCATTTTCCATATCAATCCCGAAACCGGAGAAAAATATCTGCTGATCGATTCTGACATGGTTCCCATCCTGGAAGGGCCAAAAGCAGAAAATCGTTTTATACTGCCCAATTATCTCTGGTCGCCGCAGGGTAAATCACTGCTGATTCCCGCTTCACAGGATTTGTTTATTTATAATCCGCAATCTAAAGAAATCAACCGGCTCACCCATGATAACAAACCTGAAATTGATCCGGTTTTCTCACCGGATGGTAAATGGCTGGCCTATATAAAAAATGACAATCTGACCTGTCTCAATCTGAAATCTTTGAAAGAAACCGCTCTCACGCGTCATGGTAACGGTACCCGGCTGATCGGACAGGTTGACTGGGTTTATGAAGAAGAATTTAAAATTTGCAGTGCATTTGCCTGGTCACCGGACAGCAGGCATATTGCGTTTTATGAATTGGATACTTCGCCTGAACCAGTGCATCCTCTGGTTTATTACTCCGGCATTCGCGATTCGGTGATCTGGCAGAGATATCCATTGGCAGGCGAGTCCAATGCGATTGTCCGTATTGGTGTTATTAATCTGAAAAACCGGCAGACTGCCTGGATGGACATCGGGAAAAATCCGGATGTATATATCCCGCGTTTTCAATGGCTCCCGGACGGGCGTACGCTTGCCATCCAGCGACTCAACCGGGAGCAAAACCGTCTGGATCTGATATTTTCAGATATTTCCACAGGCCGCTCATTTATTGTGCTCTCTGAAACCGATCCCGAGGGCTGGATAGATATTTATGATAATCCCGTCTTTCTGAAAAAAGAGGAAGGATTTATCTGGATATCCGAAAGGGACAATTGGACGCATCTTTATTATTTTGATTATCACAAGCGTGGGATCCGCCAGCTGACAGCAGGAAACTGGGAAGTTACAAAACTGGTGCATGTGGACGAAGACGCGGAATGGATCTATTTTACGGCCACCCGGCAAAGCCCGCTGGAAAGACAATTTTACCGCGTCCGGCTGGATGGAAACGAACTGACACAGCTCAGCCGCCGGAACGGATCGCATGATGTCAGCATGTCTCCGGACGGCCTTTATTATGTGGATACTTTCTCGGATATCACAACACCGCCGCAGATCACCCTGCATCATGCGGATGGCAGTCTCATTGCCGTTCTTTCTTCGGGTGATATCCCGGCATTGAGGGACTATCAACTGGCTTTGCCCGAATTGATAACTTTGACAATGTCGGACGGCTTGAGCCTGAACGCCATGCTCATGAAACCCGCGAATTTTTCGCCGCATCACAAATATCCCGTACTTGTATTTGCCTACAGTTGTCCGGAACGACAAATTGTACTCAATAACTGGCAGCGCGGTCAGGGAAACCTGTGGCATCAACTGCTTTCCCAGAGGGGATACTGCATTTTTTCAATGGACAGCAGGGGGACTGTTCACAGAGGCAATGCATTCAAGAATCAGGTGTATCGAAATATCGGGAGAGCGTTCCAGGACCAGATTGAAGCTGTACAGCAGTTAAGGGATCAGGACTATGTCGATCCGGACCGTATCGGTATGTGGGGATGGAGCGGCGGCGGATGGATGACATGTCTGGCAATGACCAAAGGCGCGGACTATTTTAAAACAGGCATTGCGGTGGCTCCACTGACGGACCTCCAAAATTATGACACTATCTGGACCGAACGCTATATGGGAAAACTGGAAGACAATCCTGAAGGATATAAAGAAAGCAGTCCTATTCACTTTACGGATCAATATCAGGGCGGATTGCTTCTTATTCACGGTACTTGTGATGACAATGTCCATGTTTCGAATACGCTGCAATTCGCCTGCGCTATGCAAACCCAAAGCAAACCGTTTGGATTGATGATTTACCCGGACAAGGACCATAATATTGGCGGCCGGTCCACGCGTGTGCATCTGTATCATCTGATGACGCGATTTATTCTGGAGAATCTGTAAACAACGACATAATTTTTCTATTTGACTTATTCATGATTATTTATCATTTTGTCATTGTAAAGCTGAATGTGGCCCCTCTTTTCAAAGGCCATGTTTTATTATTTGAAACGAAATTTTATAAAAATCTGTTGATTTTCTCAGGGGGTTGCTATGAAAAGATTTATCTTTGGTGTTCTTTTCTTGATCATTCCCATATCACTTCAGTCCGAAAACTATCTGATCAATGGCGGCCAGAATTCCAGAATCAATTATGTGCTCACCCAGCGTGTGGAACCGGCCGGTGATACCAAATATCTAAAACTCAGTTTTGTTGTGCCGCAGTCCTTTGACTCTCCAACCTATAAGCAGCGTATTGAAAACTACCGGCTGGATTTAAAGCCTCAGCCCTCAGAACAGAATAAAAAAACGGACAAACGCGGCAATCATATTGTAAATCTTGAATGGAAAAATCCATCTCAGCCGGTGGATGTGGCCATGCACTTTACAGCCACAACAAGTACCGATCTCAAACCCTTGAAATCTATTGCCCCTTATCCTCTGACCCGTGTGCCCGGAGAATATGCCGATTATCTGAAACCCACCGGACAAATTCAATCTGACAACAGGGAAATTCAATCCAGGGCCGAATCTTTGGTTCGGGGAGTCAAAACCGAGTTTGACGCTGTGCAGCGTATTCTCACCTGGGTGGTGGATAATATGCGTTATGTCACACCGCCCAAGCAGTACGATGCCTTGTACAGCTTCAACAGCGGTAAAGGCAACTGCCAGAACTACTCGCACCTTTCCGCCGCACTCATGCGGCATGCAGGTATTCCGGTGCGTATTGTAAACGGTGTGACTCTGAAAGAACCCTATACCATCAAAACTCCTGATGGTGAATTCACGTTTAAAATGGGACAGGGCCGCCATTCCTGGATCGAAGTCTGGTTCAGTGACCTGGGCTGGGTGCCCTTCGATCCACAACAGACCGAGCTTTTTGTATCGAATCGGTTTGTTCGGCTGGAAATCGGTGTGGATAATAATGAATGTGTGAATGACGGTACGGTAAAATGGCGGCAGGCCAGAGGCGTCAGCGGCCGCCCGACATTTCGCGAAGCCATTGAGGCGGATTTCACAGCAGACCAGGTCAGGCTTTCCATGGAAAAGCAGAATTACGGCCCTAAAAATATGCTGCTGGTACCGCATGTACAGGCTGCATTCCAGGAAGTAATCGTGAAAACACCCCCGCCTCCGAAAAAAGTGTCTCAGGATCGTCTGGATCAGATGCTGTATATCAAACCGTTTCTGTTTGGCAATCTGGATTTTCCGAAAGGGGTCAATTTCTTTGAGGCACGAACTGCTTCACGCGGACAGGAAAACGAATACATGCTGAAGAAAAATTTCATGGTCGAAACCGCTGAATTTGTTACAGAAAAAAACATTCAGTATGCCCAGATCTTTGTGCTCAAGAAACCTTTGAAACTGGCAAAAATCGGCCTGGCCATGAAAAAATTCGGCGGCAGCGGACAGATCTGGATCGAGCTGATGAATGATGTGAACGGCATGCCCGGGAACATCATCGCCACCAGCGACTTTATGGACCTGAGCATGATTTCTTCAAAACAGAGTTACGACTGGGTGGATTTTAATCTTCAAAGCAGCAATTTACGCTTGTCCCCCGGACGTTACTGGATCCGGCTGGGATTTACAGGCGGACCCATTCTAAACTGGTTCTATACATACGGCAAACCAGTCGGCCCGGTCGAAGGAACCCGCTATAAAGGTGTGTTCGATAATCGCTGGTCCGGCGCAATGTCTTATGAGTTTAATTACCGTGTAGCAGGATATACAGTGGAATAGGTCGATGATATAATCATATTCAAAATGGGGAAACCAGATTCAGAAGGATTTCCCCATTGTTATTTTATGCGAATGGATATCGGCAGCCACTATCACTCGATCATTTTCCTTTGGGATTTACCGAGTTGGGATTGAAAATTTATTCATCTTCCATACCGGATTCCCGCGTTCGCGGGAATGACAAATAAGGATGAGATATTATAACTGATTGAAAAAAATTGGCGGTATAAAAACGAACATCCTGCAACCCTGTCATTCCGGTTTTCTTTTCAGCCGGAATCCATCCCAAGACCTTCCACTTAAGGGACTAATATATATAGCTAAAAAATTATTTGAAATTTGAGTCCCGCAGGGACGAAATATCATCGGGTGGGGCTTATGCCATCCAGACATGAGATCACACTATTTTCAATTGATCACTTTGTTTTAACACGAGATACCATCATTATAACACCGGTCAGTGAGATAATATATCCCGTAAAAAATATCCACCAGGGATATCGGATCAACGAAAGATCCGACAGATCCGCCCCGCTCTGAATAATAAACGAAAGAAAAATGATTCCGCATCCGGTCAGCATCAAACACCATTCCAACCACCCGGCATGCACATGTTTATCCTGTAAATTCAAATGATAGATCAATATCCCGGTTCCGATCAAACCAAAGGAGACCAGAACCGGTGCCAGCACCGGCCCGATCCAGATTGTGGGGATCAGAAACAGCACATCCCAGTCCAACAATCCGGCCGGCCAGTCGAGCAGTACTTTCAGCCAGATATAATAAAAAACATCCCAAACGCCAAAGCAGAACAGGAATGCTGCAGTTCGTTGAATCCTGTTTTTGCCTGCCATAATGGCAACAGCAAAAAGCATGACCACGGTGGCCGCTTCCCGGGCGATTTCCACAACCAGTGCTTGCATAGACATTTCATTCAGTGTCGTCGTCAATCCGTCCGGATAATAAAGCCAGCGCAGATAAACGACCACCGCGGATTCCAGGTAGGCCATCGCCGCGGAATAGACAAAAAGCCAGAGGAATATCATTGAAAAGCGTTTTGAAACCATAAAAGCCATCTCCTGCAGAATTTGCCGAAGTTCGATTATTGATTCAATTCTTTAAGACGCTTCATGAATTGCCTGAATTCATCCGTATCCCGCAACGAGTCGAAATCCGGCTCGTTTTCAATCAGTTCCACATGACGAAAGCCCCGCTCGTATGCATCCTCGAGCGCCTGCATCGCCTTATCTTTATGACCAGCGGCAGCAAGTATGGCTGCCAGCACATAGAACGGATAGGACTGATCCGGCTGCATCAGGGTCCATATTTCCAGACAGACGGCTGCTTTCAGTAAAGCGTGCTCACTCTGAAATGACATGGCCCGGCTGACACAATGACGCCACACATTATCAATCACCCGTTTGATCATCCAGCGCTCTTCCTCGGTCTGAGCTCGCTCTATTTCTCTCTGAAGCGCCTGCCTCTCTTCCTCCCACCAGTTCCGGGTTTTGAGCCGGCCTTTTTCACGATAACAGTCAAAATCCAGGCGTTCCAGCGCGTCATAATACTTATTTCGTAATGTCCTCTCCTTCTCGGTCAGTATTTCCTCCAGGGCTTTCCGGTCCCTGACCTCTGCCATGCTTATTAACCGTCCCGCTTCGTTTTGGGCAGGTGCGACATCCCGAATGCCACCAAAATCCTGAACAAGCGATGTATAGATATCGTTGGCCTCACCAAACCGGAGATTGGCTTCCAGTTCTTGGGCCTCTTGAAAATGCTTATTATAACACTCTGAAATCAGAGACTCATTCAGCGGGATCTGCTGTTTTTTCATTGCCTGAATTTCAACCCATTCCAGAGCGTTTAAAAAAAGCGTATCGGACGGCCACTCATGACCGCCTTCAAATATACGAATCGCATTGGGGATTTCATATCGGTCCAAAAGCACGCCAAGAGAACGCATCTCGAGAAAATTCATATCGCCTTTGCCCACAAGACCGAAGTAAATAAAATCAAGAACCGGATTGGGCGGGTATTTTTCAGAAAAACCGGCTCCGCAGCCGATAATACCCGCCACCTGGCCGCTGATCATGGCAATGGCACTGGCTGCTCTTGATCCGCCTGAGAATCCTGTCGTGTAAATACGGTCCGGATTGAGTGAAAACCGCTCGTCTGTATCCGCAGATATGGCGTTCAGGCTGTTGAATGCCAGTTCCCACGGACCATTCCTGGAATTATTGGATCCAACGGCAATATAACCGTATTTCTCTGCTGCTGTTCTGAGTTTTTCAACCGGATGTTTTCCGCGCGCGCCCGGATCAAATGCATAAATCACCGGCCATAATATATCGGGCGTATAAGTGGAAGGCAGATAAAGTGCGTAACTCTGCAGTGAATCACTCCGGCAGACAACGGTCTCGATAACCTCACCAACCGGCAGGTCTGTGCTTTCCTGACAGAAAGCGGCATGAATCATAAATAGGCTGAGGATGATCTTTTTCATAGAACGTTCAGACCTCTCTGCAGAGCAGCGTGTCTCGCTGATGACCTTTGCAAAGTCCCTCCAAAACAGATAAAACCAATCAAAACCCGAATATGTTTTAAAAAACCTTAAAGCGGCGGGAAGCATTGCTCACAAAAAACCGTTATTTCAAAATTTTCCCGATTGCTTCGGCAATAGACAAAAACGCCCGAGCGCTTCCGCTTTCCGGGCGGGTCAGTACCGGCGGCTCACCGGTATCTCCCCCTTCCCGTGTAGCCAGTTCCATGGGAATTTTTCCTAAAAAGCGGACATCCATCTCTTTGGCCATGCGTTCGCCGCCCCCTTTGCCGAATATATCGATTGTCTTCTCACAATGCGGGCAGATCAGGCCGGCCATGTTTTCAATGACACCGATATTCGGGACGTTCAGTTTTTTGGCCATGGTCACGGCCCGTTTGCAGTCCAGCAGAGACACTTCCTGGGGTGTGGTGACCACAATAGCCATCTGCGGCCGCATGCGCTGCGCGGCGGTAAGCACTTCGTCACCGGTGCCCGGAGGCAGATCGGCCAGCAGATAATCCAGATCCCCCCAGATCACGTCTGCCAGAAACTGGGAAATTGCACCGCTTCGCAGCGGCCCCCGCCAGATCACCGGCTGGTCTTCGGGCAGCATGGCAGCCATACTGATGACCTGAAGCCCCTCTTTTTGCATGGGCAGAATCTGATTTTGTCCGTCCATAAACGGCTGACCTGTGATCCCCGCCATTTTAAGCACATTGGGCCCGGTAATATCCGCATCTAAAAGGCCGGTTTTTTTATCCGCTTTCATCAGAGCGAAGGCCAGATTCACGGCCACCGTGGTTTTTCCCACGCCGCCTTTCCCGCTGAACACAACAATACGATGACGGATCTTCTTCAGGTTTTCCTGAATCCGCCTGTCTTGTTCTTCAAACTGTTTCTGTCGTTCCGGATTTGTCTGCATATTTTTCTCTTTCAAATTAAATGTTCATTATCAATTCCTGAATCAATAATATGGATGCGATCACGATGAATCCCCCTGTCCGCCTGACATGATCCTCTGTCCGGAAGGGAAAAACTCTGAATTTCTTATAAAAGTGCGCCTTGCAGGATAAACCAGCGGGCTTATTATGCTTATTCTGCAAATTTGAACAGGTAATACATGCTTATAAAGGGGATGGGTATTATCATGAAATCAAGGTTTGGTATTAAGGAGTTCAATCCCATCCTGAATTGCCCCGGAATACATCGACACGTTATAGGTGCTTCGAGATACCGCATCCGACTTGCTTATAAAAATAAATAATAAAATCTCATTACTCCGCAAACCATTTAAAAACAGCACCTTTATTCATTTAAACCGAATTGATGCTCACAATAAAATAATATGACCTTCATCCGATGTCAAGCAGTTTCACAAAGATGGCTGAAAAAAGTCTTGCACTCTTGTAAACGATTTGATAAATTGCTCACAGTATCAGGGGAATATCAATAAAACAATATTTTTTAAAGTAAATATCTGGAGCTGTAGATATGATCACGCGATCCCAAAAAATCCGTCTCGGTATTTTTCTGACGGTGGGTGTATTTTTATTGCTGGCCACACTGACCATTATCATCGCTCCGAAGTTTTTCGAGGACCGGGATAATTACTTTATTGGTTACCGCGGCGTCTCACTGACCGGACTGCAGGGAGGCAGTGCGGTCAAATACCATGGTCTTTCTGTGGGTTATATCAGCAAAATTTTTATCGATCCCAAGGATATTGAACGGGTCATTGTCGAAATCAGCCTGGACCGGGGCACTCCCATAAAGGAAGACACCTATGCGGATATCGAACTTCTGGGGATTACCGGACTGAAAATCATTGAACTGCGGGGGGGGACCAACGAATCGAATTATGTCAAACGGGGTGAATATATCCGCTCCGGCAAATCGACCACTGAAATGATCACCGGAAAAGCCGAAACCATGATGGAAAAAGCGGAAATCATGCTCAACAACCTGGCCCAGCTGACCAATCCTGAAAACCAGAAAAAGCTGAACGTACTTCTGGATAATTCTTCAAAAAGCATGGCCGTCCTTGGAGAACTGCTTTCAGACAATAAAGATGAACTCAAAAATTCAATAGCCAATACAGAACAAATCACGCAGGACTTTCAGGCGCTTATTGTCTCTTCAAAAAACACCATGCAAGAAATCGAGAAAATTGCCCAATCCGACTCTCTCAAGCAAATCATCAATAACCTGACGAATATTTCAGAAAGTATCAGCCAGGCCGATTTGTTAAAATTGATTCAGGAACTGAATGTGACCATTGCCACAACCAATAACATGCTGCTTCAGATGGATGCCAATCTGTCAAAAACCTGGCTGGATTTCACCGCCTCGATGGAATCGATCCGGGAAAGCACGGAATATCTCAATCAATTCAGCCGCATGATCACCGAAGATCCATCTCTGCTGGTTCGGGGAACCGAGCATAAAAACGTACCCGATAAAAATTTGGAGAACTGATATGAAACGGTTCTGGATGTTTTTTATCGTCGCTGGTCTGCTTTTCATGGTTTGCGGTAAAAAAGCCGTCATCCGTAAATACTATATTCTCGAAACACCCAGGCCAATTAAAATGGCCGATTCAGTCGAAACAGTTTGCCTGCCGATCCATGTGGATATCCGGGATTTTCAGATTTCCAAAGCCATCAATCAAACCCGGATTGCTCTGAAAACAAAGTCCCATGAACTCAATTACTATTTTTATCATCACTGGGCGGTTCGCCCATCCATAGGTACAGCGGATATGGTCTATCAGATCACCGCATATCAAAAATGTTTTCGACGTCTGGTGCGGGGATATTCCTCCCAGCCGGATTATTTCATTACCGGAAATATCCAGAACCTGGAAAGGGATGAAACGGGCAAAAAGGTGGCGGTGCACTTTGCTGCAACATTAGAGTTGATTGACGCTGAATCGAATATCCCGCTGATTCGTCATACATTCGACCGGACAGAGCATTATACAAATCCCAAAAGCATGAACAGTTTCGCGGAAACCATCAGTTTGATTTTATATCAGGAAACCACGGCTTTCTTAAACATCATATCCGATTACTTTAAAAAACATTCAGAGGCTGCTACCCAATGAATGCTCGTGTTCACTGGTCCGGCATTGACATTTCCCTTGAGGGTGATATTACTATCTCTCAAGTCAGCCATATATTAAAAAAAATTAAAAAGTTACTGATCGAACATGCACAGACTTCAATCACCATCGATCTGGGTCTTGTGAACAAAATTGATACGGCCGGCGTTGTTCTGCTGGAAACCATTGAAGAAACGGCCCGAGCCAAAGAAATTGAGGTTCAATGGCTGAATACACCGAAATCCGTAAAGCAGGCCATTCAAGCATTTTCTCTTACACCGCAAACAATGACAGGCCGCCAAAAACACAAAGCGTCATTCTTTGAAATTTTCGGCGACTGGTTTTATGAAATCGGGAGCCACCTTCATGATCTCTTCTATCTGGTTGCCGATACGTTCTACTATGCAGTAAATAATTTATTCAAGCAGCATGGAAAGAGAAAAGGTGAATTTACCAATCAATTAATTTTAATCGGCATGAACGCTTTACCTATTGTGGGTATGGTCTCATTTCTGATCGGTCTTATTCTTGCGCTTCAATCCGCCGCTCAGCTGAGACAGTTTGGCGCCGCTATATATGTGGCAGATCTCATCTCGATTTCAATGACCCGGGAAATGGGGCCCATCATGACTGCCATCATGCTGGCCGGCAGAAGCGGATCAGCCATTACATCTGAAATCGCCACGATGGTAGTCACGGAAGAAACCGATGCTTTGAAATCCATGGCCCTGAATCCGATTCAGTACGTGCTTGTGCCCAAATTTTATGCCATGACCGTCGCCATGCCGCTGCTGACTGTTTTATCGGTCATTATCGGTATTTTCGGTGCATTTGTCATTGCACTCACCTATTTGGATATCGGTCTCGAACCATTTTATAACCAGGTCGTGAATGCCTTGCTTTTAAAGGATATTCTGACCGGTCTGGTGAAAAGTGTCGTATTTGCCTGGCTGATCGTCATTCTCGGTGCCTATCAGGGATTCAAGGTGCGCGGAGGAGCTGCTGAAGTGGGCAAAGCCACGACTGCCTCTGTGGTCTCATCCATTTTTGCAGTCATTTTCGCCGACTCGATTCTGGGGCTCATCTTTTATTTCGGCCAACCTGTTGAGATATAATATTCATGCAGAGAAAAAAAAGGCAGGGCCTCCTGAAGGCTCAGAAAATTTTATATTTTTCATGCATTTTTTTAATGAATGCCTTTTTAGAGGATGAATTCTGATTTAAATAAATTGTATATGATTGAAAAAACCCAAAAAAACCATACTCCCATTGTCGAGGTCACACACCTGACCTCGGGTTATGAAGATTTCAGGGTTCTGGACGATATTTCTATTTTTGCACCGGAGCACCAGATTACCATTATTCTCGGCGCCAGCGGATGCGGCAAAACCACACTGCTGAAACACCTGATCCGCCTGATCCAGCCCTGGTCCGGATCGATTCGTCTGTTCGGTCATGAAATCACCAGCCTGGACGAACCGGAATTTAATACGATTCTGAAAGATATCGGAGTCATGTTCCAAAATGGGGCGCTGCTTGGTTCTCTCTCTGTGGCAGAAAATGTATCAATTCCTATGGAACAGCATACCAGTCTGAAAGAAGATATGATTCGCAAACTGGTAGAAATCAAGCTGGACCTCGTGGGGCTCAGGCATGCCATCGACCTGTCTCCCTCTGAGCTTTCAGGAGGTATGCGCAAACGGGCGGCCCTGGCCCGCGCCATCGCCCTGGATCCCCCGCTACTTTTCGGGGACGAACCCTCGGCTGGCCTGGATCCTGTCACTTCGGCAGGACTGGACGAGCTTATTCTGAAAATGCGCGAACAGCTCGGCATGACTGTCGTTCTGGTATCCCATGAAGTGGCCAGCATCAACCGCATTGCCGATCATGTGGTTTTTTTGGATGAGGGCAAAGTTCTATTCTGCGGCCCGTTAAAAGAAGCGAAAACCGCCGGCATTCAAAAGGTGGATGATTTTTTCGCCAAGGGATAAAAGGTCCCTCATCGATTTTTATTTCGCTGACCAACAAATTAAAAAAGCACACACAGTTTATACAAATGACTCCATCCCATCAACAGAAACCCATCCTCCTGATCGCCCTGGGCGGCAATACACTGATTCAAGAAGATCAGCGGGGAACAATTGGTGAGCAGCTCGATAATCTCAGAAAAACCATCCGGCAGATTGCCCGTTTATCCGCTCATTATCGAATCATCATTACTCACGGCAACGGCCCGCAGGTAGGAAATCTGCTATTGCAGCAGGAGTCGTGCGATCAGGTACCCAAACTTCCTCTGGAAATTCTGGTGGCACAGACAGAAGGCCAGATCGGGTATATGATCGAATCCACACTGGACGAGGAGTTGATGACCATCGGCGTGAATAATAAAAAACTGGTCACACTGATCACCTATGTGGTGGTCGATCAGGATGATCCGGCTTTTCAGAATCCCACAAAACCCATCGGGCCTGTCTTTTCTGGAAAAGAAGCCAAAAACCTTGGTTATCCGACCATCAAAACCAAAAAAGGATATCGACGTGTGGTGGCTTCTCCGAATCCGGTTACGATCATTGAAAAAAGAGAGATCCGCACATTGATTGATCTGGATTTTATCATCATCTGCTGCGGAGGAGGCGGGATCCCTGTCATCCGGGACGGCCGGGGATTTCATGGTGTTCATGCAGTAATTGACAAAGATCTGGCCAGTGCCTGCCTGGCTCAGGAAGTGAATGTGGATATTTTCATCATCACAACGGATGTCGCAGGTGCCATGATCCGCTATAATCAAAAAGATCAAACCCTGCTGAAACAAATATCCGTCAAAGAAGCCGAGGCATACATCCGCAGGGGACATTTCAAGGCAGGCTCTATGCTTCCAAAAATGACCGCTTGTACCCGATTTATTCACGGGGGCGGAAAACGGGCCATTATCACTTCAACTGAAGCCCTGGAAGAGGCTGTATTAAACACGGATGTGGGAACGCAAATCGTACCCGAACAATCAACGCCACCCGTATAATATGATCGCGCACATGGCTACTGCCCAAAAAGGAAAGGATGAATTTCGTGAAAACGACATTCAGGATCAATATATTATGCATGCTGATTTCGACGCTTCTTTTCAGCGGAAGCCGTATCCCGGAACCGGTCACCCCTCATGCCTCCCGGGAGGCCCGGGCGTTATTAAAGCTGCTTTATGATATTTCCGGAAAATACACGCTGACCGGGCAGCATAATTACCCAGACACCCGGGACAGAAACTCGCAGTTTGCATCAAAATATATCGGGAAAACACCGGCTGTCTGGAGCACGGACATGGGATTCGCCGAAGAGGGAGATACAGACTCTTATCTGGCACGTCCGGACATCGTTGAAGAGGCCAAAAGACAGCATCGGATGGGATCGATCATCACCATCTGCTGGCACGCAGTGCCTCCCACCTGGAATGAGCCTGTTACATTTCAACCCCGGCCCGGTGTGGGCTCTCCGGATTCATTGGCCAGTGTGCAGGGGCGGCTTCTGGACCGGCAGTTCAGGGATGTGCTGACACCCGGAGCCGAATTGTACAACCGCTGGGTTGCCCAAGTTGACTCGGTTGCATTTTACCTGAAAAAGCTTCAAAAGGCCAACGTGCCGATTTTATGGCGCCCCTATCATGAAATGAACGGCGATTGGTTCTGGTGGGGAGGCCGTCAGGGTAAATACGGCACGCAGGCGCTTTACAAACAGCTGTTTGACCGGTATGTAAATTATCACCGGATCAATAATCTCCTATGGGTATGGAGTATGGATCGCCCGAACAAACCGGAAATGTATTTTTCGCTTTATTATCCGGGTGAAGACTATCTGGATGTCGCCGCACTTGATGTATACGGCAGTGATTTTAACCAGGCCTATTATGACAGTTTAATGATCCTTGCGGACGGGAAACCGCTCATCCTGGGAGAGGTGGGCAATCCACCAGGAACAGAAGTTCTGGACATGCAGCCCGACTGGATTCTCTATGCAACCTGGGCCGGCATGGTAAGGAACACATTAAAAAACCAATACCAGATTTTAATGAAAGATCCGCGCATCCTCAGTCTTGAGGATCCGGCATATCATAAAATCATGGCCCCCTTTCGCTCAGCGTGTCAATTGTCTCCATTGCCTCTGACATCAGACAAAGAACCGGTCAATTTTTCAGGAAACTGGGTGCTTAATGAAAATAAAAGTGTTTTGGATAATCGGGGAACGAGTTATCTGCCGTATCAGCTGGCAATCACACAGACGGAAAATGAGCTTGCTCTTCAAAAGGCATTTATACTGGAATGGGGAGACAAACAGATCACTGATGAAAAATGGACGCTCGATGGCAGAGAAATCCGATCTGAAATGTGGAATTTCCCCAGGGTGACAACCGTAAACTGGTCAGCGGATGGGAATTCCCTGATGATTGAATCAAAAATCACCTTTCACCGGGGAAACCGGACTTCGGAATGGCTTATCAACGAAATCTGGAGCTTAAAGGAACAGGGCGATATTCTGTCTATTGAGCAACTCTCGGAATCATTCCGGGGTGACAGAAAAATTACAATGATTTTTGACAGAATCAACTGCCTGATCAATCAATGATGCTTTATTTTGATTACAGACTCTCCTATGATTCATTCCGGGCAGCGACAATGCCATAATAAACGATTACGACAAAACAAATCAGCGGCAGTACAAAAGAAGCCCGTGTGCTGGAAAGGGTCATAAAACCGAGATTAAATGTGTTCTGATCCATAATATAGGCCTGCAGGGGCGGCATAATAGAACCGCCGCCAATGGCCATGATCAGTCCGGCTGCCCCCAGTTTTGCATCTTCACCCAGTCCCTTAAGCGCAATGCCGTAAATTGTAGGAAACATCAGAGACATACAGGCAGATACAGCCACCAGACAATATAAACCGGTCATTCCCTGCAAGAATATGGTTCCGAGAATCAGCATCCCGCCGCAAGCTGCCAGTGTCGACAGGAGTTTTCCGGGACTGATATATCTCAACAGATAAGTACAGATAAACCGGCTGGTGCAGAATATGGCCATGGCAACAATATTGTATCCCTGCGCCTGTTCAGCTTTCATTCCCAGTTCATTTTCAGCGTACTGAATAATAAAGGTCCAGCACATGATCTGAACCCCCACATAAAACGCCTGTGCCAGCACGCCCTTCATATATTTTTCATTGGCAAACAGCCGTTTTAAAGTGGGGCCGAGATTCAGATGGCTCCCGCCTTCACTCTGCCGTTTAGGAAACCTGGACACGAGAAATACTGCAAGAACAATCAGCACAATCACGCCAATGGCCACATAAGGTCCTTGCAGAACAGCAAGGTCATGTTTCTGAATCATTTTTAATTGTTCCGGAGCAGTCTCAAGCAGGAGGCGGCGTCCTTCTTCATCGGTTTCATCCAGTCTGGCCAGGATCAGTTTTTGAGCCACAAACATGCCGGTAAGCGACCCGATTGGATTAAACGACTGAGAAAAATTCAATCTCTGCGTTGCGTTGTCCACCGAACCCATGGACAGAACATAGGGATTGGAACTGGTCTCAAGAAAAGACAATCCGCATGTCAGAATAAAATATGAGATTAAAAAGACAGAGAATGCCATCATCGAACCCGCTGGAATGAACAGCAGCGCGCCCGATGCATAGAGAAATAATCCCAAAATAATTCCCGCTTTGTACGAAAAACGTCTTATAAACAGAGCGGCCGGAATCGCCATCACGCAATAACCGCCGTAAAAGGCAAACTGAACCAGAGAACTCTGAAAATGACTGATGAGAAGAATTTTTTTAAAGGCCGCCACCATGGGATTGGTCACATCATTGGCGAATCCCCACAGTGCAAATAACGAGGTCACCAGGATAAATGGCCAAATAATATGACGGGGAATCAAAGGCGACCGATCCTGACTGGTGTTTTGATGATGATTTGACGAAGTCGACATATGCTTTCCTTTCATGATTCAATACCAACAGTAACAACGGACCTGAAGAAATGGCGCTGTGTAAAAATGTGTAATCCAGTAACAGACGGTTGATTTAATACGACCATTTTATCCGTATTTATAACTCATATTCAGATTATCCGTTTGTCTTTGCGGAATGCATTTTCAGCAGGACTTTTACATATTTATCCGGATGTTTTTCCAAGAGAGAGAACGCATGCTGGGTTTCGTTTCCTGAAAACTCTGCGGAGATCATCGCATCCGGCTGGAGGCGGCCTGCCTGCAGATGCTCTATCGCCTGCTTAAATTCTCCGTGGCTCACTCGTGAAGCGATAATTTTTGCCTCTTTCCAGATCAATTCCTTCGTCAGTATAGAAGAAGGAATATCTCCCAATCCCAGCACGCATACCGTACCCGCCCCCCTGATACTTCGCACGCATCCCTGAACCGGATTCGGGCGGTCCGGAACCGGGACTGCATGTCCGACGGCCTCAAAGGCGGCATCCACACCCCGGTCATTCGTCATTTCCCGGATGACCGACACCGGATCCTGAGTACTCGAATCAATGGTCACAATGTCCGGAAAGGCCTGCTTCGCCATGGCAAGACGCTGCGGCAGCACATCGATACAAAAGATCAAACTTTCTGTGATGGTTCGTGCAGCCTGAAGAATGCTCTGTCCAATTCTGCCCGTCCCCCAGATGGCAACCGTATCACCCTTTTTCAATTGCGCCCGGTTGCAGGCATGAAATCCAATACTGTACACCTCGACCAGGGCAGCGTTCCTGTATGAGATCGTCTCCGGAATCCGGTACAGGGTGGTTTGGGGGACTGCGACATACTCGGCGAAGCCCCCATCCATATCGATGCCGATCAGTTTCAGGGAGGAGCATGCAGGATAATGTCGGATTTGACACGCGGCACATGCGCCGCACCAGACAATGGGATCAACAACCACACGATCCCCTTTATTGTACTGATGAACATGTTTACCTGCTTTGACAATCATCCCGCTGAACTCATGTCCCGGAATCAGAGGAAGCCGGGTGCGCGGTGAAAAATCTCCGTGATAAAGATGCATATCGCTCCCGCATATCCCGGCATAAGCAACCTTCACAAGCACTTCGTCGTCTTTGACAGAAGGATCGGGAACTTCCTCCCAAAGCAGGCGCCCGTATTTTTTTAAGACTGCAGCGTGCAATTGAATCCTGTTTTGTTCATATTATAAATACAACAATGACATATTGAGCTACAAAATACGGCAACAATATGTATTTATCAATATTAAAATGACGGCTCTTCGATCAATAACAAAATCCCGGTAAAACCCCAAATAAAATACGTGCCCCGATAAATAGTGAATGTGTTGTTAAGAATCCGCCGGAACTTCGTATGGAACAGAGATTTTTTACTTCAATAGCAGCATTTTCTTCGATCGGACCTGATCATCTGCCTGTAATTGATAGATGTAAAATCCGTTTTCCATTTCAGATGCATCCCATACCGCATGATGCAGCCCTTCACACCTGACATCGTCCGCCAGCGTAGCCACTCCTCCCTGAGTGCGTTAAAAACCTTGAGTGACACACGGCTGTTTTCAGCCAGCGTATAAGTAATCATCGTACTGGGATTAAACGGATTGGGATAGTTCTGTTCTAAACTGAAATTGCCGATCAGATTGCGATTGTCCGCAACACCAGTTCCCCCGATGCATTTGAGGCTCAATTCGTCGACCAGAATATCATATTCCATGACTGTGCCACCGGCCCAGAGGCCCACATTCAATACAAAATAATGTGTCACCTCCGTACCCACACCGTAACTTTCAGGTACAGTGTAAATCGGACCGGAACCCTTGCAATAATCGTCCTGGAATGTCCCGTCTACCCCGGCGCCGCAGCCATCCCACGTATTGAAAGCGACCATTGTTACTCCGCCGTAATCCAGCGTGCTGTCCGGATGCGGAGGCGTTTCAGTACTCAACAGGATTTCACACCAGAAATTCTGCAAAGCACCGCCGGTCAGATCTTTAAAGGCGCCGCTGATACTGTAGGTATTCCCGGCGATCAGGGTGACTTCCTGCCAGAAAATAACATCTGCTTCATCCACAACTTCACAATAGACATTCAGCCCGCCGCCACTTCCGGCAGATGCGGTATCATCCGTAAAATTGAATTCATAATCAGCAATATCCGGTTCATCCAAATAATGCACAGTCCAGGCATCTTCATCCTTCATGTTCCCGCCGACAAGTAAATTCTGACCCGTCAGGGTTGCTGCGATACCCATACAAATCAGCACGCACAGCACGCGACCATAACAATTTTATCCTTCCCTTCTCATTATTCGTCCTCCAAAGTTAATGATTCCTCCATTTAAAAAATATGGAATCGATTCTTCCGCCGCACTTCCTTTCTTCGACTACTTTCACGTGTAAGAAAAATAAAAAAACAAATTTATTATCCGACCTGAACCAGAGACCGATTTAACAAAGACGAATTGGGCACCAATTCAGTATTTAAAATTATTTTTCTGGCGCGGGCCGGTTTTTCTTTAATTTCCGCAAGCAGCAATTCCATGGCAGACTGACCGATTAACACAGGCGGTGCGTCGATGATGGTCAAACGCGGATATAAAAGCTCGGCAAATTCATGATGGCTGAAAGCCACCACACCAATATCATCGGGAATCCTGAGACCAACCTCCTGAATGGCCTTGTACGCTCCCCGGGCAGCACCGTCATTGACCGCATAAATCACTTCCGGCATAGGGCCCTTCCTGTACAACTGCATAAATCCCTGATAACCACTCTGTTTGTCAAATCCGCTCTCTATGATCCATTCATTGCGAAGGCGAATATGATGATCTCTCAATGCATCTTTATAACCGGCCAGCCTTTCCCGGCCAATGCCGACGGTCATGGTGCCCGCCAGGTGGGCAATCTTTTGATACCCGCATTCAATTACATGGTTTATCAGGCGGCAGGCGGACCGGCGGTCGTCGATGCCCACGCTGCTGAATCCCAATCCCTCAATGGAACGGTCGAAAAAAACAAGGGGGATATTCATTTTCCGAACCGTATCGAATATCTTTATATCCTCGGTCTCTTTGGACACGGCCACCAGCAGTCCGTCCACACGCATGGAAATCAGTGTCATGATATTATCATATTCAATATCGGCATTTTCACGGGAAGCGGTCAGTACAATATGATATCCTGCCTTGGAAGCGGCATCCATAATCCCGTGAATCGCGTATGAAAAAAATGAGTTGGATATATCCGGAACCACCACGCCGATGGTCTGGGTTTTCTGGCTTTGAAGATTCCTCGCGGTGTAATTGGGCACATATCCCAGCTTGGAAGCGACTTTTTTGACTTTCTTTTTCATATCCGGAGAAATATCCGGACAGTCGCGCAATGCTTTGGAAACCGTGACCCGGGACACGTTCAGCACCCGGGCGATATCCGACTGTTTAATATTTCGCATAGACAATCCGGGATACGGGGCTTCAAGAATTTCATATGATAATAACGTTCACGTGTAAGTTAAATTATACAAGATACGCCCGAAAAAGTCAAGATAAATTTATACTTTTAAAATAATCTGATATATAAAAAGGGAACGGGAGTGCCGTCCCTTTATAGATTGGTACTTTCATATCCATGTACGGGATGTCCTGATTTGCTTTTTATCAAAAGATTCCGTAATTTCAAGCTGGAGATTTACCCTTAAATCGGATGAATAAAAACGCAATGTTTATCCTTCTCAACCTCTCTGTTTTTCTCAGCGCCTACCTCCTGTTCAGCATCGAACTGATCACAGCCAATGCCCTGCTGCCCGGCTTCGGCGGCAGCTATCTGGTATGGTCTTCCTGCATGATGTTCTTTCAGGGCCTGCTTTTTCTGGGCTATTTATACGCAAACATATACCGGGGGAAACTGAACCTTCGCCGTACGTTTGTCATTCATGTCACCCTGATTCTTCTGCCCGCACTGTTTTTCCCGATCCATCTGGATCGATTTCAAAATCCTGCCTATGCGAAATCCATGATTATTGAAATCCTGGGACTGCTTCTGCTGACCATCGGCCTGGCATTCTGGATTCTGTCCTCAACCAGCGTGATTCTGCAGCAATATCTGGCGTTATCCACATTAACACGAAACAAAAATCCCTATGTGCTTTACGCCGTGTCCAATCTTGGCTCGGTCATTGCCCTGTGCACCTACCCGCTGGTTGTCACGCCCCTGTTCAGATTGCAGACGCAAATCACCGGATGGCAAATCGGCTACCTGGTCTTCGTCCTGCTTCATCTTTTGCTGCTTATTTTCAGTCAACGCCTGATTCCGCATACACAAAAAAAAGAGCCCCGGAAAATATCATCCCCGCCCGCCGCACAAATTTTTCACTGGATCCTGCTCAGCGCGTCCGCCTCTGCCCTGCTGCTTGCAGTGACAAATACCATCACGTTTGACCTGGCAGCCATTCCGCTGTTCTGGATTGTGCCATTGAGTATCTATTTAATGAGCTTTATTCTGACCTTTAAACATAAAATGTGGTTCCCTTCATGGCTGAAGGACCGTTTTTCACTGGCCGTGATCATTGGTATTTTTTTGTTTCTGCTCATGCTTCAATCCTACCGTCTGCCTGTTCCGGTTCTTTTTATCCTGCATCCGCTCATTTTATTCCTTGTTTGCATGACCTGCCATGGTGAACTGGTACAATCAAAACCGGATTCAGTCCGTTACATGCCCCTCTTTTATATTGTGATATCATTGGGTTCCTTTCTGGGAAGCATTCTGGTCAGCTGGATCATTCCCCTGATCAGTACGTCCATTGTTGAATATCCAATCGCTTTGTTTCTGGCCGTACTGGCCCTCAGCTCCATGCATTCTCCGGAAAAACGTCAGCGTCCGACCATGGTAATCGTGTTATTGATTTTCGTGGCTGTCCTTGTTTTATGGCCCCTGCTTGTTGAAATGATCAAACCGCAAACCGGCAATTTATTTGCTGCGGGATTCGGTCTGATCATTGCGCTTATTTTTTATGCACTGCGGAATATGAAAATACCGTTTACAGCAGGACTCATTCTGGTGATTTTATTTTCATATTTCATCGATCAGCTGAAAGTCGGGCAGGATGTTCTGCACAAGCATCGTAATTTTTACGGAATTTACAGGGTCATCGAAACAGAGGATAAGCGCTATTTACGGCACGGTACTACATTGCACGGCAGCCAGTATATCAGGCCGGACCGCAGACACGAAGCTCTGACCTATTATCACATCACTGCGCCTTCCGGGGAAATGCTGTCTCACTTTTCTTCAGACATTCATGATGTTGGCCTTGTGGGCCTGGGCGCCGGCAGCCTGTTGACCTATGTATCAGAAAAACAGACCGCCGATGTATTCGAACTGGATCCGTATAACCGGATCGTCGCAGAAAAATATTTCTTTTTTATTGAGAACTGTGCGGGTGCCTTACGCATGTTTTTCGGGGACGCGCGTGTGAGTCTGCGAAAGATCACGGATCGTCAATACACAGTACTGATCATCGACGCCTTCAACAGCGATGCCATTCCGGTGCATCTTCTCACGCTCGAGGCCATATCTGAATATTTCGATCACATGCAGCCGGACGGGATTCTTCTTTTTCACATTTCCAACAAGTATCTGGATCTGAGCCCCGTCATCCTGGCAAACGGCCGGGCCCTCGATCTGTTTGCCTTGAAAAAACGATACATTCACAATATTCATCCGGATGCGGAAGCCTGCGAATGGGCGGTGCTGACAAAAAACGCCGAATGGGCACGCCGCCTGGTCCATGAACTGCACTGGACTGATCTTCGTATACAGAACATCAAAACCATCCCCCCCTGGACCGATCAATACACGAACATACTGGCTGTTGTTCGGTAAGTCCGTGATTTACTGTTGATTTTATCTTCGATTGTTGTTATCATTAATTACTTGGGATCTTCAAATATTTCATAATATATTGTTTTTATTTATTATAATGACTATACCAAACACCCTGAATCCAAAAGTTATGAGGAATTTGTTCATTTTAATACAGTCTATCTGAGCATTATTCTGCTAAGCATTCCAGTACATTCAATAATAACAGGAGGAGAATACAATGTTCCATTCCAATAAAATTTCAAACTTTATAAAAATATTCCTGGTAATCACACTTTGTACAATGTTTGCAGAAAGCCGGGCCAGGAACTCAATTCAAAGCATCCAATCCAAAGAACAATATTGTAAAAAAGAGATGCCTTCGGCGGGGAGATCTTTGTCAGGTTCTTTGCTGCCTTTACCTGAAAACGGGAATCATACGATATTTTTTGAAGATTTTGAATCCGGACCGGGTGACTGGACCCATGGCGACATTTGTGAAACAAATGGTTTACAATGGCACTGCAGCACCTTTAATGCCTATTCGGGCCAATCCTGGTGGTGCGGCAATGCAAAAATGGGAGGATATTTGAGCCACTGGTATCAGGTATTAACCACCCCCCTTATTGATTTGAATCGGAGCATATCTCCCAAACTTACATTTATGCACTGTTACGCAATTGAATATGATGAAACAGAACCACCGGAAGAGAGTCCATGGGACGGATGCCATGTACGCATTTCAAAAGATGGAGGCGAGACATACCAGCTGATCACACCCCAGGGTGGATATGATCCTCCGGACAGTCTTTGGGTCTGGGAATACCATAAGGAACATACTGACAATGGCATGCCGGGCTGGCATGGATTCAGCAATGACTGGGAGAAAGTCACCTTCGATCTCTCTCCATTTACCGGTAATCAGATACGACTGAAATTTATCTTCGCCTCCGATCATACTTGGGATGTCCTCGATGAAGATAAACTGCTGGGATGGTTCATTGATGAAATTAAAATAAAAGACGGGAGCAATCTCCTCTATTATGACGATGCTGAAGATACAGTAGTTCCATCCGGACTGAATGTTACCGAAGGATCCGGCCTCTATCCCCAGGGATGGAAAAATACAACCGATACATATCAAAGCTGGAACCACAGCTGGAACTGCGGTGACGATTTCAATATGTCCAATGCGCTCACTTCTCCCTGGATATCGCTACCCCAAACTACGAACACACTTTTACTCTCATACTGGGTTTATGCGGACATGCCCGATTTTAACGGAGATGAAGATGACTATCTGGAAGACTATTACTGTGTCGAGGTTTCAACCGATGAATTACTTTGGGAAAAACTCATCCACGATTATGCCCGCTCCTCAATAGGATCGGATAAAGGATGGGTGGAAATCTTTTCAGGAAACATCTATAACGGAACACTTTGTCTGGACGATTACCAGGGAAAGGACGTTAAAATCCGGTGGCTGGTTTACAGCGACGACAATGACGACGGCGGTAACGGAAGCGGTTTCTACCTGGATGACGTGCATATCTATTCAGAAATAATACCTTTTGGTGATCGTCAGGTAATCTCAACCGACTGTGACGGCGCACGGTTTGTTCATGCCTGTGATCTTGATGACGATGGAGATATTGACGTTATCTCAGCATCAGCCGACGACGACAAGATTGCCTGGTATGCAAACAACGGGGATGGACAATTCGGAGATCAGAAGATTATTTCTACATCAGTGAATCATCCCATGGTTGCACTCCCCGCTGATTTGGACAGTGACGGGGATCTGGATTTTCTTTCCGGTTCCCATGTAACCTATTCAGGCATGGCAGTATCAAGCTCACCCGGGGCTCTTGTATGGATACGGAACGAGGGCAACAGCATATTCAGTGAACCGATAAATATCGCCGACTCTGTATACTATCCGAAAACTATGGGCGTTGCCGATCTGAACGGTGACGGAGACCTCGATGTGCTGTGCGGTTCGGACAGAGAAATCACATGGTATGAGAATAACGGATCGGGAGGATTCGAAGCTGAAAACGAAATCATGTCACCTGTTGACGGAGCCGGAGACTTGGAGACAGCAGACATGAACGGCGATGGGGATATGGATATCATTTATGCCCGGTACCTTACTGACGAAAATCGTGTCTACTGGTTTGAAAATGAGGGCGGTGGTCGTTTCAAATTTTTTCATTCAATATCCTGTGCGGATTACACACCTATTGACATATCGGTGGTAGATCTTGATAAAGACGGCGACCTGGACATTCTTGCTGTTAATAATATTTATAATGATGATGATCAGCTTGTCTGGTATGAAAATCAGGACGGTTTGGGATATGAATGGGACAGAGCCGTCATTTCAACGGCACTCGATGGTGCCCGTTCTGTTTTTGCCGCTGATCTCAATGGCGACGGCAGCCCTGATGCGCTTACGGCATCTGAAAATGATAACGAAATTGCATGGTACGAAAACGACGGATCAGGCGGGTTCGGCGCCCGAAAGATTATCACGAGTGAGACCGAAGGCGCCATATCTGTTTTTGCCGCCGATCTCGATGGTGACGGAGACAAGGACGTACTGTCAGCTTCAAATGAGGACAACACGGTGTCCTGGTTTGAAAACCTTATCAATTCAGCAGAAGTGGATTTTAATACGAAAGAAAATTCTGTTCCCGGAAGCTTTCATCTGGCTCAAAATTTCCCCAATCCTTTTAATCCTGAAACAACCATTCATTATTTTCTGGACAATGCAGGTCATGTTAAAGTTGACATATTTAACAATGTCGGGCAAAAAATTTCAACGCTGATAAATGCATATCACAAGGCGGGCCATTACAGAATCATTTTTGATGGTTCCAATTTAGCCTCAGGATTATATTTATACAGAATAAAAACAGCATCATGTACACAAATCCGCAAGATGGTTTTAATGAAATAATATTAAATTACAATGACAGACACATTGATATAAATAATATTATGTTTCGTATAAATACAAATACCTTAAATCTTTATAGAGAAGAAAATGATTTATATTCGGCAAATTTTCGAAAGCGATAAGTATAAAAAGATTCGTAATCGTATTATTATCTTTTGGATTCTTTTATATTTATTATTTATAATTCGGTTAATTTTATACAGAGATATTGGTTCTTCTTGGGACGAATCCAGTTTGATCTTTCCTGCAATATATCTTATTATTAATTGGGTAATATCGGTGAGTTTAATCTGGTTTGGTTACGTCAGTTGCATTGATTATTTTAAATATATACAAAATAAATTAAAAAAATTTATCTATATCATATCAATATTACTACTACTTTATGGCATGCTAATATCAATTTGGGTTGATTTACTAAACAGATCTTTTTATGATAAAAGTGCTTATTTAGCATGGATTGCACTTGATCCATTTTTTAATCGTTTATGGCCCGATAATGCAGGTTTTTATTATATCATAATTGGTTCATTTTTAACTATATATTCACTAACAGGCATTAACACTGAAATAAAAAATAAAGATGTTGAAATGAATAAATTTCGCGATTATTACTGCGCAGCTTGTGGTTATAAAATAAAATTTAAAACAAAGACTGATGTTGAGCTTGAGAAAATAGATTACAATAATGTGGATTTTTATAATATCAACGAGGTTTTTTGTCCAAGATGTGGATCAAATCGGATTGTCGAAAAAGATCCGGGGCCAATATATTAATTAATTCGCAGGGTGCCTTGAGTGAATGAACTAAACAGCATTCGTGTGTTATGACTCCTTCTCAATACTCAGGGCAGGCTCTCGTATTTATGCTGATGGATTATTAAACAATAAACGGAAAAACAGAAGATGAAACCTGCAATGGTGGTTCCCGGACTGTAATACCCCGAATCACTGAAAAACAATGGATTTGTATCTGATAATTCTGGTGAATAATTCATGACAACACGTTCTCCAATCCTGCATTATAATGAATAAGGATACATATTATGATGTGGAACAGACTTATTTTCACAATGATCATACTGATCCTGGCTGGCAGGGCAGATACAGCCACATCTGCCAGAGGCCCAGCGCCTTTCGATCCTGAGAAGGCCCTGAAGCTTGCTTCCCCGGACGGCAAGAATGTCATCCAATTTATGCCTGTGGACGGCAATCCCATGTACAGCCTATCGCGGTCCGGCCAGAAGATTATTGAACCGTCCGCCATGGGTTTTTCATTTAAAAAAGAGAGCCGCTCATTAGGCAAACTCGAACTGCTCACTGCCGGCATCTCAAGCATGGATGAAACCTGGCGGCAGGTATGGGGAGAAAAACAGGAAATACGCAATCACTGTCACCAGTTGTCTGTTTCTTTGCGGGAAAAAAACAGTACCCGCCGGATTCTGAACATTGAATTTCGTGCGTATAATGACGGCATTGCTTTCCGCTACCTGTACCCGCAGCAGGGAGAAACCGACCTGGTTATCATGGATGAACTGACCGGGTTCAACCTCGCAAAAGATGGTCAGGCCTGGTGGATCGGCGCTTATCAGGACAACCGTTATGAATACCTCACCAGCAAATCTGCTGTCAGTTCCCTGAACAAGGTGCATACCCCGCTTACCATTCAAAGTGACAGCGGACTGTTCTTCAGTTTTCACGAGGCGAGGCTGGTCGATTTTGCCAGTATGACGCTGGCGCGTACGGAAGGCCATCACCTTAAGGCCGACCTGGTTCCATGGGCAGATGGTGACCGGGTCAAAACCGACGGCAGTTTTACCTCTCCCTGGCGCACGCTGCAAATTGCCGAGAAACCCGGCGATTTGATTACCTCTTATTTAATATTGAATCTGAATGATGAAAATATTCTTGAGGACATCTCCTGGATACATCCTTACAAATATCTTGGCATCTGGTGGGGCATGCATATCGGTAAATTCACTTTCTGGGAAAGTCCGACACAGGGTGCAACCACTGAAAATGCCTTTGCTTATATCGATTACTGCGCAGATTTCGGTATCGATCATTTATTGATTGAAGGCTGGAACAAGGGCTGGACGCCCGCATGGTATCAAAATGCCATGCATCGGTTCAGTTTTACCGAAGAGGCCGACGGATTCGACCTGAAAACGGTCACTGATTATGCAAAAGAAAAAGGCGTGAAAATGATCGGTTATCATGAAACCGGCTCCAATATTATCAATTATCTGGAACAGATAGACGCCGGCATGTCGCTGTATCAGTCTCTGGGGATCCATGACATTAAGATCGGCCAGGTCGGTCCCCGGCTGAACATGAAAGAATGGCATCACGGCCAGTTCGGTGTTCAGTACTATCGTGAGGTTCTGAAAAAGGCGGCCGGGCATAAACTGACGGTCAATTTTCATGAGCCGATCAAGGATACAGGCGAGAGCGGCGCACTTATCCGAACATGATGTCGCATGAAGGCGCCAGGGGTCAGGAATATAACGCTTGGAGCGAAGGCAATCCGCCGTCACATACCGCAACAATTCCGTTCACACGGATGCTGGCCGGACCGATGGATTTTACTCCCGGTGTGCTGGATGTGGGCATATCCCAGGGATATGAAGGAAGAGATGTACACACGACAGCGGCCAAGCAGCTTGCATTGTACGTGGTGCTGTATTCACCGATTCAGATGCTTGCCGATTTACCGGAAAATTATGCGGGCCACCCGGCATTCAAATTTCTGCAAGATATCCCCGTCGATTGGCAGGACACGAAAGTGCTGAATGCGGCAATCGGTGAATATATGACAACTGTGCGAAAAAACCGTCACAGTGAGGACTGGTATCTGGGCAGCCTGACCAACGAAAAGCCACGGACATTGAAGATTGCATTGTCATTTCTGGATCCAGGCGCCGAATATCAGGCAAAAATATATGCGGATGCCGAAGGGATTACCTGGAACAGAAACGCCGATAAAATGGCTATTTCACAAAAAACAGTCACAGAGCAGGATACCCTGACACTGCAACTCGCCCCGGGAGGCGGCACAGCCATTCGGTTTGCCAGGCAGTGAAGTTTTAGCGCCTTTCCAGTGTTCCGCTGGATACCCTGATCAGTGATTGTTGAAAGTGATTGAATACATGCTTCATCAAGATTTTCCTGTAAAAACGCTCAGAGCCTGTATCCGAAAACATCTGAATATTTCAGAGGAAAGCATCCGGTTCTCACCGGTTACCACAGGCAAGTTCAATACATCATTTTACGTATTCACGGAACAGGGTGAATATGTATTGCGGATCGCTCCTTCTGACGACGTATTCTGCCTTTTTTATGAACGCCGAATGATGAAACAGGAGCCGCACCTGCACACACTTTTGCATGAGAAAACCGGCATTCCGGTGGCTCAAATTTATGCTTTTGACGACACACAGGATCTCATCCCCAATCAATATCTGATCATGGAATGTCTGCCGGGCAAGGCGATGTCTGAATCATGGACATATGATGTGAATACAATTTTACGCGAAGTGGGTAATTGTTTACAACAGGCCCATGCATTAACCTCTGAAACATATGGATATATCGGTGAGCATCATCCGATGCCGCCGCAGAACAACTGGACCGATGCATTTGTCATGATGTGGAACAAACTCATCGACGATGTGACTTCCAGCGGCTATTATAACGATCATGAAGCATCGCATCTGCGAACTTTGCTGGACCGCTACGTCAAATATTTCGACCGCCCGGTGAATGCCAGTCTGCTTCATATGGACGTCTGGGCTCAGAACATTCTCATTGATGAACACAGTCATGTGACAGGCCTGGTCGACTGGGACCGTGCCTTGTGGGGCGATCCTGAGATTGAATTTGCCGTGCTGGATTACTGCGGCATCTCTGAGCCGGCTTTCTGGCAAGGCTATGAGCAGGAACGCGATCTGTCTAATGATGCCCGGATTCGCAGTATATTTTATCTTCTCTATGAATTGCAAAAGTATATCCCCATCCGGCATTTTCGTCAAAACAGTCCGGATACAGCGCGCCGGTATAAAGCGCAGGTGATGCGTATTGTGGAACATTCATTTTAAGATGGTTTTGTGTAAGTGAGGAATGGTTGTTTTGTTTTATACAAATCAAGTTGGCCATAAATCCATTGAATTTAAGGAGACATTGACAATGAAATTACCGTATAAATATATCGCGACCGTATCTGTTATATGTGTAATTTCACAAGCAGTAAATGCGCATCATTTTTATTGGAGTTCAGTAGAAGGCATTTGTGGCGGAAGTGTCTGTACGATTACTGAAACCGAAGAAGGCAGTCTGTTTGCCGGCACAAAAAATGGAATATATTATGCGGAAGACAAAACTGGATTATGGAAATTTAAAGGATTGGCAGATAAGTGGATTTATTGTCTGATACAAAATGAATCCGGGTATCTTTTCGCCGGGACATTCAGCGGCCTCTATCGGTCGAAAGATATGGGAACCACCTGGAAAGAAATCAAATCCGGCAAATATTTATGGGTAAGGGATATCATTATAGGTAATGATAATAAACTCATTATGTGTTCTGATTACGGTAATTTTTATTCAATGGACAATGGAGACACATGGGCTGAAATCGATTCATTATCGATGCCTGTCAGTACTTTATTCAATTTTCAAAATCAATATATTATTGCAGCATGCGGGGATAATGGAATATACAGATCCTGTGATAATGGGGTTTCCTGGCAAAAAACAATTGATATTTTTCCTGCAATGTTTTCCATCACGAGTGATTTAACAGGCAGACTTTGGGCCGGCTGTTGGGGAGGTTTTGTATGCTTTTCAAATGACTCAGGGGAAACGTGGTCAAGACTGAATCACAATATGGAACTCGGTCATGTGAATGCCTTTACAATGAACGCTGAAAATCATTTAATACTGGGCGATGAAGAGGGTCATGTCTATGTATCAAGAACGTCAGGACAGACCTGGGAAAATCGTCTGACAATATATGAAAGTATTAACTGTATAATCGTTGATGAAGAAGGATATATATTGACTGGAACAGATGGAGCGGGAATATATTATTCGAAGAATGATACTTCCTGGGATCAAAGCATCAAGGGCATGAATAATTATACAATCACTGTACTTGTTGCAAATTCAGACAATCAACTCTATGCGGTCAAAAGTCCGGATTTTTACAGGTATGATGGCACATCTGAATATTCCAATTTGTTTGATAAAATATATCGTTCAAGGGACAATGGAATGACTTGGGAAAAAATATCATCGACCAGCTATGTGATAAACGATTTAATCAACCATCCGAATGGTTCCATGTTCGGAGGGACCGATAACAATGGTATTATATGTTCCGAAGACAGTGGAAAAACCTGGTCAGTTGTTGGAGGAGAAAGCTGGATTTCAATCAGCAAGTTGGCAATCAATTCAAATGGTGAATTATTTGCCGGAATCGACGGATTCAATTATGGCGGAATTTATTATTCTTCCGATAGCGGAAAGACATGGGTCGAGAAATCGGATGGCCTTCCAAATGCGGGTATTGATAATTTAATTGTCGATCATGACGATAAAATTTTCGTGTCATCATGGTTCGGAATTTATAAAAGTATCAATCATGGAGATTCATGGGAACAATGTTTGGATCATGATTCATACGGTACCACGATAACGATTTCACAAAATAATGACATTTATATTGGGAATAGCGAGGGGAAACTGCTTAAATCAGAAGATCATGGTATTCACTGGTATGAAATAGAACTGAATTCTGATGTTTCAAAAATCAATTCAATTAAAATGACTGATGATAATCAACTGTTTTTAGGTACAGATAACGGAATATATATATCAAACGACCATGGGATCTCCTGGACAATGTGTAACAAAAATTTACCCTTTAATGAAATTGACTGTATTGAATTATTATCATCAGATCAAATTTTAATCAGTGTCAGAGGAAGCGGATTGTATGTATCTAAAATTGAAACCAATATCAATACTGATTTAAATACAGAAAAAAGGGATTTTCATTTACTTCAAAATTATCCTAATCCATTTAATCACTCAACAAAAATCAGTTATTATTTATCAGAATCCGGAAATGTCAGTTTAAAAATATATAATATTTCAGGGCAGGTAATACAAACATTGATTCATGAATATCAGGTATCAGGTGAATATAAAATAAACTGGGATTCAAATGGATTGCCAAGTGGAATCTATCTTTATGAATTGAAGACCGACGCAATTTCTGAAACAAATAAATTGATCATTCATAAGTAAATTTTGACTGATAACTGGGGGAAGTAAATTTACAATAGGGAAAGGAAAAATCACAATGCCACAATAGATAATCATGAGTGCAATAATCCGGACAGCATTCGGTATTTTTGATGAAATGATTAAATTTTTGTCATAATTTGAAACAATTGCTTTTTTCTGCCGTAAAATTTAAGTAACTTAAATAAAGCACTCTTCTCTCTTTCAGCACAGAGAGGCGGTGCATGGTGTTGAATAACTCCAACCACTAGGAGGCGATCATGCAAGATCAAGATCAATTCGACACCACGATGGAAGAGCAGGCATTTGCGGAAGAACCGCAAATGGAGAAAGAAGATTTACAACCTGTTGAGGAAACGGACGCAGAGGAAGAAACCGTTCTGCGTTCAGATCCTGCTATTGTGGTGAAGAAAGACGACGCGGTAGTTTCCGAACACACACTCGAAAACTTTCCTGTCCGAATCGGACGAAAATCAACCAATCACATTGTGCTCGACGAAAAAAATGTTTCCCGCCAGCATGCGCAGATCGTAATGAAAGACGATCAATTTTTCATTGAGGATTCGGGAAGCACAGGCGGCACAAAAGTTAATGGCGAACCGGTAACTGAAAAAGATATTCATACCGGTGACCGCATCGAGATCGGTTCGTTTCAGCTTCATTTCAATTCGGGTATTCCTGAAGACGAACGCACCATCTATGATGCGGACGATCAGACCATGCTCGAAGAAGGCACGGAGCTGGATGAAGAACGAACCCTGTTTTATGAAGAACCTGTCGCCAAACTGATTGTCGATCAATGCGATTCCCTGGAAGGCGAATTTTCTCTGGAAGAGGAGGAAACCACTCTGGGCCGTGACGAAGAAGCGGATATCACCATCGATGACAAACGGATATCCAGGCAGCATTGTAAAATCTCTGTGAACGAAGAAGGGAATTACACCCTGACAGATCTTGGCAGTTCCAATGGTACATTCTTGAACGGCCAGCGCATCGCAGAAAAAGTTCTGGAACACGGGGACCATATCCAGATTGGCTCCAGCCGGTTCAGTTTTTCTCTGGAAACACCAGCTCAGCCGGGCAAGAAACAAATCATGCACCCCGTGATGAAGGGAGCCATTGCTGTTTTAGGCGTTGCAGCGCTCATTTTTGTCGCAATTAAAATCGTGCCGCAATTTCAAACTCCCGAACCGCAAAAAGTGATTCTTCAGAAACTCTGGGAACAGTCCACCATCACATCCGTCACATCCTCACCAAGTCTGGGAGATGTGAATGGCGATGGATATATGGACATCGTGACTTCAGATATAAGCGGCCGTGTCTATGCCATGGACACGCGTCAGGGAGGATCCATCTGGAACGCAACTTTAAAAACAAATGGCGGACCCCATCTCTGCTCACCCCTGCTGGCGGATATCAACAAAAGCGATGGCGAGTTTGATGTGATTATGGCCACATCCACACAGGGAGTCTGGGCGATTGACGGTGCAACCGAGCGGCGCATCTGGAAGGGTGTGCTGGACAGTGCCGTACCCGGAACTCCGGCTGCGGCAGACATCAACAATGACGGCACATCGGACATCTTCCTGGGTACAAAGCAAGGCACACTCAGCTGCTATGACGGGCGCCAGGGGGGTGTTGTATGGAAAGTATCTCTCAATGCGATGCTGCAAACCTCCCCGCGCCTGGCCGATTTGAATAAAGACGGTTATGCGGATGTCGTAATTGGGGCCAATGATTACAGGATTCATGCGTTTGACGGGAGGAACGGTCAAACCATCTGGGTGCATGTGGGTACACATTTGCCTTCAACAGCGGCTATCGCAGACATGAATGACGACAATATTCCCGATGTGGCGATTGTCACGCCGGCTGAAGCCATTGTTCTTGAAGGCGAGACCGGATCGGCCCTGTGGCGCTGGTCAGTGCCTCAAACTGCGCGTCCGACATCCATGGATCCCTTTCAACCGTTTCCTCCTGCCATATCAGACCTGAACCGCGACCGTATCCCGGATGTGATTGTATCCACTGCAGGCGGTCATGTTTATGCCATTAATGGTGCCTCACAAGGTGCATCCTATATCTGGGATTATGGTGTCACTGCGTCGCGAAAAACAGCACCAGCTCTGTATGATTTGAACCGTGATGGCGTGTCCGATGTGATTTTTGGGGATCCTGCGGGCAATTTAACCGTGGTTGACGGAAGCACCGGGCATCAATTGAATCAGATCAATGTAAACGGCAGTATCGTTGCAGCTCCGGTCATTGCAGACCTGAACGGCAATGGAACCGCGGATATTGTTGTCGGCACAAAGAACAAAAAGATTGTGGCCGTTCAGACAGAATCTTCCGTGGGAAAAAATCAAATCGTTTGGAATTCCTTCTAAAATTAAATACATTTTGAGGGATAGCGCGATATCCTTTTTCTTTGAAAGAGGATATCTGTGCTATCCCCTTTTTAAAGGAGCCCTGTTTTGAGCAATGATATGACACTCGATTGCTATGCGGTCACGGACAAGGGATTACGGCGGCGTCTGAATGAGGATTCATATGTGTGCAGGCCTGATGTCGGACTTTTCCTGGTAGCCGATGGCATGGGCGGTGAAAGTTGCGGTGATGTGGCCAGTCAATTGACAGCAACCGTTTTTAAAAACAGTATCACACCCTATTTGATAGATGAAGAAGCAACCATTCCTTTTGAACATACGAATGAGAATGATTTACTCATGAATGCGATGGGGCATGCTGCTGAGCAGACCAATCAGGCGGTACTCAGATCCGTGAAAGAAAGCCCTTCATGCCGCGGTATGGGATCGACCCTGACTGCTGCTATTCTGCACGAAGGATTGATCTATATCGTGCATGTGGGAGACTCTCGCTTATATGAATATGAAAACGGTTATCTCGATCTCATCACAGAAGATCATACGCGTGTTCAGGAATTGGTAAATAAAAAAATACTCTCACCGGAAGAAGCGCGCACACATCGTGAGCGCCATATTATCACACGATGTGTCGGAAGAAAAAAACAGTTCAGGCCCGACCTGTTGAAGTTGGAGTATCTACCGGGCAATCTTTATCTTATCTGCAGCGACGGTCTTTATGACATGATGGATAATGATACAATGACCGAAATTATTGCGGCAAATACAACCCTTGAACAGATAGGGCAACAGCTTGTGGATGGCGCCAATAAAAACGGGGGGAAGGATAATATCACGATCGTCCTTTTCCGGCAGAAGTCTGAAAACAGCGATGGAGAGTTTGACTGAGTTGAGTCCAAAAAAGACGAAAAAGAAACTGGGAAAATACGAAATCGACAGACAGATCGGTAAAGGCAGCGCGGCCAACATCTATCTGGCTGAACAGGATTCTCTCGGAAGAAAACTTGTAATTAAAGAGCTGCTGCCCCTGTATGCATCAAATGAAAAGATCATTATACGCTTTCAGCGAGAAGCCAAACTCATTTCCCAGCTTTCACACGAAGCCATTATTCACATTTACGATTATTGGGTGAAAAACAATTCCTATTACATCGCAATGGAATATGTTCCCGGACCTCATCTGCGAAAAATTCTGTCCACGGTGCATCATGTGCCCGTTCATATCGCTGCCCTGATTATTTATCAGATATCCAGGGGGCTCGAACATGCTCATAAAAACGGTGTGGTCCATCGTGATTTGAAACCCGCCAATATCATGATCTCGAATCTGGGGCAGGTGAAAATTCTTGATTTTGGCGTGGCTCATTTCCAGGCGGAAGAGAATCTGACGGCACTGGGCGCTGTACTCGGCACCTACCACTACATGTCACCTGAACAGGCCCTGGGTAAAAAGGTTGCGCCCGCATCTGATGTGTTCTCTCTGGGCATTCTGTTTTACGAATTGTTAACAGGAATCAAACCCTTTTCAAAAGATGACAACGGGGACGTGATCGAAAAAATCGTGCATAAAAATGTGCGGTCGGTACGGAAAATCAATCCGGCTGTACCCAGATCGATCGACCGCCTCATAAAAAGATGCCTGCGTAAGAATATCAAACGGCGGTTTCAGGATGTGGATCAGATCAAATTAAAACTTGAAAAATATCTGAAGCGCTATTCGCTTGATCATAATGCCATTCTGAAAACCTATCTGGACAACATTGCACCGACACCGCCTGACCCGCATTGGCCTCCCGGTCTCGGTAAAAGAATCCGATACCGTCTCACCCATCAAAAAGTCGGAACCTATTTTCTCTGGTTCTTGATCATGGCGGGTATTGTTTACGGCGAGAAACATTTATTGTCTAAAAACATAACCCTCGCCGATCAATGGAAAACTGCAAGAGATTTCACGGTCTCATTATGGCATCAGGTGGTCCCACCAAAATCGAAACCGGCAATTCACCAAGAGACAGCATCTGAAGCAGGAGAAGAACAATCAGTAATTTCACCGCAAGATTCAACATCCTTAATAAACTAACCTCATCATTTTCCTTTTTTATACTCTGGCGGGGTTAGCCGACAGCTCATCATTTAAAGTAACTTTTATGCATCGAAATTGAAAGTATGTCCTGAGATGACCTCAACTGATCTCAAATACCATGAATATCCGTCCGGAATTATATATATCAAGCAGAAAGGATTTTTAATGACAAAAAAAATAAATGCTCTTTTGTCTTTTTGTATTTTGCTCACAATCCCGATTTTGGCGCAATGGTCAAAGGCAGAAATGGAACGCATCAGCAGGCTGAATAACGAAGACCATCAATTGATGATGAAGAAGCTGGGGATAACGGAACTGCGTCCCGGTCCTTCAGCCAATCCTGATGCACCCAATGCCGCCAATGCCGATGAGGCAAAAGCTGCGCCTTATACTTCATTACCGGATCCGCTCGTATTTAACGACGGCACTGCGGTTGAAACAGCTTTGCAGTGGAAAAAACGCAAACTCGAAATCTTTGAAGATTTTGACAGAGAAATAGTCGGACGGCTTCCCTCTGAAACACCGGCCGTCTCCTGGAAAGTGGTCTCTGAAAAAGACACAATGACCGGAGACCGCCCTGTCACCACAAAACAGCTTGTCGGGCGTGTGGATAATTCGGTATACCCGGCAATTTCCGTGGATATTCAAATGACGCTTACAACTCCCCGAAATCATGCCGGACCTGTGCCGGTCATCATGGAATTCGGCTGGATGCTTCCAAAGGGCTGGAAAAGTCCATCGCCGGACGGCCCGACCTGGAAGGAGCAGGTGCTGGCAAAGGGCTGGGGTTATGCCATCTTAATTCCCACCAGTATCCAGGCGGACAACGGTGCCGGACTTCGGGAAGGAATTATTGGACTGGTGAACAAGGGGCAGCCTCGAAATCTGGACGACTGGGGCGCTTTGCGTGCCTGGGCATGGGGTGCAAGCCGGGCCGTCGATTATTTTAAGACGAATCCCGATGTCGATGAAACGCGTGTGGCCATTGAAGGCCTGTCAAGATACGGCAAAGCGGCCCTCATCGCTTTGGCTTATGAGCCGCGGATTGCGATCGGATTGATCGGTTCATCCGGAGCCGGAGGCGCCAAAATACTGCGCCGCATTTTCGGGGAACAGGTGGAAAACCTGGCGTCATCCGGAGAGTACCACTGGTTCGCTCCCAACTTTATAAAATATGCGGGCCCGTTGACGGCGCAGGATTTACCGGTTGATGCCCATGAACTGATTGCTTTATGCGCTCCAAGGCCGGTTTTTATCAGCGTGGGATCGCCTGATGTGGAAGGGACATGGATAGATGCCAGGGGAATGTTTCTTGCAGGCGTTCACGCCGGTCCGGTGTACGAACTTTTGGGAAAAAAGGGCCTCGGTGTATCGGAATTTCCTCCTCAGGAAACGGCCATCATCGAGGGAGATATTGCATTTCGGCAGCATGCCGGCGGCCATACTGTCGGTCCCAATTGGCCGGCATTTATCCAATTTGCCGAAAGATATTTTATTAAAAACCGTCCTTCGGTAAATGAAAAGGGACACAAGACGAATTGAAAAAATAAATTCAATCGGACATCATTTTTCTGTTCCTCAGCCTCAAAGGTTTGAAGCAAAAACATTCAAAGAAGGAGATCAAATAATGCCTCAGCTCGTCAAAGGGGGCAAATATGTATTCGGCTGGTCTCATGTCTCAGACTCAGGAAAAATACGCATTCCGGAGGAAGCACGGGACGAATACAACTTACTACCGTTTGATAAAATCATTATCATGAGCGGCAGCAGAACATCAAAAGGATTTTCTGTCACAAAAACCGATCTGATCAAAAAATGCGTGATTTACAGGAAATTGTCAGCATATAAGGATTTAATCCGTTTTCAGGAATTACCGGATGGGTACATACAGGAGAAAGATAAAGTATTCACATGGTCTGAAATTGATAGGAAAGGTTATTTTAAAATAAGTAAGGATATTTTATACCGGTATCATGTGAATCCGGGAGAAAAGGTACTGGTCGGCAGAGGCAGCGGTTATGCTCTGGCTTTTATAAAGACGGGATCGATTGTTAAAGAAGCGTTAAAACATCCGGAATTGACTGTCTATGCATAGATTTCTCTTATGATGCACCACGATTGGATCGCATGTCAAAGCAAATGCATGGATGTTATGTCGTATCCCGCAAAGCGGTGTGAGATATCTTTTTCTTTTTAGGTTTTGGTTCGGGAAGTTCTCTTGCTGTAATTTGTATTAAACAACTTATCCAATCTCGATCCTCAATTCTGTCATCGATAAGAAATGCCAGCTTTGCACGCGGATAAGGCGGCGCTTCAACAACGTCTCCTATGAAAGACCGTCCTCCGGATGTCGGCTTAACATATAGCTGATTATCGCATATCAACGCAACAACTTTACGATCACTGTAAACCACATACTCTCCGAACATTTTCCGATATGTAATAACACCTGCGTTGTTAATTTGATCAACAACAAATTCAACAAAACTCAAATCAGAAGCCATTTTCTGTCCTATTGAATGTCTGTACAGATATTTTTCACAAGCAACAAACCGAAAATGAATCTGCATCCCGACAATAAGACGGGCCGCTGCATCCCTATGTGACTGTTCAAGTGATGCGGCGTATTATTGAACGCATTCCAACGGAAACCGTGGGAATGAAAAAAAATATGCTTTTAACCGCCGGTCATACAGAATTATATGGATTGAAAAAACAGGCGGACAGATCGCCCTACTTCGATCCTTCCGTCAGCCCTTTCCAGTCATCGGTGCGGAACGGTGATGCGGGCAGGCCTTCTTTATTATACAAATTCACATCATGCGGATTGGCCGCCCAGCCGTACCGGACCGAGATCGGCATTTTAATGTCAGGATGCCAGACCCGGACATTGTCTTTGCCGGTGATCTCGGCCTTTGCCCAGTGAAACACGCTGTCCTGACCTGCGATGGTGAATCCTTTCAGATAACCGTAACGGTCCTTGACCGCCAGACCGCTTCCCGCATGTTTGAATTGAATCTGAACGGCATCTTTTTTTGTTTTCATGGATTCATAAACCGGTCCGGAATAAACCACATCCTCGCCGTATACAATCTTACGCGCAGCCAGGGCCAGCCGGTGTCCGACATCCTGTTTGTTGCGGGGATGAATATCACCGGCTTCACCAATGTCGATGGTAACGGCCATGGCGGTATTTTTCTCATCCAGGGCCATAAGCTGCGCCTCGCGCAGTTCCGCCCAATCACTTCCGGCCGGGGTATCACTCGGAGCCATATAATTGGCCAATTGGACAAAAAGGAAGGGAAAATCCTCATTCCACTGTTCGCGCCAGTCACGGATCATAAGCGGAAAAAGCACGCGGTATTGATACGCCCGTCCCGCATTGTTTTCACCCTGGTACCAGATCACGCCCTGCATTGCGTAGGGAATGATCGGATGTACCATTCCGTTGAAAAGCAGGGAGGGATAACTGTTCGGTCCGGGTTGAGCCGGACGCTTCATCTCGTTTCCGTATCCGACCTGGTAGCGCCATTCGCCGGCCAGGGACCGCTTTTCAGAAGACGTCCGGATAAAAAGTTGTTCCGGCTTGCCCCATAAACCCCCACCGCCTGTATAGTCTTCCACCCGCACAACCAGGGTATTCGGTCCTGATTGCAGTACTTTGGAGGGGATCGTATATTTTCTCGGCACGTTGTATTTTTCCCACATCTCTCCCACCTTTTTCCCATTGACGAATGTTTCATCCGAATCATCGATCGGTCCGAGTGACAGAAAAATATCCGTCTCCGCTTCGGAGTCCGTCAATTCAAAGGTGGTACGGAACCAGACCACGCCATCGAGCCCGGGCAGTCCGTCCGCTTCCCAGAGACAGGGCAGGGACATCACAGGCCATTCACCGACATTCAAATGCGGATCTGCCCAGACGGGATCCCCTGCTTCCATGCCCCTGTCTTTGGTACGAAGAGATTCAAGCCAGGCCTTGTAAACAGAATCTGCTTTCACCAACATTTGCTCAACAGACAGCTGTTCTGTTTCATCTCCGGAATTTTTAAAATCGGGATGGGTTCTGATCGCTGCCGGACTGATCCAGGTTTCAATGTCCGTACCGCCCCAATTCATGCTGATTAATCCGACCGGCACGTTTTGTGTTTGATGAATCTCGCGGCCGAATAAATAACCGATCGCCGAGAATCCCGGTACGGTCATCGGCGTACATACAGCCCATGCCCCGTCCGGCAGGTCAGCTTCGGGCTTTACCCCGATCCGGTTGTACACTTGAAATAATCGGATGTTCGGGTAATCCGCACCTGCCATTTCCTCCTCTGCGTTATTGACCAGCGAAAGCGGCCATTCCATGTTGGACTGGCCCGAGCAGATCCAGACTTCACCCACCATGACATCATCAAAGATCACAACATTGCTGCCTTCAACCGTCATCTGATGCGGCCCGCCCGCCTCCATCGCATCCAGGGCAATATCCCATGTGCCGTCCTCTTCTGCAGTCACGGTGGTTTCCTGACCCGACAGTCTGACAGTGACCTGTTCGCCGGGATTTGCCCAGCCCCAGACCGGTATACCATGATTTCGCTGAAGAACCATATGGTCTGAAAAAATCCGGGGCAGATGCACCTCTGACCAAAGGCTTTCAACCAATAGGATAATCAATATGGCAGCGGGAACATACAATTTTGATAATTTCATGGCCGGCTCCTTTTGTTTATATTGTGTATTAGGAAATCCGTTTGGCTTTTATCCCGGTTAAGATATACGGAACGATCTAAGTCTCATGATATGTAAAATTGGTTTTTCTTGGATGCACGCCCCCGGCTTGATGATTGCCGGGGGCATGTACCACACGATTTCTGTCTGGTGATGTTAACGATCCGGGGCATCCGGCAGAAAATGCGTATCGTCTATTCCATCAACATCATTTTCCTGACCTGATGAAACTGTCCGGACCTCATCTGATACAAATAGAGCCCGGAAGGCAATTGATCCGCATGAAACCGTACATGATGCGTTCCCTGTTCCAGCTTTTCATTGACAAGTACAGTCACCAGTTCTCCCAGGGCATTATGCACGGTTAAGGTGGTCTCCCCTGCTTCAGGCAAAGCAAACGAGATGTCTGTATAAGGATTAAAAGGATTCGGATAATTCTGATTTAAAGAGAAGCCATCCGCAACAGGTCTTGTTTTGCTCTCAATTGCTGTTTCATCCTCGAGTATCCATTGAATCCCTGCCTGAATAAGCTGAAAGCCTTCATTCGTGATAAAATCATTGGCCGTTGCATTTATACCCACGGCGGCGCAGCGATTCTCAGATACCATAGAACCGTCTTTTACATTTTCGGCATTATACAGTACAGTCCCCTTCTCAACACCCATAACAACCACTCTTGTCACATCCGCAGATAACACAGCAATCGGAATATGGTCGACCTGGGGAACAGAATAGGTTAAAATCGACCCGTTCGGATCGTTGGTACCGTCTGCAATAATGAGCTCGGTTCCTGTGGGGTATCCGGCAGCCAGGGGATGATCGCCATTGACAATCGTGACGAGTTGTTCCGGAGAATTTTCATAATAGGTCGTTGAAGTATTTGTGGGCACCCAGCCTGTAATGTCCCATTTGCTGGACCATAATTCTGTGTAAAATATCGGAACCGGCGCGCCTTTTAAGTCATCCGTATCACTTGAGCTGATCGATTCGCTCACGAAAATGAAATCATATAATTTGAAATCCTCCGCATAATAAAAATGATTATTGACATCGTCTCCGGTGGCAATCTCCACGTCATACAGTGCTCGCAGCCAATCGACAATAATCACATCATTTGCATGCGGTCCGGCTTCTTCAGAGATATACAGACAAGTGGTATTCTGTGTGAGCACATTTCCGGCAAACAGACAGAAAATGAGAACCGCCAAAACCTTTGAGCCTAAACTTCTTTCGCATTTAAACATAATCATTCCTCCATTAATTTAAATGAATGGATGATTTCAGAAAAAATATCCCCCTTTTCACCGGGGTGAACGCAAATGGTTATTTTACGCTTTTTATCGGTCCTTTATCGTAAAAGAAGCAGCTTGTGTCTGTTCCGGAATAAAATTTCATTTTGCTTCTTCATGACGATTTGATAAAAGTACAATCCCGAGGATTGTTTTTCTGCGTTCCAGCGTATATCATAAGATCCGGATGGCCTCCAGTCGTCCACGGGTTTTGCGACCTCCTGCCCCAGTGTGTTGTATATCTGAAGGGTGACGTGACACGGATCCGGGAGTTGATAGCGGATGTGAGTCATCGCATTGAACGGGTTAGGGTGATTTTGCATAAGTCTGAATTCCCGCGGGGGATTGCTCATATTGTCCCGGAGTACCGGACTGGCGGGGCCCACGGTAAATGAACCGTTCTGGATGAAAACCGGAGGAACGCCTTCGTTAAGTACGACTTCATCCAGAATCAGATCGCAGGAATTTCCATCAGTCCCCAGGACCTTGAAAGCAACATTGACCAGCGTGCCTCTCCTTTGAAGAGAGAAGATACCGGCCATGGCGATGCGAACCTGTCCGGCCTGCGGCGAATGGACGGCGGGGCTGCCCCAGTCTTCAGCCGCGGTGTTCTCAGTCAATACACTCTGATATTCAAGGATAGTGTGATCAAATGACAGGAGGAGTTCTGCTGAAAGAATATCACTGTCATACAGGGGACCCAGCATAACGGGAACAGTAACCACGCTGTCTGTTTCCGCCGAGTGTTGACCCAGAGACACCTGCACGGTGCCTCCCGAAGTGCCTCCTGACAGGACCGCAAATAAGACATCGGTTGAAAGCGACCATAGCACAGAATCCGAGAATAATAATGTGGCCGTTATACCATTGACCTTGAAGGTTAATTTGTCTCCCTCCCGGGCGCCTTCGTCCACAGGTGTTTCCGGATCATCGCCGAATACGGCAATCAGGCCGAACTCACCGGATCTCGAAACAATGGATTGGCCGCAGATCACGCTGTCCGGATCATAGACATCGATGCATGTGCCAGGTCCGGCTTCTGTTCCATCGGCATAATAAACCGACCCGTGAATATTCATCCATTGGATGGTGACAACCGGGTGCTGTGCTGACGATAAAGCAGAGCAGAGCAGTAATCCGACAACAGGTATCATCCTGCTGAACCGGTTTCCTTTTTGCATCCATGACCACATTATAAACCCTCCCAAGGATTATCAGGATTGTAGGGGTAAAAATCGATGGAAATATAGCTGTGCTCAGAGCATGAGAACGCATTGTCGATCTCAAAATCGCCATGACTCCAGTAAAGATATTGTACGTACTGGCAGGTGCTCTCTGATTGTTCTTCACGTGCATGATAGTAGAGATCCTGAAGATCAATCGAGCAGGGCACATTGCTTCCCCTGATTTCCTCAATAAGCCCCCCTTCTTCATCCCAGAAAATTTTTGCCGAGAAGTCAATGACATTCGAAAATAGATCATACCAGATTGTAAAATGATCCAGTTTGCTTTCATTCAATGCAGGGCATCGTATCATGTCTGGGGCTGTTCCGACAAACTCGGTTCCGTTAAACAAACCAACCGCACAGAAGCTGAAATCAGACATATAATCCGGATTTGTTACTTCATCCTCATATTTGAGTACGGTACTGACATTCCCGAAATAGATCTTGGCCCGCATATGCTGCTGTTCTTCAAGATACACCGTGAGATCAATGGGAATCTTCATGGTTGTCAAATAGTCATGCCGACTGTTCATGACAGCAACCAGGAGATCCGAGTCGTCCTGGATCAGGGATTGAAGAGAACCTATGGTAAAAGTACCGGTTCCCTGAATACCGTCGATGAAGGACAATTGATCGTCATGGATGGAATACACATACAGATGCACATAGTCCGGATCGAACATGTCATGGTCGGAATGGAGAAAAAACCGCAGCAGCTTGTTATTCTGAATGGACGGGCAATTGAGATTGATACGAAACAGTCCCGTGGAAAGTGTATGGTATTCCTGATCCAGATTTTCCCCTTCTAAGTTTTCGCTGTCGATGTTGATCTGGTCTAGGTTCTTTATGGATTCTATAAATACACGGCTCTGAACATTGTAGATATTCCCCTTTAAGTACTCATTCACATACAAAGGATACCATTCATAGGTGTCCATTTCCAGGCTTTCAACAATGGCATCCATTTGATGATACGAATGATATTTATTATCGGACATGTTCAGCAATTTTTGGAAAAATACAGGGATAATCTCTTCGTGGTTCGGGTGATAGGTCGTAATAAATTCAATCAATGTGGTCATGCTGGCTCTGAATTCATAATTTTCTTTTCTGAATACTGAGAGACCCAAATCTGTATACCACCCCTCGCCGTTCAGCGCCAGCACTTCGGCGCCGTTGAATCCCGGGGGGATATAAGCTGCCGGATTATCCGTGAATCTTCCCATCGCCCATAATCTCACAGCATCGTCCAGCCAGGATTGAAGCAAGTAAAAATCGGGATAGACGTCGTTCATAAGAACGAAAAATGCGGCACCTGCGGCTTCTTGACGAATCAGGGGCCTGTTCTCTACTCTGAGTTTATTCGGATCAAACAGGATATGAATTTTGTGGTTGTCATCGATAACTGCCGAGCTGAAGGCTTGAGGGTCTTTTGGAGATCCCAGGCGGATTTCCTGATGAAAGTCGCACTGAAATCCCATGCCTATATACTCCTGGCAGGCGGCTTCCAGGTAATCCACAAGAGTTGTTAACTCAGGGTAATCTTCGAGACTCTCGATGCATTTCAATGTAAAATGCTGGGTAGTATGGTATTTAAAATGAGATAGTCCCCCGCAGTCAAATACCATGACCAATACATCCCCTGCGGTTATATGCGACAATATTAGCCCTGCGGAATCGTCCGGATTGATTTTTGACAGACCGGAGCCAGCCGGGATGACGGCCTGGATATATTCCCCGGATACTATCGCCGGAAGCGCTTCCCATGCGGTTTCTTCGTCCCCGGAAAAGAGATTCACGGCGCTTCGCCCTAATTCGACTATTTGTGTGTCCCCGGGTGCGGCGTTCATTTTAAAATAAACCTGCAGGGGCTTGTGAAAATCCGCAGGGATCCCTTCAACTCGGAACATCCGGGTTTCACTGCTGTTGCCGAACGGATAATGTCCGGAATAATCATAAACAGACAGCACAGTCGATGTTTCGAAGGCGTTGGCCGGCACGATCAGACTGAATTCGCCGGTCTCCACAGTTCCGCCTTCGGTTCCAACGGCTGCTGAAGCGAGAAGCGTCATTTCATCACCGGCCGGATAGATCAGGGTTCCTGCCTCGTCCGTCTCAATGCGGATGCCGTATCCGGGACACAGAACCCTGAGCGTGTTCACCGTGCTCAGGATGGGATAGTAGGATAAAGCGCCACTCGCCCTCTGGCCATGGTCGAATCCATTGGGGTCGATGGTTTTAACCGACACCAGCGAATCAAGGATGGATTCCAGAGCGGTGTCCACGGATTGGTTGCCGGAGGGTAGATAGGCGACCAGGTTCACGCCTTTAGTGACGGGTATAGGCGTTGTCACCGGTATGACCGTGCCGGTCACACTCAGGTCCCGGTCGGCCAGCATATGAATGAAGTAGCCGTGCAGAGGATTGAATATCTGTAAGGCAGATAAATCCGGGTGACCGGGATCGTAAATCTGCTCAACGCCGTTCTCATAGCCGACAACACGATCGTAATACCCCGAAATCGAGGCAAGTACCGCTTCGATTTGCAGGTTTGTGGGAGTGACATTGACGGAGTAACAGTTCCAGCCTGCTTTCAGTAAAACCGTGGCAGTGGTCGTTTGCGCGGACAGAGAATCGGTATGAATAACCGTTGGCACCAGTCCTGCCGCCCAAAGCAGGATGCCAATCTGAATAAAATGTCTGTTTCTTAACATCGTTGGTTTCACTTTATATTATTGGATTTGATACAATTTTCTTCTATCTCAACAGAATCATTTTTTTACGGATACAATTTTCTCCGAATTTCAATTGATAAAAATAAATGCCGCTGGGCAGTTCCCTGTGATCCTGATCTTTACCGTTCCAGATTGAACGATAGCTTCCCGATTCCTGTTCAGTATCAACCAGTGTGCAAATGTACCTCCCCAGAATATCCAGAATGATCAATTGCACCTGTGAGTTACCGGATAATGAAGGAATTGAGTATTCGATGACGGTTTCGCTGTTAAAAGGATTGGGGTAATTGTCCGTCAGGGAAATCGCATCCGGCATGACATCGACATCCTGACCGGAACTGGAAATTTGAACGGGTATCTCTCCTTCATTCATATCGGCTAATTCAATGCGGACCGGAGGCGGCTCTTTAGGATTTTCACTTTCTGTATTGGTTTCGAAAATCAGATTGACCAGCCTCATTCTCCCGGACAGGAGCCGAATGCCTGCCAGTGACACACGAATCCGGCCGTCCCTGACAAACGTCGCTGATTGAAAATCTTTGGTATCGGGTGTCAACCGGATGGTTTTCAGATTCAGGTCATTTAAATCATAATTCAGACGGAGGTCCATGGAGACCATCCCGGAAGCGTTTTCCAGAAAGACAGGCAAAAGGAACCGGGTTTCTTCGAGGGTCTCCGGTTTCCCGAAAGACAATACAGGCGTCCGGGAATGGTCCGGCCGGAGTGGTTTCTCAAGATGACTCTGGGATACGGGAAATTCTGAAAGGATATCGGCACAATATTGCAGAATCAGAGAGGCATCGAAGGATGAAACACTTCCGTTGCCGCTGACATCCGCTGCTGTCGAGTCCCGTTCCGCTTGTTTCCATTGATCCAATCCCACCGCATACCGGAGCACCAGAGAGGCATCATAGGAACGGATCTCATCGTTCCCGCTCACGTCCCCGTAAAGGGATCCGATAAAATCCTGATTCTGCCGATCGTCTGACAGATTGTGATAAGTATAACTGGCCGGTTGAAAAAAGAAGCCGGTTTTCTCCGGTTCCAGGCCATAATCCACCCCGGAAGGCAGGGCGCCAAATTCATAATTGCCATCATTACCGGTCTGGGCGCTCTCCTCAGTGTCTCCTGCAAGGGTCATCACGACATTCTCCATGCCGGTTTGTCCCCCAAACCAGGTCACTGAACCCGCAAGGGATACCGATTCAACGATCGTGTATGTTCCTTCAATAATCGGGCTGGATATATACCCGTCCTTATATGCCCTGGCTTTTATGGTGTTTGTGCTGATGACAGACAGGGGCATCAGATAGGTGTCACTCTCCTCGGTGGGATCGGAGCCATCCAGGGTATATCGGATAACCGCGTCTTCTGTGCCGCATTGAATGGAGATGTTTTGAGATGCAGAATATGTTCCGGGAGCGGGCGAGAATACAGGGGCCAGGACCGTATCAGCCGGACCGAAAGCAACAATGTTGGCCCAGATGTCCCTGCCGGACCACCACGTGCTAAAGACTCGATTCCCGCACATGGCCACCGATGGATTTGTACCGCATTGTGTATTAGTGATCTGAAAATTCTCTCCCAGGGCCGTCCCGTTGATGGAATAGAGCTGGCCGTAGAGTTCAGAATCCTGAATCCATACCACCACAAATACAGAGTCATCTGCGGCCATGGCAGATCCGTTTAGATAAAGGGATGCTCCTTCATAGGGTGTGTTCACCTGAAAGGGCTCCCCCTGTCTCTGGGCGACATGGTTATACAGGCGGCACAAAATAGCCCTGCTTGATGTCAGGCTATTCTCCATGCCCCAGGACACGGCGAAATTGCCAGACTGGCTCATGGCGATCGCGGGATGGACCCGTCTGTGTTGCTCTGTTTCGTTATCGATACGGAAATTACCAAAAACCGCATCGCCGTTCGCTGTAAACCGCTGGCCGTAAATATAGGCATCGGGATGGTTGAGATAACTGTCTTGCCAGACAATAATATAGGTACCGCTCCGGCTCACGGCGATTTCTGTTTGTTGGACCCGTTCAAATTGAAAATCATTCACATAACGGCAGGGGGTCAACGGTGAAGCGTTTTCGTCATAAAGACGGGAATAAATATGACCATTTCCTTGCCAGGCAACCATGAATTGTCCATTGTCCCGAACGGCGATTGTGGGATTATAATTTTCATTCCCAGCCAATTCATCCGTGACCTGAATGGTATTCCCTATTGGTACGCCCTCGTGAGTAAAACGCCTCACCCGAATATGATACGGATAGACCAGTTCATGGCCAATATTTTCTATCTCGCACCAGGTGATATAAAAATTTCCATCCTGGTCAAAATCGGCTTCGGCATGGTACCGGTGATGGGTTCCCGCATTTTCATTGATACAGAAATTCCCGCCAATGGCACAGCCGGCGCTGTCAAAGTATTGTGCATAAATTTCAAATTTTGACCATTCCTGAATGACCTGACGGTTATCGGGCCAAACGATAATGAAGTTGCCGTTATCATCTGCGGCAATACCCGGCTCCCAGCGTGTGACATCGGGGATCGGAGTGCTTACCACAAAGTCGGGCTTGATAACATGAACCGTGTATGGGATTTCACTTTGAGAATGACTGAGATGCACCGTTTTTTCGGCGCTAATCCTTCCTGGAAGTAAGAGCAGAAATACAAAACAAAGTATCAGGCTTCGGGAGGCTATAATGAACGAGCGTCTCATTATTTTATTATTTCCATGCCTGTATAATTAGAAAACGCATATTTTACCGGAATTTAAATACAGTTCTTAATCCTGACTTCTCAGGAGCTCGTGAGGATCAATGGTTATCCTTTTAAAGATTCCTGAACACCGCCGGTGAGGGCTCCTGGAAGCAAAAACAGCAACCTCTGCGATAGAATTTCGAGCAGGAGTAAGAGGCCTGTTCAGATACGGCAATGGATACCGGAACCCGAGATTTGCAGACAGGTTTAGTCAGGGTTGTCATGGCTACTGATAAAAATTATGTTAAAATATCATCAATTAAAAATTGAAAATCAAGGAAAAACCCGAAAAGAAAGTCAGTTGCATGGCGTGAAATCTTAGAATTGAAGCAGAAAATCATCATTTATTCCGTGAAAGAATGGTTATGATTAGGGGCAGAGCCCCCTTGTTCATCTGTCCGATGGCAGAATCCACAGACGATTAAATGGTTCGGTTTTATTTATATGAAAACAGCAATTATTAATCACTCATTCCTAAATCGATGGATATAACCCCAATAGCCACTGGGAACAACAGGATCATGAGCAAGGTTGCCAACGTCATCTCTCCATGGCCGCGAAAGCCCAATTTCAAGAAAGAATCCCTTGTAATTAATACTATATGCGATACCCGTTGCCCCATACTTATAATCTGCGCCTGGATCACTACCAGCGACCCAGCTTGTTAACAGGTTGATACTATGCTGCACTTTCTCTGAGTCATATAATCCATAGCCGATATTGAGATGAAACTCGTGATGATCCTTTTTTAAATACATACCTGTGAATCGAAGTCCTGTTCGGCCCCACCAATAACCTATGCTAGGATGTATAATTAGTAAAGATGTAGTAATCCCCAATTCCGGGTATGACAGTTGGTCTTTCTCTTCGGCCCTGATATGGCTCACCCAAAAAATAGACAAAGCCGTAAAAGCTGATAATGCTGTTCTGGTCATTTTGGATCTTGTAAAATGAACAAGCATAACAGATTCTCCTTTTCAATGGCAAATTACATGTTTAATAACTATCAACCATAGCCCTCAGAAAATTATCTGTATATCACCAAACTCGAAGATCAGTGGTTTCAAACGTAATAATAAGTTAACGTTGAAAACGAAATCCCACAAAAGGCCAAATGATTAATTAAACGTATGCATTTGAAATTTATGATCATCCTGGGTTTCCTGACCCAGGACGTGACTCTATGGGGCTCCCACCCCATAATTAAACAGGCTGTCCAATAATGAAGTGTCATCTATATATATTCGATATCCTGTCATCATCTTCTCTTTATGTTTGGTGGATTATGAAACCCGCTCGGTCTGCGTCGCGGGTAAGATACCCGGAACGATAGTAAATTTATTGACTAACAAAAACGCTAACCTTACAACTGAGCAACGCGATGCCAAATAAACCATTATTTTTTTGAGAAAGAAAGCAAAGAGCATCTGCCCCCAGTGCGTGAAACTGAAAGGGCTCAGCCCTCTCCAAACAGACAATGTTTGTGAATGTTTTCGTTCAGCCCTACTAGATTGATGCCGTTAATAGTAAATCCTTGGGGAAATTAGTCTGTACAACTCACTTTTCGTTTTATCGGTTCCCACTGCTTAAATGTCCAAAAAGGATTTCGCTGTTGCATTTTAGGGATAAAAGAAACGTAAAATTCAATCTCAAAATCACCACCATTAAATGTCTGAACATCAAAATAATTTTTCACATTAGGGGCTTCAACTGAGGCTGTAACTGTGTATTCACCGTTTATAACTTCGATTGATGCTTTCTCATCAGATTGATAGACTATTTTAAAAGTATCAACTCCCACAAACCAGATTGATAATTCATATTTTGTGTCATTATGAATATTTAAAATCGCATAACATCTGTCGTGCTGTGCTACTGGTTCCCCTAAAAAGTTACTCTCTCTTGCTGATTTCGTTTTATCTTCGAATTCTAGCAGGGTAATTTTCTTTCCTGCATCCTTAGCATAAATACTTTCTGGATATTTCTTAATAAATATTAAATAAGATTGAATTGTATTAAGCTGATTTGCTTTTTCCCAGTCTTCTTCCATTTTAATATCGTAAATTAAACTATCAGTTTCGAATTTATGTATCTTTTCTGTATCAATTTTAGAAAATTCCTCAAGCAGATTTACTTTATATTTATTCGTAATAGTGTCTTCCAGCACTTTCGTTTTGACCTTTAGCCATTCGGCCTCAATTCTTAAGCTGTCAAGTAATTCGATTGCGTTTGGCAGAAATGACAAGCTGAGTTTTTCGCCTTCGTAGATGATTTGTATAATTCGTGATGTATCATTAATTGCCGGGTTAGCTCTAAGTTTCTCAAACTCTTGAGATATGGTTTCTACTTGCATCTTTCTCTGTTTATATTGCCAATAATAGAAAATTGTAACTACTAAAAGTATAACTGCAATTATTATTGCTGTTTTCTTCATTGGTCCTCTCCCTAATATTAATACTGTTTTTAATCTGAATTTAGATAAGTACTCAAATATTTTACCTCGTTCACAGACTTTGAGACTGTGTGAAAACAAAAAAATATGCATACTCTATGTCATTTCGAGCCCTTCGGCAATCTCAGGATAAACTCCGCGAGAAATCTTACTAACTTATTGTTATAAAAAGGATTATAAGATTTCTCATCCCGCTTCGCAGAATTCGAAATGACACACAATACTGTGTTTTCACACAAACTCTAAAGACACGTGCCACACGATATCTATTGGATTATGTCACTCATCCAGGGCACCCGGCGCACAGGGACACTTTTTTCTCTTGACTTTTTAGGACAAATATGTGTTATGTTGCAATGATGTAAATATTATGAATACAAAACACAAATAAAAATCCTATAATATTTTATTTTTACAAGCTTACCTAAGTAGGATCATTTTAATTACTTCAACCGTACCTTCTTTATACATTTTACAAAAGTAAATTCCTGATGAAACCTCATTTTTATTTTCACCTGTTCCGTTCCATGTAATCTTATATTTTCCTGCTGGTTGTTCTTCATTCACTAATACTTTTACTTGACGGCCAATGATATCAGTTATATGTATAAAAACATGTCCTTTACTCATAACAGTAAAGTCTAAAAATGTTTGGATATTAAATGGATTCGGATAGTTATGATTAAGTTGGAAATCATGACCCTCTGATAACTGTCTATAATTTTCATCCTGAACCCGAGAATCGAGACCATCAAGCCAGTTCATTTTTGTTAAATACAATCCACACCGTAAAATGCCTGCGCGGCTAATGAACCAATCCCCATCTTTATCATGAATTATTTCTGGAGCATGTACAGGAATGTGACCTGCAAAATCTGAGTTTTCCCAATGATTCCAATGTGTTGATCGAAAAACATCTGTACCATCATAACCTGGATGTTCCCAATCTGGCAACACATCTGTAGGATGATCATATGGACGAGGTCCAATAAATAAATAATAATAATCACCGCGTTGAACCACGAAGGGAGATTCTGTAGGCCCCCATCCAGCGCCTACATGAAAATCCGTATAAGCGATTTCTCTGTCGCTCCAGTTGATCAAATCTTCACTGCTGCGATAGGCAACTACATAATGTCCACCGTCTGGAGCTTCCGTTGCCGTATAATACATGACCCATTTATTTATCTCTGCACACCATATTACCATAGGATCTCTCGCTTGAAATCCATCCCTAAAAAGAATTTCTGGTTCTGACCATTCGTTAAGATCATCTGATGTTCGAAGCACAATGGCATAGCTTTCCATAGCTCCCCCGCCGCAATAAAACATGTAGAAGGTGTCTTCATTTTGAAGCACATGCGGCGCCCAGAGTAGTTTTCCATCGATTAACTCCTCATAAAATGGCGGAGCAAGTTCTTGCCATGACTTCTGATTTAAACTGGTTGCAGCTGCATGACCAAAATAGTTGACTATAGTCGAATCGCCTGATCCCGGATCAGGCCAGACAATGCCAAACATATGCCAGTCGTCATCTTTCCCCTGGATAAAACAATGATCATTCACATGCCAGTTATTATGGCTTGTTTTATAAATGGGAGCTTGAGGGAAATCTTCAACAGTAAATAATGGTTGATCCATTGAACGCAAAGGATATTCACCAGCCCAATGGCGCCCTGGTTTCAGCTGCCAGTTATGAAAAAGAATGTCATTTATGTCCAAATAAAAGGTTTCAAGACATCCAATTGTATTTTGTATCGCTGTTATACTCTTTGCCGACCAGCCAAACTGCTTCCCCACAACCCAACCGCTGCTTGGGGCGACCTGCCATTTATGATGAATTATATTGTCTAAATCAGTATAAAACACCTCCATCCGACCATCATGATTTTTCTCAACAGTGACACATTGAGCCTGTTCTGCAAATACAGCATGATCATCCCAACCACTATTGGGCGCAACCTGCCATTTATGATGAAGGATATTATCGTTACTAACCGAAAACACTTCGAGCCTTCCATCGGCGTTACGTGAGACGGCAATGTGTTTAGCGGTACCCGCGAAAGGATTCTCTTCAGACCAGTCACCGCCAGCAGCGTTCTGCCATTTGTTGAGCAAAGCATTCTCTGTTCCCGAGTAAAACAGTTCAAGCCTGCCGTCCTTATTTTGACCGACGGCAAACGCATTGGCGTATTCAGCTAATGTTGTCTTTTCTGACCATTCTCTATCTGGTAAAGTCTGCTCTCGATGATACAGGATATTTTCAACATCAGTAAAGAATAAATGAAGATATCCATTATCATCACAAAATAATGTAACAGCTTTGACCTGATTTTCTATTTCAACAGGTTCTAACCACCCATTATTTGGAGCGCTTTGTTTTTTATGAAATAACCGGTTGTCCTGTCCAATAATGAAAACATTAAGACAACCATCCAAATCCCGCCCTGTCACAACGCTTTTAGTCGAAGTAAAACAAACCGCTTCATCAGACCATTCGCCTCCCAATGATTTTTGCCATCGTTGGTAACAAACCTGATCTGTTTTAATATAAAACAATTCAAGTCGGCCATCAGCATTTTGTGCTGCATCGATAACAGGGAGCACAGGTTTTGATGCGTGAAGCAAATTAAAAGCAAACAACAATATAGTGATTGTCAAAATTTGTCTTTTTGCTTTTCCTTTGAGCAATTTTTCCTACCTATAATAATATATTTACTTGTGTGATATTTAACATATTTTACAACACAATTATTTCTATGTTCATTATATTCCAACGTCGCGGCTCAGTGCGTTTAAACCCAACCGCAAACTTACCCTGAAAATGTGATTCCACATAACTTTAAAATCTCGAAAATCTTCACGGGTTTAAATCCACTGCAGCCGCCTAGTTATACCGTTTAATTTGTCACATTATTAAATACCAATTTAAATTTTTCATTAATGATTTTCCTGTAAATTTTCCAAAATCTATTAAGAATTCCTTTATAGATCAAAATTGCCAGAAGCTTCAGGTTGATACAGTATTTCCAATACTTTAATTCGGAGTACGCCGCTTGGTACTGGCCATTCAATAACATCGCCTACTTTATAACCTATAAGTGCAATTCCCATTGGGGCATAAATGGATATTTTATTTTTATAAATATCAGCATTTTCTGGAAATACCAAAGTATATATCATTTCCTCACCAGAATCCAAATCTTTAAGTTTAAACTTGGAATTCATGGTGATCACGTCATCAGGAATATCTTTCGGATCGACTACTTTTGCTCTGTTTAATTCCTTACGAAGATCATCGTTGATAAAACTTTTCAGTCGGGTTTTATCATATTTTGTAATAATAATGGATTTTTTTGCCATGATATTATTCCCTTAACTTATTTTTTATTACGGTCCGGGTAGGTCACCGGCCTTACGGCCGGATTCCCCCCTCAGAACTGTATGCGATAGTTACCCATCATACAGCTCAAGCATCTCAAAAGAACCATTGTTAGTAGGCCCCGCAGCCAACCTTTGACTGCTTCACGATACTGGTAGACTGTCATTGTGTTCGGCCCGGATAATCACACGCATTCCTGAAATCGTGTGGGGAAGAAAGATTTTTCTTTTTTACAAATTTGCCAAAGTTAAGTTATTTAAGATATCGCCGCGAACTTGGGGCTTGTCCCGTGAGATAATTAAATATTTCATTTTATCAAAGATCATTCCTGTTGTTTCTTTATCTCACGGGATAAAGGAAGGGCCAGCGCGACATTCGCGGCGTACCCTTTTCTGGCGTTCGTGGCAGAATGTTTTCGTCTTTTTCTTTGGGTGGTTTGGGCTCCTTTATCCCAATCCTGATACCTTGTATCCCTTACCGCATGGCAGCGCTTCTATAGGCCATGCGCCTTTCTTTATCCAATATCTTTAAATCATTTTATTTTATCTTTTAATATCCTTTTTCCGTTTTTGGAGTGGGGTATTTTACTCTGAAAATGTGGTACGCCGCGAATATAATATTATACCGAAAAAATCCCCTTCAAAATGTTTCCAATAACAGGAATAAATGTCGATTATTGGACATAATTCCTGATAACAGGCATTTAAAATTCCTATTACTGGAAATTTTAAGGTCACTTAAAATTCCTGATACTGGCCATATCGATTCATTCAGCAATTTTTGTGCAGCGCGAAAGATGTCAGGTTTTGATGATTAAATAATTGCTTCATTATAACAACAATCTCCCTAAAAATCAACACAAAAAACCGGGGGCTGCTGAATGAGTCATCATTCAACAGCCCCCGGCCAGCAAGACAAAAATGAATCAACGAATGAAACGGTCACAGCAGGCTCCGGCTTCGCAGCCCGCTGATGTCATTCAGAATCCCGATTTATCGGAACTCAAGATCTTACCGATCACGCTGAATATCCCTTCCCGGGCGATCCGTCTCTCTCATCCGGTATCTTTACCGGATATACACCATTTTCCGTACAGACCGGTAATCGTCTGCCTCGAAACAGCCAAAATAAACACCGCTGGACACCGTCATTCCCGCCTGGTTCAATCCGTCCCAGTTCACCAAATGATATCCCGCGTTCAATTCTCTGTCATCCAGCAAGACCGCAACCCTTCTTCCCAGCAGGTCGTATATCTGAATCGTCACCCGACCCGCCTCGGGCAACTGAAATGGAATGACAGTCTGCCCATTGAACGGATTGGGATAGTTGGCGCCCATCTCATAAGCGGCGGGCAGTTCAGAAGCCAGCATCTCTTCAACTGATGTTGAGGGAGACCGCAGCCATTGAACGATTCTGTGCATCAGTATATTCCGGCTCTCTTCTTCCGCAATATTTTTAAAATCGAATCCGAGAACCACGGCGTGATAATCCTCCTTGCTGACCCGTAAAGCCACCTGATCGCCATTGTCCGTCTGTAAAATGACGGATCCGTATTTGGTCCGCCTGGGTTTCATGGCATTCATGGAAGTCCCGGATTTCAAATTCAGTACCAGACCGTGCCCGATCGGATCTTCTTCCAGACCCTGAATGTGATCGGTCATCCGCGGCGTCTCCTGCTTGCGGTAATAGAGATATACGGTTTCGTATTTTTTGTCATAATCACCGACATTTTCAACAAAATCAGACTGGGTCACTATAAGATTGCCCCCCTGATCCAGATATCGTTTGATCTTGTACCGCTCTTCCTCATCGGGCTGTTTGTCGCCGAATTCGATTTCCTCTTCTGTGGGCCTATAGACATCCGGATGCCAGATGACGATTTTTTTCAGATACCGGTTCAGCAGCATGTAATCACAGAATCCGCGGTAGGTCCGGTTCCAGAGTTCCCATGAGATATCGTTCGATGACAATGCATCTGTAATGGACCTCAATGCTTGATCATCGGTTCCCCGGAACTGACCGAGCACAAGCACATCGCCGCTTCCGTCCGGCACCGGACAGGTGGTAAACTTAAGCGATGTGCTGTCAAAAGAAACATTGCCGAGTGAATCCTGCGCCTGAATGACGAGATGAAAATCGGACTCCGTATCCGGAAGAACACATTCTGCAAAAAACTCTGTGCCGCACCACTCGCATTCTTCTCCTCTATTAAACATCAATGAATCCACAATTTGTTTATTCCCGTCATCGTACATATAGGCTTTCAGAGACAGGATGCCGTCATCATCGATGAGCGTGCATTCCAGATGAACGGATCCGCCGGGCTCAGCGTTTTTCGGATATACCTTCTGGCCGCTAATGTCCGGCCCCGCATTACCGGTGATATCAATGGTCAGGGTGTCATGCCATGTGGATTTTGATGTCTGCATGGTGACAGGCACCAGAACTTCTTCCCCGCTTTCGATCCATCTTTCGATCACCAGGGGCACCATCCACTGGAACCTGCCGCCCGGATCGATGGATTCTATCGTCTCTTCATACAGAACAAAATCGAAACCATACTCAAAAAGCTGAACCATAACTTGTCTGGCTGTATCCAAACCCGTATTCTGGATCTCAATAACACCCACACTGTCTGCAGGCTGACGTTCGATCCGGGATTCAGTTAATGAAAGACAGGGCATGTCATGGGTAGTTGCATTGATCATGGACGGGAGGATAAGAACATGACCAGCCTGATCGGATACGGCCAGCTCAATCATAAAATCCATACCCTCTGTCGGCGTGGTCCATTGTGCCGCATATAGATGATCCTCAGCTTTTCCGTCATGATGATTTCCGTCATCGAACAGCCTGATCTTGCCGACCAACGAACCGGTCGTATCCTTGATACTCGCTTCCACTTTCTGAACACCGTCCACATCCGTCACTTTAGCGCTTATTGCGATTTCCTGATTCGGACGGATATAATCCGGTGATATTTTAAAATGACTCACATACGTGATGCCCTGATTGATGTAAGCCGGCAGTAACGAATACTTAAACCTGTTTCCTGAAATGTCCTCGGCACTGATCCTGAGATCGATCCAGGTCTTCACCAGGGTGTCCGGCAAATCTGCTGTAAAGCAGTCGTTGTCACGAACCGGCTGGAGATCATGCCAGACGTTTTCTCCTGAGGTTCGGTATTGAATATCCACTTCGGCGAGATCCGTATCATCCTGCAACCATGCAGATAAAGTCACCCGGCCGGGAATGGCAAACGGATCCATTAAAAAACCGTCGGAAAAGAGCTGTATATCCATCAACTGCGGCGGATTCATGTCTTCATTCTTTGTATTGAATTCCGCAGTGACGGATGCATCTCCGGTATACTTCCCGAATGCGGCGATCCCTGGATACAATAATTCAAGACGATACGGTCCGTCTCCGGACAAGGCAATCACAGAATCCTGTGTGGCGCCCTCTGCAACCAATGCATTCTCCAGATAAATCCGGTATTCTGTTTCCCTATCATTGACAGAAGTCAAATAATCTCCTGCCTGAAAATAAAAATTGTTAAGCGGAATCTTCACCTGGTCTGATGCCACCTGGATGGATCTGCGGGGATATGCAGGCGGTATAGCCATGCCGAAATAAACGGCTTCTTCCGGAATATAAAAAGATTTCGTTTCGATCAGTTTTTCATGAAATCCCCATTCGCTGTCATCCTCTTCATATTCGGAAAACGAAGCCGTGATCCGGTCGTTATGAAAACACAGATATCCGGATTTCCAATAGGTATCTTCAATCACATCGAACAAACCCTGCTTGAAAAAGGAAAATTTGTAATAAAAGAACGGAGTCTCGTCTTCCGGCGTCACATACAGGTAAAACCGTCCCTCTTCATCCAGCGGGAGGGCATGTTCGTTATTAAAACTGGTCGAAAAGCGTCCGTCCCAGGCAATGGATTCAAAACCTAATCGATACAGATCCTCGGTCAGAAACGGATTCACATTAACTGAAAAATCGATGGGCATCATGCCGGACGGATTGATCTGCAATACCCGGCTTTCAGTCAGCGGTTCATTAATGCCGTCGCTGGCCAGATAAACACGATCGTTGATATCCTGAGCATATTGTATCCATCCTAAAGAAAAACGAGCCGTGTCAAATGAAGATACATAAATCGTATCCAGACGGCTGTTGCCGAAATGGAAAGTTATCGTTGACCATCCTGTCTTTTTGTCAACCAGATATCGTCTCCAGTAACAGTTTTTTATTTTTTCCTGCAAATCCGGATGAATATAGGCCGAAAGCGCATAGGGCGCCTCTGACACAGAAAAATGAAGTTCCATGCTTTTGTCAAAATGGATTTTTTTAAATATCTGATATTCCTTTTTATTTTCATAAATTTCAGCTTTTATGTTGTAGTCGCCGGAAGGGACCAGAAGATTACAGGGGGATTCAAGGTTGAAATACCATTTGGGATCAGATTCAACAGAATCCCCAGTCTCTTTATACAATGTCAGGTGACAGTATTTACTTTCAAAGTGAAGCTGAATGCTGGGTACGTGCAACAGAGAAAAAGGGACACCCAGCGTATCCTGATCGGAGGCAACATCCACCCATCCTTCAAAACTGCCCGGATAATCATCAAACTGTAAAGCGATCCGGGTGTCCACGGTCATGGTTACCAGCACTGAATCCTGAGAATTCGGTCCCAGTTCGATATCTGCCCGATCCAGATTGATCGTTGCACCGGATGGAAGAGAATGCCGCAGGGATAATTCATAGGATTGCGACTGAGCACTCAGATTCATAATCGATAAATATTTTCGGGCAGTAAACAGATCCTGATTGGCATCGACCACACCCAGACCGAGATTGCTGGGTTGAATCGATGTGGATAAACGGGCTGCCCGGATGGCATGGACCATACCGCTTCCCTGCTGAAAGAAATTCATTCCCAAATCCTCTGCAGATCCGCACAGCAGCCCCTTGATTTGTTCGGGCGTTGCTTGCGGATATTTTTCACACAAAAGCGCGGCCATACCCGCGACATGGGGTGCGGCCATGGATGTTCCGGTGTGAGTAAAGGTGCTCCATCCCAATTCGCTGGAATAAATATCCACTCCAGGCGCTACCAGATCCGGTTTGATCATTTCATTGACACCCGCCGGGCCCATGGAAGAAAATTCGGCCAGGCGTTTTTCTTTATCCACGGCGCCCACGGTAACGGCGCTGTTCGCCAGTGCCGGAGAGCCGATGGTTTCATAACCGTCAAAACCTTCGTTGCCGGCCGCAACCACACAAACCACACCCGCCTGCACGGCTGTGTTCACAGCCTGGCAATCCGGATCTTCAGGATTTCTGGAAGCGTGACCCAGGCTCATATTAATCACATCCACACCGTCATCTGTAAAAGGGTCGTCATCCGGATCCACAGCCAGCTCAATCCCCCGGAGGACATCAGACATCCAGCCGCTTCCGTTCTGATTGAGCACCTTAAAAGACATCAGTCTGGCATCGGGCGCAACGCCCCTGACACGGTCGGAATTACCGGCCACAATACCGGCCACATGCGTACCGTGGCCATTATCATCCATGGGATCCGCGTCATGATTATAAATGTCGTATCCGCCCATGACTTTATATCCGGAACCGAATCCCCCGCCCAGCGCGGGGTGGGTGTAATCGATCCCTGTATCAATAATACCGACCAGAATGTCCTTGCCGGTATAGCCGGGTGCCTTCCATACACTGTCCGCCCCTATCAGTGGAACACTGTCGTCAAGAGATGAATGCACTTCCTGATCGACATAAACCTTTTTTACAGAGGACAAATCTCTCAGAGGACGAATCATGCATTGGGGCACTGTTAAAGCGAGGCCATTAAAACAATGACGATATGCATGAATGATCCTGGGAGAGCTGAGGTTATATCCGGTATTGTTCTGAACGGATTGCAAATAAACATGCTGCATCTCGCTCTCAAACCGTGCCCGCTGCAACTGAATCTGATGCGCAGTGGATACCTTATTTAATGAACGCGACTTTGGATTGGACAGGATCGGCGCTGCCTCAAACTGTACAATAATGCGCACATTGTCATCGGGCTGAAGAGATTCGGTGTGAACAATTCCCTGATCCGGAGACAGCACAACACGGCCATGATCCGGCAAATCAGCGGCAAATGACTGACTGCCTGTCCGGATAGTAACGCTGTTTTGTGCATAACTGAATGAAACAACTGCAACAAACAAAAACAGACAACCCTTATTAAAAGACATGCTTCCTCCTTGAATGAATATGAAAATCAATATGAATCATCGCTTGATTAAAGTTGATGTCATAACATCGGGATTTCATAATATTAATACGATTGAATTAAAAATTACCCTAATCCGATCATCAATAATCAAAAACCAGAATTTTTTAATACACTTCAGGTGTTAATTTAAATCCTTACTGCATGAATAAAAAAGGCCGTCTCATCTTCCCGGACGGCCACTGAATTGATCGTATCTGATCAGTATGATTATTGAGTGAAAACCATTTTTTGAATAGCCTGATGCATATCCGTTTCCAGTCTGCAGAAATAGACTCCGCTGGGAACCGGTTCATTGTTGTCATCCAATCCGTTCCAGAGCACCTGATGCATCCCGGAACCAAGCCTCTCATTTATTAAGGTTTTAACTCTGCGACCAGTGATACCATAAATAACCAACTGAACCGATTCAGTCTTTTCCAGCTGAAAATCAATGGTTGTACTGGGATTAAACGGATTCGGATAGTTTTGATACAGTCTGAAATCAGAGGGATCATTCACAGATTTATGTTCAATTTCCGTACCACTCCCTGAAGTATGATGAACCAGGTCAATGATATTAGCATAAATATGTTCATTGGCATTCCACACATTATATAGAAATCCATCGGCCTTCAGCTCCAGATCAATATAATGGCCCATAAATATATTTGAACCTGCCGGATGAAAAGGATCTTCCCCGGCACCAGGTCCGGAAGGATAGTATCGAATATAAAAATTATGCGCGGCATCGTTGTCCAGCCAGCCGATGACAAATTGTCCGGAATCATTCAGTGAAACCGAAGCCGAACAACGGAATTCACTGTATATATCCAGATTGACTTGAAAATTATCACCCGAACGGCTGCCGTCGGCCAGATAGTACTGTGCGCAAATATCATTCTCTCCAAATCCGTGACTCCAGGCAATCACAAAATCGCCCGATTGATTGATTGAAACAGCCGGATCATATTTTCGGACTCTCTTTGCCACATCGCTCACCTGAAATTCCGCTCCGTTTTTCGATCCATCCGCAAAAAACCTCTGAGCAAAAATATCAAATTCACTGTAACGTTCATCCGCCCATGCAACGACAAAATCACCCGATGAATTCATGGCAACATCCGGATAAATCTGCCAATATTGATTTTCACTGACTAAAAAATTGTCCCCATCTTTTGTTCCCTCTTTGAAATACTTTTGCGCATAGATCTGGCTGAAATTTTTATCCCGCTGTTCTCTCCATACAATGATGAAATTTCCATCCTGATCCGCGGTCACTGAAACTTCACAGCAATGATCATGATACACATCGTCATTAACTCGAAAATTACCTCCGATCCGGTCGGCTTGAGAAGAGTAACGTTGAGCATAAACATTAAAGTCCCGAACCTGATCACGCCATGTATTCCAGCATATGATAAAATGCCCGTTCGCGTCCAAAGCAATTTCCGGATCTTCACATTCCATTCCCTCGACAATGTCATTCACCCGGAAATTATCTCCCTGTGGTATACCTTCGCTGGTATATCGCTGTGCATAAATATTAATACCGTCACCGCGTTCATCTTCCCAGGCCACCACAAAGTCACCGTTTACGCTCACGGCGATGCAGGGACTGGCAAATGTGTTGGCCGAATCACTGTCATCCACCTGAAAACTGGAAATATACGGTGGATAAACGGGATTGATATCATTCTGACCGGAAGACGACATCACAAAAAAGATCGTCATCAGAAATATAATAACACCTGTTCTATTCATTTTCATAAGACATTCTCCTGTATTATTGATAAGTAACATTTAAAAACACAAAGGGAACCAAAGGAAGCATTCTTCGTTCCTGGATTTCGTAATAACCGCTTTCCATGTTTGTAAATATTTCGCGATCCACAATTTTTTGATAATTCAACAGATTTAATAACGAGATGCCGGCATCACAATGGATGGTTTGTGACACATTGAACGTGCGTCTGATATTCAGGCAAACCTGCTGATAATAGGGCAGATCCAGATTTCTTGGCGGAGTGTCATTTTCAGGACAGACAACCGCTTTATTAAACGACCGGACAGGCGAACCGTACACCCCCGTCATTGTAAAACGCCATGCCCTGAATGAAAAACCGGCGGCCGCTTTTATCTCATGCGCCCGATAATTCTTTGGAGAAAAAGGAGTTCCGTTGTTGACGTTTTGAAATTGATACATCACGGTTCCGTAATGATAACAGAGCCATCCGGTCAATGGCCCGCTGGTTTTTTGTAAAGACAAATTCAAACCCTCTGTCAAGCCCGATCCCTGTAAAAAGTCCTGTTCCCAATATTGTTTTTCAAGGGGGGATGAAAAATAGAGGGGCGCATCATTTCTATGCAGGGTCAATCGGTTGATCTTTTTCTGATAGACTTCGATCATGTAACAATAATTTTTTCTTTCAAACAACAGTTCTGCAACACGATGTTCGGATTGGTTGGGAAGCATTTTATGATCTGCGTGCCACCATAAATCATAAAAATTGTCCTTATTGTTTGCCAGGTCGTTTTGTATGGCCGCATATTGATAATACTGCCCCCATCCGCATTTAAGGGTGAGCCCTTCTGAAAGTTGATATGACATGGATACACGTGGTAAAAAATGGGGCCCGATGCTGTTTTTTTGCTGATACGCCTTATTTTGCTTTTGATTTTCATCCGTTAATTCCCAAACACCCGTTTTGAATTTCACCACCCGTACTCCCAATCCCAGATTCAGTTTATTGATAGGCGTGCAACTGCTCTGCATATAAAAAACATTTTTCATTGTTTTATCGTATCTCTGCGCAAAATGATAAAATACGCGATCGTTCAGAGGATTTGTATAGGGGATATGGTAAGCCGTTTTTTCTTTGAACATGGGGCTTCTTTGATTCACTTCATAACCCATGTCAATTTTAAAGGGATGCCATTCTATTGAATTGCCTGCTGATATCCTGAATGTGTTCATTTTATATTGAATATGGGTTGTATCGAATTCGGAATCCCATGTTTCAAAAAGGCGATTTTTATTCGAAAAATAATCAAACGGCCTGAAATCATTTGTATAAACAAATTGAATGTTCGAACTGCTGTAAGCATTCCATTGATGATTGTATTTTAAAGAAGACCCGATATTATGCCATTTCCATATCGTTTTAAATTGATACTTATTATTATCCGTATGATTCATCGCCTGATATAATTCTTTTTCCTTGCCTGCATAATAAGTGATACAGAATTGATCATGTGACGAAATATCAAATAATAACTTACCCATGGTTCTTAAAAAGGCATATTGTTCGTTTTGACCTGAGTAACCGGTGATTTTTTCCTCTCCAGGATAAATTGAGATGTAACTGCCTTTGGCAACCGAGTATACATCATGATAAACGGGACCTTTGTCAATCCCGTCAAAAGAACGGCTCACTGTACAAAAGAATTTTAGCCTTTTCGAAACAGGAACCTGGATAAAACCGTTGATTTGAAACAGATCAGCACCGGCACTCATTTTAAATTGATTATCGTGTATATTATTTCCGGTCAGTTCAATAATGCCTCCAATACAGTCCCCGTATTGGGCACCATAAGCTCCTTTGTGTACATTCACCTTTTCAATGGCCAGAGGATGAAAAGGACTGACCATGCCAAAATACACTTCGGGCCGGTAACAAACAGGAATCCCGTCAAAATAGATCATATTGTGAACGCGTTCCCCGCCCCAAATTGACAAATCCGAAATTTTCTCATGAATCGCACTGATGCCGGGCATGAGTTGTAAAGATCGTTGACAGTCTGAAGCACCGAGCGACGGAACGGCAGCCTGACTTGCGGGTAAGAATGAAATTTTTGAGGAATGTGTTTCAGAAATATTGAAAGACCGGATGTGATCCCCTGTTACAGTCACGGATTCTGTCAAAACCGGATTTTGCTTCATTATAATTTCAATCAGCTCAGAACGATTTGAAGCAAAGACCATCCGCTCTTCTGGATTGTAACCGATATAACTGACCGTTAACGAACACGATGGCATGCCGACACGGTCAATTTGAAAATATCCCACACTGTCAGAGGCACTGCCTTTTTCAGTGCCATTTAAAACAACATTGGCGTATGGCAGTGGCCGGTCGCTTTCGGCGTCGAGGACAATCCCTTGAATTGAGGATAATGTCATCGCCTCATTAAAGAGAACGATGACATTATCCGACGTCCACCTGTATGAAAGGCGGTATGGGGAGAGAATATTCTTAAGCACTTCTTCAAAAAGAGCTGATTCAAAATCGCATGTAACCTGTTTGTCTTTAATGAATTGATCATTAAATACAAAATTAATCTTTGTTTTATGGAAGATTTCATGAAGCACCGATTCGAGAGGCATTTTCTGGCAATGCAAATCGACAGTTTTCTGGTATATTTCTTGTTGAGCCATTAACGGGCATATCCCGTATACAAATATGAATAATACAAAGATATGCAATAAAGACAATGCTCCCGATAAATAATGTCTCACTTTCTTTTGTTCCCCCGCAAATTAACAATCAAATTTTATAACGACAGACTCTTTAATAATTAATACGGCTTATCAGGAAAATACCCTAAATCTGAAAAATACTTTTTACTGAATATGGATCCCGCTGGAAACAGTATCTTTTTTTTCTATTCATCACCGGTAGGTCACATTTAAAAATACCAGCGGTAAAAAAGGCAGCATGCGCCTTTCATACACATTAAAGTAATCCATATTCGAATCTTTATAATAGTACCGGTACACGACATTTCTGTTTTTCAACACATTGATAAATGAGACTCCCAGCTCCCAATTCAGAGACAACAGGTTTTCGAATTTCCTTGATATATTGACATCCAGGCGAAAATATGAAGGTAGACTGAAATCATATGCATTGAATCCACCATCTTCAATAGCATAAGAGGATGAATCCCCTGAAAAAAGAATCGGAGAACCGTAAACGGCTGCAGCCGACACACGCCACTGACCCGGTGATATCATTGCTGTTGCTTTTAACTCATGATCCCGATAATATTTTGGATAAACAGGTTTTCCATCATTCACATTGGGGAACCGGTACTCAGCTTTACCGAATCGATAGCAAATCCATCCTGTTAAAACGCCCTCCGTTTTCTGCAAATACCCTTCCATGCCCCTGACAGAACCGGAGCCATAAAAAAAATCTCTCCATCCCACTTCACTGGAAATCAATAAATCTTTATAATAATCGGGGACGTCTTCCTCGAACACGCTCAATTGTGATAATTTTTTGGAATACCATTCTAAACCAAAACGATAATTGGGCAAACTATAGGACAATTCGGAAATAAAATGTTCTGCTTCACAGGCCGGCCACTCATCATTTGCAATCAGCCATAAGTCATTGGACATGCGTGTATCATGGATCAGATCATTTTGCATATAAAAAAACTGAACATATTTGCCCCAGGCGCTGTTGAATGCCAGTTGGTCCGATAATGACAGATTTATTGAAAATCGGGGTAAGGAATAAAGATCCGGATCATACCTGTTTTCTCCACATCCTTCATTATCATACAAATACGATTCCTTCCATCTGTATTTTACGGCACGCAGACCCGCCCTGATGCGACACCATTGAAAACACCGCCAACAACCCTCAAAATGCAGGCAATCTTTCGACATGGTTATCTTCCCTGCTTCGTCCGAATGCCAGGGATTGGGAGGATTGCGATAATCGCCAGGCGGCGAACAGGGCAGATTTGGAAAAAAGAATACGCTCTTGCTATTGGATTTCAATCGCTGCCTGAAATATTCATATCCCAAACCGACTTGAAAACTTCCGAATTGAAACTGATGCTCATGTTTGATAATGACATGTTGCCACCGATGGTCATCAAAAGTTGTATCGTATCCGGTTTCTTCAAAATCCACGAAGTCTTCATCCGCCAAATAATCTTGAATAGATCGTAATTCATTTGAATGCACGGCTGTCAGCTTTGAATACCACCAGGGTAACCATTGATGGGACACATTTAATGATATCCCCCTGCTTTGCCATTTCCAATAGTTATCATGTGTCAATAAATACGAATACTCCTCATCACGGATTGAATATTCTTTCGATTCATATTCATTGCCAAGGATGCCGGTTAATTGTATTTGCCCTTTCGGACAATACTCCCAAACGAGTTTACCGAGTGCTTTTGAATATCGATAATTCTTCGGTTTTTTATCAAATATACCATAATCAATATCATTTTGATATGAAAGATTCTCATAAGCCACCCGATAGACCTCATTATATATCGATCCCGTGCTGATATGATTAAATGATCGATTGACTGAAAAAAAACACCGAATATTGTGAACGACCGGAATCTGAATAAAGCCGTGGATATCAAAAAAATTGACGCCAATGCCAAAATCGAATTGGCGGTCCTGCATCGTATTGGCAGTCAGTTCGATGATACCGCCGATGCAATCACCGTACTGTACGGAATATCCGCCTTTGTATATGTTTACCTCTTCAATGGAAGGGGCATGAAAAGGCGTAATCATACCATAATACACTTCCGGCCGATAACAGACAGGAATACCGTCGAGATAACATAAATTATGAATTCTCTCGCTGCCCAAAAATGACAAATCAGCAGAATTGTCCGTTTTTAAATTGACGCCCGGCATCATTTGCATGGAGCGCTGATAATCGGAACCGCAAAATGAAGGAATTGACTCCAGGTTCGAAGGTGAAAACCGCAGCTCTGCCGCATGGGTTTTGGATACTTCAAAGGCGGGTATCTTGTTGCCAGTCACAGTAACAGATTTCATTTTTATCGGATTCTGCCTCATCACAATTTCAAGCAGTTCGGGATGATTCGAAGCAAATGCCACCAGTTCTTCTGTGTCATAGCCGATGTAGCTGACCTTTAATGAACACCGATCCGCTGACGCCTGATCAATCTGAAAGTATCCTTCATTATCTGAAGTACTTCCTTTCTTAGTGCCTGATAAGATGATGTTCGCATAGGGCAGGGGCCGATGATTCTCCGCATCACGCACAACGCCTTTAATTTTTAAATATGCGGTCGTTTCATTGAAAAGGACAATGACGTTGTCCGATGTCCATCGGTAAGAGAGGCTGTATGAAGGGAGTATTTGTTTCAGGATCTCGTCCACCGAAGCATCCGTGAATTGACAGGACACCCGCCTTCCCTGAATGAGTTCATCCCTGAATACAAAGTTGACGCTGGCATCCCGGGCAATTTGCTTGAGCACAGACTTTAAAGGAATATTAGTACATTGTAAAGTGATCCGGATCTGTTCGCTTCCAAAGAGAGAGGTGAAGCAAAGCTGGACAACAAGGAGAGTCAGAATCATTTGACATAATTGACCCCGTTTATTGACATCGATGGACAATATAATAGCAATCCTTTTTATGGATATATTCTGCATTTATCGCCAGACAAATCGATTCCAGCACCGCATCCACGGTCATTTCTGAAAAAGAGGCTGTAATGGTCAATTCAGAAAGCTCCGGATCCTCAATACGAATGTCTGTATCATAAAAACGAATCAGCTCGGCAATCACCTCTCTCAGGAGCGTCTCATTAAAAACCAGACGCTTTTCAAGCCATCCCAGGGTAGCTTCCACATCAGTCTCCTGCGGAATCCGCGGCAGCCCGTGATCTTCGATCTGACTCATCATACTTGCGGCCAATACGACTTCACCGGACGCTTTGCCGCGTGAAGCAAACCGGACCCGGCCTTCCTTGACAACAACCCGTGTCTGCCGGCCGCGGGCCCGCACATTAAACTTCGTGCCCAGTACACCTGTCACGGCATTTTCGGTCTGCACGATAAACGGCAATTCTCCGGGTACCACAGAAAAAAATGCTTCGCCGGCCAGGATGACATGTCTCTTCTTTTTCCATGATTTTGCGTACTGAACAACACTTCCGCTGTTCATTCGAATTTGTGAGCCGTCATCGAGTGTGATTTCTTTTCTTTCACCATTTCCGGTCACCATCCGATGGTATCTGGAAAAACCGATTTCGTTTTTCCAAAGCAGAATTGCGATCATGAAAATGCATGCCAGGGAGAGTGCCGCAACAGCCAGCCGCTTTCTTCCAGAAAGCAGGGATCTGAATGTCTCCACCGCGGACTCCGGCCGTCTGGATTGTGAATGCAGATGATCCAGCCCCAAACGATTTTTTATTTTTGACCATTCTTGATGAACATCCGGAATGAAAGGAGGCTCCGGCTGTCTTGATTGTTCCCAGTATCGCTTCATTTCATGATAAAGTGCCTGATTTTCCGGTGATTGTGTCAGCCAATCCTGCAGCTGTTTTGATTCCTTACTGGAAAGCTCGCCGGATAGCTTTTTAGAAATGAGCATTTGATAATCGGCCTGATCCATAAGCACCCCTCTCTGATGGAGCCTCCATAATATTTATACGAATGATTCCCGAATTTCCCTAACCGTGAGACAGTTTTTTTCGCATCAGTTCCAATGCCTTTGAAATACGAAATTCCACGGTTTTAACAGATACGCCGCAGATCTCCGCGATTTCACTGTACTTGAATCCTTCAAACCGGCTCATACAAAAGACTGTTTTCACCGGTTCAGAAAACTGATCGATGACCCGATATACATCCATCTGCAAATCCGAAAATGCCTCAAACGAAATATTTCGCTGATGTGTATTTTTCTGGATAAAGGTTTCGTGACTGGACCGTTTTTTTAAATAATCAATCACCAGGTGATAAGCAATACGATACAGATAGGCTCTGATGGATTTTTGTGGATCGAGCGTTTCACGCTTTTCCCAGATCCGCATAAACACTTCCTGGGTAAAATCTCCGGCTGTTTCGGTGGAATGGGTGCGGTACCATAAAAACCGGTATATGGGTTCGTAATACCTTAAATAAAATACATGAAACGCTTCGCTGTCCGAAGCACGAATCGCTTCAACCAGCTCTCTGTCGGAAAACCGTGTGTAAGGCTTCATATAAATAACAATGGATATTTTAAAATTCAAAAAATATAATACAATTTAATTCAAAATGCCAGAGAAAACTGACAGACTCCTATGGTGGAATAAATAATATTCCGCGTCGTATATTCGGACTTAAGACAACCCTTTATCAGACGCTGTAGACACTGAAAACAATATCAAGTACCACTCTTGTCCAAGAGTGGAAATGGTTTAATTGATTATTTCATGGGGCCATTCTTAAGGTTACAGGTTCACCCAGTTGGATAAATAAAAAAGAGAGAATATATACAGTGTTCGGGTTTTTCCCTTGTCTTTCAATGGTTTCACCTTTGCCGCTTATGGATATACATTATTTTATTCTGTCAGTATCTTCAGTGTCTTTTCTGCAGTCTTTCTGACTTTTTTATCTGTGTGCTCCATAAGTGATTCAATTTTTGGAACTGCCTCTTTATAATTCAATTCACCAATCATTTCAATAAGATAACAGATGACATCAGTGTCTTTCGCATCATCGATCATTAAAACAAGTTGATGTTTCGCTTCCGGATCAGTCAATTGAGCTAAAATATGTCTCGAATGCTTTCGGCTCTTTTTATCTTCTAGTAAATCTAAAATAGAGGGTAATGCATCTGCTCCTATATTCGCCCATCCTTTATAGATGCATTTGGTCATCAGTTTATCACAATCCTCTTTGATAAGATGATTTTTTAGCGCAGGAATTAATTCTGGATTGTTGATGGTCGATACAGCAATTAAAATGGAATATCTTGGAGGTTGGTATTTATTATAAAGTTCAGAGGGAGCACCTTCATTAATTTCTTTATCTATACTCATCCAAAATATGTCATTTTGTATTTCTGACATCGATAATCCAGTAAATTCAGCAATACTCATTTGCATTCCGACATTCAGCGCCATTTCAGCGACTGGTGCCAGCAGCAATTGTGCGGACTGAGCGGCTGCCAGACTATCGGATGCTGAATCCAATTCTGATTTCAATGAATGATACAATTCAATAATCAAATTCAGGCCAAAATCGCTTGTATTCGCGATTTGCTGCGCATATTGAGCATTTGGGCGGGTTCTTATTCGCCTTTGGATTGATTTGGATAAAAAAGACCGGGCACTATTGATATACCCTCTATAGGCCATATAATCTTCATAATTATATTGCTTTAATGTACTCAAAGTCCGGATAATATTCGCTGAATCCTTGGCAGTCGCGCATACGACCAGCGCCTTAAAGCATAATTCCTGATCCGATCCTGAAAGATAATTACTGAATAACGTATCATAGATTACATCCGTATATTCAATAATATCAAAAAAGTGAGTTTGAAAAAACAATCCCCTTTCTGTGAGAAGCATCTTATGAAGGTGATCATAAGTAAAAGGGATAGCAGGTAATGAGCGATTCATATTGTCTTGTTTTTGTGATATCGTATCACTTGACAATTGTATGGGTAATATAGGATCAATAGGATCCACTTGACTATGAAGCATTGAAGTAAGCAAGAGCATGATTAATATTATGATGCCGTTGACACAAATAATATCGGATTTTCCAAAATTCTCGATTCTTTTTGATCTTATCATCACATTTTCTCCTCTTCTAGGGAAGATTAAATCTGTTAGGTTTTTCCTCGTTTCCACGGTCTGAGTTTGTGTGAAAACACAGTATTGTGTGTCATTTCGAATCCCGCGAAGCGGGATGAGAAATCTTATAATCCTTTTTATAACAATAAGTTAGTAAGATTTCTCTCGGAGTTTATCCTGAGCTTGCCGAAGGGCTCGAAATGACATAGGGTATGGATATTTTTTTGTTTTCACACAGCCTCTTTAGGCCGTGCAAATAGTTAAATGAGTCTGGTTCTTTTCAGGAATATCATGTGCACATAACATGACCTGACCCTCAATCAAGCAGGGTCTGAAGCCTGTCCCGAACTTGATTCGGGAATCATGTCACACGATTCCTATTGGGTTATGTCACTCAGTCAGGACACCCCGCAATACGGTATCGGGCTTGCCCAATGCTTTACCTTTACTCAAATGCTCGCCCGAATTTCAGTAAAAGAATGGCCGTGCCGGTCGCGTGCATTTTGTTCGGTATCTTGAAGCCGCCTAATCCATCAATCTTTGCCTTAAAGAACGGTTGTCGGTCCCAACGGTCTGCGAACCGACGATGAATGAATGCCCGCTTTCATCGCCATCATCAAGCCGGCCGCCTCTATATAGTTTTCAACGAAGATAAATCGCTCATCACAGTCCTCATATTCGTGAAGCACCGACCTGTTTTCTCTCACTACCACAATGGGAATTCCCCGCTCCAAACAAGCTTCGTGAGGCTCGCCTAAACAGCCCATCGGACTGATCAGCACATCGATGTCCTCAACGCCCAGCGATCCATTTTTCTTAACTTTGCTGAGCCTCGGCGCCTTGTGGAGCCCCTTTAGTAAGCAGTGGATGAAGTTTAAAGTGACAATTTCTATGGCCATCCGAGGGTCGACGATCTCGTAAAAATCCGGTATCGCGTAATCGACAGGTCCATGCGCCACGGGCTTTTCGAGTGCCGAAGAGATCAGCTTAGAAGCGACAGCCTCGACACCGCCGACCGGATTCACGCCGCCAATTTGAAAGTACTTCCTGAGCTCGTCTTCGTCGATAGTGATCGGTGTAGCGATGCCCAGCGCGTCGAACTCATATTGCTTTACTTGCTCCACCAGCGGTTCCCAGTTAATCACCTCCCCGCTGGCGAGCCCGTTTTTCATCTGTGCGATCAATCTCAGCGGCTTCTCCAGCTCAACAATTTCGACGTTCGAGCCGATAGTTGCCCTGGCACCGGAAACAGCATTGATCGATTGCCAATCGGCTTTATTAACGACGATGAGAATCTTGTTGAGACAGGGTTTCTCCAAGAAAATCTCACCTCTTAGAAACCGATTTAAGCAGCTCCCTTCAACATACCAGCTGTTCTCCGGCATTTCGTTCACATCGGATGAGTTCACAACATTCGGGTGCAGGATCAGATTGTCGCAGCATGCCCCCATGAGCTTGGCGACCGGATTGGCATCTCCCGCATGCCCCCCAATTTCACATCCGATTCCTGTAGGAACAATGAGTACGATATTCATTGATGCATCTCCTTTCATCACATTGTCGGCAAGTAGTCGGCTTCACTTGCTGCGCCGGGTGCCCTAAAATGTCGATAACTTCCCTTTTGTCATGTGGCATGGAACAAATCTACATGCCACACGAGTTCTATTGGATTATATCACTCACTCAGGGTATCTGGCGGAAAGCATAAATTGACTATTATTTATCGAATTTTTATTTGGGGCCAAAATTCATCGAATCTTTGATTTTGGCATTTTAATTTTCGATAGTCTAAAAACGCGTAAATAAGTATGGCCGATACAATTGCAATAGTGAGATAAAAAACAAAATCGACAGAATCGTGGTACGTACCCTGAGCCGCCATATTTACCGCTCCTGAAATACTATGCACAAATGCTATTAATAAAAGAGACCGGGTTAAAAGATAAAGTAACAAGTCACAAGCAAATGCTGCGAATAATCCTATTAAAAAAATTGGTGTTGTGCCGGCAGGAAAAAAGTAAAAATGGGCCAAATGATTAATAAGTCTGTCGGACCAGCACTGTACGCTCTTATTTCATAGTTATTGTAAAAGAAATGTAATTACGACTTTTAACATTATTTTAGTTTACGCTTAATATAAACCATTTTAATTCATCCATAATCTTTATACATCACAAAGATGTCAAGTTATGGTGAAAATATATTTGTTCTATTATAACAAGAATCACCCTAAAGATCAATAAAAAAACCGGAGGTTGAAGAATGAGTCATCATTCAACAGTCCGCTGCAGGCTATCATGGTTAATGTTCAGACAGGATCTGAGATCCTGTCTGATCCGCAAGATCCATTTTTATGAAAGATTGTATAAAAAGTGAATTTCAATTGATTCCCGGCCATCTGCAAGCTTGAAATAAATCCGGTTGAAGGAAGATAATATCAATACAAGGTCGTCCGGATAATTCTTAACGGATGCCTGAGGAGATGGAAGCACGATCGAGGATTCAACTTTATCTTAAAACATTTACAAAAAAGAGAGAATTTTCAATGACTCAGGGATACTTTCCCGGTACTCATCACCGGCAGATGATTGCGGTGATGGATGACAAGGTAGTAGTCGCCGTCTGCCGTATCGAACAGCACGCCGGGAGCGCCGGTGACATCGCAGAGATATCCATGCTCGCTGAGCAGGGCGCTCCGTGTCTCCACAGCCGGCCCCGCCGGGTCCGAGCGCAGCTCCACAAGCACCCAGTCCACAATGCTGTCCGGTATAGCCGTACAGGTGGCAGGTGCCTCGGAATAGGGAGATTCGGCGGGAACATGGCCGGCCGCATTCAGATCGAGGCGCAGCGCGCCTGTGCCCGCCTCGTAAGCGCCTTCAAGCAGCAGCCGGACGCGCACTTCGGAGCCATGAACATGACAGGTGGCAGGGATCACAATCTCCGGATCCACCGGATCATTGCTGACGATTTGGATATTCGCCCGAAGCAGTCCCGGATCCTGACCACCTGCGTCAAACAATGCCGTGATCGTCTGCGATGCTCCGGCATTCACAGATCCCGCAAGCGGAGAAAGGGTGAGCCACGCGGGCGGGTCCGGAGTTACGTAGCGGGCAAACAGATTTGGATATCCATCTGCTCCAATAAAATACACGCCGCTGACACCGGGATGCCCGATATAAGCCATTCCCCCCCAAAAGTAATTTGTGTTAATGGGCATCGTTAAAATGCTCCATGTTTCTTGTACCAAATCATATATATACCAGTTATTGCCATCCCGGGGGCCATAACAGTAAAGTTTATCATCCAGCGGATCCACTGCGATGCCCAGAATTATCTCCCCCGGCAGGGAACCGAGTGATTCCCAGGTATTGGACGCGATATGGTAGCGGCATAAAGGATCACCCCAGCTGCATGCATAAATATAACCGTTATAATATGCTATGCCGCAACTCAAATTACTGAATTGAACAGGTGTCTGTGCCAAAACTGTCCAGTCCCCTGTTTCTGGATTGTACTTCACAAATTCAAGGAATTCCAGGACCATATAAAGACAATGATCGTCCGTGGCGATGGTGGCGGATCCGCTTTTATATCCGCCGAACTCGATGGATGACCACGTATCATAAGCAATATTGTACACACCGAAACGGTAATGGTTCTGGAAGAATCGTGTGTATATATTTCCATTTAAATATACAGCACCGCCTGCATAGGTATCAGTGATCGGGCAGGTGCTTTTTTGACTCCAGGAATTCATGAATGGATCATAGCAATAAAAATCACCACAAATTCCAAGCTCAGATATTCCATAAATCAATCCGGATGTGAAATCGGCTGCAATACAAGATAATGTCCTGGGACTGCGGGCCCGTAAAACAAAATCACCTGCGCCAGATTCAGATTCATAATCGAGACAATCGGTCCGAATTCTGAAAAACAGGTCGGCCTGGCCCATGCTGTTATCGATCAACAGGGTTTGTGTCTCGGTCTCCTCGATAAAAAGATGTGAGCCGAGTGAGTCGGGATTTGCATCGATTACTGCGCTCGGTATACCTTCACCTGTAAGGTGCACCTGTACGATATTTTCAACCGGATCATTGCTGTAAATGGACAGGCTGGCGGATACCGGTCCCACGCTGCCTGGGGTATAAATTACTTCAATTTCCTGTTCTGAATACGGAGCGATATTAAAATCCGATTCACTGACTGCAAACGCCTCATGGTCCGTGAGGATCTGACTGACAACCAGTGGTTCGCTGCCGAGATTGCCGATTGTCAGCGGCATCTCCCCGGATGCCCGGGCCAGAACCTCTCCAAAATGCAGTGTGTCCGGTCTGACCAAAATGTCAGGCGGCAGAACAGGAACAGAAAATTCAAATCCGCGATTCCGGTTTTGCACAATCACATCATCCACGTACACACCTTCGGTCAGCGGCTGATCGTCGCTCACGAACCGGAACCGGATCTTAAGCGTTGATCCGGCGGGATACTGCGACAACGAATAGTAATAGTGTGTCCAGGTATTGAGTATGGGAAGAACCGGCAGCGCGCCGCCGCTGCCGAAGAAATCGATTTTGTCCCAGCCAGCGCCGTTGTTCACCTCGACATAAAGGCCGTTCACACCATAATTCGGCAGTTCAAACCAGCACCAGAAATCTAACTCTGAATCAGAGTCGATTACAAATGGGTCAGACACCAGGGCATTGTTCATGTCATGGTCATAATCCCGTGTTTCCGGATGCCCGCAGTACCAGCTCGTGTTTTGGGTACGGCACCGGTGATTCACCGGCTGCCACAGATCCGGAGAACCGGTATGCGACCATAGGCCGGTGCCGCTTTCCATGTCATCCTGCAGCCCGAATTCACCGACTGAAATGACGAAGCTGTCTGTATTCAGATATCCGTCCGATGTTTCCAGCTCCAGATCGATCGTGATAAAATCGGGAATCATACAGGAGGGCGCCACCTGCAGGTCAAAGGAGGCGCTCCGGGTTTCTCCGGAGCCGAGCGTACCGTAATTCAGGCTGGATTGATTCAATGTGATCTGCGGACTCTGGCTGTTCAATGCGACAGTCACATCCTCACCTGCCAGCAGACCGCTATTCTCAATAGTCAGATCCACAGTCACGGTTTCTCCGGGTTCGGCAAAATCATCCCCGTCCCCCTCTTCTGAATCGGACATCTGATGCGTATGATAGATAAGCACGGGTGTCGTGATCACAATCTCTTTCTGATCCGTCCACGGGCCTCCGGATGCGCTGCTCAGAGTCAGGGTGCACGGAATGACCTGTCCGTTCTGCAGGCCTGCAGCGGTTTCAAAAGTGAAGGCAGCCGTCCGGTCAATCACCTCACCTGACTGCAGGGTACCGATGGATTCAGAATCATCGGTCAGCGTGATATCCGGATCCGTGCAGGACAGCACAGCTGTCACGTCCGATGCCTGTGCTGATCCGAAATTTTCAAAACTGCAGTCCACCTGAACCGTGCTGCCAGGCAGTACATGACCGTCCGGGGAACCGCTGGTAATAAAAGAAACGGCCGTGACATGCGGCTCTGTGGTATGCAGCGTGATGACGGATTCATATGGAACGGCATTAAGCGCCGTGACTGTGACCTGAATGTCGGTCGATACCTGAGAGGTTGAAAAGGACAGAGACACCTGTCCCTGAATATTCGTGAGATTCGACTGATAAATCCCGTCTGCCTGCATCAGGCACACCCGTGCCCCTTCCACGGCCAGAATGCCGTCGGTCACGGTTACCATGCACAAAGCCTCACCGAGCGGCAGTTCCGCAGGATGTGTGACTGTGAGTGCATAGGGCGCATCTGTCCATACGGGCATTTCCGGATCGCCCATCAGATTCACCGTGTACTCACACCAACGGTAGACGTTTTTATAATTCGCAAACGGCACATATACCGATTTCGCGGCTGCCAGTGCATTTCCAAGACGGGTGATCTGATCTGTAAAAAGAGCTTTGAAAAACTGCTGGTCCAGCAGCTCGGAATACCCGTATCCGGGATTTCCCGGACTCGCCCAGCCATACCGTGAATTTCCGATAAACGCAACCCCGCCACCGGATGGATTCGTAACAAAATGTTCGGCGGCGCAGTTAAAATCAAACGCGGCCGGCCAGCACCCGATGGAATAGAGAATGGAATAGCGGTCCGTATTCTGCAGCGCATCCATATCATTGATGTCAATGCCGCCGTCTGCCACGCTGATCCCTTCGGTCCAGCCGTGGCCGGAATGATTGATCACATTGTAACCGTCGTTGATCGCGGCAATGGCGGACGCATGAGACAGATTGCTGTTCGCCTGATACAGCTTGGTGATGGGATCAAACTGGGCGGGAACATAACGCTGGTCGATCATATCCTTCCCGGTTCCAGGATCCTGGTACGGTTCACTCCATAAATATTCCGCTAAAAACAGTATTTTGGTTTCATGAAGATGCGGCGCGTCTCTCTCATAGGTCAATACTTTCTGCACAAATGCATACGTTTCTGTGATGTTTCCAACAGGCGCCCGGCCCACAAACACATCCGGATACATATCGATCTGATCCGCGGCTTCGCCGTAAATACCGTTTCCGTTTGCATCCCAGCTGCCGTCCAGATCCGAATAATAGAGATCGCAGGGCAGATAATTATCTTCAAACCAGCCGTACTCACAGTCGAAGGCAAACGCCACACGATGAGGAACGACTGGTGTATCACCGCCGAGCAGCACCCACAGCGTACCCCGGTTCTGATAGGACTCCCTGATGAAATTTCTGATTTTTTCCTGCAGATCCACTCCGGAATATTCACTTTCAATCGATGAAACCGTAACAATATCAGCGGGCAGCCCCTTTTTGGTTTTCCAGTCCGCAAGCGGCTGAAAATAAGGAACCAGCGCCTCGGAAGTGATGATGACATAGGGAATTTCATCACCCTCGCCGGAGAGTGACCGGGACGGAGCATTGTATTCGGAAACGCGGAGCTGATCCTGATTGAAAACCAGTTTTTTCAATAACTGCTCCTGAATCGGCCCGGCAATCGATCCCTCCCGGCGGATGGTTTGAAGGGATCGGGTATTGTCATACCGCACGGTCAGCGTTATCTTGCTGTAAAATTTGATTTTTCCTTCTGCGGGAAAATACTGAACGGGATAAAGAAAAAAGGTGCCGACCGATTGTCCGGACAATGAGCCGCTTGAGGCAATCTCAACAATCTTTTCGGGATAGGCTCCTTTTGAAGCGTAGATGGATGCATCCGGATCCTTCCACCGGACCGGAGTTTTGTTGGATAAAATATGCGGCGGCTGCACAGGATAAATATGGTAGGTCCCCGGCAGAATGATGCTATCCGCCTGAATCACCCGAATATCCGCAATCGTCCGGCCCGGCGGTACTGCCAGATAAACGGCATGAACCGGAAGCTGTGGCGCACCTGTCTCATGCGTCACATCCAGATCACCATAGAAAACAGCATCATAACCGGAAATCTCTGAAAATGTCAGCCTGCTGCGGTCAAAGGAAAAATGATAGGTATCGGTCCGTCCGAAAACGATCAGATCGGTCACTGTCATAAAAATGCAAATTAAATAAACCGCATTTTTCATTAATTTGCTCTTGAAAATAGGATAAATATTTTGGATCATTGGATAATAATTTAAAAATATAAATCATTTTTTGATAAATTCAAGCAAATTTACATGACATTTCTGTAAAAAATCAATATTTCATATGATCGATCATTTCATAACTTTCTATTGCAATCTGATTGAATTTTAAACATATTTTAATGAGGCGATTGCTTACACAAGACAAATCCGGATCATGTAAGATCCTGAAATAAATCAAACAGGGGATGAATCCAATGTGTAAAAAGTTCAAAGTCTTTCTTCAATCAACAATTTTTGTAATCTTGTTGATATTGAATATTAAACAGACCCTGACTGCATCGGCTCTCCCCCATCTGCGCAAACAGGGAACTGCCATGCAACTTATGGTGGATGGAAAACCGTTCTTAATGATCGCCGGGGAACTGGGCAATTCCACTGCCTCGAGTATAGAAGCCATGCAACCAGTCTGGCCCAAACTCGTGCAGCTGAATCTAAACACATTTCTTGCCCCGGTCTACTGGGAACTGCTGGAGCCTGAGGAAAATCAGTTTGATTTCAGCCTGGTGGACGGGCTGATTGAAGAAGCACGGAAGCATGACTTGCATCTGGTGCTTCTTTGGTTTGGCAGCTGGAAAAACAGCATGTCCTGTTATGCCCCCTATTGGGTAAAAACAAATCAAGAACGGTTTCCACGAGCCGAAAACGCTGCAGGAGCATCTCAGGAGATCCTCTCCTGTTTCAGTGAAGAAAACCGGAAAGCAGATCAAAAAGCCTTTGCCGCCCTGATGCGGCACATCAAAGAAGCAGATGGTCGGGAGCATACGGTCATCATGATGCAGGTGGAAAATGAAATCGGTATGATTCCCGATGCCCGGGATCATTCGAGCCTGGCCGACCGGTATTTCGAACAGCGGGTGCCTCAAACATTGATGGATTATCTAAAGCAAAAACAGGATGCGCTGATTCCTGAATTTAAAGAGGCCTGGGAAAACGCCGGAGCGAAAATGTCCGGTACCTGGATTGAAATATTCGGACAAGGCCTGGGCACAGATGAAATATTTATGGCCTGGTATTACGCCCGGTATGTGGAAGCTGTAGCCTCTGCAGGCAAAACCGAATACGCGCTCCCCATGTATGTCAACGCGGCCCTCATTCGTCCCGGCTATCAGCCCGGTCAGTATCCCAGCGCCGGTCCCCTGCCCCATCTTATGGACATCTGGCGCGCAGGGGCTCCGAGTATCGATTTTCTCTCTCCGGATATTTATTTTCCCAATTTCGCTGAATGGTGCCAGAAATATCATCGTGCAGGCAATCCCCTTTTTATTCCGGAAGTCGGCCGGGGGAACGCCTCGGCTGTGAATATCTATTATGCGCTGGGACAGCATGATGCCATGGGCTACTCACCTTTTTCAATCGAGTCGACCGATGATCCTCTGGATGATCCGATTGGAAAAAGTTACAGGCTGGTCTCTCAGATCGCTCCCCTGGTTCTTGAAAAACAGGGGAAAAACAGGATGCGCGGTGTTTTACTGGATGAAGCCACTTCTGAAAAGCGGGTAATGCTTGGAGATTATACGTTTGTCTGCTCTCATGAATATACCAGCAAATGGACCTACAGAGCACCGGGTAACGAATGGCCCCGAAAGGGATGCCTTATTATCCAGGTGGGCGAAAACGATTATTTTATAGCGGGCAGTGGCGTGATTATCACTTTTGAACCGGCGGATAAGGATGCTTTTATTGCGGGTATAGCATCTTTGGATGAAGGTGAATTCATCAACGGAACATGGACACCCGGACGCCGTATGAACGGCGACCAGAGCCATCAGGGTCGTCACATGCGCCTGTCGCATTGGGAGTACAGCATTCAGAAGATACGGCTTTACCGGTATCAGTAAAACATATACATCTTCAGGGGGAAAAGGGGTATCAATCCAATATTGCCTCATCTATATGCGGATGAAGCATAATATATCCATGATTCCCTTCCCTGGATTCAGGCATTAAATCTGCCACTTCCTATTTCAGAAGATGCATCCGCTGAACCTGAACCTCCGAACCGAAACTGAGCCGCGCGATATAGACGCCGCTGGATAAATCCGCAGGGCACCATTGAAACGTATTTTGACCTGCATATGGATAAAACCCGCGTGTATCCAGCACAGCCTGACCCGCCACAGAGTAAATTCGGATCCTCACTTCACCGGCGTACGGTAAAATAAATGCCAGCGTGGTGGCTGTATTGAATGGATTTGGATAATTCGGTTTCACACAAAATTCGACAGGATTGGCAATATCCTGTGAACCTGCATCCGCCCTGAGCAATGAAGGAAGTTTCATTGCAGGATCGCCCAGAAGCGTAAACAGTTTTATGGTTGTTTGATAATGCCGCATCTCATTTTTTGACGACTGGATCACTTCTCCAATTGTAAAATCATTATTTGACAAGACCGTCTGATGAAATGTCTTCAACATTTGCGCTCCGACTGATTCAAAATGTTCGGCTGTGGGCGCAAATGTGGCAACTGCGCCGCCTCCGGGCAGAATCAGCATATTCTCGACAATGGATTGCGGCCCTTTCCCTAAAAATGTCTGACCGCAGGCATAGGTAGTCATAATATAAGGAATTTGATTCTGAATGACATCAACCACCTTTTCCGTCGTTAAAAAGAGTGAATCGGACCATGTATGATCATTTCCATGTCCTAAATAGATGACAAATTCGGGGGACTGAGCCACCATTGCCTGAAAATCCGATAATTCCCCGGCATACTCTGAATCAGGATTCAGATCCAGGCGCAAATAGGATGCTTCAGAAAAAATGATTTCATTCACAAATTCCTCTGTTCGGCGTTCAAAGACGCCAGTTTGATTATCTGTATGGTCAGCCACAAACAAATAATGATAACCGTATTCATGGGGATCCATATATTCAAATGAGATTGTTTTATGAATCAAAATTGATAACTCATCACCATTCGAAACAGGAAACCGTCCGATCGCAATATCCGGGGGACCATCCGTATTCGATTCCGAGATACCGTACCATTCATCAGCGGCGGCAAGTTCTTCAAAATGATAAAAACAGTACGAAGGAATGATATCCGAATCTCCAACCAGCAATAAATATCTGGGCTTCGGCGCCCGCCAGTGTTCCAGTGCATAGGTGACAAATGAACGAATCTGTTCGGGCTCTTCTCCGGCTTCGATAAACTCATTGGTGATCTGATCCATAAAAATCAACTCGACCTTCAGCCCCTGCGATTCGCGGTGATCGATCAGCACAGCCAAATCATTTTCATTAAAACATCGCGTGATCATGAGATAATCCGCCTGGTTTGTTTCAGCTTTCAACAAATCGACAGCAGCCCGACCGAATGAATAGCTCGAAACCAATCCAATCGTTATAATCGCGAAAAATGCTTTGATGTGCATAACATCCCTCCTGTTTTGTTTGTGAATGGTTTTTAATACAAAACAGTCGCTTTTCAATCGATATGCACCTCCTTAATACCATTCTGCATCCAGCTGCCCGGACAGGCTGCAATGACATTTTTCATATATGATCTTAAAAATCACGGCTGTAAAACTGATTTAAAAACACAATACGAATGGGATCCTGAACCCTGAAAATTAAGACACTGCAGGTCTGCCTCCAATCAGAAAGCCCATGTGAAAGGAATGAATATGCTGTTGAAAAATTCCTTTTCACTCACAATAACGAAAGAGGCAGTCTGCAACTCCTTTCAAAAAGGTTCGGAGAAAATGGATGAAAATAAAAAACCGAATCATCTGTGATTCGGTCCGATGGACATCCATTAATCAATCCATGAAAAATCTTTAATCACAACGATAAAGAATGTTTCACCAGACCGTTAACGAATGCGAATAAGCAATCTCCTTGTTTGAATGAAGTCAAAGTTAATTCATAACACCGTCGATATCAAGAACAATTTTCTTCGTACAGACAGAAATCACCCCATGAGCCATGAAGCCGGCCGATAAGTGAACTGTTTAATGCTGATGATTATCCGCACGGTATAATCGAACCGCATTCCTGCAGACAGTGACAATAAAAAGCAGTACCATGATCCCAAAGGGGATCAATATCAGTACATCCAGCACGGACCAGATATTGTTCAGCAGTGTTATCTGCGGTAATTTGACAAAATATATAAAAATCGTGATTAAAATCGCAATCAGACGGAATTCGGTGGCACCCAGCTTGGCATACGAAATCCTGAAAATGCCCGTGGAACAGGTTAAAATATATGTCTGGATACTCATCAGCAGATAGGCGATAAGCAGCAACAGGGCCACATCAAAGCGGACATACGGCGACAATCCGAAACCCATGCCAATAATCCATACGCTCAATGTATCACAATGATGATCGATATAAAAACCGAACCGGGGTTTCTCAATATTCCTATATCGTGCCAGAGAACCGTCAAGACTGTCCCCATACCAGTTAATAATCCAGCCAAGGCAGGCCATCCATAAAAAATTTTCATTATAGGTTGAAAACCAGTATCCGAAAAAAACAAGCAGCGATCCGGCCATACCGATGGTGGTTAAGATATTGGGCGTCATCCAGGCCGGCAATCTGCTGGCCAAAAACAACAGCACCTTCTTTTCCCAGACTCCGAGCAGGGTGTGATTTTCTCTTTTCATATCAAGGATTTTGGATGTTTCTTCTGACTGTGCGGCCATTTCGCTGATTCCTTATCTTTTGCACTGTTGATTTAATCTCAGACCATGGGTACAATCTGAACATATATGCTTTTTATGCCCTGACCACGCTTCACCATTGATCAACAGTTAAAAAATGGATCGAGACAGAAAAAGAATGAGTGATCTATGATACAAAGAATCAAAAAGAAAATCAATAAAAAAAAGCCCCGTCCACAATAAGTGAACAGGGCCAAAGGAAGGGAGAAAACGTATGATACATTGAGGAGTTAAAAAGAATAGCCGAATATCAGATAATTTGTTTTCTTCTGTGGATTGACAATATATGACACAGATATGGGTCCGGACGACGCAGTGATCCCCACATTAACCACATTTAATTTATCATCCTCTTCAACATAGACGCCATCACCCGCACCCACAATCAGGCTCGCCTCCATATCATCCTTTGCATAGAATTCATATCCGGCCTCCAAATACATGGAGTTATCCGGATCACCGGAGAAATAATAACCGGCCAGCATACTGAATGATCCCGGGCTGTAAGACACACTGGCTTCCAGACAGTGAATGCCGTCTTCGTCTGAATAATTAAAAGCGTCCATCTTCTCTGGATAATAATAATCCGTTATGGTGATTCCCAGATCTCCGATAGAATAGGTTAAATAGAGATCATTCTCGTGAGATCCGCTGTCTGCCAGTGCATAAGAGGCCCATGCCCCAATCTCCAATCCAGCCAGAGTATAACTGAGAGCAGGCTGAATACTGGCTGAATTCCCAAAATCTGTACCGCGCCAGACATACCGGCTGACCAGATCTGCGCCCAATCCAATCTGAGCATAGCTGTTGACGGTTAACATGATCATTAAACTGAACATCATTATTAAACAGGCTCTTTTTTTCATCACCGTTTTCCTTTCCTTTTTTTATTGATACTGATTTACAGCAACCAGTGTTGATAATAACACCAACATCGGATCCCTGTTCCGGCACGGATTAAGACAGACAAACCGTGCCTACTGTGTTGTAAAAATCTGAAATCCGCTGTATGCTTCCATGCCATGCTCGCCAATGTCGAGTCCTCGCATCTCTTCCTCTTCCGATACGCGTAGGCCCACGGTCTTTTTTATTAATGTGAATAGCAGCATACCAAGGCCGAAGGCCCAGATAAACGCAGTGACAATACCCAAAACCTGTACGCCGAGAATCTTGAGACCGCCGCCATAAAAGAGACCGCCGTCCGCTGCGAATAAACCGACAGCCAGCGTGCCCCAGGCGCCGCATACACCATGGACACTGACAGCACCCACAGGATCATCCACTTTCAGCACACGATCAATAAAGAGAACGCTCAGAACAACAATAATTCCGGCAATAAATCCAATAACCAGCGATCCGGTAGGAGTCACAGAATAACATCCGGCCGTTATACCGACCAGACCGGCCAGAGTGCCGTTCAAAGCCATGGAACCGTCCGGCTTCCCCAGAATAATCCAAGCAGTAAACATGGCGGAAATAGCAGCGGCCGCAGCAGCCAGATTCGTGGTCACAGCCACACGGCCGATTTCACCGTCTCCCAGGGTGGTCGAACCCGGATTAAATCCGAACCATCCGAACCACAGAATAAACACACCCAGAGCCGCAATAGCGATATTATGGCCGGGAATCGCACGTGCTTTTCCATCCGGGCCGTATTTACCGATCCGGGGACCGAGCACGATCGCACCGGAAAGCGCAAGCCATCCACCAATGGAATGCACCACAGTGGATCCTGCAAAGTCATTAAACCCAAGACCTTCAAGCCAGCCGTTTCCATCCAGAAGCGATCCCCAGGCCCACGAGCCGAATACGGGATAAATAACCGCACAAATAAAAAAACTGTAAATCAGATATCCCGCAAATTTGGTCCGCTCAGCCATGGCGCCCGAAACAATTGTCGCAGCAGTCGCGGCAAATACGGTCTGAAAAATCAGAAAGGTCCAGTTCCAATCGGCACCGGTCGCGTCCGTACTCAACAGGGCAAAATGGGTGGTTCCAAATAATCCGTTGGTTACACCAAACATAAGCCCGAAACCAATAAAAAAGAATGTCACGGTTCCAATGGAAAAATCCATCAGATTCTTCATCATAATGTTGATGGTGTTTTTGGCCCGGGTAAAACCGCTTTCCACCATGGCAAACCCTGCCTGCATGAAAAACACCAGGAAAGCGGCCACACAGGTCCATACGATATTGATATTGTTTTGTAATGTTTCCATCACAGCAATGTCTGTGGATTCGGTCGTTTCCTGTGCTGTAACCAGGGATGTCAGTACCAATAATAAGAGTGCAGCTGTGAGTATCACTTTCCTTTTGTGAGTAATTTTCATAATGAATCTCCTTTCAAAAAATCAACATGCTTCCATACTATCCAATGGCTTCTCTGCCAGTTTCTCCGGTACGTATGCGAATACATTCGTCCAGGGACAGAATAAATATTTTTCCATCACCGATTTGTCCGCTTTTCGCCCCGTCAATAATAGCCTGTATAGTCGGTTTGACAAAATCTTCGTTTACAGCAATTTCCAGTCGAATTTTTTTCAGCAAATTCACTTCAATATCAGCGCCACGATAAGTCTCATGATAACCCTTTTGCTGGCCGCATCCCAACGCATTCGTCACAGACATTTTATACACTTCGCGTGAATACAATGCCTGCTTCACAGCCGTTAATTTTTCCGGTTGGATGTAAGCAACAATCAATTTCATTACGGGCTCCTTTCTCTGCTTTTTTATTTCCTGAACCATGTTTTCGTCATTCAGGATCTGTTTTCTTTGTAAAATCTTCTGGCAAACAAAATGCCGAACTTTTTTATCATGTTCTTTCTTATTGATTATTTTGTATTTATCCACATGTATCCAATGAGAGCAGATCATTCAATTACATACATTTTTGTATATGATATATCAGCTTATATCATTTTTGTTGCAATAGATTTTAAATCACCACTTTATCTGTCAATCGGTTAAAAAAAGAAGCACCTCTGCATTATAAAGTCCGGGCATATTCATTATATTTCTTTGAAAAAGGGAGGCGCTGAATACCATAACCAACCGTCCTGATAACATCGACCTGAAATCAGATAAAAAATCCAGAAAGAGTAAGAATATTGCATAACAACAGTTTTGTATCGGTTAAGATATATAGCAACAATTTTGTCGTAAATATTATAATCGGGTATTAAATTTGAAAAAGACTGTTGACGCGGTCGCTTTTTTTTACTACTTTTGACAAAATGCTGCAAAGGAGCCATATATATCATGCCTGAAAGAAACCGACTAAAAGACATTTTAAATACATATTCACTGGATATTACAGAGCAGCAGGCAAAAAATTATCTTTATGAAATTGAAGATGCCCAGCAGATCTTGCCTATGGATATGCAAAAAGCCCTGCTGATCAAACTGATGTATGAATCTGATACGGATCAGAAAGACAGAGTCATTACCACTTCGACAATCGCCTGCCGATTGAAAAACCACATCTGCCTGACCACCTTTGGTATCCTGAGCCCGGATTGGCCAGGGCTTTCTACTGTCTGTCTGGGTGTTATTAATGCAATGAGCTGGAACATCCACTATGTCAATGCATTTACAATCCACAGGAATGGTAAAGACATGGGTGTGGTTATCATCAGCGTACGAACCGAATGTGAGGAAGATTATCAAAAATTATTAAAACAAACCACAAACATCCTGTCCGATCTGGTAAATGCTGCTCAGGTAACTGAAGGTAAAACCAACATACTCTTTGAAGAAATTCGCAAACTGTTGATCTATAGCAGTGTTATTTCTCAAATTGAAAACACATATAAAGGATCAAATATAGATTCCATCATCGGTCCCAACGGAGAAGCGGTTCATTATTTTAATGCGCGGTCCAGGGACTATATCGAAAACCGCAGCATTTTGGATATCGCTCAGCAAATCATTCGTAATTATACTTTTATTCGTGAAGCGCATAAAACCAGCACAATTCAGCTGGACATCAGCAATTTCACGACCAAAAAAGAGGGCACATTTACCGGATTGACTGTTTCCGGCCCGGCCCAGATGATGAATCTGGAAGACTGCCTAAAAACGATTGAACTTACGATTCCCGGATTTATTCTGAAACACAATCGCGAATTCACGACCAAGGAGGGCATAGCCTGCTATCGAATTGAATTCGTGGATCAGCTGGGACATCCACTCGGTGATCTGGAACAAAGCCGGCTGCGTCGTGCATTCTCCAACATGGTTTTGCATAAACGCCGCGACCGCGCACAATGGATAGAATCGATTGGCGGTTTTGAACAATATGCACGGGCCATTATCCCGCTTTTATTGCGGGAAGCCCAGCAGACCAATATCACCCAGGTCTATCAGAGCGTTGAAAAAGCGACCGACCTTTTTATTGTGTTCAAGATTATTTCGGTGGTCCCCGAACCCAAAATGCTGCCCAAAGACATGCTCAATCTGATTGTGAAAAAAATTGAAGGCGTCAATGGATTACATATACTCAGGGTAAAGCCATCGAAAACATATGGAAAGGCGCTTTTAAATATTTTGGATATCAAAGCCAGTCTGGCTGATATTGAAAACACAGAAACCGTTTACCGGCTTATTCGTGAGAAACTGCAGGAAGCGATCGGTGACTATCGTGACTTTGACGAGGGTATGCGAAGCATTGACACCACAAAACTGAAATCCGTTCAGCGTATGATTACAGATATCGATCCGACACTGATTCGTGAAATATATTACAGTATTGAAGATTTTTACCGTATCGGTGCAACGATCGACGAGTTGATTGCCCATGTGCGCATCGCCTGCGATATGATTCAAAGTATTGAAAAGCAAAACAAATCCTATGATGTCATTTGTAAACAGGTAGGCACACACAGCAAGAAAGGAGAACTGATACCTCAGGCTTCTCTGGGTTGTATTGCCTATTCTCATGAACTCGAATTATTGGAATCCATCCTCAATGTTCTAGGAAAATATGATATCACCATGAGCCGTCTCGAACGTACAAGCAAGGATATTCTGATTTGCCGCATCTCAGAGGATGAAAGGCCCCTATCGAATTCGGATCTGGAAAATATTTGCAAAACCATTCGCACATTGATTATAAAAAGGCAGAAAGAAAAAAAATCTTGATGTTCGGAAGTAATTATTTAAAAAGGAGGATAACGCAGTATCACACTCAACCATTTAAAATGCTTAAATAGAATAATTGGTCATACATATTCTTGATATCGAATAATTCAAAATATCATCTTCTAATTTCAAAGCGGATAATAAAAATAACTCTTTTTAACTCCATTCTCTCGATTTAAATTTTCAATTGAATTGTAGACAGTTCTGTCTGTATAAGGGTCTTATTATAATATGATAATCCAAAATATTATACTCAAAATCACCAAAATAACGCCTTCTGCCCGGGACATCTTCCATCCGGTTCGAAAAAATATAAGAGAAATCACGAGAATTCCAAACATCATCAATGTATTGCTTCTGGCATCCTGAGAAACACTCATTGGGCGCAGTAATCCGGCCACACCCAATACACCCATAATATTAAAAATGCAGCTTCCTATCAGGTTGCCAGCCGAGATGCCATGATGACCGCGGTAACTGGCCATTAATGAAGTCGCAAACTCCGGCGCGGATGTGCCTCCGGCAATTAATGTGACACCAATGACCCAGTCTGAAATACCAATCTTTCTGGCCACACCCACTGCACCCATTCTTAATAAAGTACCGCCCAATATCACCAAAATCAATCCCAGAATCAGCATCAGCCAATCCATAACAATATTATCGGATTTCTCCGTCTTGATCTCCACCTTTTCTTTTCGATGAATTAAAAAATAGTTATAAACCAGCAGTCCGATGAATAAAATGAATCCCTCAATACGGGAAAGGTGCAAATCAAAGAGAAACAGCAACAAAGACAATGAACAGATAATCAATATTGAACCATCACGAAAAATCAGTTTACGGTCCGCTCCAACCGCGCGAATCATGGCCACACTGCCCATAATAAATCCCAGGTTATAAATATTGGACCCGATGACATTGGATATGGAAATATTGGCCTGACCGCTCAATGCGGCACCCACTGTCACGGCAAATTCAGGCGCAGAAGTACCGAAAGCGACTATAGTCAATCCGATCACCAGCTGGGACACGCCCATCCAGTCAGCTATTCTTACAGCGCGTTCGACCAGCCAGTCTGATCCTTTCCATAGAAGTGCCAGAGAAATCAGTATTTCAGAAATATATAAAAATGTCATAGAAGCCGCTTTCTAAATAGCATGTGCCAGTATATCATGTTACAAATCAGTTTCGATCTTGTTGTTTCAGTTTTTCAATCCAACAATCCTCTTTCCATACTTACCTTATTTTCGCTGGACTATGTCTTATTTCTTGTTTATTGATCCTTGTCTCTTGTTTCTTCTACTTCAATCCCCGGCTTCCCGGCTTCACCGCCCGGCTACCTGCAGCACACATAGGACAGACATCCGGCTTAAAAGCTTCAACTTGCATCTGCAAAAGTGCATGATAATGCACACCAAAATCAATAGTTCCCCCGCTGCGGTCCACAACAGCTCCGACACCGACAACTCTGGCTTGATTTTTTTTCATCACATCAATAACTTCCCTGACCGATCCGCCCGTGGTGGTCACATCCTCCACGACCAGGATGCTTTCACCAGGCGATACAGAAAATCCCCGGCGAAGCGTCATTTTCCCATCCACACGCTCTGTAAAAATGGATCGTGCTCCCAATATGCGGGCGATTTCGTAGCCTGTGACAATACCTCCCACTGCCGGGGAAACGACTGTGTCAATGTTTTTTGGCTGAAAATATTCTGCCAGATCCCGGCATAATGCTTCTGCACATTCAGGATATTGAAAAACCAGCGCGCACTGAAAATAGGAAGCGCTGTGCAATCCTGAAGTCAAAATAAAATGCCCCTCCAGAAGTGCTCCGCTTTCTCTGAATATTTTTAAAATTTGCTCAGACGCTAAACCCATTGATGATCCTGTGAGTATTATTGGATAATAATAAAATTATCGGTCTTTTTCTGCCCTCGGCATCTGCAAAATATCTTGCATCATTTCACTATTCGCTATAAATCTTTCATTATTTTTTATGTTTTTTATCTTTTGTCTTTTATCTTTTTTATTTCTTTGTCTTGTTTCTTGATTCTTATTTCTTGTGACCCAACGACACAATGACTCAAAGACTCTATGACCCAATGACTCCCTCATCTTTATTCTTGCTTATTTCCTGATTTCTGTATCTTTTCTTCCTCCGAATATAATTTATCTCTTCCCGGAGTCTATGAGCGACCTTACCCGCCTCCTCTGCAAAATTTTGCCCTGAAGATGCGTACAACACACCCCGACTGCTGTTAATAGCGGCCATCTCCCCCAGATGATCCGTACCTGCCAATACAACGGATGTCAGATCTCCACCCTGAGCACCAATCCCGGGAATCAGAAAGGGCAGGGTGGGTGCAATTTTACGAATTCTTTCCAGTTCGCTGCCATGAGTAGCACCGGCTACCAATCCACAATTGCCTTTCTCGTTCCAGTGTTCTATCTTCTCGGCTACTTTTAAATAAAAGGGAGATCCATTGATTTTCTGTTTTTGAAAATCCATTGAACTTGGATTCGATGTCAAACAGAGGATAAAAACGCCTCTGTCTTCATCCTGAATGAACGGCATTATAGCATCCTTTCCCAGATAGGGATTCAGGGTAACTGCATCGAATCCGAGATTCCATAAACCCTTGGCATACTGCTCTGCTGTCGAACCAATATCACCCCGCTTGGCATCACCTATTTTTATGATACCATCAGGAATATACGAGACCGTCTTTTTCAGGATATCCCATCCTTCTGATCCCAATGCTTCATAAAAAGCCAGATTCGGCTTGTATGCGATCACATACTCCTTCGTTGCATCAATAATGGCTTTATTAAATTGGAAAATTGGGTCTGAACTTTTCTTGATAGAATCCGGAATTCGTTCAGGCACGACATCCAGGCCCACACACACCAGAGAATTCTGACTGCGGATGGTATTTCTTACTTTATTATTAAAACTCATAATGGATGAAAGTTAATCTCAAATTTGGTAAGAATCAATGATAAAAATACAATTGCGGGATTTTATATTCGACTGCTCCTTAATAAATTTTCAACTCAATGACACAACGACTCTCTTCACAGACCGCTGACCGCTGGAAAATCACAAATATCAAATAATATCTAAATCATAAATTCCAACTTCCAAACACACTTTTCTTTGTTTGTGATTTCAAATTTGAAATTTGTCATTTATTTGTATTTTGGGATTTGATATTTGGGATTTATTATTGACTTGTCATTTGGAATTTTAAATTTGGAATTTTTTCACCATCAATCCATACGTTATATTTAGTCTTAATCCTTGCCTAAATTCTTTTGTTTCTTGCTTCTTGTTTCTTGATTGTTTCTTTTTCTCCGTTTCTCCGTCCCTCCCATGCTCCGTTTCAGTCTCCCAACCAATGACTCTGCGACACAAGGACTCTATTTCCCGTATCCCCTATATCCCCCATTTCCCTATTCCTTCTTACTTTTTATTTCTTTTTTCTTGCCGATTATCCTATTTCTTTTCTTCGTCTTTTGATCCTGATTCTCCGGAAGATCAATTTTTACTGTTGTCCCTTTTCCTGCATCACTTTGTACGCTTACTTCACCGCCATGTGCTTCCACGATGGCTTTTACGACAGATAATCCTAAACCGGTCCCGCCCTCACGCCGGCTGAAAAAAGGCTTGAAAATATGTTCAATCTGATCGGGTGCAATACCTTCACCAAAATCACGGATTGTAACACTCACACAATTTTTTTGTTGGCAAAAAGAAGATTGTACTAAAAGATGACCGCCTTCTGTTGAAGCCTGCTGCGCATTTAAAATCACATTGGCTAAAACCTGAATCATCCTTTCCATATCAACAGGAACACAAGGAAGATTTTCTCCATACTCTGATATCACTTCACAACGGACTGCCTCGAGTTGTGCTTGCATTTTTTCCAGAGTCTGCTCCAAAATGGTATTGATTTGATGAGGAACAAATTTCAGGGTTTCTGGCTTTGCATAAGCCAGCAGGTCTTTCATCATACGTTCAAGATGGGTTACTTCTCTTAAAGTAACTTCGATAATGCGCCGGTCCTTCTCAATAATCGATGATCGGCTATACAGGGTTGTTAATCCCATTTTAATCGACGACAGAGGATTACGCAGTTCATGAACAAGTTGAGCCACAAGCTGTCCGGTTGCAGCCAGCTTTTCAAGATTAAACTTATGACGCTCCAATTGAAGCAATTCTGTTGTTTTTTCTTCTATATTTCTTTCCAGATTCTCAGAATAATTCTCCAACTCTTTCTGTATGACCAGACGTTCTGTGATATCACGAAAAATGCCTTCAACACCCGTAATCTCGTTCTGATTATTTCGCTGCGCATGGAATGTTAATCCAATCCATATTTGACCTTTATGAGAATTTTTAAACTGTGCAACTTGTCGTACTGTTTGCGCGGATTCCACGACATCATTCAGTAATTGCTCCCAGAGTGTTGTTTTCAAATAAAAATCTTGAAATCGTTTTCCATTTGAAAGCAACTGGTGTGGAAAATCATAGCCAAGAATTTGCGCTCCACCCCGGTTGATGATGATAAAATGTCCTTCTAGATCAAGCTCAACAACACCTTCGGAGGTCAGATTAAACAAATCTTTGTATCGGTCTGATTCAGCTTTCAACTGAATGGAATATTTCAATTCAAGACGCAATCTGTATGTATAGTAGAATACAACCAGCAGTGTAATCGCAATAAAAAAGAAATGCATAAAAATCAGTATATTTATATGATTTGCATCCATAAGATCAGTTTCTGTCTTTATCAATAAAGTATCTCAAAGAGTATGATATGACTCCTCAGAGCAACCAATCCAAGCCTGACCCACCCAACAGTAACGTAAATTCTGATATTCTTTTATCACAATACGAGCAGGTCGGGATTCCAGGCGATTTTACGATAAATCTTAAAATTGAATGGCATGGCAAAATCAGCATAACCATAACAATGAAGGGCCCTTCATACAATCATTAAAGAAATCCCGCATAATGGCTCACAGTATATAAAATGGATCATTTTGATTCTGAATTTTTACTGAAATATTTTCTTAAAAACTATAGCGGCCTGTTCAATCTGCTGCCTTGAAATATCAAGATGGGTAACTGCCCTTAACCGTGTTGGGCCTACAGAAATTACCTGAACACCATTTTTTTGTAAAAGCTCTTGAATAGTATCTCCGTTTTTCCCAGTTTGTGATACGTCGAAGTATACAATATTTGTCTGCACAGAGGTCAAATCCACGTGAACGCCGGGTAATGCCGATAGTATTTCTGCCAGAAAACGCGCGTTATCATGATCTTCTTTCATTCTTGATATATGATGCTCGACCGCATATAAGGCACCGGCTGCAATAATACCCGCCTGGCGCATACCGCCGCCAAATATTTTTCGAATCCTCCGGGCCCGATGAATAAATTCAGCTGAACCTAAAATCATCGAACCGACTGGAGCACCCAATCCTTTTGAGAAACAAACTGAGACAGAATCGAAGTATCGGGCATACTCACTTAAAGGAATCCCTGTGGCTATATGCGCATTCCACAGCCTTGCACCATCCAGATGCATAAACAGAGCGTGTGAGTCTGACAATACACGAATTTTGCGTATTTCTTCAAGAGGAAATACCGTACCGCCTGCGCGATTATGCGTATTTTCGAGCCAAATTAAGCGGGTTTGGGCACAGTGCATGCTTTGTGGGCGAATAACAGCCTCGATCTGTTTTGAAGTGATGACACCGTGTTTTCCATTAATCGTCTGCAACTGCACACCTGACAAAAAGGCCGGGGCACCGGACTCGTAATGAAATATGTGCGATCCTGTTTCAAGGATAATTTCATCTCCAGGTTGTGTATGGGTTTTAATCGAGACTTGATTGGCCATCGTTCCCGACGCCACAAACAATCCGTCCTCTTTGCCTGTAATAGCGGCGACTTTTTCCTGCAATTGATTTATCGTGGGGTCTTCTCCGAACACATCATCGCCCACATCCGCCTTTTCCATGGCTTCGCGCATGGAAGGGGTGGGCCGGGTAACCGTATCGCTTCTTAGATCAATCATAGAATGCTCCAGTTTATAACGAAATTTTATTAAATATTAAGAGAATTCATTAAAAAAAACAAGTAAAAATATAATAATTATTATAACAGCTTAATCAAGTATCTATAATTTTTCACTCATTTGTAATTCAATTAAAAATTAACTATTTACAAATTTTATCAAGAAAATTTTTCCTATTGACTTTATTCGCAAATTTTCATATTATTTTATTAGAAAATTAATGGCATTGCTCCTTCTGGAACAAAGGGGAGCCCAAAAAGAGAAAAACATCATTTCGGGGTTGATTTTTTTTTTGGATTTTACTACAATCCAGCATGACCCGAACAATATACACCTCTCTTTTATCCCCCCTGAAACACCTAAAAAAGGAGCGCCGCCATGAAACGTATAATTTATTTGATCGGCTTGGGCATTGTATATGCTTTGGTATTGTTTGTTTTCAATTTTACAGACAAACAGGGAATAATTGAAGATGCTTTGGGAAAAAGTAAGACGGTACAGGATTCCGAAATTGAAGGGCCTTTATGTGAACTTCCTCCGCCACCATTTCCTCCTCCGGGCTAATAAGCATTTTTCAAAGGATTACAGAATATTTACATATTTGTTCGGGTCAGTTGCCTATGTCAGCAAATCATTATCAATTAATCTACAGGCTGCTTAATATTTGGCTGGGATTTTTTGTACTTATTATTTTTACCTCCTATCTGCCTCACTGGGAAAATGTGAAATTCTTAACCTGGATAGTATACGCAATCAAATTTTGGTTCTTTCTTTGCGTTTTGAATATTGCAAAAAGGGAATGTTACAATAAAGATATTTTCATCAATCTGAGTATTCTGTTTTTAATTGACATTATTGGTTTTGTCAATATATTTATCGGTGATAATTATTTATTTGGCAACAATAGCCTGGCATACTTTATATACCAATATCATACAATTATTTATCACTTTTTTCTATCATTTTCAATTCTGTTTATCATAATAAAACTCACATTTTTAAGTATAAAACGTCTCATGCATTATCTGATAACATTTATCATTCTGATGTTGGCAATTGGCATCATTTTTTCGCCTTATTTTATTGCTCCAACCCATGCGTTTCTTTCAAAAAACGGATTTTTATCAGATCTTTTTAAGCGTACATTTCAATTAAATATATTCACGCTTCTTTGTACTATCTATTACGGATTTTTTATATACAGGAATAATCGAATTCTTGGTGAATATATCAACCTTTTGGTTTCATATTTCTTTATCTACCTGTTTGCAGATTTAATTGAAAATCTTTCCATGGTCTATCAGTTTCAATCGTACAATATTCGACTGTATATTATAACATTTAACTTTATCTTTCTATCATTTATATTATTTAAAAAACTCATCTATACATACTCTGATTTCGGTCAGTTCTATGAAAGCTTGCTCGCCGGCCAATACAGTTTTAGCAAAGTAAAAATTATCCCCCGAAATCAAAATTCCAACACACTTGCTCTGAAAGTGATTAAAATCTATATTCATCAGCGACGACAGTATCTGCTCACCTTGCTTGTACTGCTGGGAGTCGGTGTCTTTTTCTTTGAGTTGCCCGCATGTTTTACATTCAACCTTGTAGCGCTCATCTTTGGATTCAGTATAATTCTCATTTTTTACGATGCCCTGTATAAAAAGCGCGGACAACAAAAGGTATATTTATAAACAGCACCGTTTGAAAGGAGGCATTCTATGTTTGTAGGACAGAGTCCACATAGCATGAAAATTAAAAAACTAATCCGTGAAGTGGCAAAGACCAACGACAACTCTCTACTGACTGGAGAAGTTGGTTCAGGCAAGCAACATGCAGCCCGCGAAATCCACAATCGCAGCAAACAGAAAAATCGTCCGTTTGTGGTACTCAACTGTACGGCAGTGGGCGATACCATTACTGAAACAGACATTCTTGGTCATGTTTCTGAGGGGAATCTGGGGGTAGAGCGTAAAATTGGCATTTTAGAACAGGCACATAAGGGTATTTTATATCTTGAAAATGTTCAGGATTTACCCCCCGGGTTTCAGCAAAAATTGTTCAATATCATCACGGAAGGCCGGTTTCAGAAACCCGGAGAAAAAAAATTTATACAGGTAACCTTGCGAATTTTTTCCGCTACAACCGATCTTGAACTCAGCAAACGCGAATCATTTCGTAAAGACCTGCTTTCTCTGCTCAATCCCTTTGTGATTCCCATCCCGAAGCTTTCCGAACGCAAGCAGGACATCCCTTTACTGTTTACTCATTTCCTCGAGCAATATTGCCAGGAGTATGATAAGGAGCTTCCCGCTGTACCAGCCGAGCTGTTTGAATCTATGATGGAATATCACTGGCGGGGGAACGTTCAGGAATTAAAAAATGCGATTCGTAATCTCGTGTTAATGTCGCCGGAAGGCAGTTTGTCTGTAGAATTTCTGCCGTTTGAAGTGAAGCATCATCCCTATGAAAATTTGGTTGGCAAAGAACTTCCGGACGCCATCAGCGAAGTGGAAGGTTATCTGATCAAACGTGCATTGTCCAGATTCGCCGGCAACCAGACCAAAGCTGCACATGCACTCAATGTATCTGAAGCCGCGCTGCGCTATAAGATGAAAAAATACGGCCTCACCCGCAAAGCCTTTTAATCCTGGGCCGTAAATTCTCTATTATATGATAAAGTTTGGGTGCAATACCGAAAAAATCTGTCATTGCAGATACGGCACAATAACTATAACGAATCATATTCGAATTATCATTCGGTGAATGGCGTGTGACAAGTATATTCTTCCTGCACAAAGGAATATCAGGAGAAGTAAAAAGAAGAACATTTTTCTTAAAATCAAGATAAAAATAACTGCAAGTACCGACTTATTTCAGTTATTTTTTGTTGCTTTTAAAGAATAATATCATTATCATCACACTATAGACATTCTAATGGTCAAAATTGGCCGCCACAACTGCCGTCAATCGTTTTATCGTATTCATTATGACTTTCAACAAGCGTGGCATCATCAGTTTTTAATACAGGTCTTTCATGAATATCGCATCAGCCGGGAAAGGAAAGCGTTGAAATGGAAAGCCCGAAGATAACTGTTTTAATCGCCGCGCCCACTTTCTATTCCGTTTTTCAGGCCGAAATATGCAAACATCTCAGAGAATTTTTCCTGCCGAATGAGATTGCACTACGGTCCGTGACAAACGATACGGATGTACAAAAAGAACGATTATTATTATCACTCAACCAGATTCAACCTGATGCTTTAATTGCAATCAGTGTGCAGCCAGATAGTCATACAGTATCTGCTTTTCACTCCGCCAATGTGCCCATTGTCCTGATCGATGAAGAGACAAAAGGCGTATCTACCATTACAACAGATAACTTCCTGGGAGGCCGTTTGGCCGGAGAATACCTTCTCTCGAAAGGCCGAAAAAAAATCGCTGTTGTTTGCGGAAGAACTCAAGCTGCAGGCGGCTATAATGCACGACAGAGAGTGAGCGGATTCAAACAGGCGTTAAGCAAGGTCAAACTCACCGTATCACCCGAATATACATTTGAGGTTACAAACTACTCACGTGAGGAAGGCGCTGAAATCATGCCCAAATTACTGAGCATCCAGCCGGATGCAATCTTCAGCGCAGCAGGCGATAACTGTGCGCTCGGACTGCTCACAGTCGCCAAAAAACGGGGAATCAGAATCCCCGAAGACATCTCAATTGTGGGATTTGACGACCTGCTGGCTGCACGGGTTGCCACACCGGCACTGACAACAATCCGTCAGCCATTGAGAAAAATCGCGGAAACCGCTTATCAGATGGTGGTTAATCAGAGAAAAGATATTCTTCAAAATCCTCAGAAAACCGTATTCAAACCGGAGCTTGTGATCCGCCAGTCAGCTTGAACACCAGATTTCATATACCCTTCTTCCGATTAATGATCCTCCTCAAGAATCCTATCGAGATTATTCTGGGATAAATGGAAAAACAGCAAGATGCTTATTTTCCAAATAATGGAAAAATTTCGGAATCATCGCCAAATTTTTCAAAGTGTGGTTATTCACATAGCCAAGGAGTAATGCGATGAAAAAAGATATTCTTCAGGCATTTATTGCTCTTAGCTTGCTGGCGCCTCAATTATTCAAAGGCATGCCGGCCCCTCCTTATCCTATCCTGTTAAAACAACCCAACGGAATAGAGTTTGAAGCGAGAATGTACGGCGATGAATGGGAAAACTGGGCCACTACCATGGATGGTTACTTAATCATTGATGTCATGGATGCGGAATACAACCTATGGTGGCATTACGCACTCACAGACGCCAACGGATATATCGTCCCGACAGAATATCAGGTGGGCATCTCAGGACCTCCCGTTCAACGGGAAAGGGTATTCTTTAAATCGACATTACAACATAAGATGCCCAAGTGTCCAATGCTCCCTAAAACACGATCGCTGCAAAAATCATGTGCGGTTCCTCCTGACACTGTATTTAAACCACTCGTCATTCTGGTGGATTTTTCAGGGATTCTCCCGGGACAAATGCCGGGCAGAAAGTATACACGCAGCCAATTCGCAGGACTTATATTTTCTAAAAATTTAAATCCGAATACGGTGTCTCCGCCTCTGCCAACCACCTATCAGATCAGCATGCGGGATTATTACAGCGAAGTTTCAAGAGGACGTGTCAATATCATTGGAGATATTAACAGTATCGTGGATTGGACAATACCCAAATATCAATATAGCTATTACGTGGATGGAAATCAGGGGATGGGTTTTGGATCTAATGGAATTACAAGAAGTATGGAAGCGCTCACCATAGAAATTCTGCAGACACTGGATCAAACCGTGGATTATTCTCAATTTGATGCAAATGGTGATGGTTATGTGGATTTTGTGATTCTCATTGTTGAAGGCTGGGCCACAGGCCCTGCACAAAATCAGTTCTGGTCGTTTATGTATGGCCTCCTGAATACACCCCTCATCGATCCCCATGCAAATACCAATGCTTTTGGCAATCTAATACTGGATGGTGTTGCGATCTATAAATGTTTTACCACGCAGGAGCAAATATACAATGCCCGACCACCACATTGTCAAATAGGAGACATACAACCCATTGCTGTATTTTGCCATGAAATGGGGCATGTGATCGGACTGCCCGATTTATATGATACGGGTACTTTTCCTACTTCTGCCGGTATTGGAGATTGGGGAATAATGGCGACTGGAGGTTATAATCAATTAACCAGCCCGGCTTATTTTTGCGCCTGGTGCCGAAGTCAAATGGGCTGGATCACGCCAAAACTGCTGTCAGGATTAAATAATGCATCCATAATCATTGATCCGGCAGAACTGAACACAACAACAGCGGCCTATAAAATACCCATCGATCCATATGATGAGAGTGAATATTTTCTCATTGAAAACCGACAAGCCATTGGAAGCGATCAATATCTCCATGGCACAGGGCTCCTTATCTGGCACATCGATAAAACGTTTACGGACATATGGCCAGGCCTTAATAATGTCAATCAAATCGAATCGGCATTTGGAGTCAATTTGATGCAAGCGGATAATCAGGGCCATCTTTACAGCGACATATGGACAACATGGACCAATCCCGGAGATGCAGGTGATCCCTATCCGGGGTCATCAGGTAATATGAATTTTACAGACAGCACATCACCGAATGCGATGTGTTATCAATATGACCGTAACGCTGACGCGACTGTGGAAGCCTCTTCAAACAGCAATGTATCCATATCAAACATCACAGCAAAGGGCCTGCAAATTCAGGCAACATTGACGTGTCCTTCTTTCACCGGCCGGACAGTCGGTTACGACGAAGGAGACTGGCAATACTGGTTTATGCAAAATGGCAGCAACCTTGCAGGAATTGTGATCAATCTTCAGAATACTTACAATCTGATCAGTATTAAAACTGTCTTCAGACCGACATTTCAGACACATCAGCTCACAGGATATACTATCCGTATCTGGGATGGATTTGATTCAAATACAGGTTTAACTGGTCAGTGTATTCATCAGCAATCAGGATCCGTCAACTGGTCGGCTTCTGGTCCGCAGCGGCAATATGGATGGGTTACCCTTCCGATATCAAGCACTGCATCTGTAAGATGTGAAGCAGGTAAGAATTATTATATTGAGGTGGAATACGCCGGAAACGGTTTGTTGATACCCTTCGATGGCGGTATTTATTTTAATAGTCTGCCCAGTGGCAATTCATACTGGCGTCCGATAATAAGCAGTGCTTGCACGCCGTTAAATAATGGGGATTGGAATATTCGGGCTGTTTTTTCCCCGCTTCCGACATCACTCCCCATATCGGATTCTAACATACCGATCCAATTCGCACTTAAACAAAATCATCCGAATCCTTTTAACAATAAAACGATCATAGAATACAGCATACCGTATAAATCTCATGTAACACTCCAGGTTATCAATTTACTTGGAAAAGAGATCGTCACTCTCGTGCAGGAAGAAAAAGAAACGGGTTATTACAGGATTGATTGGGATGGAAAAAATCGTCACAACACGCCTATGTCGAGCGGCGTCTATTTTGTTAAATTAGAGGCCGGTGATTTTTTTACCGTACGTAAAATGATCTATATCAGATAAATAAAAGGCAGGCACCATTTAAATCGTCTCCAATACATCCTGTTTCACCCACCCCACTTTCCTGTCCGGAAGAACAATCTCTACCCAGTTGTCTGAAGACCGGTCCAGCCGCACCTTGGTGCCTTCATGCAGGCTGAACACTTCGACGCCACCTTGCTCAACAGGCGCACTCATTACATCGACTCTCTCTGCCAGAATCACAGCTTCAACCACCCTGTGTTCTGTAAAAAGACGTCCAGTAAAAGAAATGATCAATAAAAATAAAACAATGCCTAAAATCCACAGCAGACGATAGGTTATTTGCTGCCAAAAACTGGAACGCGTCAGTAAAAAGAAAAAAAGAATCGCTGTAAAAAGAAAATAGGCACTCAATGTGAACACTAATTGAAGTGTTTTTGGAAGTATATGGAAAAAAGCATGCGTCAACCGAATGACAATAAAATCAGAGGCTGGCTTGACCTGATCGACCACGGACAATTGGGCAATGGCCAAATTGGCCTTTAAATCTTCATCGGAGGGCATGAATTTTTTTGAACGTTCGTAATGAAGAATCGCCTGACCAATATTGCCCAATTTATAATAACAATTCCCGATATTAAAATATAGCGGCCCGCTTTCATAGCCCAGTTTAACAATTTCCTGATAAGCCATGAGGGCGTTCTCAAATTCCCCCTGAATATAATACTGGTTGCCCTGCTCAAAAAAATTCTGAGGAGAATCGGCCGCAAGCCAACCTGCTATTAAAAAAAGGCATCCAATGATGATGCAAATACGTTTCAAATGCATGCTCCTCACCTTCTTAAATCCCGGTCCAGTTGAGACATTGAGATCTCCGCCTGTTTTAAAAAGTCACGCATGTCACTTTCGGAAGCATCGCTGGGAGCAAACCGCTGAAAATCACAAGTTTCAAGCACAGAAAATATCTTGTTAATGACTGATGCTCCAACCCCGCGTTTTGCCAACACGGTCTTCACATCATCTGAAATCATCCCTGCCTCGGCTATATTTAACTTATCGCCTAAAAATCCCATCAATGCTTTACCAACCTCGGCATAGAAGGCTTTCTGGCTTTCCGGATGCAATAAGGAACGGGCCTTGACCAGCCGTTTTCTGGCAGCACGGCTCGCCCTCTTTTCACGGGCGTATGCCACATCGCCATGAATACGGTTTAAATATCTCCGATACCTCAATACACCGATCAATTCCAGTATGGGTGTAAACATAATCAACCAGAAAAGAGGAGCATTATAAAAGGCGTCGTCAACCTTTTTAAAATTGCCAGTTTCAGTCTTAATAAATCGGATATCCTGGCCCCGCCATTTTACCTCTTCTTTCGAGGCTCCTGAAGAAACAATTGAAAACGTCTCATCTCCTTTTATAACTTCAATCTGAATAGGATCCGTTTTCAAAATTTGATAAGCATTGGTCCTGGTATTAAAATAACTATATGTAACCGGATCGATTTTCTGCAAACCTGCGAAACGGGGAACCAGCACATACTCATATGTTTTACTTCCGGAAATCGGAACGGTTTTTCGCTGAATCAATTCGCTGACCTTGGGTGTATAGGTTTCAAAATCACCGGAAAAATTCACCTCAGGGTCCGGTAAAATATGAATGCCACCCTCACCCGTGATTTTTACTTTATAGGTAATGGCCTCATTGGTTTTTACTTCGGATTTATCAACCCATGCGTTTATTTTATACTGGCCAACAGCTCCGGAAAAATTATCCGGTTTGCCTGTTTCTGGCAGAGGCATTACTTTTATGGTCAGCGAATTGGAGGGTACCCGGACCTGCTCAGTGCGTCCGAAAAACGGATCATTGAAAAAATCACCAAACGGATCACGAGAACGCCGCTGCACGCGCACTTCGCAGGTGATTACCAGTGGATCGATTGTCTTCTCACCCGGTGTCATAGGAAACAAAGCCTGTTTTTTGATCGTGGCCACTGTATATTGCTTGCCATTCACCACTTCTTTAGATGTCACCGGCTGATTAGGCAATTCATAATCCTCTTTCCAGAATCCGGTGGTTTCCGGTTCTTTGGTGAATCCAAAAGAAGATACCTGAAGCCGGGTATAAATCTTATATGTAATTGTCACAGGTTCATTCTGGTATACTCGCTTCTTGTCCGCTACAGCTTCCACAAACAAATCTTCCGTGCTTCCTTCAGGTGCGATTTTATTCTGTTTTTGTTTCGGAGTTGAAGGTCGGCCTCCCTGAACTTGTTTAATCTCAATATCAATAGGATCGGTCCTGTACTGTTTTTCATTATACTGCACAATCACCGGACCGATCTGATGTTTGCCGGCGACAGTCGCCTGAAAATGAAAATTCAGCACCTTGGACACAGACATCTTGCCATTGATAAACTGTATATTCTGCGAACTGCCACTGCCCAGAAAAGAAGCAAATGCGTCCATTTCTGGCAACTGGGGATTCCCTGCTTTATTCGCGCCTTGCCCGGAGAGCTCTACTGTGAGCGTAAATTGCTGATGCTGGCTTATGACTGTCTTATCCACATAGGCCTTGACCGACAGATCGCTCGCCAAACCACAGCAAAATGTCCCGAATAACAAAATCGATATAAAAATGTTAAATCTTCTGGTCTGCATCACCCGATTCCATTCTCCCATTCTTCCAATCGGAATGAAAATAAATTGCCGACTTGACTCTGGTAAATTTCAGGACACATAATCATCTTTACTCTTGGTTCCTTTTTCTTTAATCTTATTTTTTTATTGATTTTTACCAGTCTTTGGCTACGCCCGTGCTCCCGCGCACCTTGGCCTTTTCCTTCTTCAGGTTTTCCTGATCTTCCTTTAGTGCATTCAATAATTGTTCTGCCTCTTCTTTACTCATTTCTTTACGATTTTCCTGCGGTTGTACCTGCTGCTCCTGTTGTTTTTCCTGGTCTTCCTTTTCAGCGGATTGCTGATCCTGTTGTTGCTCCTCTTTCTCCTGGTTCTCCCGGTCCTTCTGATCCTGATCCTGCTGTTGCTGTTGATTTTGCTGTTGCTGTTGATTTTGTTGATTCTGATTCTGTTGCTGTGCATTATCCTTCAACATATTCCGTACATATTCCAGATTGAATTTGGCATCTTCATCATCCGGATTTAATTTCAAGGCCTCTTGATATGCCAGAATACTTTCAGGTAACTTTTGCTGACGAAAAAGTGTGTTCCCAATATTATAATAGGTTTTAGATTGTAAAAACGTATCATCGCTTTTCTGTAACACTTTCTGATACGACTCCATGGCCTTTTCATAATCTTTTTTCTGATAAAGCGCATCACCAAGATTAAATTGAATTTGCTCCGAGCCGGGATTGTCCAAAAGCGCATCCTGATATTTATTATGCGCAGCGTCATATTTTTCTTCAGCGTACAACTGATTTCCTTCCACGACCTGTTTTCTTCCGGCTTGGGCTATTATCAAGCAGGGCAGCAACCATAATATCATCCATATGTATTTCTTCGATAATCTCACTGAAATCGCCCCTTCCATTCCTTACGCAGACGACGCCGCTCCGGAATGAAAATCTCGATCACAAGCAATAAAAAAGCCAATCCAACAAATCCCTGGAACCGGTCCTCATATTGAGCAAACTGCTTTGAAGCCAATGCTTTCTTTTCCATATCAGAAATCGCTTCATATATTTTATTTAGCTCTGCTTCACCTGGTGTTGCAAGATAATACTTGCCGCCTGTTTCAAGAGCAATTTTTTCAAGTGTCAGCTCATCCAGTTTGGTCATGACAACTTCTCCCTGACGGCTCTTTTTAAATCCGGTCTGGTTTCCATGCGCATCGTATAACGGAATTGGCACTCCCTGAAGTGAGCCAATACCGACCGTATAAATCACAACACCCTCTGTCGAGGCTGCTTTGGCCAATTCCAGGGCCTTTCCGTCATGTTCTTCACCGTCAGTAATTAAAATCAGCACTTTGTGCTTACGTTCCTTCTCCACAAAAGATTCCCTCGCTTTCTCGATGGCTTCGTCAATCCGAGTGCCCGGTACGGGAATGAGATCCGGTTCCATAAATTCCAGAAACATCTTTGCTGCGCCATAATCCAGGGTTAACGGACACTGCACAAACGCTTTGCCTGAAAACGCAACAAGACCCACCCGATCTCCTTCCAGATGATCGATCAAAGTGCTGATTTCATGCTTGGCCTTTTCCAGCCGGTTGGGTTTAATATCTTCCGCCAACATAGAGGTTGAGACATCCAGTGCGATAATAATGTCCTGCCCCTCCCGTTTTACAGTACGAAGTTTGGTACCGAACTGCGGCCGTGCCAGGGCCAGAAAAATTGCGGCCATTGCCAAAATAAAAACCGCCACTTTCCATACTTGCCCTGTTCGATTAACCGAAGCAGACAATTTTTCCATTAATGCCAAATTGCCAAACGACGCCATGGCGCGTTTTTTCTGACGAAATACATATATAAAAAACAGGACCAGAAAAGGCAATCCCAGGAGCCCGTACAACCAAATGTCATTTGCAAATCGAAACACGATTTATCCTTTACCCCCTCGTATGATAAAAATCCAAATTCTCATATTCAACCTTTGCGACCTTTGCGCTCCTGCTTTTTTTTTCAATTATTTTAGGGAATTTTACGAAACCTTGTATTGGCCAGCACAGCTTCCGTCAGCAGCAATCCAAGGCCTATAATCAAGAAATAGTGAAACAGCTCTGAATACCGTGTATATTCCTTCACCTTGATTTCAGTTTTTTCCATTTCATCAATTTCTTTATAGATGGATTTCAGACGATTCCTGTCCGTCGCCCGGAACATCTTGCCGCCTGTTATTTGAGCCACTTTTCGCAACATGGGTTCATCAATATCCACCTGAATAGGCACATAGCGTTTCCCGAAGAAGGGATCATCCACCGGGTAAGGTGCTGTGCCTTGCGTTGTACCCGCTCCGATGGCATGTATTTTAACATCCAGCGCCTGGGCCAATTGGGCCGCCGTAGTCGGATCGATTTGACCACGATTATTGCGTCCGTCTGTAAGGAGCACAATCACCTTGGATTTTGCCTTGCTGTTTCTGAGACGATTCACACCTGTAGCCAGCCCCATACCGATGGCCGTACCGTCTTCTATCATGCCCACATGAATATTCTCTAAGAAATTCAGGAGCACACCATAATCCAGCGTAAGCGGACATTGCGTATAGGCCTCGCCCGCAAACACAACCATTCCAATTCGGTCATTTTTACGTCCCTTGACAAATTCAGCTGCGACCTCTTTCGCTGCTTCCAGCCGGTTAGGCTTGATATCTTCTGCAAGCATAGACCCGGAAATATCCATAACAAGAACAATATCCACTCCTTCTGTGATAACTTCTTCGCCTTTCACACCGGACTGAGGCCGGGCAAAAGCCAGCACGATAAAAATCAGCGCCAGCAGTTTAAGCACGAAAAGCATTTGCCGGATCACCAGTGATCCGTGTTTGGCGGCACGCTTGATGATTCCGAGATGTGAAAACCGAAGTGTGGCTCCCCGGCCGTGCTGCAGAAAAAAGTGCCTATAGCCCAGCAAGATCACTGCAACCAACAAAATCAGATAGTAGGGATCCGAAAATCGAAACATTTATACATGCACCTTTTCATTTTCTTTGGATACAGATTCCGGCTCTGCCGTTTCCGCGCTATCTTGAATGCTTTCTTGCGACATTTCTTCTGACTGATCTGAATCCGATATTTCTTCATGCACCACAATAACCGGTTTTGTTTTTTCAACGATCTCATATGCTGTTTTCACGTTTCCTTCGTGCAATTCGTCGGAAGGGATAAATTTGGCGAATTTCACGAGATCACAATTCTGCAGGAACGTTTGGAATAAATTAAAAATTTCATCTGTTAAATCCTGGGCTCTTAATCCGTACAAAACCTCTGTCGTGGTCATTTCAAGGGCTACCACAAAATACCGGCCGTTGATATATTCACGAATAATTTCTGAAAGCTCAATATAAAACTGCTTGATTTCTCCTTCCGCCCAAAGATCCGAAGCCAATAAATGATTCAGCGACTCAATAGCCACTTCATGAGCCGGACGGGGCGGGACCTCACGTACGGGTAAAAACGATTTGCCCGCTTTGTACCGCCGATAGAGTATAATGCCTGTGAAAAGAGCGGATATCAATAGGATCCCAAGGATCCCCCAGCGTAACAAATACCACCAATTGCGCGGTATTTCAAGCGGCGCTTTCACATCCCGGATATCCCCGGCTTCGCTTGCTTTCATGCTTTCCACTGTTATTTTAATGGATTCTGTCATCAGCGCATGTCTGGTGGTATCACTGCCCATGGTGTATTGGATGAATAATGGCGGAATTTCGAATTCACCTGTAAGAAAAGTGGAAATTGTGTAGGATGCTTCTGTAACTAACTGACCATCTTTTTCTTGGGGTTCTTTCAACTCATAATCCCGAATTTCAAAACCGCTCAAATTGGCTGCAAATCCCGGCATTTCCACCTGCACGGAATCGTTATATATAACCGTAACCGAATAATGAATCAAATCACCGATGCGAATTCGCGCCTTATCCACTTGTGAAGACACGGAAATCGGCACATCGCCTTGCGAAATCAGAATGGCCGCCAATCCAAAAAATAAAACGGACAGAAAATATTTTGTTTTAAAAATCATCGGCCTGTCAGACAAAATAAATTAATATGCTGATATTTAATGAACACCCTCGGTATCTTTCCGATATGTTTTTCCTACTTCACCATGTCATCAAAAATACGCACATCCTCCGCTTCCACCATTCGGTCCAATAACTGCTCATATGCCTTTTGCTGTCGCTCCTGAGCCAGATCCTGAGCCACTTGCTGCTGCACCTCTTGAAAAGGTTTTTGACGTTTCACATTTCCTTTGTCGTCTTTTTCCGTATAGCGGTCTTTGTTCGCTTCGTAGTAGAGCTTTACTTCATCCGGTTTGATATCGATTTCGCCGGCGATTTCATTCTCTAGATATTTTTGAACCATCAAGCTTTTCTTGGCCTGATAGGTTCCCTCGATAACGTCTTTGTCTTTATCCAAATTCTGCCGTTTGGCCGCATCGTAGAAAAGTTCTGTGGCCACATATTGCTTGAGAAACTCCAGTTTTGCCTTTCGGTCTTTCAATTGCGACTGAATATATTCTGGCAACTGGTTAATATGAAAAGACAAATCCCCGGATGTTATCTCACGCATCCCGATCTTGGCCACCACATCGCCCGGACGCGGTTTATCAATATCATCGGGATTCAAGCTGGTGGCCTCATCCAGTGCCTGCTTGGCTTCAATGGAACGCTGCAGCCGTTCCAGGCATGCCACAATCTGCCTGTCAGCCTGACCGACCAATTCGCTTTCCGGAAATACATGTTTCACTTTCAGATAATAGGCCATGGCGTTTTCATAATCGTGCAGGCGTTCAAAATATATATTGCCGATAATAAAATTTACATTGGCCTGTTTGTTATCATCCACATTAAAAATGTCAAGATACCGCTGATATTCCTCAACCGCCTGGGTATAGAGTTCTCGATTGTACAGTGCATTGGCATACTCACGTACCCTGTCTCCTCCCCCATGCGGACCTTGAGCACAACCCATCAAGAGTAATCCTGTGATAACAATTTCCGGCCCTTTAAACAACTGATTTAAATGCTTCATTTTTTACCCCGATTTGACAATCTTATATCCAAACAACCTTTTAAAATCCATTTTCATGACAACTTTAAATAGAAATCTCTGCGCCCCTGCTGTTCGTGTATCTTGTTAATCATTTATCTTTTTTAAATCAGCGAAACCGTTTGGCCCGCATCCGGAAAAACCGAATCAAAGGTTCCACATAGCTCTGATCTGTACGAATAATGATAGAATCCATATTCATGGATTTAAACAGCTTGTCCTGCTCAATCATGGTTTCGGATGTTTTCACAGAGAACATCCTGCGAACATCAGGATCTGATGTATCCAGTATTAACTGTTCACCTGTTTCCGCATCCTCCAGCTCGATGTAACCCATCCGCGGCAGTGTCAGTTCCCTGGGATCCACAATATGCACTGCCACGATATCATGCTTACGGCTGGCAATGCGAAGCGGCCTCTCGAAATCTTTTGAAAGAAAATCGGAAACCAAAAACACAACGCTGCGCCGACGGATCACCTGGTTAAAATATTCCAGAGCCGCACCAATATTGGTCTTTTGATCTTCGGGTTTGAAATAAAGCAGCTCGCGAAGCACCCTGAGCACATGGCTTTTGCCTTTTCGTGGCGGTACAAATTTTTCAATTTTATCGGTAAAAATGATCAATCCGACTTTATCATTATTTTTAATCGCAGAGAAAGCCAGCAGGGCACAAATTTCAACCGCGATTTCTCCCTTCATCTGTTCGAATGTACCGAAGTCTCCTGAAGAACTGGCGTCCACCATGAGCATCACCGTCAGTTCACGTTCCTCTTCAAAAATCTTTACAAAGGGATGTCCCTGCCGTGCGGTGACATTCCAGTCAATCGTACGAATATCATCTCCAATCTGGTATTCTCGAACTTCGGAAAATTCCATGCCGCGTCCCTTGAACACTGAATGGTATTCTCCGGACAATACATCATTAACCAGCCCGCGGGTGGTAATTTCTATCCGCCTGACCTTTTTCAGTATCTCTTTCGGTATCATCTATCCATTCGCGATTCTGCTATAACACAATTCCTTTGTGTCTTATTTTTTGATTCTTATTTCCTGTTTCTTGATTTACGGAACCTCAATCTTATTCAGTACTTTTCGTACCACATCTTCTGCTGTCACTTCTTCAGCTTCAGCCTCATATGTCACAATCAACCGGTGACGCAGCACATCCATGCCAATCGCACGCACATCTTCGGGTGTGACATATCCCCTTCTTTGTAAAAACGCATGAGCCTTGGCCGTTTTAGCCAGGTTGATGGATGCCCGGGGAGAAGCACCATATGCAATCAGTTCTTCAAGATCATTCAAGCCGTGCGCTTTGGGATCTCGTGTTGCGAACACAATATCAACAATATACTGTTCGATTTTCGGATCGATATAAATACTGTTAACCACATGACGGGCCTTGACAATATCCTGGGGTTTAACCACTGCACTGGCACGTGGTTCTTCGCCTTTCGTCATACGCCGCATAATCTCCAGCTCTTCTTCCTGGTTGGGATACTCAATCGATAATTTCAACATAAACCGATCCACCTGGGCTTCAGGCAGCGGATATGTTCCTTCCTGTTCGATCGGATTCTGGGTGGCCAGCACCAAAAACGGATCTTCCAGAGGATATGTGTTCTCACCAATTGTCACTGTGCGTTCCTGCATGGCTTCAAGTAACGCAGACTGAACTTTGGCTGGCGATCGGTTGATTTCATCTGCCAGAATAATATTGGCAAAAATCGGCCCTTTCTTTGTTTCGAATTTTGTTTTGGATTGATTGTAAATCAAGGTGCCCACCAGGTCCGCAGGCAACAGATCCGGGGTGAATTGTAAACGCTGAAATTTGGTTTGAATCGTATTTGAAAGTGTACGTACGGTTAAAGTCTTTGCCAGACCAGGAACACCTTCGAGTAAAACATGACCATTGGAAAGCAAACCGATCAACAGTCGGTCGACCATATACTTCTGGCCCACGACGACCTTACTGACTTCGTTTCGAATTTTTTCTACAAAAGTGCTTTCAGCTTCAACTTTTTTATGAATGGCTTCGATTTCTTTGTTCATTCATCCTCCTCAGCCTTCGATTTGGACATTAATTTCTATGTTAGACGACAGTAAACCAATAAAGTTTTAAATCATCTGAAGCGGATTCGGTATCTCTTTCCGGATTTGGATGTCGTTTGTTCTTCACGGGTTTTAACAGCCTCTGCCCGGTATGCTTCGAAAATAGTTTCGACTGTTGTATACGCCGAATCCAGGGCCGCTTGCGTGGCTTCTTCCCCCGAAAATTTGATCACATCTGCTTCTTTAAAAAATAACTCGCATTTCCGTATCAGACTTTCATCGAGTTCCAGATTACTCAACTTAATCAAAAGAGACTCGGTCGTGGCTTCCATCGCATGAAACTTGAATTTTGCAGCCAGGAAGCGTCTCAATAATTTGGATAAAGCCACAAATGCCTGTCCCCGATCTTTTGCCTGCAGTGAAATGGATGTTTTCAGCTCCTTCAGATAAAGGTCTTCTATGATCTCATCAGATTTTAAATTTTCGTCTGCTGAAACGATTCGACGTTTTCTTAGGATAAAAAATCCAGTTCCTGATACAAGAATCCCTGCCGCTGCAATCATCCACCACGGAAAAGCACCCGCTGATTTCTCTTTCACAGCCGGAAGCACCTCTACACCAATGCGCTCCGTCCTCAGAAAATAAGATTCACCGGTGACGGTATCCTGATATCTCAGACCCACAGACTCAATGTAAGCCATGCCCATGGCAGTCGGCAAACAAGTATATATAATTTCCTTCACTGCCTTCGCTCCATCCCTTGCTCCCAAAACATGATTGGCCGAAGCGGTTCCTGTAATTTCAAGATGACTGAGCAAAGGCTCCTCCACATCCTCGATCTCAATTCGATCCATATCACCCTGCCATGAGATCTGAACAGTCAATGTTACCGGACGGTTCATCGGTACATGATTTGGTGTCACATTAGCCGCCAGGGTAACTGAAACCTCGGCCGATCCCATGTCCAAAACGGCGCCTTCCTGAGCAAAAAGTATATAGGGTAAAACCAGCAAGTACCACTGAAAAATTCGACGTTTTTTTATCATCCTGTCTGTTTTTCCTTATTGTCATCCATGAATACTCAATACAATAAACACTTGCAAACATCCTGTTACGACTGCCATTTCAAGTGACAATTACGAGTATTTGCTCTGTAATGTCAGGTATGGTTATATAATGGCCCTACACATGAAACGAGGTTTTCCAGTAAAAAAAGAAAACCTCTATATAAAGAACATAATTATTTCATACCAAATAATTATTTCTGGGCAACCTCCTCATCAGCCGGTTCCAAATTCATCAATTCCGGTATCTCATTAATGTCTTTTCCCAGATATTTTAATTCCCATTCGACAGAGCTGACAAGCTCATGATTGGGATATTTGGCAAGAAATGCCTCATATGCTTGTCGTGCTTTGCTCGTATCCGCCACATTGTTGGCATAGATAAATCCTATCATAAATTGCGCTTGCGGTGCAAATTTGGTATCAGAGTATTTGTCAATTAGACTTTCAAATGTCGACACTGCCATATCAAAATTTTGCAGTCCGTTTGCCTGGATTAATGCAATATGATAATGAGCTTCTGCGCACAACGGACTTTCCGAATATTTGCTGGCAACTTTACGAAATGTTTTTATCGCCTCGTCAAATTCACCCTTTTCCTCCAATTCTTTTCCTTTGGCAATCAATTTGTCATCGGGAAGTTGCGCACAACTGAAAATAATCAATGCTCCCAAAACTAAAGCCATCCAAGCCATCCAATGTTTCATATTCCACCTCTCCTTAATATGATCATAAAATCGATTATATTATTAAAGTTTAAAAATCTAAATATTTTTAATCCTAAAATCAAGTGAATTTTCATTAACTTCCAGTATTACCCTGTCATTAGATCTAATGTCTCCTTTCAATATAGCATTGGCCAGAGGATTGGTTAGCAGTCGTTGCAAAGTACGTTTTAACGGACGGGCACCAAATGCTGGATCATACCCGGATCGTGCAAGAAACTGCCGTGCTTCCTGTGTCAATTTCAAATCGATTCCCTGGGATTCGGCTTTTTTGCGAATGGTACGGAACTGTAGATTCACAATCTGTTCAATCTCTGATAAATTCAGGGGATGAAAGACCACAATCTCATCGATTCGATTAAGAAATTCAGGTGGTAAAGTCTGTTTAAGCATCAAATCCACTTCTTTCTTGATAGATTCATAGACCGCCTGATGGTTGGCCTCGCCGACAGACTTGGATTTTTCCATAATCATTGAAGCGCCTATATTGGACGTCATGATGACAATGGTATTTTTAAAATTAACAACCCGCCCCTGGTTGTCTGTCAGTCGTCCGTCATCCAGTACTTGAAGAAGCACATTAAATATGTCAGGGTGGGCTTTTTCAATCTCATCCAGAAGGATCACCGAGTATGGACGACGGCGTACTGCTTCAGTGAGCTGCCCCCCTTCATCATATCCGACATAACCAGGAGGTGCACCAATTAGACGAGACACCGAGTGCCTTTCCATGTATTCCGACATATCAATTCGTACCATAGCGTGTTCATCATCAAAAAGAAATTCTGCCAGCGCCCGGGCCAGCTCGGTCTTGCCAACACCTGTGGTACCAAGAAAAATAAATGAACCGATCGGCCGTCTTTCTTCCTGAAGGCCTGCCCTGGCTCTCCGAATTGCATCCGAGACTGCAATGACTGCTTCATCCTGGCCGACCACTCTTTGCTTCAGGCGCTCTTCCATATGGAGTAGTTTTTCCCGTTCACCTTCCATCATACGTGATACGGGAATGCCAGTCCATTTGGCAACGACCTCGGCAATATCCTCTTCATCCACCTCTTCTTTCAACATCTGCTTGTCTTTTTGCAAACTGACAAGTTGCTGATTGGCTTCGCTAAGTTTTTTTTCCAGATCGGGCAGTGTCCCGTATTTAAGTTCGGCTGCTCTGGAGAGCTCACCGTCACGTTCTGCCTGACTCGATTCTGATTTCACCTGCTCGATCGATTCTTTCAAAGAACGGATCTGAGCAATCTTCTCTTTTTCCATTTGCCATTGGGCACGTAAGGATTTTGCATCTTCCTCCAAATTGGCCAGTTGTTCACCAATACCCTTCAACCGTTCCTTTGAAGCAATGTCTTTCTCTTTCTTCACAGCTTCCCGCTCAATGGTCAACTGTTTTATTTTACGCTCAATCTCATCCAGTTCGGCCGGCATTGAATCAATTTCAATACGTAGCTTGGAGGCGGCTTCATCAACCAAATCAATGGCCTTATCCGGTAGAAATCGGTCACTGATGTAACGGTGGCTTAACGTGGCCGCTGCTACCAGCGCATTGTCCTGTATACGGACGCCATGATGTACCTCATATCGCTCTTTCAATCCCCGCAAGATAGAAATCGTGTCTTCCACCGAGGGTTCGCTGATTAAAACCGGTTGAAACCGTCGTTCCAGGGCGGCATCCTTTTCAATGTGTTTGCGATATTCATCCAATGTGGTAGCACCAACACATCGTAACTCTCCCCTGGCCAGGGCCGGTTTCAACATATTCGACGCATTTACAGCACCCTCAGCAGATCCGGCACCAACGAGCGTATGTAATTCATCAATGAAAAGAATGATCTGCCCATCGGACTCCTGGATTTCTTTCAGCACTGCTTTCATACGATCCTCAAATTCTCCACGGAATTTGGCTCCGGCCACGAGGGCCCCCAGATCCAGCGCTATGATTGATTTGGTTTTCAAGGTGTCCGGGACATCTCCAGCCACAATACGATGGGCAAGACCTTCAGCAATGGCTGTTTTTCCCACACCCGGTTCTCCGATTAAAACCGGATTGTTTTTGGTGCGTCGTGATAACACCTGAAGAACCCGACGGATTTCTTCTTCACGTCCGATCACTGGATCCAGTTTGTTTTGACGCGCCAGATCATTTAAATCCCTCCCATATCGCTTTAATGCCTGATACTTTTGTTCAGGATTGGGATCTGTCACTCTCTGGCTGCCCCGTAATTCTTTGAGAATCTGAAGAAGTTTGTCATGGGTTGCTCCGGATTTCCGAAGCAAATCACCGGTTGGACATGTGGATTCTGACAAAGCCAGCAGGAGATGCTCCACACTGATGTATTCATCCTTAAGCTGGCGGGAAGACTGATGGGCCCGTTCCAGTACCTGATTGGCGGCCTGAGAAAGATAAATCTGCCCCACACCTCCACTCACTTTTGGAAATCGTTTGATCAATTCGTCCAGTTGTAGCTTAACAGGACCGGTCGGAATATCCAGTTTTTTAAACGCAGACAGCGTCAGGCCCTCGGGATCCTGTAAAAGTGCATTCAGCAAATGCTCAGGTTCGATTTGCTGCTGCCCGTATTCACTTGTCATCTGCTGTGCCAGCTGGATCGCCTGTTGCACTTTAACGGTCATTTGATCAGGTGAAATCATTGATGCATCATCCTTATTATATCATTATTTCTCGGATTCACCGGATGTCTGTTCCTCTTCTGTTTCTCCTGCTTGCTTTTTCACAACCACTTCTATGGCTTTTTTCTGATCATGGGTTAACAAATCCTGAGTAGCGCCAAAAATAACATTGGCCGGCCCGCCGCCACCCTTCTGAAAACCTCCGGCTGCTACCATAATAAACAAGGCAATTAATCCCACTGCCAAACCAACCAGTATTATTATTTCGAGCATTACTCGTTCTCTCTCTTTTTATGACTTTTACACCACCTCAATCGGGATTTCGCGAGGCTTTAATTGTTCATACCTCGGCAATTTTAAAATTAAAACACCGTCTTCCAATTTGGCAGTAATCTTGGTTGCATCGACATCATCGCTCATTTTGAAAACACGGTAATAATTACCCGGCTCAATCTCCCGATGCACAAATGCATCCGGATTCACCGATTCATCGGTCACTCGCCCATATAAAATCAATTCACCATCAGCGAATTTGACGTCAAGGTTCGATTTTTTAACGCCTGGCATATGTGCTTTCAGTACATACTCTTCTCCGGTATCAAAAATATTGACCGCCGGAGGAACCAAATTTCCGGCTTCCCACTCTTTTTCAATATCTGCCGTCATGGCCGCTCCTTATTTTTCATCATCAACAACTTCATAATCCGCATCCTGCACATTTTGATCTTCTTCACCGGCGGCTTCCGCCTTTTGATCCTGTGCTTCCCCGCCCGCCTGTTCCTGCTGAGTGCCACCGGCCTGCTGATACATCTGCGGTGCAATTTCCTGCCATACCTGATTCAATGCATCTGTGGCAGAGCGTAATTCATCAATATTGGAACCCTTTTGGGCTTCCTTCACACGACCCACCGCAGCTTCCAGTTTTCCTTTCTGGTCTGCGCTCAGTTTTTCTCCAAATTCTTTGATGTTTTTTTCGGTCTGATAGACCAATTGATCCGAAGAATTCTTCAGATCCACTTCTTCACGGTGTTTTTTATCTTCCGTAGCATGTGTTTTGGCGTCATTGACCATCTTCTCGATCTCTTCTTTGGTCAAACCGCTGGAAGCTTCGATACGGATGCTCTGTTCTTTACCCGTCGCCTTGTCTTTTGCCGACACGTTGAGAATTCCATTGGCATCAATATCAAAAGTCACCTCAATCTGGGGGATTCCTCTTGGAGCCGGAGGAATTCCATCAAGGTGAAACCTGCCTATGGTTTTATTGTTGACGGCCATTTCCCGCTCTCCCTGAAGTACATGAATCTCCACAGATGTCTGATTGTCCGCAGCTGTGGAAAACACTTCACTTTTACGTGTGGGAATGGTCGTGTTCTTTTCAATCAGTTTGGTAAACACACCGCCTAATGTTTCGATCCCCAATGAAAGGGGTGTCACATCCAGCAGCAGGACATCTTTTACATCACCACCTAGAACACCTCCCTGAATGGCGGCACCAATAGCCACAACTTCATCAGGATTGACACCCTTATGAGGATCCTTGCCAAAAATTTCTTTGGCGATTTCCTGCACTTTCGGAACACGAGTCATTCCACCGACCAGTACCACCTCATTGATATCTGAGGCAGAAAGACCCGCATCTTTTAATGCCATACGACACGGACCAACGGCACGTTGAAACAGATCATCGCAAAGCTGCTCAAATTTTGATCGCGACAGTGTCATGTTCAAATGTTTCGGACCGGTATCTGTGGCCGTTATAAATGGAAGATTAATCTCTGATTGTGTGGTAGAAGAAATTTCTATTTTCGCCTTCTCCGCCGCTTCTTTCAAGCGCTGCAATGCCATGGGATCTTTCGATAAATCAACGCCTTCTGCTTTTAAAAATTCATCGACCATCCAGTCAATAATTCGCTGATCAAAATCATCGCCTCCCAAATGTGTATCGCCATTGGTAGATTTGACTTCGAAAACACCATCACCCAGTTCAAGTATGGAAATATCAAATGTTCCGCCACCTAAATCAAAAACAGCAATTTTCTCGTTCTTCTTCTTATCCAAGCCATAAGCCAGAGAGGCCGCCGTTGGTTCATTGATAATGCGTTTTACCTCCAATCCGGCAATAATGCCTGCTTCTTTGGTGGCTTGACGCTGGCTGTCATTGAAATACGCAGGAACAGTAACAACCGCCTCAGTGACTTTCTGTCCCAAATAATCTTCTGCGGTCTGTTTCATCTTCTGAAGCACCATGGCTGAAATTTCCGGAGGTGAATATTCCTTGTCTTCAATTTTAATTCTGGCCACATTATTCTTACCCTTGACGACTTTATAGGGAACCTCATCAATCTCGTTCTTGACTTCATCATACATGCGCCCCATAAATCGTTTAATCGAAAAAATCGTATGTTCCGGATTTGTAATGGCCTGTCGTTTAGCCGGAGCACCTACAAGCCTGTCACCATTTTTTGCAAACGCAATCATAGACGGCGTGGTTCGTTGTCCCTCTGCATTGGGAATAACCACCGGTTCTCCACCTTCAAGAACGGCGACACATGAATTGGTGGTACCCAGATCAATACCAATAATTTTACCCATAATCATTATCCTCCTTATGTCAATTATTTTTTCGCTTCTGTCGGTTTTTGTGTTGAACTTTCCTTCTTCGGATCCGCCTTTTCAGGTTTGGCCGAATCAACAGCATTACTTTTTCTTTTATAATCTGTGATATAAAATCCGCTTCCCTTAAAAATCAAACCGGCACCCGATCCAATCTTTCGTTTGACTTTTCCCCGGCACTTTGGACATTTTTTCAGCGGCTCTTCCGTAATATTCTGAAACGCTTCAAATTCATATCCGCATACTTTGCACACATAATCATAGGTTGGCATAATCAGCCCTCTCGTTTGATAAAATTAATTCTATACTGCCTGTTTTTGTTTATTCACCACCTGCACAGTCACCAGTTGATCTCCGCGTTTTCCCGGTTTGCCTATACCCATATTCGGAATTCGCAAGGTGGTACCGCTGTTTGTTCCCGGCGGGATTTTCAAACGGACTTTATTTCCATGAACGGTCTTGACCTGAATCGTTGTACCTTCAGCCGCCTGACCTGGATTAATCTCTACGATGCAATGAACGTTGCGTCCCCGCGGCTGGAAAAACCTGTGAGATTTAATCTGAACAGTCACGTACATATTACCCGGTGGTAATCCCGAGGGATCTTTCTCCCCCTGCCCTTTTAACCGGATTTGCTCTTGCTCTGTGATGCCTGCCGGAATATTGATTGTATAATTTTTTTTCACTTTGGCTGTACCTGATCCCTGGCATCGGCGACAGGGATTTTCGATAATGTGACCCTTTCCATAACAATGGGGACAAACCTTTTGCGAAGCGCCAAGAAACGGGGATCCACTTGAAATTCTTCCCCGGCCCTGACACTTCGGGCATGTCTTGACCGTCGATCCAGGTCTGGCACCACCGCCCTCACATATCGGGCATGTATCTTCTTTTTGAACTAAAAATGAGGCCTTGCCTCCTTGAACCGCCTTTTCCAGAGGTATGGTCAATTTGACATGGATATCATGTCCGCGCACAGGTCGCGGGCGTGCTTTCTGAAAAGGACTGGCTCCTTTAAATAAATGGTCAAAAATACTCCCCAAATCACCCATAAAATCAAAACCTTCAAAGGAAAATCCCCCCGGTCCTTCAGATGTCCCTGCACGATGAAAGGAGCCAAAATCATAATTCCTGCCATGAAAACCACCACCACGGAATCCATACTTACGCATCTGATCATATTCAGATTTTTTCTTGGGATCACTCAGCACATTGTATGCTTCCGAAATAGCCTTAAATTTTTCCTCGGCTTTTTTATCTCCGGGATTGGTGTCCGGATGATATTGTTTGGCCAGCATTCGATAAGCTGATTTAATATCAGAAGCTGAAGCTTTTTCTCCAACACCCAAAATTTTATAATAATCTTTGATATCCATTAATCAGACTCTTCCATCGCTTTCAGTTTGGCGACTTTTACACGGCTTGGCCTCAACAGGCTGCCATGAAATTGATATCCTTTTTGCCATTCTTCTAAAACGACGCCGTCCTTCTTAGGTTCTTCCACTTCTTCAACAGCGATCGCTTCATGAATGTCCGGATTAAAGGTTTGATCCAATGCATCAATGGATTCCAGCCCTTCATCAAATAGAATCTTTTTCAATTTTTGAATAATAAGCTGAATTGCTTCTATCGGACACTGATGATCTTCTTCATGATGCTTTACCAGGAGATCCAGATCATCCAAGATGGGCAGTAACTGAGCAATAAAATTCCCTTTGATAAAAGTCGAAAGCGATTCTTTTTCTTTCTCTGTTCTTCGTCTGTAATTAGCAAACTCAGCCTGAAGTCGTTGAAGCTGTTCAACATATATTTCCTTCGGCTCCTTTTCATCGGATCGATCTGCACTTTGTTCGCTTTCTCCCCCCTCTATAGGGATTGAAATATACTTATTATCTTTTTTTGCTTCCATAAAAATCACTTTACCTTATTTAACACCAATCCTTGATTAAAATTATATTTTCCATCAAACGGAAAAATCCCATCAAGTGGGATTTTTCTAAAAACCAACCATTTTAAATGCCCGGTTACTGAACCGAAATATCTATTTGTTTTGGTTTGGCTTCCTCTGCCTTGGGCAGTGTAATTGTCAAAATACCATCTTTATAAGCTGCTTTAACCTTGTCTCCCTTCACTGCTGTGGGTAAGACAAAAGACCTTTGAAATTTTCCATAACACCGTTCCAGTCGGTGATAGCATTTCCCTTTATCTACGGTCTCCTGCTTCTTGTCACCCTCCAGGCTGAGCACATTATCCTGTAAAGCAATTTTTACATCTTCTTTCTGAAGACCCGGCAACTCGGCAACCACCACGATCTCATTGTCACTCTCGGAAATATCCACCATTGGACTCCAGACAGTGGAAGGTTCAACATTTTCGGATCCCCTTACATAAAAATCATCAAAAAGGCGGTTCATTTCAGATTGGATATTAACCAGGTCCCTTAAAGGATTGAATCTTACAAGTGTCATGGCCATACCCTCCATATTTTTTAAATTTCATTTCGTTTTTTAATTATGCAAGAGGTGTGCCACATTGAATATTGATGTGTATATCCAGTTTAAACAATAGGTTATCATAATTCAAAAGTACTCAGCACAATAGCGCCGATTTGGCGCTATATTTGCCAATTTGACACCTAACTGAGATTCTCAAGCCATGATGGCATAAAAAAGGACAGATTTTAATCTGTCCTTTTTTTATAAGATAGAATGCTGTGTTGTTTAAAGATATTATTACATTTAAACAGAGATTATACCCCGACTTCATTCAATTATTCAGGAAGCTTCACAAATGCATGCACTTCCCTGGACTGTCGTTTCAAATAAAAAATCACGACTTGTCCCTTTTTAAATTCTTTTAAAGCCTGACGATAATCCGAAATATTTTTAATCGGAATATCTTCGATTTTAAAAATCAGATCACCCCGGATGATTCTGCCTTCCTCTGCTGCACTGTACCGTTCGACATTGGTTACCAGAATCCCTTCTTCATCTTCATATTCTTCGTAACGCGAACGAATTTCATCCGTAAGATTCTTTACTTGCAAACCCAGCTTGGGTAAATCCTCATCCTCCGAATGAGTCACACTCTCTTTTCCCATATCTTTCTGGCCGAGGGTGACTTTGATCTGTTTTGTTTTCTTATCGCGAATAATGGTTAAGACCACTACATCATCCGGATTTTTCAGAGCGATGGTGTTTTGAACCTGATTGGGAGCGTCCATAGGCTGTCCGTCGACTTTCAATAATATATCCAATGGTTTAAGACCCGCTTTATCAGCCGGGCTGTCTTCCATCACCTGATCGATCAAAACACCGGTGGGACGTTCCAATCCATACCGCTGGGCAATTGCCTCAGTGACAGGATACATACCAATTCCCAGGTAAGCACGGGTAACATAACCCTGTTTTACAAGGTCGTTCATAACTTTCTTCGCGAGATTAATGGGGACAGCAAATCCATATCCCTGATATCCGCCGGTTTTTGTGGCGATCGCTGTATTAATACCCACCACTTCTCCACGCAAGTTCACTAATGCACCCCCGCTGTTCCCGGGATTTATGGCCGCATCGGTTTGGATGAAATTTTCTATGGCAAATGATCCGCCTTCGCGGCCGGCCTCGTCATCGCCGATAATATCGATTTTACGGCTCTTGGCGCTGACAATGCCGGCTGTAACGGTTGATGTCAGATTCAGCGGATTGCCGACAGCCAGTACCCACTCTCCAATATCCAGCTGGTCTGAATCTCCTAAAAGTGCAGCAGGTACATCGTCCCCGTCAATTTTGATTACGGCAATCTCGGTGAGTGGATCCGTACCTACCAGCTTGGCATCAAAAGACCGCTTGTCATAAAGCCTGACTTTCATATCTTCCGCATCCTGAACCACATGATTATTCGTCAGAATATATCCGTCCTTACTGACAATGACTCCAGATCCTAATCCTTGCAGCCGTTGTTCCTGTTGAGGTATTTCACGGCCGAAAAAATCCCTGAAAAACGGGCTGAAAAAGTCGTCCGACGATTGTTTTACGACTTTTGATGTGGATATACTGACTACAGTCGGCAGAATTGCCTGAGAGACCTTGGTAAACGCTTTGGCGGTCTTATCCAAATCAAAATCAGTATCAACAGGCTCATAGGAAGCCTCTGAAGATATGTGCGATATTGATTTCGGATTTTCTGAAGGCAGCATCCACCCCAATTGCGTGGATATAACAAGACCAATCAAAGCACCGATAATAATCAGTCCGCCTACCGAAATCCATTTAAATCGTGATACAGACATAATTTTCCTCCTGACACTTTAATATTAATCACGAGCATTACGCAAAACCAATAACCGAATGAGCTGCAGAACGGCAACAGCTGTTGCAGCCACATAGGTCAAGGCAGCTGCATATAAGACTTTTCTGGCGTCCTTGACTTCCATCTCTGCTAAATAACCGCGATTTTTTAATACTGCCAGTGCACGGCCGCTTGCGTTGAATTCGACCGGCAACGTGACCAGCTGAAATAACACGGCTCCGCTGAAAAATATGATTCCGATATCCAGAAGCGTGGGAACCGACATAATTAATCCGATGAGAATAAGGGGAAAAGCCATTTTTGATCCAAGGCCGACAGCGGGGGCAATCGCCTGACGAATCTGAAATGGCTGATAAGCTTCCTGATGCTGTACAGCGTGCCCGACTTCATGAGCGGCCACTCCCAACGCGGCCACGGACCGGCTTCTGGCCACTCCCGAAGAAAGACGGAGCACTTTGGATCTCGGATCGTAATGATCAGACAGATTTCCATTGATCTCTTCAACTTCAACCCCAGATAATCCGTGATCCTGCAACAATCGCTTTGACAGTTCAGCGCCCGTCATCCCGGAGCCGGCTTTGACTTTACTGTACTTATTAAACGTGCTCTTTACTTTAAATTGAGCCCATAGGGATAAAATAATTGCGGGAATCAGAAACAGGAGGGTCGGATCGTAAAATAAATAGGGCATCGTTTTCTCCAAAATTAATTTCTGACCAATAAATTCACCTTGTAATACGAAATTTATAAAACTCAGGTTCCTAAATTCTCATTGAACCCGAAACTTCCATCTCCATCAATATCGGACGGGCAAGAAAAGAAAAAAGTTTTAACCTGAATTATTTGTCATACAGGAATTGACAGTGCAGAATTAATCATTCGCTTCCATATTTGAAAACGAATCATTTGTATCAATCAGGAATACAGGACATTAGATGGCTCAAGAACAAGTAAGTCACACTAAAAATGAAGGGCGATGTTCACACCGTTCAAAGTACTGCTGACTTTGACTTTTCCGATTGGCACCTTGATTTCCATAGGCCGGATGGCGATATAAAGGGAGCCAACGCTCAAAATACTTGAAACAATGCCGGCTGCCATCGCATTCTTCTGATCTTTTGTATTGATGGTTTCAGGATCAACCTGTGCTTCCTTACGTTCTTTTTCGGCTTTTTTATGAAGGCGATCATACTCCTGAAACCGGTTGATTGCATAGGCTCCAGACGCAATACTTAATACTGCAAAAGGTAGAAATGGCCGGCGAACTTCAGTGTAATAGCGTTCTCCAGTAATAAGATCTATCACTTGGTTATCCCGATAAATTCGAGCAATATTTTTTTGAAAAACAGCGATTGTACTTCCCTGTTCTGTTTTCATAACAAAGGCTTTGCCCCCTTTGGTATCTTGAACTTTTACAATCTTCCCGCGGTATTTTACTCCTTTTCGGGTTTCAAGAATATCCAAAGCCAAGGCATTCGAAACAACAATTAATAGTAAAAAACATCCAGCCCACTTGTATTTCATTCAAATATTCCTCTTATGCTCGGTTTCATGGAGTATAACAGATAAATGTAAATTTCAAAAGCCGGTTTTAATGATTGATTAAAAAATCATCAAATACTCCCGTTTCTGTTCTCTGACAAGATGCAAATTGAAATGAACATCGCTTTCTGATCAAGACCGATGAATAGATTGCATAAAATATGCCAAAACAGCAAACTGGCACTGCCGAAATGAAAAAGAACAGTTTTAACCGATTTTATCTGAAGCAGAAAATCGTGTTTTACATTGTTTATTTTCTGTCTTTCAAGAAATAAATGGCATTATCGATAAATTATAATCTTCTGATTAGCAACCTAACGCATCCTTAAAAGCAGTATTGAAATACGCCGATTCAAATAACGGCCCACCGGTGTCGTGTTATCTCCCAATTTAACCTGTCCGTAATTTTTCAGTTTTACAATCAGGGGTTGACTTTCACCATATCCTACAGGTGTTTCGATTCGGCGGCGCATATTGGCATAACGATCGGGATACGTCTCTTTCACCTTTTCAAGAAAAGCCTGAGTGAAATTACGGGCCCGTTGTCTGGATAGCCGGGCATTGACACCTTCCGGACCAATGACACATGCATGGCCCTCGAATCGCAAGGTTAATTTTGGATCTTCCGCCATCTCGTTTACCAGATCCAGCATTCGGTCCCAATAAAATTGATAGACCGGTTCTATCTTACCAAATTTCGCAGCACCGAAGACCTCTTGCCGCCGTATCGTCCGGCGCTCCCTCAGGAAAATGCTGTCCAATGGTGTATAGAATTGACGGCCCATAGTATCTTCAAGGGTAGCCTGAAATGAATACCATTGATTTCTTGGAACCAGGCGGTTATTTTGATCCGAACCATCCCACCATAAATCAACAGTTATGCTGTCAGAAAATGGCGGATCATCTGATTCGTAAATGACAATCGGATTCTTACCTATAAATAAATTAGCGACATACGCCGGTGAAACAATTCGAACCTGAAATGGAATACGATCCTTAACTGATGTGTCTACAGCGACTGAAACAGGATGAAACAATGTCTCTTCGAACTCTGTTTCCGTATCAAAACGCACAACCCGGTTCTGGGCTATGACTCTTTCTGCGTCTTCCGGAGTCCGATGTCGATTATTGGTATAAATTACTCTGTCATGACTGGTCATCACCTGCAGCTGCTCTGGAGGCACGCCCATATGAATCAATTGTTCCTGAACCGCTCTGGATCTTTGATCCGCCAAATCGGATGATTCATTTTCACTGGATGCGTCTACATATCCGGATATTCGAACAGATGTCAACGGATTGTCTTGCAGACGCTCGCTCAGTACGGAAAGGATAGGCGGTACTCCTAATGTGTTTGTATAATAATTTGGATCGACTTCAAAAGAGTTCGGCTCAAAATACACTTCGGTTACAATCGGAATATCCGTGGAATCATAATCCGTGGTCACCACTTCTACTGCATCAGGCACCAAAAGCTGTCCTTTGGGGATAGAGTAAACCAACTCCTGGAACAAATTGTTATATTTCTGAAATTCCGCCACAGCAGAATCAGCGTCCACCATCATTTCAATGATATGGGGGCCATTGTGAGTTGTATTCCAGAAAATTTGGAATGTGGTATCCTCGCCCGCATCCAATCCGGATATATACACATTAGTCAATAGAGAATCTTCAGGCCAAAGTAAATCCGGGTGGACGTACTTGTCTTTCAGCCAGCAGCGGAATGCTTTTGCCGGTTTATCTCCTCGGTTGCTGACTGTAAAAAGAAACATGCCTTGCTCAGGAGTTGTGGAAATCCAGGGCACATGACGAAACTTGAAATCTGAAACCAGAAGATCGGCTGTAGGCACCACAATTTTGCCCACCTTTTCCCTGCCCAGCTTGGCCAGCCTGGCATGATGTGCCAAATCATAGGCAGCCACGGCCCAGTAAAAGACATCTCCCGGATTGGCGGCCATTAAATAGGATGTATCTGCCAGCGTTTCAATGATAAGCAGAGAATCCTGTAAACCGGATTCCCAAAATGCCTGATAATCCTTTTCCACCAATTGAATGGTCTGATTGATGCGTCCCCGTAACCGATCAACCACCAATAAATACCTGACTTCATCAAATGGATCTGGATCATAGGCCTCTTCCCACGTCATCTTTATCCAACTGGTGTACGTGGTTTCGCCTTCAACTTCCTTCACCTCTTCCAGCCGGAACGGTTCCGGCGCCAAAGGATAATGAGAAACTGAGCCCCGATAAGTATGATGGAGAACCTCCCCGTAATCTACTGTTGCCAGATCAATAGCGAATGCATCACTAAATCTCGAAGGAAGCCCTAACACATGATTCATGACATCATCCCAGCGAAATCCGATGCCGATACTGAAATCTCCCAAATCATCATTCCACCGATATCCGGATCTCGCTCCCAGCAGATCCATCCACCAAACCTCGGTTCCGAACGCCCATTGAGAAGGCGAGCCAATAACCTGACTCCAATCCGATGCAAAAAGGACACGCCAGTTCCGGTAGGTGCCCATTAAAAAAGAGAAACCTCCGCGATACGTGCGCGGCAACTTTGTTTCTTCGGATTCAAACGTCATGCTTGCGCCCAGATTGGCAACGGAAAAACCAGCAGAAATATAGCCATACTGAAACCATTTTCCGATTCGAAATCTGGGAGACCTGAAAAGAAGGCCGATATCCGTGGCCACACCCATATCTGAATAGTCGGCCAAACGACTCTGTATGACCTTTGCCTGAGCGCCAATGGCGATGGTTCGGTGGAGCCAGTCCAATCGTTGTCCCAATGCTATTCCCGCGACAAGATGGCTGAATGATGTGGGTTCTTCAGCGCCGCCGGTAGCATCCCAGGAGGGGGCACCGACATATTCGCATGAAATCCCGATACCTGTTTTATGGCTGCCAAGCATCCGGATTTGTTTGCCGAAAGAGAAACTGGCCTGATAAACATCGGCAAACCAGCGATTATATCCCAGTGACCATTGCCAGCGCCGCAGATGGCCCAGTCCTCCGGGATTCCAGTATAAGGTATAAATATCGTCTCCTACACCGGCAGAAACATTGGCCATACCGGCCTGTCTTGCACCCAATCCGATTTTTAAAAAGGGCAATCCCAAATCATCCTGAGCGTGCAGACCGGCTGTGATGAAAACAAGAGGTAATACGATTCTAATTGCAGCGTGATGGATTTTCATGAATCCCCCTCTTTAACGCACCACAATAAATTTATGAGCCTTCTTGACATTTCCGGAACGATATACCAACATATAAACACCCGACCCGACCCGGTGGTGAAACCGGTTGTTCCCGTCCCAGACTGCCTGATTCCATCCGGCCAGACAAGGACCGTCGACAATCGTATCCACCCATGCCCCCGCCAGATCATAAATAGCGATCTTTGCATGCCGATTGCTACTAAGACGAAACCGTATGCCCAGTGTTTGATCCCGGGAAAACCGGAACACATTGTGATCAAGCCAGACAGCATCCCCGCTGCGCAGTGTCACCGATGCCGTATCAAAATAAGATGCCTGCCAGTCATCAACCGTTTCAAGAACCACCTGAAAATTTTCCTCCCGATTGTCGCTTCGCATCCGGGTATCATTAAAGGCCGGACGGACCAAAACCGTGTCGCCCGGATTCAGCTTCTGATTTATGATAAAATTTTCCGCATAATCTGTAATGACCGAGCCATCTTCAAATTCGATGGACAGTGACCATTGACCCGGTTCGATTTCTATGGGACTCATGACATACACCTGAACAGAATCTCCGGGTTCATTTTGTGACGGTATTACGAAAACATACGGATCCGGAGGAATATCTCCTACAGCATATAATATGACTTCATCGGCATTGTTGTTCAGATTCCTGTCCCGGTCACATACAACTGAAACACTGTTGATTTCTTCCTCAATCCAGGGGGGCATCACTGAATTCAACCGACAGGAATAACAATACTTCACCTGATCGTTAAATCCATTCAATGAATTCAGATGCCAGGACAGTGTATCTCCCTGATATGTGTATGCAGCCTGATCATTAAATTCCAGTAAGGACAGATCATGAGCCATGATATCCCGTATCTCAAGATCATAGCAGGGCAATTTGCCTTGATTGGTTAATATCACTGTATAGTACACGATTTCTCCGGGATCTGCGTACCATAAAGTATCCCCATTCACGAAACGAAGAGAATCGGATTGCACCAATTTCTGAACAACAACATCGGGCAGGGTAATAACAACGGAAGCTGTATCATTCCGGATCACTCCCCATATATCTGTGGTTTGAAAAATAATACGGACAGTCTCTTCTGCATTCACGGTACGCTGCCTGGTATCTGTAAAATCCGGCTGGATTTCAATCTTTTCATTCAGATTCAATGATGTGGCAGCAATAAACGGATCTGCATATGTATCACTGACCGTCTCATCCCCGTAAATCACCTTGAGATCCCAGGAAGCCACAGTAAAGGGGGTGATGACAGCAACCGCAACTGAATCGTGAGGATAAATTAACGTCGGAGCAGCGACGATATTTGGATAGGGCGGGGCAATCCCCACAGCGATAACTGTATCAACGACAGCATTGTTCTCCGATACTGCATCATCAGGGCTGAAAACCGAAGCGCTGTTGACAAGCGGTACGTCCCAGGGCGGCATCAGACTGTCTACATAACAGGTATAGTACCATGAAAGGGAAGCATTGTGTCCGTTCAATCGGGGAATTTCCCAAATCAGGGTGTCATTCCGAATTTCGGATAATGGACGGGTTGCATTCAACCAATCCAGATAATGAGGAAGCACATCTTTTACCTGGATCGATTTTGCTGGCATTTCTCCGTGATTTTGAATGGTAAGATGATATACCACCGTTCCCTGAGGATAAACATACCAGGTCGTATCGCCATTTGTCATACTCGAAGAATCCCCGATCGCCTTTTTTTGTATAGACACATCCGCAGCCAAAAGCGGTATATATCTCAAAGTGTCCCGATCCATGTTATTTGAAGTCATCTCGTCTCCTGGAATGGAGAGTTCAATCCATGTTCCCAGATTCTCTTCTATAAGTCGGGATAAGGTGTCTACAAAACAGCAATAATCAAACCGGACTTCTTCGCCGACAAAAAGAGTATCAATAGTCCATGTCAATCTTTTCGGATTCGTCGTAAAAGTAGCATAGGGAACCGATTTCGGATGAAAATTATCCGGGAGGCTGTCTTCAACAGAGATATCAAACATGATAAAATCGCCTTCATTCGCGATATGCACTGTGAACCAGGCACTGTCGCCAGGCTGTACTGTCCATACTGTATCGCTGTCTTCAATCTGGTATGTTTCTGAATACACGGATTTATTCACACTGACATCATAAATACCCTTAGGGGATCTGTATATCCCGATATCCGTTGCTGAAAATTCATAAGCATGGACATCCAGATCCAGCTGACGCCATGACAAATTTTTAAGTGTGTCCGAAGAGGCATGATGAAGCAGATAGTAATTTCGAAGCAAGCGCTCTGCATCTTCCACTCTGTCACGAAGAGAACCAACATCCTCGAAAGACCAGAAATATCCCCCACTTGCCATCGCTGCGCTTCTGAGCACAGAAGCGTCCGTTTCATTCTTTAAACCCATTATATATAGTGGAACACCCAATTCCTGTGCGTGCATGACCAGGTCATCCATTGTTGCACTGCTCCCCTGATCATCACCGCCGACGACAGCCATGACACCATTCCGCCTGGATCGACCGGCGGCCATATCAACTGCGGCCATTAAATTGTCCCACAGGCGCTGGCCACCTGCATTCGTTAAGTCTTGAATGCCCTGCTTAATTAAATTTCCGCTGTTTGTAAATGACTGTAAGGTGCTGACGGATTCATGACCGGCCATCAGACAAACACGATCTCCACTTTGCAATCGACCTGTGAACGAAAAAAGAGCTGGTTTGATCATTTCGAGCCATCCGGAAGGGACTCCTCCTGTACTGACCAGGAGCGCCCAGGATGCACTGCTGTTGGTGAGCTCAGTCACCTGCATTCCTGGCCGTATATCGGAATCGGATGGGTAATCGGGATTATCACGATAGGTTTCATGAAATGAATTCCAGATATTGCCGACAGTGACGCCCGCCGGCGCATTGTCCTCCAAACGGTTCCAGACCTCGTTACTTGAGAGCCCGGGAACTGGATACACATTTTGGTCATAGACATTCACCGCGGTTAATAAATCCTCAGGATATTTTGCCTTAATGCCCCTTATTGCATCGCGGAAATTAACATCGCTGATTTGAATGCCGAGATCTGTAATTTGCACATTTAATGTGCAAATATCAGCATTATTGGTTTCATCCAATTCTTGAATAGCCAGATCAGCATCGGCCCGCACCAGGATTTTATAATTGCCTAAATCAGGAAATGAGACAGTGCCCTTTGCTATTGTTGTCATCCCAATATCGAGCATTTGCAGCGTATCATAATCCATGATTTGACCCTGATATTCAAAACTGATTCGAAACGGCTGTCTATTATGTGCATTTCCCTGGTTCAGAACCTGAGCCTGCAAACTCACGCGCTGCGAAGGCGAAGCAATAAAATCCGGAGATATGCAATCAATTGAAAAATCCGGCTGGCCAAATCCATTCACAGTAGCCCGATCCTCCTGAACAGTAAAAGCAGAATCTCCGTAAAGCTGGACATGGTTTTTCAGCACAATCGGTTGAACGGGCATGACGGGATCCAGTTTGGCCTGATACTGAATTTGAAGTGTTGTCGCGGCATCCAGACGGGGAACGGTCCAGCTGATTTGATGTTCGTTGATATTATCCAGCGTAATATTATCATCAAGCATCATTCCCGCCGATAATGCCGACAGGGAATCATCCAGCATATCGACAATCTGAATTTCGGGATAGGCACCTTTCCCTTTGTTTTCAAGCTGAATGGTATAAGTGACCGTATCTGAAGCCATTGAATACCAGGTCTGTCCGCCAAGCGAATAGACAACAGAGTCAGTTATTGCAGATTTCGAAACGTGTACATCTGTGGCATAATACGGAACAAAATATTTTCCACGACCGGTTCCTTCTCTCCAGACATCCACAACATTGACTTCAACCCAGCGCCAGGTTCCATTGTGAAAGGGATCCGGACTTAAATGGCGCATGATATAATAACCGCGCAAATCACCATAAATCTTAAGAAAAATGGGATCAAGACGCCGGGAAGTTTCTCCATAAAAATATTTGCCTCCGGTTTCTCTGGCCAGTTGCAACAATACATCTTTATCAATACCCCCGCCAAGGCCAATGACAAACAGCTCGACATTTTTTTCATTGGCATGCTGGATGACTTCTTCCAGTGTCGTTTGATTATACATATTGTGATCATTTTTACCGTCTGTATATACAACGACCACACGCCGGCCGGCTCGATACTGAAGATGATTAATGGCTGTATCAATAGAACAGTAAAGAGAAGTGCCAATGCGTTCCACAGTTGAATCAGTAATTGCCGCCTTTAATAATAATGTATCCTGTGTCAATGTCTGACATATTTTAACTTCATTGCTGAATTTGATAATGCCAAACGGATCACGTCCACCGGTCTCACGGATAAGATCGAGCGTTGCTTCTTCAAGAATTCCCACATCGTCCATACTGCGGCTGTAATCCATGACGAGCATGACAGACAAACTATAATCACACATGCGCACTTCGGTCACGCCAAAATAGTCGGAATTGGATTTCAAATTGGGATTTTCAGGAATTGATTTGTTTTCTACATGATATTCCACGGCGTTCCGCCAGGCTTCGCTTACATATTGACCATTATCTGTCATATCATTAAGCTTCAACCAGCGGTCTCTGGCAGCCAATTTGGGAACGTAATGACCTTCTTCATCATATACTTTGATCCGGCTCAAAACATAATATGGAAATGATGCTGTCACATTGTGAACAGTGGTGGATTCATCAATCCATATTGTATCGACCTGAACTTTCAATAACTTTGGCATAGCAGATGCTATGGTAGGCATAAAAGCAAGGCCCATACTCGCAATGATAAATACTAAAAAGGAGCCTTTGCGAAACCTCGCCTGTCGCATGCTCCTCTGACTGCTATTATGCATAAACCCCCCTAAGGCAAATGAAAACTGCAGTCATCCCCTGTTAAATAAATGTTATCTATCAGATAATAATCAATTTATGCAAAAATGTCAAGCAAAAATTGTTTCACAATGAAACAGTTTTATCTTTTCTTAGCCTGCCTTCTCAATAAGAGACAAAAGCTGAGAAGCACGATGGTGCCATGTATGGTGTTTCAGGATGTCGTCAGCGGCCGCCTGGCCGATATCCTTTCTCAGGCCGGTATTGTTTATAAGCTGATCAATACAATCAATAAATTCCTGTATATTCCCCGGCTCACACAGCATCCCGTTTTTTCTATGTTCAATAATTTCAGGAATTTGACCAATCCGTGAAGCAACGACAGGCTTTCCACATGCCAGATATTCATAAATCTTTACAGGTGAATAATAAAAAAAAGGCAAGTATGGATAGGGAGCCAAAACAATATCCATGGCATGAATCAAAGCCGGAATTTCATGATGCGGAACGTACTCGATCATACAAACACGATTTGCAATTTTTCGGGATTGCACATACTGCTGTAATGAACGTTGCATCGGCCTGCCTTTTCCTACCAGTAAAAAAGCCGCCCGATCGTGCCTGGTTAAAAGGGCATCGATTAAAGCTTTCAACTGTTCCACACCATGCCAAAGCTGAAACGATCCGATAAATCCGATGACCACATAATCGTCAATCTTCAAGTTTTCCCGCATGGTGTGATTGAGCGTATCCGGATGAAACCGGGAAATATCTGCGCCATTAGGAATCACAGTCAAATGATTTGACGGCACTCCCCTTTCAACATAATGCTGCTTCAGTTGTTGAGAAACACAGAATGCTTTGCTTGCATTTAAAATAAACGCCATTTCCAACCGATCCAATAGACCATATGGCGAATAATAAAACTTTGCGAAATGCCGTATTTCATACATTACCGGACTGTCTACTTCTGCAATATAGGGAAGCTGAAAATGCCGGCTCAAAATTGGCGGTGAAAAAACATGGCTGTCCAGCCGTGCAATCAACACATCCGGTTTATTGTTTTGGAGAATTGAAAACTCTTCTCGGAGATAATTTAAATTTCGCAATATTTGATTCGGCTCATGTAAATATTTGTACAGCCGCTTTTTCAGAATAAACCGATATCTTTTTGATCCGTGAGTTTCATCAACTTCTTTTTCTTTTCGCCAGTGAATATGAACCGAATGACCCAGTTTTCCCACTGCCCTGAAAAGTTCGATGGCTTTAATGGTTGATCCCAGTGACATACCATATAAATCGTAAAGATAATTAAAATAGGTAATCTTCATTTTCTCTCGGTTTTCAAATTTGCATGTTCCATGAATATGCTTCAAAATAATTGAACTCACCATGAATATAACGAACATCAACAAAAAAACCCAATACAGAGGATCGTCAGTTTATTTTAAAAATATATGATGGTTTGAAAAAAATGGCATAATGAAAACGAAACAAGGTTCCCCTTCAGCGGTTGCCATCCGGAAAACAGAATATGACTTTATTCAAGCCGGTAAATGAATTCTTACAGCACAACGATTACCACAGTCGATCATTTGCATATACTGAACCTATCGCTCCACATTAACGCCCTGCGGGGATGAAGGTGCTTCAAGATCCAGGGTTTCATCCGGTGCACGAAACTCAAACTTAATCGCGTCTGAAATGACAATGCCGCTCGTATTGTTGTTTAATTCCACATATCCGTTTGTTCCGCTCCTGAATAAAAATGTGCCCAGGCTGTTCCATTGACCAAAATTCTGTGTCTGATCGATTGTGACTGAAGTTCGTTTCCCCTGATCATAGACAATTTTTGCGGGAACATCAGAACTCTGATCCACGGAAGGAGAAGTGCCCCGATACCCATGCCATTCGAAAACTTCATAATAGCCCGGCAAACCGATGGTCGGCGTATAACGTGCCGTATTTTCCCCGCTTCCGGCATTACACCAGGCATGGCCATAAGGCTGGAAGGGACCATAATCCCGGTTATTATAAAAAGCATAATATTTTTCTCCGTCTGAAGTCAAGTCCCAGGTACCGACATATTGAACCGGCTCCGAACCGGGCGATGTCTGATTGTTTTCATTGTTGTCCACAATAATCGGGGTAATTAAAGTCATCGGCTTTCTGAACAGCATGGAACCCTCTCCGAACACTTCCGGATCCTTCCAGCTGGCTATCGCAATATCTCCCCACAAAATCAGGGGATCGGCATCCGTCACTGCTTCACCATTGTTGAACACCGGATCCTGACCGCCGCGGAAACGGTAATAGAGCGATCCGCTCACCGGATCATGGGCCGCCAGTTCGGAAGCACTCACCGTCTGCTCCAGGCCGGTGGCATTGACCACGCTGACGCCGTGATCGAAATACCGCACCCAGACGCCTTCTGCATAAGGACTACCGGACGACAACAATTTATCTGGAATCATGATCATATCACTGACCGGGTATCCCAGCTTGCCCTTGGCCTCAAATTCATCGTAAAAATGCTGATTTCCGTGATGCCCGGGTCCGCCCGGTCCGTAATCCTCGTTCCCTTCATCC
>JAFGCO010000070.1 GCA_016932575.1 bacterium
CGGCAACGGCAATGACAATTTAAGAGGGGAAGACGGATCCACCGTTATTTTCAACTACTATAACTTCACGGATGAATCCAAACAGGTGTATATGGCTGAAGTTGAAAGACTGGCCTTCCTGTCCAGAGTGCCAAAACCCGAGAAGACCATTGTCTTTGTGATCCGTCCGGATAAATTCGATGATATCAATCAGATCAATCCGGATCAGCCGTTCATTGATGAGCTGCAAACAGCCGGATACAATGTTATTTCCTGGTACAACGAAAATCTGATCGAAGCTGAGAAAGCAACGGTGGATACATTGAACGATGCGGATCTGGTGATTATGGGACGCGGCACACCCAGTACGATGTATCAGAATGAGAACAAACTGGTCTGGAACGCCATTGAAGCGCCGATTTTGAATATTGAACTGTGGAATGTTCGCAGCAGCCGGCTGAACTGGTTTAATTCAACCGCTACGGCGCATAAGGATGAGTTGGATGTTGTCCTCAATGCCACCCTCGACATGGCCAGTGATCCCGTATTTGCCGGCATCACGCCCGATGCCAACGGCGAAGTGCCCTGGGCCGTGGGTCCATATGATTTTCTGAATGAAAAAGAGGCCGGAAATGGAAAAATCCTTGCGCGTTCGGCTACCGATTCCAGTGTTTTGTTCGTGCGTTTCGATCCCTGGGTCGAATTTTATCCAAGCGCAGTTGACAGGCCTGCCGGATATCGGACCATGATCGGGAACGGCAATGACAATATGGATGATACCGCGACCGGGCTTGACATCTATAATTACGATACCTTTACACCCGAATCCAAAGCGGTTTACATGGCTGAAGTCGAGCGTATGGTCTATCTGGGCAAGGTGCCGAAACCGGCTGCCACCGGCACCATTGTGTATGTCAGCCTTCCTACCAAACACGATGATATCAACGATGTTCATCCCGATTCTTCTCAGATCGATGAGCTGGTCGCGGCAGGATATGAAGTCATCACCTTCTACAACAGTGCCCTCGAACTGGCCTCTGAAGCCACGCTGGACACACTGAACAATGCAGATCTGGTGATTATCGGCCGTTCAGGCGGCAGCGGTGATTTCGGCGGCGATCACAAAGAGGCCTGGAATCATGTGAAAGCCCCGCTGCTCTGTCTGCATTTATGGGCTTTGAGAACCAGCCGGATGAACTGGTTCAACAGCGGTTCCTGTCCCCATTATGATGAGGTGCCCGCGGTGATGGATGCTATTGTTTCGAATACGAGCGATTATGTATTCAGCGGGTTGAACCTTGCCAGAGGCGACACCCTGCCCTGGGCAGTCGGACCCTATGATGTCATTGATATCAAGGACGGCGGAAACGCGCAGGTCCTGGCGATATCCGCAGTCGATTCCAGCATTCAGTTTGCACGGTTCGAGCCGGGCGTCGAATTTTATGATGGCGCCGGTGAATATCCGTGGGGATACCGGACCTACCTCGGAAACGGCAATGACAATTTAAGAGCGGAAGACGGATCAACGGTTATTTTCAATTATAAAACCTGGACAACCGAATCCAACAGTATTTTCATGAAAGAAGTTGAACGGATGATGACACTGCCGTCACCCGATCCTGCAATCTGGACGGATGTTGAAAAAGATAAAAATACTCAGCCGCTTTCTTATCAGCTGAAACAGAACTATCCGAATCCGTTCAATCCGGTGACCAAAATCGAGTTTACCCTGGCCAAATCCGGATACACCACATTGAAGATTTACAATGTGATGGGTCAGGTTGTTGAAACCCTGGTAAACAAAGACATGCCCATGGGCCGGCATCAGGTTCAATTCAGTGCCAGAAATCATGCATCCGGCATGTATTTTTATCGTCTGAAATCCGGCGATCAGGTATTGATCAAGAAAATGATGCTGCTTAAATAATCTGCAAAACGAGGAGCGCATTTTAATGCGCTCCTCGATTATTATGTTGAATTAAGTCAAGGAGTCTGAATTATGAAAAGAAAGTTATTTATTTTGGCGATCATGGTGTTTATGGTTCCGATGATAGTCCTGCCCCAATTGCATTGTCTGTATGTATCAACGATTGGCGGAATGGGCGCCCTGAACAGTGAATATTTTATCAATAAATTCACGGATTGGGGTTATACCATGGATATTATCGGCCAGAATGATTTGTCCATTTATTTTCCTGAAGACCTGGAACCCTATGATTTTATCTTTATTGATGAAGTCGTGTCTTCCGGATCTTTGGAAGCCTCTAATTTTCTGCTTGAACCGCATCCGGTTCCCATTGTGACCACAGAAAACTACGCCATCCGCAACAATATTCTGGGGTACTGCAACAACACTCAGGCCACGAATATTCCTGCAGAGCCCATTAAAATTGTGAACGGCGACCATCATATGGCAGCCGGATTCGCGACAAATGAGAATGTGACCATTAACACCGGCGGAGGGGCCAATGAAGATCTGATCCCCAATCTGCCTGAAATCGATTTTATCCCGATCGGTCAATCCACATCCCTGCCGGATCTGTATGTTGTCTATGGTGTTGAAGCCGGTAATATGACGGTGAACGGCATTGAGATGCAGAACCGCGGGGCCATTGTGGGTTTTCATGAAAACGGCTTTGCGGCTATTAATGACAATGGGTATGCCTTTATAAAAGCCGCAGTTGAATGGGCTACGGAAGGCGGATCTGCGGTGGAAACAGAGGTTCTGCCGGATCAGTATGCACTGAGTCAGAACTATCCGAATCCGTTCAATCCCGAAACAACGATTCATTTTCATCTGGCAAAAGCCGGTCATACCATCCTGACCGTGTACAATGCATTGGGTCAGTTTGTGACCACGCTTGTGGATGAAGATCTGTCCGACGGTCTGCACCATGTCAATTTTCAGGCAGATCAGCTTCAGTCCGGTGTGTATTATTACAAACTGCAATCCGGTGATTTCAGTGAGATGAAAAAAATGGTTGTATTGAAGTAAATGTTATTGCGGGATAGAAAAGCAGATTTTCTATCCCGCTTTATCTGTTCGGTAATAAAAATAAGGAGGACGGGCCATGACAAAACAATTGTTATCGGGATGTATTTTTTTGTTATTCATTCTTGGAGCCGGTATTATCAGGGCGGAATGGCAAGTCTATGACTGCAGTTTATTACCGGCAGAAGCGGATACCGCCTGGCATGAGCAGGCCGGATCACATGATGAAAATCCGGACGGACTTTCGGATTATTTAACAGTTATCGATGATCCGGATATTCCGGGAAATAAGCTTCTGCAATTCGATGAAAGTACCGGGGCACCCAAAGAAATGTGGTATTTAAACTGGCATGCGGATCCGGCGGTCGGGGCCACTCTTGTTTTCAGGGCAAAAGCGCTGGAGCCCGGAACTTACGGCCGGGATTTTGATCTGTATATCTACAACGGCCAGGTCCGGGACCGGTTTGTCAGCAATGACGGCAATCAGATTAAATTGAACAAAGCCGATCAGTCGTCACCGATGGATACGGGAATCTGGCATATTTACCGTATTACCATTGTCGGGGACCTTCTGGAGGTCTTTGTGGACGAAGATCCGCTGGCTTATCTCAGCGCCCAGGGAGAACCCCTGGAACCACCGGCATCCAATCTCTTCCGCTTCGGTGATCTGGGATCCGACACCGTGGGTTCGCTGTACGACTGGTTCGCATGGGATGTGAGCGGTGCCTATCCGCCGGAAACCGGAACCCCCATTCCCCAATCCCTGATCGATACCGGATCGATGTCAACAGATGTCGATCAGAAAATTATCTCAAATGCACCGGAAGATTTCGGACTTCTCCAGAATTATCCGAATCCGTTTAATCCGAGCACCCGAATTACATTCTCAGTTCCGAAAACCGCAAATACCATACTGACGGTTTATAATTCCGTGGGACAGGAAATTGACATTCTGGTCAATGAATCCCTGAGTGCCGGTATCCATCATACTACCTTTGATGCTCATGAGCATTCTGCCGGTGTCTATTATTATCAGTTAAAATCCGGCGGCAATGTTGAAATCAGGAAAATGGTTCTGATGAAATAAATGGATTGATCTGCAATTTTGCGGGGGAGTTTTTGACAGGCTTCCCCAAAAGATCTGCAATAAAGAATCTGCTAAGGAGCCTTTTTTGATCATACGATTTTTACGGATGCTTTTTATTGCCATTCTTGGCTTATTTTTATTTCAGGCGTCAAAGAAGGAAGCGCCGATCGAGTCATGGTCCTCACGGATGGCCCAATCGGAAATCCACCGTAACCCGGAACCCTGGATGATCGATTTCCGAAATAAACCCAAATGGGAATATACCCAGGGTCTGGTGCTAAAAGCCATGCTCCAGGTGTATCAATCCGCACGAGATGAAAATTTTTACCGGTATGTCAAAGCCTATTATGATCAATTTATTGATTCCACAGGTCAGATTCAGTTGTATAAAATGAGCGATTATAACATTGATCGCATCAATCCGGGGAAACCGCTCTTTTACCTGTATCAGGTCACAGGTGATGCGAAATATAAAAAGGCGATTGAGCTCCTGCGTAAGCAGATGAAAACACAACCGAGGACGCATGAAGGCGGATTCTGGCACAAAAAACGATATCCGCATCAGATGTGGCTGGACGGTCTGTATATGGCGTCACCCTTTTTGGCTGAATTTGCGAAGACTTTTGATGAACCTGAATTGTTTGATGATGTGGCAAATCAATTGATACTGATGGATAAATATGCGCGTGACGAAAAAACAGGATTGTTGTATCACGGATGGGATGAGAGCCGGCAGCAGCAATGGGCCGATCCGGAAACCGGATTATCCGCCAGTTATTGGGGACGGGGCATGGGGTGGTATGCCATGGCGCTGGTCGATGTTCTTGATTTTTTACCGGTAGAACACAGACATTATCCGGATATCATTGCGATCCTTAATCGTCTGACCGAAGCCATTGTAAAGGTCCAGGATCCTGAGACGGGACTCTGGTATCAGGTGCTGGATCAACCGAACCGGAAGGGGAATTATCTGGAATCGTCCGCGGCGACCATGTTTGCCTATACCCTGTTTAAAGCAGTCCGGTATCAATATATTGACCGGTGCTATTTGAAAAATACTGAACACGCCTGGCAAGGCATTCTGAACCGTTTTATTGAGGTGGACGATGAAGGGTGGATTCACATCCATCAGGGGTGTGCAGGTGCCGGATTGGGAGGGAATCCATATCGGGACGGGTCATATGACTATTATATCAGTGAGAAAGTGAGAAGCAACGACCCGAAATCGGTGGGGCCGTTTATTTTAGCCGCCCTTGAACGCGAACTACTTCAAGCACAATGAGAAAGGCAAGAATGAATCAGAATATCCATGGGAAAGGCACGATAATGATAAAACACAGAGACTCTGCTTCTGTTTATTTTAAAATTGTTGTGACTGTTGTATTCATTGCGGGTCTGTTTTGTTCCTGCACATCCGGTTCGGCAGAGCGCACAGGATGGGACCGGATTCCGGAAATTCTTTGTCAGATTCGTCCGCCGGTATTTCCCGATCTGGATTTTCCGGTGACAAATTATGGTGCCAAGGGAGACAGGGAGACAGACTGCACAGAATCATTTCGCAAAGCCATACAGGCATGCCATGAATCGGGTGGAGGACGTGTTATAGTGCCTGCGGGGATCTATCTGACGGGGGCGATTCACCTGAAAAGCAATGTCAATCTTCATCTTGAAAAGAAAGCCATTGTGCTGTTCAGCAGTGATTTTGAGAAATACCTGCCCCCGGTATACACCCGGTTTGAAGGGGTTGAATTGATGAATTATTCCCCGTTTATTTATGCATTTGAGCAGGAAAATCTGGCCATTACAGGAGAGGGTGTTCTGGATGGACAAGCAGGAGTGGATACATGGTGGTCCTGGGCCGGGAGAGCCTGGGGCGGTTGGCACAAAGGCGCCCCGCATCAGAGAAAGGACAGGGACCGTCTTTTTCAAATGGCCGAAGATCATATTCCTGTCGAAAAACGGATTTTTGGAAAGGGACATTATTTACGCGTCAATTTTATTCAATTGTATCGCTGCAAGAACATATTGATCGAGGGAGTAACCATTTATCGGTCTCCCATGTGGGAAATCCATCCGGTTTTAAGCGAAAATATTACGGTCCGGAATGTGACTATTGACACCCATGGACCGAACAATGACGGATGCAATCCTGAGAGCTGTAAAAATGTGCTTATTCAGAATTGTTATTTTGACACGGGAGACGACTGTATTGCCATTAAATCCGGCCGCAATGCAGACGGAAGGCGGATTAATGTGCCCAGTGAAAACATCATCATTCAGAATTGTAAAATGAAAGACGGACACGGCGGCGTGGTCATTGGCAGTGAAATTTCAGGAAGCTGCCGGAATGTTTTCGCGGAAGACTGTGTGATGGACAGTCCAAATCTGGACCGCGCCCTGCGTATAAAAACCAATTCGCTGCGCGGCGGCATTGTGGAAAATGTCTATTTCCGGAATGTGGATATCGGCCAGGTAAGCGATGCCATTGTGCGCGTATATTTTCATTATGAAAACGGTGATGTCGGAGAGCATACACCGGTTGTCCGGAATATCAATCTGTGTCATGTGACCAGCAAAAAGAGCCGGTATGCATTGATGCTGGAAGGATACGCACGATCTCCGATTTCGGATATCACCCTTGAAAATTGCCGTTTTGAAGGCGTTCAAGAAGGGAACATTCTCAACCATGTCGAAAATTTAATCATGAAAAAAGTAACCATAAACGGTGAATTGCAATAATTCAAATCCATTCAAGCATAACAGGATAAACCTGATAAAGCCATCGAGCCTGAATTCTTATCTGATTCCGGTCGTTTTTATGCTTGTCACAGGCGCTTTTTTTTCACTTATTGGACAGCAGCTGGCTTTTCCCGGAGCCGAAGGATTTGGCCGGTTTACAACCGGTGGAAGGGGTGGAAGAGTCATTGAGGTGACCAATTTAAATGACAGAGGGACGGGAAGCCTGCGTTCCGCTGTGGAAACATACGGCTCCCGAACGGTTGTTTTCCGCATATCAGGAACCATAGAATTGCAAAGCGCTTTAGAAGTCGAACATGGAAATATCACGATTGCCGGCCAGACCGCTCCCGGAGACGGTATCTGCATCAAAGGATATCCGGTGGAAATCAATACCAGCAATGTGATTGTGCGGTATCTCCGGTTCCGGCTGGGTGATGAAAACCAGCTGGTTGCGGATGCGCTCGGCGGACAGAATCATCAGGATATTATTATTGATCATTGTTCCATGAGCTGGTCTGTTGACGAAACGACCAGCTTTTACGACAATAATAACTTTACCATGCAATGGTGCATTATCAGTGAAAGCCTCTATTCGTCGTATCATTACAAAGGGAATCACGGATATGGAGGCATCTGGGGGGGGATGGGCGCCAGTTTTCATCATAATTTACTGGCCCATCATTCCAGCCGGTATCCCCGGTTTCAGGGAACCCGAAACAACAGCACGCCCGAAACGGAGCTGACGGATTATCGCAACAATGTCCTTTTCAACTGGGGGATGAACAGTGTGTACGGCGGGGAGGGCGGAAATTATAATATGGTCGCCAATTATTATAAATCCGGGCCCGCGACATCGGGCGGAACGGTCCGGTATCGTATTGCCGAAATTTACAGTGAACAGGGAAAATGGTATATTGCTGATAATTTTATGGCCGGATTTCCCGATATCTCTGAGGACAACTGGAATGGCGGTGTGCATGGATTCGCCTCGGATAAAACAAAAAAAGAAATCCCGCATCCGTGGTCGCCGGTACTGACCCATTCGGCTCAGCAGGCTTATCATCTGGTACTCGCTGACGCCGGCGCAGTGCTTCCCCTGCGCGATCCGGTGGATCATCGGATCGTGGAAGAGGTGAGGACCGGAAATACCACCTACGGCGGTGTCTGGGGTGCGGGTAAGGGTATTATCGATTCTCAAACCGAGGTCGGCGGATGGCCGGAACTCAATACCTACGATGCACCGATTGACGATGATCACGACGGCATGGCCGATGACTGGGAAACGGCACAGGGACTGGATCCGTTGGATCCGGAAGATCATCAGGGAGATATTGACGGAGATGGATATACCAACCTGGAAAATTATATCAACAGCTTATGTGTGAGATCCGATTTTATCCTGCCCGTGGTTGGATTGAATGCTACCGGTCTTTCCGCGACAGAGATCAGACTGACCTGGCAGGAAAACACGTTGGCAGAAACCGGATTTTCTATTGAACGGTCGGAAAATGACACGACTGCATTTGCTGAAATTGCTGTTTCTGATCCTAATGATACCACATTTACTGATAACACGGCTGAACCGGGTACGGCCTATTATTATCGTATCCGTGCCCTTAAAGACCAGATGGCTTCCATATACAGCAATATCGGATATGCAAAGACCGGTTATGCAGACGGACGTCCTGGAGAAGTATCGGATCCGGATCCTTCGGACGGTGAAACCGGTGTGAGCAATACGAAGGTTCTTCACTGGTCAGCAGGTACCGCCGCTGCTTCTCATGATCTGTACTTCGGGATGTCAAATCCCCCCGAATTTCAGGCAAACCTCATTGAGAACCGCTATGATCCGCAGGGATTGCAGGATGGGGCCACCTATTACTGGCGGATTGATGAGGTGAATGATGCCGGAACCACCGAAGGAGAGGTCTGGCATTTTACAACCGAATCCTTTACCGAGGCTCTCGCCGCTCACTGGAAATTTAACCGGGGACTCGGTTCTCTGGATCTGGATGCTTCGGGACACAGCAATTACGCCTATTTAAAAAACATGACGATTGACAATTGGGTGGAGGGATTTGCCGACAAGGCCATTTCTTTTACCGGACAGGGGGATTATATTCAGGTTGATAATGATCCCTGGGTGGATTTTGATATCCGGGGTTTTACTATTTCTTTCTGGATCCGACAAACCGACGTGGATTTGTCTGTGCCGTGGATTTCGAAAGGATTTGATCCAGACCAGGGGGACGAAGCGGGGTATCAGATCGTCTGTGATCAGGATACAGTTCGGTTTCGTATCAGTGATGGTGACGTGATATCCGGCGTGACTGTTTCTGCCAGTCACTTTATCACAGGCGAGTGGGTTTTTGTTACGGCTGTCAGAAACCGGAAGCAGGATCAGTTGTTGTTGTATGCCGATGCTGATCTGAAAGGGAGCAGTCAGGATAAAACCTACAGCCTGTCACAGAAGGGGCATCTGTATCTGGGCACGGATGGGAAGCAGCAGGATTTTTTTATCGGCATGATGGATGATATGCGCATTTACAACTATGCATTCGATGCTGAAGCGGTCAGTGATTTGTATCAGGGATACCTGATGCATGTGAGCGATGCGTCAGATCCGAATAATTTTTTAATAAAACTCGAGAATTATCCGAATCCATTTAATCCTGATACCCACATTTCATATTCTGTCCCCGAACACGGTCAAGTGTCCCTGAAGGTGATCAACCTTCAGGGACAGACCGTTACCTTATTGGTGGATGAGTATCAAGATGCGGGTGACTATTCATGCCGGTTTGATGCGTCTGATTTAACAAGCGGATTGTATTTCTGTCAGCTGAAAACAGAACAACGGAAACTGATTCAAAAAATGATGATTGTCAAATGAAGGGCTGGTGGAACATTGCTTCTCGGAGTAAATCAAGTCCGGCATAAAAAGTGATGAAAAAGAATCTGGAAGACAATGAATCGACACACAAATTTTATTTTATTGAACCTGATTTTTCTCTGTTTGTATCTTGATGCAGAAAAGTGGGTGCCTGACCTGGGCAATGGGATGTATAAAAATCCGATTGTCTTTGCGGATTATTCAGATCCGGATGTGGTTAAAGTGGGTGACGATTTCTACATGACGGCCTCTTCTTTTAATTGTGTTCCCGCGCTGCCCATACTTCATTCGAAAGATCTGGTGAACTGGACGCTGATCAATCACGCCATTCAGCAGTTTCAGGATCCGGCGTTTAACCGGCCTCAGCACGGAAAGGGCGTCTGGGCGCCGGCCATTCGTTATCACAATGGCGAATTCTATATCTATTACGGGGATCCGGATCGTGGAATTTACATGCTGAAAACCGAAAATCCATCGGGCAGGTGGAGCGATCCTGTTCTGGTAAAGAAAGCCTATGGAAATATTGATCCCTGTCCGTTGTGGGATGATGACGGCAGGGTTTATCTGGTGCATGCATTTGCCCACAGCCGCGCCGGTGTGAAAAGCCTTCTTCAGGTCAATGAATTGAGTTCAGACGGCACCAAAATTTTGGATAAAGGGATTGTCGTTTTTGACGGGCATCAGGACCATCCGACCATCGAGGGACCAAAATTTATCAAACGCAACGGTTATTATTATATCTTTGCGCCTGCCGGCGGTGTTTCATCAGGCTGGCAGACTGTGCTGCGCTCAGGAAATATTTACGGTCCTTATGAAGACAGAATTGTCATGGCTCAGGGAAGTACGCCGATTAATGGTCCGCATCAGGGGGCTTACCTGGAATTGGATACAGGGGAATGCTGGTTTGTTCATTTTCAGGATCGGGATGCTTATGGGAGGATTGTCCATCTTCAGCCTGTACACTGGAAAGATGACTGGCCGATCATTGGTGTTGATGAAGATGGCGACGGTAAAGGCGAGCCTGTTTTAAGCCATAAAAAACCGGATGTCGGAAGTACTATAAGCATTCAAATTCCACAAACAACAGATGAGTTCAATATATCGACTCTGGGCTTGCAGTGGCAGTGGCATGCCAATCAACAGCAGCAATGGTATTCTTTGGACGAAACAAAGGGTAAAATCAGGTTATACGCCCAGCCCTTATCCATTGAATCCAACTTATGGGAAGCGCCATTCCTTTTATTACAAAAATTTCCGGCTCCGGAATTTACTGTAACGGCATCGCTTCAATTGCATAGTCAGGGGAGCGAAAAAGCCGGATTGATTATCATGGGGCGCAGTTATGCCTATATTGCCATTACCACAATTGACAGGCGTCCTCACGTGATTCAATCTGTTTGCTATGATGCGGATCAGGGAGAATCTGAAAATCTTGTATCTAAGGTTCCGGTTCAGAGTGACGCTTTATTTTTAAGTGTTGCGGTCAAGAAGGGAGCCGTTTGTTCATTTCAATACAGTTTGGACGGAACGCATTATCATTCAATCGGGCAATCGTTTTCGGCCCGTCCGGGAAAATGGATTGGCGCTAAAGCGGGTATTTTTGCATCTGCGCCAAAGGAAAATTTTTCAAATGGATTTGCGGAGGTTGACCTCTTTTCAATCGATTAAACCTAACACAAGCTTTTCTTGGCTTACGCTTTGTTAGGAAGGATGGGGGCTCGGGGCCGCCCTACCCGAGTCCCCTTTTAAAAAGCCTTCACTGGTGTCATATGAATAATTCATTCCAAAGTTTATTAAGACAAATAACGGAATTTTGTTTTTTCTGCCATGGCAATAGTCGTATCATTCGCCAGCTTGCGGCACTCATCGTGATGGCCGATCTAATCATGGTGACTCCGGTCATTGCCAGGTTGCATGCCGATATAATCGTCAGTCAAGCCGGTGAAGGAGATTTTCTCACCATTACGGAAGCTCTTGATGCACTGCCGATGTATCCCTATCAGCGGACAATTATTCTGATCAGGAATGGGATATATCAGGAGAAAATCCGGATCGATCATCATTATATTACCCTTCGGGGTGAGAATCGCGAAAGTACAATTATTCGTTATGCGCAATTGAGGTCAGACTGGCAGAAGAACCGTGATTATATCGGTCCGGCGGTCGTTAATTTACATGGGGACGATATTGTTCTGAGTCATCTGACCATAGAGAATTCCCAGAAGGAAATCGGCCCCCATGCATTTGCTGTTTATGGAGACGGTACGCGAACACTTATTACAGAGTGCGATATCAAGAGTAAAGGCGGAGACACAGTTTCTCTCTGGAATTATAAAAGCGGTATGTATTATTTTTCCCATTGCCGTTTTGAGGGTGCAGTAGATTTTGTCTGCCCGCGAGGCTGGTGCTTTATAAGGGATTCTGAATTTTATGAAGTTAAAGATACAGCCGCAATCTGGCATGACGGTCATTATCATCCTGAGCAGAAATTCGTTATTGTGAAATCTTCTTTTGATGGTGTCAAACAATTTCAGCTCGGCAGACACCATTATGAGGCACAGTTCTTTCTTATCGAATGTCAGTTTTCAATAAATATGGCTGATCGGCCCATCTACAGAAACACCTATGACGATGACTCCCGGAACAATCCTTATTATTGGGGAAATCGTAAATATTTTTATGGTTGCCAGAAGCAGGGAGAAACATTCGAATGGACCAAAGATAACCTGGCGGAATCTGATAAAAATCTGACCGCAGAAATGATTACACCGGTCTGGACTTTCAGCGGAAAATGGGATCCCGAATCAGAGGCTTCGGTCCAGATTACGAATGGCAGTATACGAGATCGTGAGGTCGTGGTTACCTTTGGTGAAATTGTTACTGTACGCGGTAATCCGGTGATAGTGACTTCCACCGGAAAAGAACTGTTGATTGTGAAACAGAGGTTCAATGATATCAACCGCCTTTCTTTTCGTTCCGATGATCCGCTTGCGATCCAGGATCTGGACGGGATGATGACGATAACAAACGGGCAAATTATCGCCTCAGTTGCTTCTATTACAGAACGTTCCCTGGGAACCGAATTTCAAATTGATGTCAAGGATGAATCCATATAACTATTATTCAGGAGGAATTATGCCGTTACGACATTCGGCCGAAAAGTTTTTAAAGTACGGAATGCTGTTTATCATTGGATTATCATCTGTTTGTTGTTTTGCTCAGAAAGAGAACCCGGTTTCAGGCCGGACCTGGGCGGTTCAAATGGCCCGGTCCATTATGCACCGGCATCCTGAAATATATTATGACTGGGATTATGTGACAGGCACCGTACTCAGAGGATTTGAAGAAGCCTGGAAATTGACCGGCGACTCCACGTATTTTGCATATATTGAAAGTACCCTTGACCCGCTTGTCGGTGAAGACGGTTCCATCAAGGGCTATCGAATCGATGAATACAATATTGATGAAGTACAAGCCGGACGTATGCTGCTGTTCCTTTATCAGGAAACCGGAAAAGAAAAATATAAAAATGCAGCGGATTTGGTCAGGAGCCAGTTTGAAAATCATCCGCGGCTCAAGCTGGGCGGATTATGGCACAAACAGATTTATCCATGGCAAATGTGGCTGGACGGTTTGTACATGGGGCAGCCCTTTTATGCGGAATATGCTTATTTGTTTGATCAACCCGAAGTGTTCGACGATGTTGTCCGGCAGTTCGTTCTCATTGAAGATCATATGAAAGATCCTCAAACCGGATTGTATTATCATGCCTGGGATGAGTCCAGACAAATGTTCTGGGCCGACAAGGAAACAGGACTATCCCAATGTTTTTGGGGACGTGGATTGGGTTGGTTTGCCATGGCCATTGTGGATGTTTTGGACTATTTACCGCCAACCCATCCGGGTCGCGCCCGAATGATTAAAATGCTGAAAGAACTGGCCGATACGATTACAAAATATCAGGATGAGGAGACCGGTTTATGGTGGCAGGTGCTTGATCAGGGCCACCGGACCGGCAATTATCTGGAAGGCTCCGGTTCAGCGATGTTTGTCTATTCGCTGGCCAAGGCGATCCGGATGAAATATATTGACGAATCTTATATGAAAACAGTTCTCAAAGGATTTAACGGGCTTACCACGTATCTGATGTACAAGGATTCCTGGGGCGATTACAACCTGCTGAGAATATGCCGGAGCGCAGGTCTTGGAGGCAAGTATCAGGAAAAAATTCGGGACGGAAGCTATGGTTATTATGTATATATTGAACCCATCCGCCCCAATGACGGAAAAGGCACCGGGCCTTTTCTCGCGGCATGTGTGGAAATGGCAAGACTGGGATACTAATGAGAGTGGATTCTGCCGGCTTATTGGGAACTGACGATGGATCCGTACAACAGAACGAACCCCTCTTCACTCAAAAATAAGGATAATGCATGCAAAAAATAACACCTGCTGTGATTATATGCCTATGGATGGTGATACTTTTAAATCGAATGGACGCAAAAAACAATACAGATGATGCTTCCTGGTCGGTGCGGATGGCCGAGTCAGTCATGTCAAGGCATCCAAATGGCTATGGAGACTGGGATTATGTAACAGGGACAGTACTGCGCGGATTTGAAGAACTATGGCGGACAACCGGGGATTCGCAATATTTCGATTATATCAAGAAAACCGTGGACCGGGCAGTGACAGCAACCGGCGGCATACGGGATTACAGTTTAAGCAGCTATAATATCGACGAGATCAAGGAAGGATGCAACTGTCTCTTTTTATGTCAGGAGACCGTTGAAGAGAAATATAAAAAAGCGGCGGATTTGCTGCGAAGCCAGCTGGAAAAACATCCGCGTACAAACGAAGGCGGATTCTGGCATAAACAGCGGTATCCCTGGCAGATGTGGCTGGATGGTCTTTATATGGGGGCTCCGTTTTATGCGCAGTACAGCCTGATGTTTGATGATTCTGCGGGACTGGATGATGCCGCCAGTCAATTTATCTATATGGAAAATCATGCAAGAGATTCCGATACCGGTTTGCTGTATCATGGATGGGACGAAAGCGGGAACCAGGATTGGGCAGATCCGGTCACAGGATGTTCTGCCAGTTTTTGGGGAAGAGCCATAGGGTGGTATGCCATGGCTCTGGTGGACGTGCTTGATTTTATTCCGCTTGAGCATCAGAAGCGGGACAGCCTTGTCGCCATTCTGCAGCGGCTGACCGAAGCCATGGTTCAGTTTCAGGATGAAACCGGCGTCTGGTGGCAGGTGGTGGATCAGGATGACCGGGAGGGAAATTATCTGGAGTCTTCAGTATCCTGCATGATGGTTTACGCCATTGCCAAGGGAATCCGTATGGGGTATCTGGATCACTCCTATCAGCAGGCAGTGGAAAAAGGATATCAGGGAATTCTTGATGAATTTATCACCGAAAACTCAAACGGTACCATTAATTTGAATCATACATGCATCACGGCGGGATTGGGAAACGGCCGTGACGGAACCTATCAGTATTATGTGTATGAAACCAGCCAGAGAAGCAATGACGGCAAAGGCGTGGGTCCGTTTATTACGGCCAGTCTTGAGGTCGAACGAATGGCGACTTCCATCTTGCTGAATGATAACCTGCCATTGCCGGGTTTACTGTCACTGGGAAACCGTCCAAATCCGTTCAATCCGAGCACCACGATTCATTACTCGGTTTCCAATGCCGGCCCTATAAAACTGACGATATTCAATCTGCGGGGTGAACCGGTAGCCCAATGGGAGAAATCATTTGTGCAGGCCGGCATTTACAGCCAGACATTCGATGCATCCTCACTTGAAAGTGGTGTCTATATTTCTGAGCTCATTTCCGGGAGAGGGCGAATAACAGAATCTATGGTGTTGATTAAGTAAACCAGCTTTCAATAACTCGAAAAAGGGATTCATTATGAAATAACAATTATCGATTATTCTAAAGAGATGTTCGTTCAGTATCTTGAAGATACCCTGTTAAAATTTAATGAATCCGGGGCTGTCAACTATGAATAAATCAGAGCAAATTTTTCGGATACTTCAGAAAAACCGACTGATTGCATTTTTAGCAGCAAAATCGGTGGAAGACTGTATCATTGCCTATGAAACACTGTCACCGTTAGGCATCATTTTGGAAATTGCCTTTCGGACACAGGCGGCATTAGAGGGTATCCGGGCCACTTTAAAGAAGTATCCCGATGCGTTGATTATGGCAGGTACGGTGATGACACCGAATCAGGCCGAATCTGCTATAGAAGCAGGGGTTTCCGGAATCATCTCTGCCGATTATATTCCCGATGTTGTGGATGTATGTGTCCGGGCTGATATCATGGCTGTTCCCGGCGGTCTGAGTGATGCGGGTAAACAACTGGTCCAGAAAGCCCATTTATACGGATGTGATTTTCAGGCCCTCAAGGACCGGTATCCTTATCAATGGGTGTATAAATTGTTTCCTGCGACCACCGCAGATTTGAAATTTATATCTCTTTCCAGGGCCTATAAAGCTGCTTACAAAGGACTGCAGATGGTTTATACCGGCGGAATTTCGCTGACAAATCTTCATGAATTGGTTCAGTATGATCCCGAGGGAATTTTTTGCGGATCTGCAGTGACCAAATCTATTGACAGTCCTGAAAAAATGAAAGAAGAGGCTCAAAAGTGGCTGGAAATCATTCATCAGTAAATATTAGACCGATTGTTCGTTTATATTTGACAATGAAGCGGCTGCTGGTCATTGTTCTGATGCTGGGATTTTCCATGCTGTATACCGAGGGAATCATTGATCATGAAATATCCGCGCTGATTCAGGATTGTCCACTGAAACTACCGGTGTTCCGTGCTCCTGTTTTTCCTGATCAATGGTTTCATGTTGACAATTATGGCGCTGTCGGAGACGGTCTGAGCATGAATACAAAGGCCTTTTCAAAAGCCATCCAGGCCTGTGCAGAGGCCGGAGGGGGGCATGTTGTTGTTCCTTCGGGCATCTGGCTGACCGGTGCCATCAAGTTAAAAAGCAATGTTAATTTACATGTCGAACAGGGCGGTGTGATTCTTTTCAGTGATCGATATGCGGATTTTCCCTTGATTGAGACCCATTGGGAGGGAGAGAGAGCTGTTCGCGCCACGCCTCCGATTTATGGATACGAAGTGGAAAATATTGCCATCACCGGCGAGGGCATTATCGATGGTTCGGGCCATATCTGGCGGCCCGTTAAAAAGTTTAAAATGACAGAAAGGCAGTGGCTCGATCTGCTTTATTCCGGCGGGGTTCTGAATGAACAAAAATCGATCTGGTGGCCAACTGAAAATGCTTTGAAAGGTCCTGAAATTTTACAGGAAATCAGACGGAAAGAAGATGTCACACTCTCTGATTATTCGGAGATACATGCTTATTTACGACCTGTTATGATTGGTCTGGTTCGATGTAAGCATGTCCTTTTAGACGGACCGACTTTTCAAAATTCTCCGGCATGGAGCATTCATCCGCTCATGAGTGAAAATGTGATTGTCCGTAATATCAATGTACGAAATCCATGGTATTCACAAAATGGAGACGGCCTGGATGTGGAATCCTGTAAAAATGTCGTCATTTATAATTCAAGATTTGATGTAGGAGACGATGCGATCTGCATTAAATCCGGAAAAAATGCAGAGGGCCGCAGGCGGGGGTTGCCGAGTGAAAATATAGTGGTTTCCGATTGCGTGGTTTATCATGGTCACGGGGGATTTGTGGTCGGCAGCGAAATGTCAGGCAGTGTCCGGAATATTTCGGTTCAAAATTGCACATTTATAGGAACGGATGTGGGGCTCCGGTTTAAAAGCAAGCGGGGCAGGGGCGGTGTGGTGGAGAATATTTTTATCGATCATATTCTGATGAAAGACATTCCCACAGATGCCATTCGATTCAATATGTATTATGATTATCAGGCTCCCATTCCGGACGATGGGTCATCGGATCAGGCAGGGGAGCAATCGGAGCGTGCCGCCATGCCGGTCAGCGAAGAAACACCCCGGTTTCAAAAAATATCTATGAGTAATATCACCTGTATCGGAGCAAAAAGAGCTGTTTTACTGCAAGGCCTGCCTGAAATGCCGATTCATGAAATCGCACTGAAGAATATCTTAATAAAATCAATGCAAGGATTGACCTGCATTGATGCAGATCAGATTGATTTAAGCCATATCCTGATTTTAACAGACAAAGGTCCTGTCTTCCGTTTTGATAACAGCCGGAATGTTTATATGGAAGACATTGATCTTTCTTCGGATGCCGATCCTGTTTTCGATTTTCGCGGTGAGAAGACCCGGAATATCCATTTCAGACAAATGCAGATAAAACGGTTAAAAAACAGAATCCGCCTGGCTCCTGAGGTCAGTTCGGACGCCATCATCTATCCCGATGATTAATAGTCATCATGAAAGGCCATGGAAAAAAGAGCAATAAAAATTCTGATCATTTTTATACTTTTGGTTTTTGTGAAATGCCAGTGGCTTCACACAAAAATTGACCGGTATAAACTGGTGAAACGGCATAATCCGGAACTGAAAGAATTGAATCCGCTGTCTCCATTTACGGTTGGCAATGGAAAGTTTGCTTTTACTGCGGATGTTACCGGTCTTCAAACATTTCCGGAAATTTATCGTCAAGAGGGGATTCCTCTGGAGACCCTGTCTCATTGGGCATGGCACACATTTCCGAATCCTGAGAATTATTCACTGAAAGATGCGTATGAATCTATTTCTGTCGGAGATAAAGTTATCCAATATCCTACAAAGGCCACAACACCGGCCGGGAAATGGCTCCGGGCCAATCCTCATCGGATTCCTTTAGGACAGATTGGCATGGATTTGATCGACCAGGACGGATCATCCATACAATCCGATGATCTTTCAGAAATCCATCAGTATCTTGATATGTGGCGGGGCATGCTTGAGAGTGCTTTCAAGGTTCAGGATGTGCCGGTTCAAGTGACCACAACCTGCCATCCGGAACAGGATCTTGTGGCAGTGCGTATCAAATCTCCCTTGATTGAAACCGGCAGGTTAGGCCTGTCAATCAAATTTCCCTATTCCCACGATCATCGAATTAAAAATAATCCGCCTCTGGATTGGGATCATCCGGAAAAGCACCGTACGGATATTATGGATTATTCCCTGAACCACGTCAATTTTAAACGGTCATTGGATAATGAGACATATTACGTGGGTATCGCGTGGTCCGGATCAGGCGTTTTAAAGCAGGTATCAGGGCACCATTTTGTGGTCACACCCTCGGGAAATGAGTCTGCTTTTCATGCGGTTTTTGCATTTTCGGCGAATGAAATATCTGAAGCGCTGCCGAGTTTTTCGCAAACCCTGGAGGATTCGAAGGTTCATTGGAAAAACTACTGGCGGAGTGGAGGGGCCGTGGATTTATCCGGCAGTAAAGACGAACTGGCACAGGAATTGGAAAGGCGGATCGTGCTGTCACAATATCTGACACGGGTGCAGTGTGCCGGGTCAATTCCCACTCAGGAAAGCGGTTTAACCTTCAGCAGCTGGCATGGTAAATTTCATACGGAAATGATTTGGTGGAATACAGCACACCATCTGTTGTGGGGCCGGGAAGAACTGCTGCTGCGTACTTACTCCTGGTACCTTGATCATCTCGGGTATGCGAAAAGAACGGCCGGGCTGCAGGGATTTTCAGGCGCCCGATGGTCAAAAATGGTGGGGCCGGAAGGCCGGGAAAGTCCGGGTAACAATCCTTTTATTTTCTGGAACCAGCCGCACCCCATTTATCTCGCGGAAATGATTTACCGGATTAATCCGAGAAAGACATTTTTAGAACGCTATAAAGATGTCCTTTTTGAGACTGCAGACTATATGGCCGATTTTGTCCAATGGAACGCAGCTGAACAGAGATATGATATCGGCCCTCCGGTCTGGCCGGTTCAGGAAGTCTATGAGCCCAGAGAAACCCGAAATCCTGTTTTCGAACTGGCCTATTGGTCCTACGGATTGAAAATTGCTCAGGTATGGCGGGAGCGAATCGGTCTGGATCGTAAAAAAAAGTGGGATCATGTGATCGCGCATCTGGCGCCTCTGCCCGTATATGACAGTGTATATGTTGCGGCGGAAACCTTTCCCGAAACATTCATCAATCCGCTCTGGTGCACAGACCATCCTTCCATGCTCATGCCTCTGGGATTTTTACCTGGTCATCTGGCGGATCGAAAACTCATGAAAAAAACCTTGGAAATGGTTCTTAGACACTGGGACTGGGAGACAAAAATCTGGGGATGGGACTATCCGATGATAGCAATGACGGCCGCACGGCTGGGAGAACCCAAGCTGGCAGTAGGAGTTTTGTTGATGGATGCGCCGAACAATCAATATCTGAATAACGGGCATTGCCCTCAAAGGGAAAGCCTTCCGGCTTATTTACCCGCAAATGGAGCCTTGTTATCTGCTGTGGCAATGATGGCAGCCGGTTGGGAAGATGCACCTGAGATTGACTGCCCCGGATTTCCGAAAGACGGAAACTGGAAAATAAGATGGGAAGGCCTGAAAAAAATGCCCTGACCTATGAAAATAATTTGATTAAACAGCCAATCTATTTATCCTTCTTTCGTTCATTTTGCTTTGAACGGCAATGCAATTTATTGATTTTAAGTACAGAATCCTGAATTGAACAGACCAATCGAATAAAAATATCCAGTCGGTGGTCTTTTTCAGCTGATTTTTTTCTAATGGAAACACTTATTACACAGAGGTTATTATGAACAGAAAATATCTGATTCTCATGATCAGTCTTTCGGGATTTTCTCTGTCACTGTTTGGAGAAACGGCAGATTTTATTGTGGCAAAAGATGGAAGCGGTGATTTTACAACCATTCAGGAAGCAGTGAATGCTGTTTCCGAAAATAATAACTCTCTGAAAATCATTTTAATTCGAAACGGGATATATGAAGAAAAAATTCGACTTGACACGGATTTTATTGCTCTTGTCGGAGAGGATCGTGACAGCACACGAATTCAGTATTATGAGCCCTATGTCTGGGATTCGGTATATGTCGATATCGGCCGGGCCGTTGTCAATATTTATGCGAATGACATTATCCTGGCTAATCTGACGGTTGAAAACACGCAACCTGAAGTGGGTATCCATGCTTTTGCGATCTATGGCAGTGATAATACAAGGACCATTATCATTTATTGCAATGTGCTCAGCAATGGCGGCGACACGGTTTCTCTGTGGAACGGTGAGACAGGCATGTACTATCACAATACCTGTTTTTTTAAAGGTGCCGTGGATTTTCTTTGCCCAAGAGGCTGGTGTTATGCTGAAAATATTGATTTTTATTGTACGCGTTCGACAACACCGCTTTGGCATGACGGGTCAAAAAATAAAGATCAGAAGTTCGTGGTCCGAAACGGGACATTTGACGGTGCCATATCTTTTGATTTGGGGCGACATCACCATGACGGTGCCTTTTATCTGATCAATCTGGTTTTTTCCGAAAATATGGATGACCAGCCTATTTACCGTCCGGAATCGAGTGAAGAACCGTATCGATGGGGAGAAAGGCATTATTTTCATAACTGTGTGCGCCCGGCCGGGAATTATGACTGGCATAAAAATAATATGATCACTGCCGAAGGATCTCCAAATCCTGAAGATGTCACGCCGGTCTGGACCTTTGACAATGCCTGGGATCCTGAAGCCACGTTGCCTTCGGTTTTGCCATTCGCGTTTTTACCCAGGCCGGATCATAAGCAGATACGGGTTTCTGCTGAAACGACTCTGAGCTGGATTCCGGGAAGGAATGCTGAAGGGCACAGAATATATCTTGGAACTTCGCCGGCTCCCGATTTTGCGGCAGAGACGGCAGATCCGCATTATAAGCCCGGATTATTGCAGCCTGACACGGATTATTACTGGCGGATTGATGAAATAACAGACACGGGCATTGTCACGGGAACAACCTGGCAGTTTCATACCCGGGTTGATCGGCTGCCGGATAAAGCGGAAGCCCCGTTTCCTGCAGATGGCGCTCAGGATGTCGAAGGGCCGATAGACCGGCTGCTGTGGCAGGTGGATTCTCTTTCCACTGATTTCTCTTATTTATATCTGGGGACGCATACGGATTCGCTCGAGCTTTTAAGTAAATATTCTGTTCCGGGATATTACCAAAATCAGCTCAGACTCGGCAGACAGTATTACTGGCGGGTGGATGTTGAAAATCACCTGGGAAAAGTCGATGGAGATGTCTGGCAGTTTTCCTTGAAAGCTTCTCCTTATAGCAAGCCCGACTATATTCAGAATGAAACCGACGGTCTTGTGTCCATCGAAGTGGAAAATTTCACACAAAATCATGCAGTGGCCGATCATCAGTGGACCCTGATTACCGATATTGCGGGATATTCGGGTGAGGGTGCCATGCAGGCACTGCCTGATCAGGGTACGTTTTACATCGACGGATATGCTGAAAAAAGTGCCAGACTGGATTATGCGGTTGATTTTAAAATAACCGGCACTCACTACATATGGATCCGGGGACTTACCAAGGGCGGCAGGGACAATCTCTTTCATATCGGACTCAATGGTGAAGAAATTTTCTCAGCTTCAAGGATCGGCAGTTATCAGACTCAGAATCAGTGGGAATGGATCAATGGATCGGTTGTCCAGAATCCGGAAATTAGAACCTTTGAGGTTGGTTTAATCGGTATCCAGCAAGTCAACCTCTGGTTTGGACGGGATGGCGCTATTGCAGATAAGATTGTGCTTACCACAAATCCGGAGTATCAACCTTCCGGTATGGGGCCTGACATGACAGTGCAGGTTCCAAATAACTTGAAATCCAGGAATCCTGATAATTTTGGCCTGTTCCAGAATTATCCCAATCCCTTTAATGCGACAACCCGGTTTGTTTACCGAATTCCTTTCAGATCCCGTGTCAGGCTGGCAGTATATGATATTCTGGGATGCCAGGTCGATCAACTGATCGATGATGTTCAAAACGCCGGTGAATATACAGTGCAATTCGATGGTGCCAATTTAAATTCAGGGATTTACCTGCTGCGTTTAACATCTGCGTCCCGGGCCCTGATCAAACGTATGGCACTCGTGAAATAATACTGGATACTTCTCACCAAAACTAATCGGAAGGTCTGTTACATCAATGCAGGTCTGTGTTTTACATGTCCATTCAACTGTATATCGATAAAAATGATCATGGAGCATTGACATGAATCGAGCTTCCTTTTTCGTAAAATCATTTTTCGGATGTCTGGTGTTTTTATCATTGGGATCGATATGCACGACTGCCGGTCATAAAGAAGTCTATCTTTTTTCTTACTTTAAAGGAAACGGTGAAGACGGTCTTCATTTGGCGTACAGTTATGACGGATTGGATTGGAAAGCGTTAAACCGGGATGCTTCTTTTCTTGCTCCGGCTGTGGGAAAAGACAAACTGATGAGGGATCCGAGTATTGTCCGGGGGCCCGGGGGATGGTTTCATATGGTGTGGACGGTCAGCTGGGGGGAAAAAGGGATCGGATACGCATGCTCAAAAGATCTGATCCACTGGTCCGAGCAGTTATATATTCCCGTTATGGAACATGAACGGACTGCAATGAACTGCTGGGCACCGGAAATTTTTTATGATGATCGTTCGGATCAGTATCTGATCTGCTGGGCCACAACCATCCCCGGAAGATTCCCTGAATCTGATAAGGCGGGTGACAGAGGTTACAATCATCGGATCTACTATACCTCGACCCGTGATTTTTTAAAATTCAGTAATACAGAACTTTTATATAACCAGAAATTCAATGTTATCGATGCCGTGATTGTTCAAACGGACAGTAATTACATGATGTTCCTGAAAGATGAAACACGCTGTCCGGCTCAGAAGAATATCCGAATCGCCAACAGCACGGATGCCGAAGGCCCTTATGGTCCGCCATCCGAGCCTGTTACCGGTGATTACTGGGCCGAGGGTCCTACAGTGATCCAAATTCAAAATCGATGGCACCTCTATTTTGACAAATACAGACTTCACCAATATGGGCTGCTGGTCTCGGAGGATCTTCAAACCTGGACAGATAAGAGCCACATGTTGTCTTGTCCGGTCGGAATGCGGCACGGCACGGTTTTCAGAGCCACGGAATCTGTATTAAATAAGCTGCTGTTAATTGATGAAATTGAAAATTAACATGAAACGTATTCAAAGAATTCTAGCCACGGTTATCCTGATACCCTGTTCAATGCTGGCGCAATCTGGAGAGGATAGCGGGAAAATCTGGAGAATTGACAATGTAACCTCCATTGCGGGCCATCCCACAACAATACTGGGAACGCCTATCGTTGTCAGTACGGATCAGGGTCAAGCGGTCCAATTCAATGGTATCGATGACGGTCTGATCGTGGATGCAAATCCTGTGGCGGGAGCTGATGCCTTTACGGTCGAGGTTATTTTTCAGCCTCAGGCCTCTGCGCTTGCTGAAAACAGGGAGCAGCGGTTTATTCATATGCAGGAATCAGAAGATCACCGTTTGCTGATTGAGTTGCGTCTGACCGATGACAATCAGTGGTTTCTGGATACGTTTATCAAAGACGGTGCCTCATCGAGAACCTTATACGCAGAAGACTTTACTCATTCGATCGGTGAATGGTATCATGCAGCACTCGTTTATGATAACGGCCGTATGATGCATTTTGTAAATGGTAAAGAAGAAATGTCGGGGGAAGTGCTTTATTCTCCGATGTATTCAGGGCAGACCTCGATTGGTGTCCGATTGAATCAGCGATCCTGGTACAAGGGGACCATCCGTCTTGTCAGGATCTCTCACCGGGCTTTGTCCTCTTCCGAATTTTTAGTGGGAACCGCAAAAATGGATCAGACAGGTTCGCAGCCGCCCTGTTTTTGTATGCTCCCCAATTATCCCAATCCATTTAATCAGCAGACGGTTATTCATTATTCACTTTCAGCCGGAGATCGGGTGCTTATCACAGTGTTCGATATCATCGGCAGAGAGGTTTCGGTTTTGGAAGATCAGAGACAATATTCGGGTGAATATCGCAGAATCTGGGAGACGGGCGATCTGGCTGCAGGCATTTATATTTGTCAGATCAGGGTGGGACAGCATATCCGGATGAAACAGATGACTTTATTGAAATAGATCCATTGTATCTGAAGAGGCATTTTATAATATGATAAGAAAATGGTTGGGTAACGGAATTATTCTCAGCCTTTCGTTTATGGTTTTTTTATGTGCAGGCGGCCTGTTTTTCTGTAACCGTGATGCACCTGTTCATTCCGGATCCAAAATTCGTCAAGCGATACAGGTTTCGAAAAACAACCGGTATTTTCAGCTTGAAGATGGCTCTCCGTTTTTCTGGATGGGAGATACGGGGTGGCTTCTTTTTCAGAAACTTGACAGGAACGAGGCTGAGATTTATCTCGAAAACCGGCGCCGTTATGGTTTTAATATCATTCAGGCCATATTGCTTCATGATTTGTCTGATGTGAATGTTTATGGAGACTCGGCACTTCACAATAAATGTCTGAGTTTTCCCAATGTCACACCCGGTCATGCCTTTGAAAATAAAGAGGCGTATGATTACTGGGACCATGTGGACACTTTGATCCGGACCGCCTGTGACAAGGGCATCATGATGGCTCTGGTTCCCGTTTGGGGCAGTGTAGTGAAAACCGGAAAAGTAACAGTGGATGATGTAAAAACCTACGGTCAATGGCTGGCTGAGCGGTACAGTCATTTTCCCAACTTGATCTGGATTAACGGAGGAGACGTACGGGGTGATTTATTTCCTGAAATCTGGCAGATGTTGGGCCAAACCTTGCACAGATACGATTCCATGCATCTGATAACCTATCATCCTTTTGGCCGGACACAATCTTCGGCCTGGTTTCATCAGACAGAATGGCTCTGTTTCAATATGTTTCAATCAGGACACAAGCGGTATGATCAGCGACGAAAAACGGACGATTCTTTAACCTGGAAAGGAGAGGATAACTGGAAATATGTACTTGTGGATCATGCCAGAATTCCATTGAAACCCACGCTTGACGGAGAACCCTCTTACGAGAATATACCACAGGGACTGCATGATCCGCGTGAACCTTTATGGAAGGCCAAAGATGTCCGGCGATATGCTTATTGGTCTGTGTTTGCCGGAGCTGCGGGGCATACCTATGGTAACAATGCTGTGATGCAGATGCACAGGCCACAGGATGGATACGGAGATTATAATGTTCGTAATTACTGGTATCATGCCTTAGATGATACGGGTGCTACACAAATGCGGCATCTGAAAAATCTGTTGCTTTCCAGACCCTATTTTGAACGTGTTTATGATCCGACACTGCTGGTTGAGACGCCTGACAGCGGGTATAATACCGTTCTGGCAACGCGAGGCCTATCATATGCCTTTTTTTATACCTATACAGGAAGCCGGTTTGATGTCCGGCTCGATAAAATCAGTGGTAAAAAACTCAAAGTCTGGTGGATGAATCCCAGGACCGGGATTGTCACCTATTGCGGTCAGATTAAAAACAAGGGCGTCCGTTCGTTCAATCCGCGGGGGAAAAAGGCGGAAGGCAATGACTGGGTGCTGATTCTGGATGATGCAGCAGCCGGATTTTCTGTGCCAGGACAGATGACAATACCATCAGCACGTTGAATATTATGACGGACGGGTCATTTTTCGCCATGACAGATCTTTATTATCGGGTTCTCGATTTATTTCGACATACTTATACTGCCCGTATCGTTTCAAGTTTTTTCGAATTGCTATTGATGGTGGCGCCTTATTTCTGCCTGAGTGTCATCATCAATGTGTGCCTTCGCCGATGGATTTGCAGGAAAAGGCCCTTTCCTCAATACCAAAGCAGGATTATTTCCATTATTATTGCTGCGGTTGCAGGTTTGGTATCTCCGTTTCCGACCTATATCGCAGTTCCTATGGGTGTCTCGCTTCTGTCACTGGGAATCCCTTTTGGGGCCGTGGTCGCGTTCATGATTTCCTCTCCCCTGATGAATCCAGGCATATTTCTTTTAACCCTTTCTCAGCTTGGATGGGAGATTGCTCTCGCCCGTATTCTGGCTGCCTTTTTCCTTGCTCTGATTGCAGGAATTATTTCTGAAAGGCTCGGGAGCCGCATTGATATTCATAGTAAGGATAAGGATAAGCGGATGACACCGCAATGTGGACAGTTATACCTTGATATTAGAAATAACTTTTTGTTTTTAGGTAAATATTTCCTGCTGGCGATTTTTCTGAGCGCTCTGGTTAAAGCCCTGGTGCCTCCTGAACTGATCAGCCGTCTGCTCGGGGGAAGGGGAAGTATGAGTCTTGTGGCAGCTATTGCACTCGGAGTGCCGTTTTACAGCTGCGGCGGGGCGGCCATTCCGCTTGTTCAGGTGCTCAGTGAGATGGGAATGAATCGTGGTGCGATTCTTGCATTTTTTATTGCGGGACCCTCTACAAAGCTGGAGACCGTGGTGGTGTATCGTTCTGTAGCGGGAATCCGGTTTTTGTGGTTTTATTTGCTGTACACATTAACAGGCGCAATGATCAGCGGCCTGATATTTTTGGCCTTGTGAAAATAATAAATAACCTGTTTACAAAACAAATCATTGTTATTGAAAGCGACTTGTTCATTTAAGGAAAAAAATGAGCAATAAAATTGAGATTGACAACAGGAGCGATTATGCTTAGGAAAAAGGTGAACCGCATACTGATTGCAGGGATCATTCTGACAGGCTGGTTCTACTGGGATCTGTCTCAGGCCGGAAAAAAGGATTGGGGCCTTTATCGGTCTTATAAAATGCTTTCTGAGTTTGATACGGTTACATCGGCAACCACCAAGGTGGCGATTGTCCGATCCGATGATCCTGAACTTTCGAGACCGGTTTCAGTGGATTATGAATCAATTGATTATGAACAGATTGAAGCGATGGTTCGGCGCGCCATTGATCTGGCCGGCGGATTTGAATGGGTGATCAAACCGGGTGACAAGGTATTGCTGAAACCCAATATTGTCGATCCGGAGCCCTCGGGATGCGGGGAGATTACTGATGTTCGTGTGGTTAAAGCCCTGATTAAAATCGTCGATGAGATCAGTCCGGGCAAAATGGAAATTATCGTGGGAGAAGGATCCCCCCGCCCTATGGATTATGAAATGAAGTATCAATCCAAATTTTCAAGACCATGCTGGGAGACACTCTGGGATGTATCCGGGTATCAGGATTTATTAACCGATCCTTATCTTGAAGGAATCCAATTGCGTTTATCCAACCTCAATGGCTCTCCGGCAGAAAATCCGTGGCAGGATCTGGTTGAGGTTGAAGTGCCCGGAGGCGGCAGGGCCCGTCCTCAGGGCGGTAAGTATTATATTCATAAAGATGTACTGAATGCCGATGTGTTTATTACTGTGCCGGTGATGAAAATTCATGATCCCGGTATTACGGTGGCGCTGAAAAATCAAATTGGTCTGGCACCATCCACCATGTACGGATTTTCGAAGACTGCAGGCGTGCCTCAGGACAATTACTGCCACAAACTCATCCATACCAGCGAGGCGCCCTATTACTGGACTGATAAGGAGATTGTGGATTTATGTCATCTGGCCCAGATCCGCTTTGCTGTCGTGGATGCCATCGCCTGTCTGGAGCAGCAGAAAACCGCGATATGGAGCGGTAGCACCATACGGAATCTTGTGCGTATGAATACCATTGTAGCCGGCGCGGATCCGGTCGCTGTGGACCATGTCTGCACCCGGCTTATGGGCATGAATCCGGATGATATCGAGCATATCACTCTGGCTGAACGGGTAGGCCTGGGGACCAATAATCCGGAAAACATTCATGTTGTGGGTGCCGACATCGAATCCACCATGATAAAATTTATTAAAAATTCGGCGAGCACTGCGGAATTCGGACAAAGCAACCGGATCTGGCTCTTGAGTGAACCGTTTTCCATTGAAGGAATTGGGAATCCCATCCAGCATCCGTTTATCTTAACCGAGGCAGACCTGTCGCCCGATGCGGGTAAAAACAACTGGAGCGATCCGGTGTATTTCATCAATGACCGGATCGATCTCAGGGATTATTATAACAATCCCGGTCAGGTAGTGAGCTATGCGTTCAGTTATTTTCATGCACCTGCTGATCAGGAAGCCGAGCTCTGGATCGGATCTGATGAGGCACTGAAAATTTACATCAACGGTGAAGTTGCCTATGAATATGAAGGCACCCGGACCATGACCAGCATGCAGTTTGTCAACGAGAAGGTCAAAATCCCTATTAAAGCCGGAATCAACCGGCTGCTGGTGAAATCGCTTCAAAAATACGGACGATATGATTTTTGCCTGAATATCTGTGAGCCAGAGGCAGATATCCGGTTGGATGGAAACCGAGTATGGGGATTGAAGTTCGGAACCTCTGCTGAAGAACTAACATTCGTCAGTACACCTTTGGCCCACGGTCCTGTGGTTGAATCATTCCGCCTTCATCAGAACTATCCGAATCCGTTTAACGGAAGTACAACGGTTTCGTTTGGGCTTTCTCATGCCGGGCAGCTTTCCCTGAAAATCCATGACATGCGCGGCAGGTCCGTCAATGTACTGGCAAACGGTACATTTTCATCTGGTGAACATACGTTGTTATGGGACGGTTGTGATGACGCGGGTTCGCCGGTTTCCAGCGGTGTCTATTTCAGCGTGCTGCAGGTTGAGGAGCGGACCGTGCAGAATAAAATGATTCTTTTAAAATAATCCGGTGTTATATATTGATGTGTTTATTTTCTTTCATTAAAGTCGGATTCCCTGGTTATGAATCCTCTTCAAAATATCAATAAAACGTGAAAATCCGATATAGATCACACATGCGTTTTGGACGGAGGGAAATCTTTGTGAAACCTTTCAGTGTAGCCATGTGCATACTGACGGCCGGCTTCAGGTTAATGCCCGCTCAGGTCACGCCGGCCTTTGTCCTGTATTCCCCTGAAGAAAAACCGGTTATCACCATAGACAGCTCTGAAGCAGCGCTGATCGGAATATCCGCGCGGCTGCTGGCAAAAGACATAGAATGTGTCACCGGTTTTCTGCCTGATGTTCAATCCACGCAATCTGAACCGGCCGCAACAGGGCCCGTGATTATTATTGGCACCCTGAAGAGCAAAGCCATTCGGGGAATGACAGAGAATCAGAGGGCCATGCTTTGTAATCAATGGGAAGTGTATGGTTTTTTCTTTCTGCAAAATCTGTCCGGCCGCTATAATACACTGATTATTTGCGGAAGCGATGCCAGAGGCGCGGCATATGGTGTATTTAGCCTCTGCGAAAAGATCGGCGTGTCTCCGTGGATGTGGTGGGCGGACGTGCAACCCGAATCCCGGGATACATTGGCCTTGCCGGCCAGAAATTTTACTTCAAGACGGCCTTCCGTGAAATACCGGGGTATTTTTCTCAACGATGAAGACTGGGGATTGCAGCCCTGGGCTGCGAGGACATTTGAACCGGAGACAGGAGATATCGGTCCAAAAACCTATGCTAAAATTTTTGAACTTTTGTTGCGGTTAAAAGCCAATTTTATCTGGCCGGCGATGCATTCATGTACACGGGCATTTTCCCATTATCCTGAAAACTGGGAAATGGCAAAGGAGTATCAGATCGTTATTGGCAGCAGCCATGCGGAACCCATGTTGAGAAACAATGTGGATGAGTGGAATTCAAAAGGACACGGGGAATTTAATTATCAAACCAATCATGAGGGGGTATATAGTTACTGGGAAGACCGTGTCAGGGAGTGCAGGGACCAGGAGGCGGTGTATACGGTGGGTATGCGCGGAATTCATGACAGCGGCATGGAGGGATTTGATCATGTGGATTCAAGGGTTGAAGCATTGCATCAAATCATTATGGATCAAAGACGCATCCTGTCCGAGAATATCGATCCGGATATAACGGCCATTCCCCAGGCATTTACCCCCTATAAAGAAGTGCTGGACATTTATGATCACGGCCTTGAAGTTCCAGAAGACATCACCATTGTCTGGACGGATGATAACTACGGCTATATCCGCCGTCTGAACCGGCCTGAAGAAATGCAGCGGCCCGGAGGATCAGGTGTTTACTATCATCTTTCCTACTGGGGCAGACCCCATGATTATCTCTGGCTGAGCAGCACACATCCGGTTTTAGTCTGGGAGGAAATGTATAAAGCCTTTCTGTTTAACGCCAGAAAAATATGGGTTGCCAATGTGGGTGATATCAAACCTGCAGAATACAATATACAGCTGTTTCTGGATATGGCGTATGATATAAAGGCGTTTACCCATCCCCGGGATATATGGGATCATCATAAAAAATGGGCAGAGACCATAGCTCCCGGATGGGGCGATGAAATCACGAAGATTTTTCATGACTACTATCATCTCTGTTTTGAGAGAAGACCGGAATTTATGGGATGGAATCAGGTGGAGTATAAAACCGTCATCTCTCGATCAGAGTATGAACATTGGTTTTATGGTGATGAAGCACAAAAGAGACTGGATGCTTTTCAGTCCCTGCTAATTCGTGTGAATTTAATGAAACGTCGGATTCCACAGGAAAGGCGGGATGCCTTTTTTGAACTGGTCGAATATCCGGTGAAATGTGCTGCCTGGATGAACATCAAATTTCTGTGTCTTGAAAAAGCCTATCTTTATGCCAGGCAGGGCCGAGCTTCAGCCAGTGAGATGGCAGTCAAAGCCAGGGCCGCCTATGACAGTATCTTTTATTATACCCATTATTATAATCATGATTTGGCAAAGGGGAAGTGGAAAGGTATGATGTCGATGCAACCGAGAAATCTGCCGGTTTTTGAAATGCCGTTGCTGCCCTCCTGGGAAATACCCGATAAAAAAGATTTTGCTATCTGCCATGAGGGATTTACCAATGAGGCTTACCTGAATAATAAGGACTGGCCGCTTCCTGATTTTACTTACGGGCTGAATGACAGTGCCTTTATCGATGTCTATCTCAAGGGAAAACGTACTGTCGAATGGACCGCTGCTGTTTCAAAGCCATGGATCCGGCTTTCCATGCGGAACGGGAAACTTGAGAATACAATGGGGCGACGTGAAGTGCGTCTTTGGGTCACAATTGACTGGAAGCATGTGCCGGATACTCCAATCAATCAGGGTGTGGTCACGATTTCGGAGTATAATAAAATTTATCATGTATTGGTATCTGCTCACCGTATTCCGGAATATGGGATTCCATTGAAAATGCAATATTATGAGTTAAACGATGTGGTTTCCATATGGGCTGAGCATTGTCAGCGTCTGAGTCCCGAGGGCTGGTTGATTCTCCCGGGATTGGGTTACACCGGAAATGTACTGGCTGTGGACAATCAAATGATTGATGAGGCGCAGAAATTAATTGCTCCTTTGGTTGCTGAATACGATTTTTTTTCAAAAAACAGCGGAAAATGCTGTGTTCGGATCCATTGTCTCCCTGTTCACCCGCTGAATTCCATTCATGAGCTGAGACTGTCTGTCCGAATAGATACTCTTGATAAAACCATGCTTAATTATAAAACCATTGGGCGCAGTGAACAATGGAAAAAAAATGTGTTGAGCAACGATTATCCGTTAACGGCCGATTTTATTTTGCCGGCATCCGGACATCACACCCTCAGGATTCGGGCCCTGGATCCCTGTATTTTAATTGACAGGATTGAAATTGATTTCGGAAAAGTAAAAAAAAGCTACCTCGCAATTCCGGAAACAGGTTATGGTCTTCAATAAAGCATGGTAAAAAAGTATAAATAATGTTGCAGATTATCCATTGATTTAGTATTAAATAGGTTTTGATTTTTATCAAAGTATCCTGTTCATTTGATTCATGAGGGGATTATTATGAATAAATTGAAATGCGAACGCGGATGCGTGGTGTATCCGGGGATTTTATTATTACTTATTTTATCATGCCGTCCCGAGGAAGCCATCGATCCAGAGGCTGACTATCCGATTCAGCCTGTCTCATTTACACAGGTACAATTAACAGATCATTTCTGGCAGAAGCGTATTAAAACCAATCGTGAAATTACCATTCCCTTTGGATTCAATAAGTGTGAAGAAGAAGGACGAATCCGGAACTTTGCCAAAGCCGCCGGTCTCATGGAGGGAGATTATGAAGGTAAAATGCCTTTTGATGATACAGATGTTTATAAAATTATAGAAGGCGCATCCTATGCTTTAAATACCCATCCGGATCAGGAGCTGGAAGCTTATATTGATTCTATTATTGAAAAAATTGCCGCTGCTCAGGAGGATGACGGTTATTTGTGCACCTGGAAGATCCTGAATCCGGATGCCGCGCCAGCACCCTGGGTTAATCCCGGACCCCGGTGGCATCATCTGGGTGCCAGCCATGAACTTTATAATGCCGGGCATTTATATGAAGCGGCCTATGCTCATGTACAGGCTACCGGAAAACATTCCCTGCTGGATGTCACATTGAAAAACGCGAATTTGATTGCACAGACATTCGGACCCGGTAAAATTATGATTCCTCCGGGCCATCAGATTATTGAGACTGGTCTTGTGAAACTCTACCGGATGACCGCGGACCGGACCTACCTTGATCTGGCCAGATTTTTTCTGGATCAGCGGGGAAATGCCGCCGGCCACACACTCTATGGCCCTTACAGCCAGGATCATCTGCCGGTCACAGAGCAAAAAGAAGCGGTAGGACACGCGGTCAGGGCGGTCTATATGTATGCGGGCATGGCTGATATCGCGGCAATGATGCAGGACTCGGCTTATCTTAAAGCCGTAGACCGTTTATGGGAAAACGTGGTCAATAAAAAACTTTATATTACAGGCGGAATCGGCGCCAGACATAAGGGTGAATCCTTTGGCAGCAATTACGAACTGCCGAATTTGACATCATACAATGAAACCTGTGCTGCCATCGGAAATATTTACTGGAACCACCGGATGTTTTTATTACACGGCGATGCGAAGTATATCGACGTTCTGGAGCGGACCCTTTATAATGGCATGATTTCCGGCGTCAGCATGAGCGGCGATCTGTTTTTTTATCCCAACTGTCTGGAATCTGACGGAAAATATCTCTTCAATCACGGTCGGGCCACCCGGCAGCCCTGGTTTGACTGCTCCTGCTGTCCCACCAATGTGACGCGGTTTATACCGTCGGTTCCCGGATATTTATATGCACACTGCGGTGACACCTTATATGTGAATTTATTTGTATCCAGTAATGCGCACATTGAAATGGATGCAGCAAGCCTGGACATGACACAGAAGACCCAATATCCGTGGGATGGAAAAGTCATATTGACAGTGACTCCCCGGAAACAGAAGAAATTTACAGTCAAAATCCGGATTCCCGGATGGGCGGCCGGCCGGCCGCTTCCCGGAGACCTTTATCATTATGCGAATGTGTCAAGCGAAACCACCAGTTTAAAGGTGAATGGCGAGCCGATTCCAATTCTCATCAACAGAGGATTCGCGGCAGTCGAACGGGAATGGAAAAAGGGAGATGTGATTGAGCTTGAATTCCCCATGCCGGTTCGGCGTGTGATTGCTCATGAAAAGGTGAAAACCAATCGAAATAAAGTGGCACTGGTCAGAGGTCCCCTTGTCTATTGCGCCGAATGGCCGGATCATGAAGGCCATGTGCTTAACTTGGCGATTCCTGATTCATCCGTGCTTCAGGTGGAACATCGGCCCGATTTTTTGGGGGGAATCGATGTCATTCGTGGCCGGATTGACGATCGGTTCGGTAAAGAGACAACATTGTCGGCCATTCCCTATTATGCCTGGTCTCATCGGGGGCCGGGGGAGATGGAGGTCTGGATAAACAGACAATAAAAATCGAATGCTCAGCAGAAGTTATGCGCACCGAATGAAACGGGAGGATATCGTACTTCAATCACGAAAGGCAGGAATCAAATGAATGTTTTTAAAATACGCATATTAGTGTCAATCATTGTGTTAATCGTGATCATGATGTCGGTTGCGGGTTTTTCCGCACCTGCAATCGAAGTGGATGTCGGCCGGATTGTATCGGATATCAGTCCAACCATGACCGGTATTTTTATTGAAGACATTAATTTCGGTGCCGATGGCGGTTTGTATGCTGAACTGGTGAAAAACCGGTCTTTTGAATTTGACTGGCCCTTGATGGGCTGGCAGCTGGTTAAAAAAGAAGGAGCGGATGGCCGGATTTTAGTATTAAGAGACAACAATCGGTCCCGGAATCCCCGGTATATCAGGCTGCTGATTCATCAAGCTGGAGAGGGATTTTTGTTGAAGAACAGCGGATTCCGCGGCATGGGTATCAAGCGGGGCATCGAATACCGGTTCCGTGTGGACACACGTCTTGTTCAGGGAGATTTTACCAGGCTTCGTATTGAGATCGTGGACACCCAGGGCAAGGTGCTTGCAAAAGGTCAGGTCAACGGAATATCGTCGGACTGGAAGACCCTGAAATGCAGGATGAAAGCCAGGGAGCAGACCGCCAGAGGCAGCCTGAATATCTGGATTGAAGGATCCGGTCAGCTGGAGATGGATAATGTATCTCTGTTTCCGGGCGATACGTGGAAAGGGCGCGAGAATGGTTTGCGGGCCGATCTGGTGCAACTGCTCGTGGATATGAAACCGGGGTTTTTCCGGTTTCCGGGTGGATGCATTGTTGAGGGATATAACCTGTCGCAGCGATATCAGTGGAAGCATACGATCGGCGATCCGATGGAACGGATCTGGAATATTAACCGATGGAATTTTGAATTTAAGCATCGTCTCACTCCCGATTATTTTCAATCCTACGGGCTGGGATTTTACGAATACTTTCTGCTTGCCGAAGATATGGGCGCAGAACCCATGCCGATTATTAATTGCGGAATGGCCTGTCAGTTTAATACAGCAGAACTGATGCCGATGGATCAGATCGGTCCATTGGTTCAGGATGCATTGGATCTGATTGAATTCGCCAACGGATCCGCTGATTCAGAATGGGGTAAAATACGGTCTGATATGGGACATCCCGATCCATTTGACATGAAGATGATCGGCATCGGAAACGAACAGTGGGGTCCTCAGTATATTGAACGTTATCAGATTTTTGCAAAGGCCATCAAAGACAAATATCCGGATATGGCCCTTATCGCGGCCACGGGTTCAGATGGTTCGATCTTTCCCGACGGACATCGGGAGATCGACTATCTGTGGTCCAAATGGCGGGAACTCAAACCGGAAATCGTGGATGAACATTTTTACCGGAAACCCGAATGGTTTCTTGAAAATACAGACTGGTATGACACGTATCAGCGTGAGGGGCCCGGACTTTTTGTTGGCGAGTATGCGGCACAAAGCGCTGGTGTGGCGAGTCCGGACAATCGCAACACCTGGAAATGCGCGTTGTATGAAGCGGCTTTCATGATCGGTATGGAACGGAACGCGGACTTGGTGAGAATGAGCTGCTATGCGCCTTTGTTTGGCCATGAGGACGCCTGGCAATGGCGCCCGGATCTGATCTGGTTTGATAATCTGAATGCATATGGCTCGGCCAATTATTATGTACAGAAACTTTTTTCTATTCATACTGGAACCCATCTTGTTTTAACCACGGTTAAAGATGTGCCCGTTTTGGATACAACCAAAACAGCGCTGCATGCGAGCGCTACTCTGGATCAAACCTCAGATGAAGTCATCATTAAAGTCGTTAATGCAGCTGACATGCCTGTTGATGTTTTCCTTGATTTAAAGGGTATTGAGGAAATTGCCGGGGAGAGCTGTGTGATTCTTCTCAGTTCAAAATCGCTTGAAGATGAAAACTCTCTGCAGGTTCCCCAAAAGATCGTTCCGGCAGAATCATTCCTGAATATAAGCGGTACTCAGTTCATCTATCAATTTGAGCCCTATTCTTTGACAATTATTCGGGTGCCCGTGAAAAAGTAGAATATGCCTAACTGCGGCAAGGATTTGAGGAACATCAATTTAAATCAGAAAATGAAAGAAGAATTCATGTATTGAAGAGATCATTCGGCAGAATAAGCATCATTATCGATACTTGTTGCGCATAAGACATGTCGCTGCATAATCATTCAGTTTAAGGATTCGAACGTGTTTAAAAAAGGAATCATTCCATTATTATTCGCCATTGGTCTGTGTGTCCCGGTTTTTCGGGCTCATGCCCAGGATTTGGCATTTCCCGGAGCAGGGGGATGGGCTGCCTACACACCGGGAGGCCGAGGGGGAGCGATCATTCGTGTGACCAATCTGAATCGCAGTGGTAACGGCTCGTTTGCATCGGCTGTCGCAGCCTCAGGTCCCAGAATTGTGGTATTCGAAGTAGGCGGTGTCATCGATTTGAATGGTGCAGGAGTTGCTATTTATCACCCGTATTTAACCATTGCAGGCCAGACTGCGCCTTCTCCGGGAATCACGGTCATTGACGGCAGTCTTTCGATCGACAATACACACGATATTCTCATTCAGCATATCCGGATTCGTCCTGGCGCCGCCCGTCATAATGTGGGATGGGAACCGGACGGCATTTCGCTGAACAGTTCGCATCATGTGATTCTCGATCATTGTTCCGTGAGCTGGGCTGTGGATGAAAACATGTCGGCTTCAGGTCCAAGATTCGAGGGAAGCACCCCGGACGAATGGCGGGCCAATACGTCACATACGGTTACATTCAGTCATAATATTATTGCCGAAGCATTGAGCCATGCCACCCATTCCAAAGGAGAGCACTCAAAAGGATCACTCATCCATGACAATGTGACGGAAGTGGCAATCGTCAAGAATCTCTATGCGAGCAATGAGAGGAGAAATCCATATTTCAAAGCCGGCGCGCGGGGTGTCGTTGTGAACAACCTTATTTATAATCCGGGTGCAGTGGCAATACAGTACAACCTGGTGTCCAGTGAATGGGGAGATAATGAGCGTCAAACCGGTCGGATGTCTGTCGTCGGCAACTTTATGAAATATGGTCCGAGCACCCAAAGTCCGGCTTTAATGGATGCGGATGCCGGTCCTCTCGAACTTTTTATGGATGACAATATTGCCCTGAATCAGCGAGGAGGTTCCATATCGCTCTATGATGGTGTCGCTTCGAAACTGGTTGATACGAAACCTGTATGGCATGACAATCTACAGATTATTCCGGCAAGTGATATTTTTAATGATGTGATTGCCAGCGCGGGGGCTCGACCATGGGATCGGGACGAAATTGATGAACGTATCATCCGGGGGGTTCTTGATGGTACAGGTGAAATTATTGATTTTGAGACTGACGTGGGCGGATTTCCTGTTCCTCAACCAGCCTATGCCGTTTTTCATGAAGAAGACTGGGATTTGAGCAATATGATGAGTCTGTTTCCGACAGCACAAATCATTTCACCTGTTGAAAATGAGCTGTTCCAACAGGATTCGACCATTATCGTCAGTGTAAAAGCCGGTGATTATGACGGGTCAGTGACATCTGTTGAGCTGTTTGTGAATGGCGTATCCTTTGGAAAGGATTTATCCTTGCCTTATAAGTGGCAATTTTCATTGAACAGTATCGGTGATTACACCCTTGTTGCTGCTGCAACTGATAATAGCGGACGTGAGACCATAACAGATGCCACATCGATCCAGGTTGTTGATATCATTATGTATCAGTTTGAGATGGATTACATCGGATCCGGTACAGTGGCGCAGACACCAGATGGATTTGTTTTTGAGAAAGGGACTGAAATAAAACTAACTGCCATGCCTGAAGAAGGCTTTGAATTTGCTGAATGGTCTGGCGATCTTTACGGAGGGATGAATCCGGCAATCCTTGTGATGAATGATCGTCAGTCGATAACCGCGCATTTTATTGAATCCGTTGAGCCGGAATTGAGTCTTTATCTTGCATTTGACGGCACCTCACGAAACACTGTACAAGATTTATCCGACAATTCACATCTGGCCTTTATTACAAACATGAATCCGATCGCATTAATCAGCGGTCCCTTTGGTGATGCGCTTGAATTCGATGGTCTGGATGATTATTTGCGGGTGTTTAAAAAGGACGCCCTTGACTTTACAGCACATGGTTTTTCTATCTGTTTCTGGATTAAAACGGAAGAAACTGAAAAACCAGTGTCCTGGCTGTCGTTTATGGAGGGCACTATTGGTTATAATATAGTTCAGACACTGTCGCAGGTGCGATTTGAAATGAATGATGGATTTGTACCCTCAAGCGTGGAAGTTACATCTCAAACTTTCACAGATGGAAATTGGAATTTTATATCAGCTGTTGTTCGGCGGAATCCTGATGAACTTTTTCTCTATAAGAACACCTCATTATTATCATCGGCTGTGGACAGTACAGGCAGCCTGTCCAATACCGCTCTGAATCTGTTACTGGCGACAGATGTCAATCGGAATGATTTTTTTAAAGGTGCCATGGATGAGGTGCGTATATATAATTATGCACTTACAGATGCAGAAATCCTGACGCTCTATACAAAAAATAACACTTCTTATGATTCAGAAGCGATGCCCCGAAATCACGTTCTCTCCACACATTGCTACCCCAATCCTTTCAATCCAGTCACTCAAATTGAATATACAGTGCCTGAAAAAAACAAAATTAAATTGTTGGTTTACAATATTTATGGGCAGCGAGTTGCTGTTTTGGAGGATGATGTCAAGGAGGCCGGTAAATATCAGGTAATATTTGATGCCTCGAAATTGCCCAATGGATTGTATCTGGTTCAGTTAAACATGATCACGGAATCTATTGGTCAAAAAATATTGCTGATAAAGTAGTTGCTTATTTTGGGATATATTTATACATTTACATGCCTTTTAAACATACTTCATGTTCAAAATTAGGAACGGATCATTTTTAATTCATACAGCAAGGAGCACATGATGAAAATTCTTTACTTTGTGCCAGATCTGAAGAATCCGTTTTGGGAAGAAATTACTCAGGGTGTAAGGGATGAAGCGGGTTTAAAGCATCATTCTTTGAAAACGTTCAGTGCCGATGATCAAAGTGACCTTCAGATATCTCAATTGCAAAATTTTAAAACCGAAAATCCTGACGCTATTTTGATTTCTCCGATCGAGATTGAAAAAATATCGGATATCTGTCATGAAATTATGGAATCAGGGCTTCCCATTGTGGCCATCGATCAGCATATGGTACATACCGTTCATGCCAGTGTTATTTCCGGAAATTTGACCGGTGGAATCCTGGCGGCGAAGTTTATCGGAGATCATTCAAATAAAGCGGCGATCATTCATATCAAAGCACCTCATGGTTATGAAAATGCTGCTTTAAGGAGAAAAAGTTTTATCAATGAAACCCGTAGACAAAATAATTTTATTGTCAAAACGATTGAAGGAGAATGTGACAGGAGAACTTCTCAATCACGGATGCAAGAGGTGCTGAATGAAAAGCTGGAATTCAATGCAGTGTTTACTGAAAATGATGTCATGGCTTTAGGGGTCATTGACGCATTAAAACGGATCAATTACACATCGTGGCCGATCATTGTTGGTTTTGACGGGATCCCCGAGGCCATTGAGTCAATAAAAAGAAATGAAATGTCCGCTACGGTTCAGCAGCAGCCTCAGGAAATGGGTCAGCGGGCTATGGAGCTGGTCGAAAAAATCCGTCTCGGACATCCCTATGAAGAGGTCGCTAATATTCCCACGCGGCTGCTGGCCATGGAAAATCTGTCATAGAATTCAAAGACCGATTTGATGAATTTCTTCGTGAAGAAATCTGCGATTCATGGTTTTTCGGTTGTTGTCTTCCCTCCTGGTTTTTTCTCCCCGGGAGTATGTTCTCAGTTGAATGGGAGAGACTCCCATGCGTTTTTTAAAAAATTTTGAAAAATAGTACTGGGATTCAAATCCTGTAATCATGGCGATCTCTTTTACGGACAGGGTCGTGCTCAACAATAAATTTTTCGCTTTGTTTAATTTTAACTGTAAAAAATACTGGATAGGCGGTAGCCCGGTATAATGACGAAACATTCGTCGGAACCATGAATAGCCGACTCCCAGTTCTTCTGCCAGTGCTTCGATTTGAATTTGTCTGTCTATGCGATCCATCATAATTGTTTTTGCATTTTGAACGATGATTTCGATTTCCTTGCTTCCGAATTTTTTTAATTTTTCTTTTGTAATGATTTGAGCGATTATTTGATAGGTCAAAGCAGTGATGGTTTCCCTGAAACCGACATTTTCACTTTCAATCAATTCCAGCACTTTCTGATATAATTGAATCAGGGTCTCATCCAAACCGATTTTAATCACAGCCTTTTCAGGAGAGAGAATGTTATACTGGCTGAATTTCTGAGGCTGAATGCCGTTGAAAGATATCCAATGTTCTCTCCATCCGGTTCTCTGGTCCGGCATGTATCTGTGCCAGATACCCGGAAATAAAATCATCAGGGTTCCTTCTTCGATTTGTTTTTTCCCGGTTGCTTTGGATTCAAATGAACCTTTTCCACGTGTGATGTAGATGATTTGAAATTCGTGAAGAATACGGCCATGGTGGGAATCAAACATATAAGCGTCCGGATGTTTTGTCGGCGGGTAGGATGTGTTCGGTGGCAGATCTGCGCTTCCGCTTCCTGTTACATAGAGTCCCCATAAATTATCTGATTCTGCTATGGTTAAATATTTAAACACAGAGTATTTGGTGCGGATCATCATTGGATATCAGCCTTTATTTAATGCATAGACATGTGTCAAAAAGTACAAAAAAAAATCCAAATAGTCTATTTATTTTTTTTTGATTTTAATAATACTTTAATGAAAAGATTTATTTTGCATCATTCAGGGATATTTGGTTTGCTGTTTTATGATGTTGGATGATGTTTTTCACCGTTTTTCACTGTTATTCACTTTAATTTTAATGAAAAATTTTTTAAATATACATTGTTAAAATATCGCTCGATATATTAAATTTTTCATTTTAAAATGCTTCAGCAAAACGATTCTTAATTTTGTAATGATGATACGTTTTTCCAATGTCAAAAATTATATTATTTTTTTAATTGATTAAAGAATCAAAATGATTGTTCTGCATCAATTCTTTCAAAAATAAAATGATTGATGTGTTCGAAATCTTCATTCATATCATTCAATAAAAGAATCATCGTAAGAGTTAATAATCACTGCGTTTAACACATCCATGAAGGAGGAACTATGCAAAAGAGAGGGCTAACGATCTGTTATTTTGGGCTGGCGCTTCTCATGTTGATGAATATTGGCATGGGTTATGGAGCCGTCACCGGAAAGATCATGGGTGTCGTTACCGATGCCAGAGAAAATGTGCCTCTGCCCGGCGCCAATGTCATGATTCAGGGGACCTCACTTGGCGCTGCAACTGATGTTAACGGTCAATATTCCATCATCAATGTGCCCCCTGGTATTTATGAGCTTCGAGTGACCATGATGGGATATCAGGAAACCATCATTCAGGAGGTACGGGTAAGAATTGGTTTATCCAGCAGTATCGATGTTGGTTTAAATCAGACAGTGATTGAGACCGGGGATGTGGTTACAGTGGTGGCCGAACGTCCGTTGGTTCAGCCTGATGAAACTTTTTCGATATCCAGTGTTGGTGCGGAAGATATTAAGGATTTGCCGGTACAGTCGATGCAGGATGTTCTGGCGCTTCAGGCCGGTGTGGTGCGTGACAGGAATGATTTTCATATTCGGGGCGGCCGCGCCAATGAAGTTGTGTTTCTTGTGGATGGCATGGAAGTGACCGACGTATACGAGGGGAAGAGCATGGGAGCGACCGTTGAAAAAGACGCCATTCAGGAAATGCAGCTGGTCAGCGGTACGTTTAATGCGGAATACGGGAAAGCCATGTCGGGTATTGTCAACATTATCACACGCGAAGGCGGAAACAGATATTCGGGAAAACTGAACGTTTATGCCGGTGATTATGTGTCCGGTGATGACATTTATTCTGTACTGAAAGACGTTGCCCCGGGGCCGGAAGATCCGGAAACCGGAGTAATAACAGAGGTCGAATGTCTGGAAAATCCGCTGGATAACTTGAATTTAACCCTGAATACGGATTTTACATTAAGCGGTCCGTTCCCGTTTCTCGGGGAGAAATTTTCATTTTTTGCGAACGGACGTTATGTTTCCAGTGACGGATATCTGTACGGAAGCCGCTGGTTCACACCGCAGGGTTTGCCGGGAGACAGATCAGCGGTGCCGATGACAGCCAGAGAAAGTTACTCGGCGCTTGGCAAGCTGACGTATCATATGACATCCAATTTGAAGATGAATTATCAATTGATGTTTGATAAATCACATGAACCTATCCGCAGCTATGTTCGCGATTACAAATACGTACCGGAAGGACTGCGTCAAGAGTTCTCCGAAAGTTACACGCATATGTTTTCAGTTACTCATGCGCTTTCTCAGAATACATTCTATGAGTTGCGTCTTGCAGGAATGTATCGCCAGGCCGACTCGTATCTCTATGAAGATCCCGGCAAAACCCCGGGCTGGCTGGTTAAGGAGGCTGAAGGAGATCCGTTCGATCCCTATACAGACGAGGGCAGCGCAAAGCTCGATTCGCTTCAACAGAACAGTGTGACGTATTCCTGGGTGATTGATCCCGACAATCCGGAGGGGTATATCCATCCCGATTCTGTCAATACACCGACGTCATTCAGTTTTCAGCACGCAGGGACGGAAAGAAAACATACTTATCGGGATTATGGATTTGTCAGTGCGAAATTTGATATTACCAGCCAGATCAATTCGGCCAATCAGATCAAAGCCGGATTTGAAGCTAAAATTCATGAACTGAAAATGGATGAATACGATTTGATCGCTAAAAAGAATGAAACCGGCACGCAGGATATCATTCCCTACACACCGGATATCCCTCTGACCACTTCACTCAGTCGTGATCAGTACAGCTATAATCCTATGGAATTTTCAGCCTACATTCAGGATAAAATCGAGTTGAAGGAAATGATCATTAATGTAGGATTACGGTTTGATTATTTTGATCCGGATGCCGCCATTCCGACAGATATCCGAGATCCGGACATTATTCGGCCGCTGAAAGAGGAAAATATCTATAAGAATTGGGATGCGGCCCATGCAGACACGCTCTCACAAGTCGCTTTGGAAGATTATATGGAGGGCCTGGATCAATACACCATTGAAGAACGAAAAAACTTTATGAGAAAAGATGTGGATGCCAAAATGCATATCAGCCCCAGAATCGGCATTGCCTATCCGATCACGGATAAAGGCATTATCCATTTTTCATACGGCCATTTTCTGGGCATGCCCGGTTTTCAATATCTGTACAATGATGCAGATTACAAGATGGCAAGCGGCGGCGGAAACCGGCTGATAGGGAATCCGGATTTGGAGCCGGAGAAAACCGTGCATTATGAGATCGGTCTGCAGCAGCAGCTGGGCAATGACATCGGTCTGGATGTGACCCTTTTCTATAAAGACACAAGGGACTGGGTGGGATCCAGCCCGCTGTATAAAACAGTGAGTCCGGCAATCGGGTATTCAAAATATGTAAACAAGGACTATTCGAATGTTTATGGTATGACGCTGGATCTGGAAAAACGCTTCAGCCGCTCTTTTTCTGCCCGTGTTTTTTATGCCTATCAACTGGCCGAAGGCACCTATTCTGATCCCAAGGACGCCTTTGACGATGTGTATAATTCCGGAGATCCTGAGGAAGAACGGATTGCACTGATCCCGATGAACTGGGATCAGCATCATACATTGAATGCATATATGACCATGAACACCCATGGATGGACCCTGACAGCGACCGCGAGATATCAATCCGGGCGTCCCTATACGCCTGAAATCGCCAAGGCAGAAGCGACCGGAGGCGCCTCTTATGTGGGATGGACGGCCAACAGCCAGCGCATCCCCGCTTCGAGCAGTCTGGACCTTCGAATACTTAAATCCATCCCGGTGGGTTCACTCAGTTTTCAGTTTTATGCGGTGGCATATAATGTACTGGATCAGCGCGGAGTACGCGGTGTTTTTGCAAACACAGGACAGCCGGATTATGATTCCAATACCGATGCAGATTATCATGGTTATGATTCAGAACGGATCGGCAGTTATAATGAGCAGCTCAGACGTCCGGACCATTATCAGCCGCCCCGAGAAATTCAGCTCGGGTTTTCAGTTGAATTTTAATCCGACATCATGACGGTTGCTTATGAATGTTTCCGAATAAAAACGAAGGAGTATATAATGAATAGAAATTTTAGGCTTGGCCTCATCTGGATATATTTTATGCTGATGTTCGGCGTCATCTGTTTTTACGGACAGGTGGATCAATTGCACGGCGACCAGGATTACAGCACGTACGGTGTGCATTCCGGAAATCAGATTCGAACCTCGTTCTGGAATGACGGACAAATCGGATACAGAAATCCTGAAACCCAGGAACAGGTTCGCGGCGAGTGGCCGATCAACAGCGGACATTTTTATATTGCCAAAATTTCTTCCTATTTCGGTTCTGAAGTATACTGCGAAGACGGCATCATCCGGCCGATTGTCTCGGAAGCCAACGGGACGCGGGCAGGAAATCCTGCGGAACACAGCTCAGGGGACGCTTCCGAAGACGGAGAATACTGGTCGATGTGTCCGCTTCCGGGTTTTTATAATATGAATCCCCCGCCTGAAGAAGCAGATCAGCCCTGGGTAGCCATGTTTCCCAAAAGGTGGTCGTGGCCGTACACATGGCCTGATAAAATGGGCGATGCAGCAGATCCGGGCTGGCATGGCTTCTGGAACGGCTATTTCGGCAAGGATGAAAGCAAAGCCGCTGATCAGGAAAGTTATTATCTCATGGATGATTATAATAACCGGGAATTTCCGTTTTATCCAGACTCCACGAACCGGAACAGACGGGGCCTGGGCCTGCGGGTCACTGTTCGCGGGATGCAGTGGAATCAGAGTCTGGTGGAAGACGCCATTTTCTGGCTCTTTGATGCGGAAAACGTGGGCACGTATAATCATAAAAAAATGGCATTCGGTATCAATTGCGGTCCCGATATTGGCGGCGACAGTGATGATGATGGCGGTTCCTATGATCTGGTCAATGATGTGGCCTATCAATATGATGGGGATTTCTACGGCAGTACCGGCTGGTATCCGGTTGGTCTTTTGGGGCTTGCGTTTTTAGAAACCCCGGGCAATCCTTATGACGGTATTGACAATGACGGGGATGGCGCGACGTATGCAGGGGGCCAGACGTTGACAACAGAGATGTTTCAGTCCCGGACCGTCAATGAGGGGGATACGATTATTATGATCGATTATAATACGTATGAACGCTCAAAAATGCCTATGCCGGCCGAAGGTGTGACCATCACTTATGCGGATAAGGATTATTCATTTCTTCCGGGAGAGCTCGAAGAGACTCCACAGAATTTGATTGATGACGATCTGGACGGTCTTATCGATGAAAACAACGGAAGACTGGTGGGAACCGGTGATGCCGCCTATCATGTTTACCTGTATGAAGGATTAAAATATGTGGATTATTATACCGGAGACGGCTTGGATAATCCGATGATCGACGAACGGCGCGATGATGGAATCGACAACAACAATGACTGGGATCCGTTAATCGATGATGTGGGACTGGACGGAAAGGCAGAAACATTTGATGAAGGCGAGAGCGATGGTGTGGCCACTTCGGGATTTGGAACTGATCGTCCCGGTGAGCCCAATATCGATAAAACGGATATCGATGAATCCGATCAGATCGGCCTGACGTCATTTATCCTGTTTGACTGTCATGATCCCTATCAGTTATACAATGATGAGAAATTATGGACCGCTGTGGAACCCGGTTATCTTGACCCGACATTCGGCATCGGCAATACGGACATTATGATGGGATCTGCTTATTTCACTCTTGCGCCCCGGGAAATCAGACGGGTATCATTCGCCCTGCTTTTTGGCGCATACAGTCCCGGAAATTTAACCGCAGATCTTATTCGTAATAAACAAGGTGCCCAGGCAGCTTATAATGCGAACTACCAGTTTGCCAAAGCGCCTCCGCTGCCTATAGTGACTTATCTTGCTGAAGACGGCAAGGTCACATTATACTGGACAAAGGATGCGGAAAATTTCAGAGATCCGCTGACCGGGTATGATTTTGAGGGGTATAAAATTTACCGTTCCACAGATCCGGCCTGGAATGATATGGAAACGATTACCGATGGTTACGGAACCCCGACGAGCTTCCGTCAGCCGATTGCGCAGTTTGACAAGGAAAACCAGATCACAGGTTTTTCCCAAACCTCATATTTTGGCGTGCAATTTTATTACGGTTCGGATACAGGACTTGCACATAGCTGGACAGACACCACAGTGATGAACGGTCAGCAGTATTATTATGCGGTTACTGCCTATGATCACGGAGCAGATTCTTTGGGTGTTTTTCCTTCTGAATGTTCAAAGTACTTGAGCATCAATGCTGACGGAACCGTTGAAAAAGATTCAAATGTGGTTATTGTCTGTCCTGAAGCTCCTTCAGCTGGTTTTGAGAATGCCAGTTTTAAGGTTACCTGGAAGGAAGGCAGTACAACCAACGCAACAATTGCTGTTCCTATCGAGAATAATTCAATGGTCAATGACGGAACCTATGAGATCACTTTTGAAGACACGCTGATTAAAGATAGGTTATGGATGATTCCGTATACCAAGAATTTCACTTTAACGGACGTAACTCACGGAGGACGAGATACGTTAATTCTGCGGAGTACGGATTTTGAAACGTTGTTGGATTTGCCGGATAATCCGGGTCTTCATTTTATACTGCAGAATAAGGCGAGTATCGGGCTGAATATAGATTCCACAGCATGGAAGAATCCAGAAGAGGATTCACCCAATATTTTCGATATTTCATTTCAGCCTGCCTATTTAATTGCAAAAGGACAGATGGTTGCAGGAACCTACCTGTCCCATGATTACCGGATTGTGTTTGGAAATGCCGGATTGGCCACGTCTTCAGAATTCGGCGATTTTCCTGCGATGGATGTGAATTTTAAAGTGTATAATGCTTCGGCCAACGAAGAAATTGCATTTAGCTTTGATGAAAGAGATGGTGAGGGCGGGGTATTCTCTGCTTTTACAGCAGGGGCCTTGAGTGACAGAATTTATTTTCTTGAAAAAGACGAACATGATTCTCTTATCATAACGATTCAGTTTGAATTGAAGCGGGCTGGATCGGATTCTCTCACAAGAAATCCAGAAAGCGGCGATACTCTGCATCTGGTTCTGAATAAGCCGTTTCTTTCTCATGATGTCGCTCTATTTTCTACAAGGGCCGCTCATATTGATGAGGATAAAGCAAAATCTGAGCTGGATAATATTAAAGTGGTGCCCAATCCCTATATTGTAAGCAATTCTTGGGAACCCAGGAATCTCTATTCTTCAGGCCGGGGCCGCCGTTCACTCCACTTTATTCATCTGCCAAAAGAATGTACAATCCGGATTTTTACGATTCAGGGTCAACTTGTTCAAAAACTCACGCACAACAGTACCATCTGGGATGGCACTGAAGATTGGGATATGTTATCTAAAGACAAACTGGATATTGCCTACGGCATCTATTTTTATCATGTAGAAGTCCCTGGCATTGGCAACAAGATCGGGAAGTTCGCAGTGATTAAGTGACAGGTTTATTATCGATGAATCGTAATGAATATCGGAAGGTTTTTCAAAGCCCGAAAGATAAAAAGGAGCTTGAAACATGAAAAGAATAATTGTTATGTTGGTCGGCATTCTGCTGATCTCCTCTTTTGGACTGACCGATGAAGTCAGCAAGGTGGGGACAACAGCAGCAGGTTTTTTAAATATAGATGTGGGTGCACAGGCTGTGTCTATGGGAGGTGCTTATGTCTCCATTGCTGAAGATGCCACAGCCATGTACTGGAATCCCTCCGGAATCGCCCGCGCGAATCAGTTAGAAGCACTGTTTCAGCATACCAAATGGATTGCGGATGTCAGTGTCAATTATCTCGGTCTTGTCATACCTGTGCGGAACATTGGATCTTTTGGAGTGAATATTAATTCACTTACCATGGACGACATGGAGCGAACCACTGTTGATCGTCCTGATGGGACAGGAGAAATGTTTTCTGCAGGCAGCAGTGCATTGGGGATTTGTTTTGCCCGAAACCTGACAGACCGGTTTTCGATTGGCTTCAACGTGAAATATATCACCGAGAAAATTTACGACAACAGTGCCCATGGAGTTGCTTTTGACGTGGGCACGCTGTTTGACACCCCATTCAGCGGATTAAAGATTGGGATGAGTATTACCAACTATGGACCCAAGATGCGGATGAAAGGCCAGGACTTATTGACCCAGGTGGATATTGATCCAAAGATTGCCGGGAACAATGAAAACATCAATGCCGATCTCAGGACAGATGCGTTTGATCTGCCGCTGATGTTCCGGGTGGGTGTTTCAATGGATGTTTTGAAGGGTCTGGCAAACAGCAATTTGATTCTTGCTGTGGACGCATTGCATCCCAACAACAGTGTCGAATCTTTGAACATCGGCATTGAATATACATTAAACAATATGATATTCTTTAGGCTGGGCCATTCCAATCTGGGACGGTATAATGATGAAAAACGAATTCTATTACCTGATGGATATGAGAAAATTAAGATTGATAAAAAGTTTGGAGTCGCTGAAGGATACGAGGGCGGTCTCAGTTTAGGTGGCGGAATAAAGTACAATCTGGGCAGCTCATCGATGGTTTTTGATTATGCGTTTAAAGATTTTGGTATTCTTAATAATGTGCAGATATTTACACTGGGATTAAAATTTTAACAGGCATTATTAAATACAGCAGTTAGCGATCAAATTATCATTAAGTCATGCTTTTACATCCGGCAGGGCCATTATTTCAAGGGTGTATGTCTCTGCCGGATATATTTTTTATAAATCATCCAATGATTGCTCTTTTTAAATAACAATGGATATTCAAACAGAATCCGGTATGAGAAAAACAATTCAAAATTTGAGACGGATTATTTTCTGGATCCTGGTAGTTGTTTTGGGATTTGGGAATGGGTGTGTGCGCCAATCTGATCGTGATAATGAACCGGTTCTGGCGAAAATCGGTGATCAGCGTCTGACAATCAGAGAATTTCAGGACAGGACGGAGCTGACCCCGCGTCCGAAATATCCGGCATTGAATGATGAGGAAACAAAGCGCGTTTATTTAAATAACCTCATTGTTGAAAAATTAATGGCTAAAGAGGGGTATCAGGGAGAAAGAGAACAGAGGCTTATTCAGAATCCGGTTTTCCGGGCCCGGATTAAGGGATTACAAGAGCAAAAAATGCGTGAACAGCTTTATATGGAAGTTGCCCTGGAAAATACAACAATCGACAGCCAAGAAATACAAAGCATACTTCCCATGGCCGGGAGAGAATATCATGTGTCTTATTATTCCATTCATGATGATTCGCTGGCTGTAAAGGTCGGTAATGCATTGGAAAAAGATTCAAAGAATTTTAACAATTTGTTTCGTGAGATATCCCCGGATCAGCCTGTTTCTCAAAAGGTAATCAAATTCAGTGATCCGGATCCCATTGCCGTGCATCAGGCAGTATTTTCACGTCTTCTGGATATCGGACAAGTCATCGGGCCATTGAAGATTGAGGACAATTACCATTTGGTCATCAGAGTGGATGATTGGAAATACTATCCCATGGTTAATGAAATTGATGTCCGGAAACGGTGGCATACTGTTGAAAATAAGTTAATAGAGAAAAAGGCCAATCGTCAATGGAATAAATATGTTGCAGATGTAATGAAGGGGAAGCGAGTTGAATTTGAAAAAGCGGCTTTTAATCAGCTTTCCAGGATATTTTTTGATGTCAGAAATACAAACAATCAGCTTTTTAAAAATCAGATTTTAAAAAACTTTTTAAGCAGTGGAGAGAAAGAAATTACATTTGATAATCAAATTTATAAAAATATCAATTTGGATCAGCCATTTTTCCGTATCAACGGAGATATCTGGACAATCAGGGATTTTAGAGAAGCGTATATGTCTCATCCGCTGGTTTTTCGATATAAGTCCACCACGTTCAAGCATTTTCAGAAAGATTTTTACAGAGCGATTGTGGATATGGTTCGCGATTATTTTCTGACAAAAAAGGCCTATCAAAGAAAAATTGACCGGCATCCTGATGTAAGAAGAACCAAAGTCATGTGGGAAGATGCTTATGTGGCCGCCTATCACAGGGATTGCTATTTAGCGGCAAGGGCTGCAAAAAAAGACAGTTTAGATGCAGATGCCATGAATAAAAACTACCGTTATTTAAACCTCTATGCAGACAGTTTACAGAAAGCATACAGCGATCAGATCGAATTGAATATAGAGGCCCTTCACAACATTCAATTGACGGAAATTGACCTGATTGCAATGAAACCGAATATGCCATATCCACGGGCTGTACCTATGTTTCCTGAGTTTGTGCACGACAGTCACCTGGATTATGGCTCGCCAATGAAATCGGTCGATTGATATAGAATGTTGCTTTGGCCTTTTATATAACATGATTATTTACAGATGATTTTATTTTTAAAATAAGTCGATATTTTTATTGAACAGTAGAGTATCAATTATGTTATATGTATATAAGAGCATTTCGGTCTGGGTGAAAAGGGATGAAAGAAAAGAGTTTTAGTCATATCATGCATTTACCAATTTGTCCTGATAAGGGAGTGAGGAGGAAGAACATGGCGAAAGGAAAAGAAATAAAGAAGGCATCGTTTTTATGCGTGCTGTTCATTCTCGTATGCCATCATTATGTTTTCGCGCAAGATTTTATTTTTGATCAGCTGGATGATGCATGGGGGCTCGTTGTCATGGAGGCGGAGCATTATTCTATGATGGATATTCCGGGAGCCGAATATTTTGAACCCGTGACCGAGCCTGATTTTTATACGGGTGAAGGAGCCATGATGGCCATGCCCGAATCCACTGTGTTTGCAGATGCATCAGAAGCTCTTGCCGGATCCCCAGTTTTAAATTACTATATTAATTTTATCAGAGCCGATTCGGTTTTTATCTGGATCCGGGGCTGCCACGCTGATGGCGGCGATGATTCTTTTCATGCCGGTATTGACGGAGAGATTCTGCCGACAACAGAAAGAATCGGTTATCATGGCGAGCCCTATGGCGTCTGGGACTGGCTGGGTATTGCAATGAATAATGCAAAACCGGTTTTTTATGTTGATACACCCGGGATACATATTTTTCAGGTTTTTATACGCGAAGGCGGATTTAAATTTGACAAATTTGTTCTGACTACAAGCCGGGATTATGATCCTCTCCTGGTTCATGGCGAGATGGGACCGGAAGAAACGCTGACTTCCGTAGAACAGCCGGCTGTCAGTCCCGAAAAGGTTGCACTTTATCAGAATTTTCCCAATCCGTTCAATCCTGTGACGAAAATATCTTATTCTTTAAACGAGCCGGGACATGTCCGTTTGAGCATTTATAATTTATCGGGAGAGCAGGTTGCCTGTCTGGTCAACGAGGTTCAGAATTCAGGAAGGCATCATGTCATCTGGAATACGTTTGAAGCCAAATACAGACAATTGGTCAGCGGCGTCTATTTTGCTCAGCTCATGACCGTATCACAGAATAAGACGATTCGATGTATGTTAATGAAGTAGCTGTTTTTCGTTAAACGGATATCCGCGATTATTCAGTCCGCTTTGGTGCAATTTTATCATAATACGCAGTAAGCCAAAGCGGAATTTATGTTTACTTTCATTGAGCCGTCCTGCAAACTGGAGAGGTCATTATTTTTACTCACAGTATCAATCGCCTGATCCCGGAAAAGATCAAGGGAAGTAAAAAAATCATTCCCTTTATACTCATTTTCGTCATTTTGTCAGGATGGTTTCGGTTAAGTTCTGCTCAAGAGTCAGAGGTGAACGCCCGGGGAAAGGGGCATTTCAGAGATCGTATTCTTCCGGCACCGACGGGTGGCGGCTTTCAGATGGAAGATTACTGGGTTTGGGGCGCTTCTGTGATTCAAGGTGAGGACGGCCGATACCATATGTTTGCTTCCCGATGGCCGAGAGCATTGCCGTTTACACCCCATTGGCTGACCAATTCTGAGATTGTCCGCGCGGTTTCGGATACGCCTGAGGGCCCCTATACATTTCAGGAAGTGGTTCTGCCTCCGCGCGGAAAGGAATTCTGGGACGGCAAGATGACCCATAATCCGGTAATCAGGAAAGTCGATAATACCTATCTGCTGTTTTACACGGGAACCACCTACCAGGGAGATATGCCGACTTCTGAAAATCCGACAACCCGCAATTCAGCTTTAAAACTGGATGCGCATCGGCATGAACGCATCGGGCTGGCCACATCAAAATCAGTATTCGGTCCCTGGAAGCGGCGGGACAAACCGATTCTGGATACTCGGCCGGGTACCTGGGAACAATATCTGGTCAGCAACGCATCGCCATTTGTTTTGGAAGATGGCCGGATCATGCTTTACTACAAGGGTGTTCGTGAACTAAAGGACCATGCGATCGGTGTGGCTGTCGCTGATCATTATGAAGGGCCATATCGGCGTCTGTTTGACCACCCGTTTCCAATTGGTATCGGAGCTGAAGATCCTACCATCTGGTTTGAAGATGGACAATATCACGCGTTGATGCTGGATTGCGGACGGATCTATTCTCCCAAGGAAATATTTTACGCCGTATCATATGACGGTCTGCATTGGAAGGCGTCACCCAATCCGGTGGCCATATCAAAGGTCATTCTATGGGAAGATGGCGAAATACGGCGGATGCTAAGCACAGAGAGGCCGCAGATTCTGGTTGAAAACGGCAGGGCCACCCATGTTTTTTTTGCCACCAGCAGCAAACCGGGAGGGATTCGGAAAACCTGGAACATGGTCGTTCCTCTCAAGCCGTGGAAAGACGTCCGGGATCCTCTGGCCTGGTGGAAAGAAGCCCGCTTTGGTCTATTCATTCACTGGGGTCTGTATGCGATCCCGGCCGGCATATGGAAGGAAAAGCCGGTTACCCACCCGTCTTATCTGAATCCTTACTGTGAACATATCATGTGGCTGAATCGTATTCCTGTCGCTGAATATGAAAAACTGGCGGAACAGTTTAATCCCACTGCGTTTGATGCCGACAGAATCGTTCAATTGGCCAAAGACGCCGGCATGAAATATATTGTGGTGACAGCCAAGCATCATGACGGTTTTGCTATGTATCACTCAAGGGTCAGCCCGTATAACATTGTCGATGCCACCCCTTATCAGCGGGATCCCCTGAAGGATTTGGCTGAATCCTGCGCCGTACAGGGACTGCGTCTGGGATTTTATTATTCCCTGGGCCGGGACTGGCATCATCCGGAAGCCGTATCGGGCCGGACCAATGACTGGGATTTTACGAATCCGGAAGAACGTGATTATCAAAAATATTTGGATGAAAAAGTCAAGCCGCAGCTGGAAGAATTATTGACCGGATACGGACCTGTTTCTATCCTCTGGTTTGACTCGCCTGAAAGCACCACGGTTCGTCAGAGTATCGATCTGGAGATGTTTGTCAAGCGGCTGCAGCCCGAGTGCATTGTAAACAACCGAATCGGCAATGATGTTGGTGATTATGTGGAGGCGAGGGACAATGCGATTTTTAAAAAAGGCCAATGCCTTCCCTGGGAATCCCCTGGCACGATGGCGGAAAGCTGGGGATACAGCCGCCTGGATACGGAAGCGTACTGGAAATCGCCCAAAACACTCATCCGCAGGCTGGTGGACATTGCCAGTCAGGGGGGCAATTATCTGCTGAATATCGGTCCTGATGCTGAGGGCAATCTTCCTCAAATGGCCGTCGATCGGCTTCAGGGGTTTGCAGACTGGATGTCCGTGTACAGTGAATCCGTCTATGGAACCTCAGGCAGCCGTTTTAAAACAGAAGATTGGGGGCGGTATACAATTCGGGAGAATGTGGTTTATGCCCATATATTCGATTGGCCTGAAAACGGGTACCTTCCTGTGCGTGTGCCAGGCGAAGAGATCGACAGAGCGATACTATTGACGGATCAGGGTGAAAGCGTCTTAAAATTCAAACCGACCTATGGCAGCGGTGCGATCATTTCAGTTCCGCAAAGAGCACCCTCTCAATGGGTTTCGGTGATTAAAATTATCATGAAATGAAGGATAATGATGAGATTGAATCCACACCACAGTCGTCTTAAAATTTTGGCTGTTCTCCTGATTGTCCGATTGGCTTCAATGGTCCATGCAGCCGACATCAGTGTTCGTTTGGAAGGAACCAATCCGGCAATCGATATTTCCCATCTGTCCGGTGAAAGGCTTGTTTTTCAGGCTTCTTCACCTGAGGAGAGCAGTATCGGATATCAGAAGTCAGGAAAAACAATCTGGATTAAAGGCGAGCCTGTGATTACCGTTTCCAAATTGGAACGGATATATACATGGGATATGCCTGAAGAAAAGGTGGTCCTGACCATCCGAAAAGCTCAGAACGATCTTGATTTTCAATTCTGTCTTCGCAGTCCGGATGGCAGTCAGGCTGAGAAGTGGATGATTTGTTTAAAAGCACTGCCGGGTGAATATTTTACGGGACTCTTTGAACGTGTTATTGATGGTCCCCAGGATTGTTCGTGGGCAAAGGGGATCCAAACCGCTTTGAACCTGCGTGGTGAAACAGTCGAGATGAAGCTGAGACCCACAGTTTCTGCATATGCCCCGTTTTATATTTCTTCCAATAATTATGGTTTGTTTATTAAAGGCACATGGCCCGGCAGATTTGATTTCTGTCAGTCGGATTCAGATTTTGTACGTATTGAATTTGAAGGACCGACAATTGCATTCAGATTATACCGGGGTAAATTACCGGCAGACATTGTCAAGCGTCATGCTCTTGAAACCGGTCCTTCTGTTTTACCCCCGAAATGGGCGTTCGGACCCTGGCGATGGCGGGATAATCATGTCAACCGGGACACCTATTATGACGGGACTGAGGTCCATGCACCCTTCAATAGTGAACTGGTCGAAGACATTCTGATGATGCAGGCTTATGACATCCCATGCACGGCTTACTGGATTGACCGGCCGTGGGGAACCGGTGTGCGCGGATTTGATGATTATCAATTTGATCCGGAAAGATTCCCCAATGCCGATACCATGATTCCATGGATCAATAAAAAAGGGATCGAAATGATGATCTGGATCGCTCCCTTTGTCATGGGTGAAATGGCCCATATCGCGGAAGAGCGGGGATATTTTCTGAAAAGTAATATATGGAAAAATTCACGTCAGGTACTAATGGATTTTACACATCCCGAAGCCTGCGAATGGTGGGGTGAAAACGGTCCGGGCAAACTGGCACGGATGGGAATTCGAGGTTTTAAGTTGGATCGGGCGGACGGAGAAAAACTTCTGGATTCACTTCATCTGACAACCTTTGACGGGACCAGTTACAGGGAAAATTACAATGATTATCCGGTTCAATATGTCCGTGCCGCGTATCGATCGGTTCAGCCTGTTCTGGGTGATAATTTTGTCCTGTTCCCCAGGGCACAGTACACCGGCAGCAGCCGGTACGGTGCCATGTGGTCCGGTGATCCGCGGGGAACACCCGAAGGGCTGCGTTCCGTTATCATAGCGCTCCAGCGCTGTTCAGTGATGGGATATCCGATCTGGGGCTCGGATATTGGCGGCTATGGACGCATGTTTAACCGGGAGACCTGTCTGCGCTGGCTGGGATTCGGTTGTTTTTCTCCTATTATGGAAAACGGCCCGACTGTAGATCGCGGATTCTGGAATTCTCCGGATAAGCCCGATTATGATATTGAGCTGATCGCCACATGGCGGCTTTATACGCATCTAAGAATGAAGCTGATCGATTATATCCATGATCTGGCCACGGGAGCCCATGAAACCGGCATGCCCGTTGTTCGTCCGCTATTCCTTGTATATCCCGAACAGACTGAGGCCTGGGAGGACTGGCAGACCTATTTATTGGGGCCGGACCTGCTGGTCTCTGTGATCTGGCAAAAAGGCAAAACCCGGCATCGTCTTTACCTTCCGTCCGGGGAAATCTGGATCGATGCCTGGAATCCGGATAAAATTTATCAGGGCGGGAAATCGATCGAAGTACAGGCGCCATTATATATGATTCCTGTTTTTATCCGCAGAGGAGCAAACCTCCATCTTGGAGATCTGAAAAAGCTATATTCGGAGTCGCTTCAAATTGCCGAAAAAAGACCGGATCTCGCTGAACTGGAAAGGGCGGAGGGATGGAGAGATTCTCAATAATATTGACATCGACCTGCAGGAGGTTGCGTATGCGGTATAAATCAATCCAATTTGGTTTTTCGGTCCTGATGTTCTCGATATTAATCATTCCTTCTTTGCATGCACAGACCCGATTATATCCGGGCAGCCAAATCCGGGATAAAAAGGCGTATACAGAGCAGGTGCTTCGTGCTGTTGCAGAAAGGATTCTCGAATCCACAACCTACCGGTTTGTTGACGAATCCGGGAAAAAATATGAAAGCACCAAAGATGTTCCTTTAACAACAGTTCTTCATCTGGAGAGCCAATACAATGACTGGCACTATACAAACGGTGTCCTCAACCTGGGATTTTTGGAACTCGCTGATCATCTGAAAGAACAAAAATATCAGGAGTTTGTCCTGAAAAATTTTGATTTCGTATTTAATCAGAGTCATATTGATTATTTTCGTCAATATTATGACCGGGAATTGAAGAAGGGATGGATCGAAGTCCGGAAAGTGCCGTGGCATATGTTTTTCAGAATGACCCGGCTGGACGACTGCTCAGCTATTGCAGCCAGCCTGCTGGAAGCCATGAAAATCAATCCAAAAGAGATTTATATGGATTATATCAATCAGGTCGCAACCCATATCATGAATCAGGAACCCCGTTTCAATGACGGCACCATTGCCCGTCTTTGGCCGCATGAAAAGACATTGTGGGCGGATGATCTGTTTATGAGTGTTGTTTTTTTGGCGAGGATGGGTGCATATACGGGCAATGATTTATATTTAGATGACGCCATAAAGCAGGTAATCCAGTTTACGGATTATTTGTGGAGCGGGGAAAAGCAGCTCTATTTTCACTGCTATCACGGCGATACCGATCAGCTGGGCGTGGCCCATTGGGCCAGAGCCAACGGATGGGTCATGATGGCTCAGACTGAACTGCTCAGTGTTCTTCCCGCAGATCATCCCAAACGGTCCGAACTGATTGAAATATTCAGACGGCAGGCCGACGGCATTGCCCGTTATCAAAGTGAATCGGGATTGTGGCATCAGTTGCTGGATAAAGAAGACTCTTATCTGGAGACCTCATCCACAGCCATGTTTACGTTCAGTCTTGCCCGGGGAGTCAACCGGGGCTGGCTGCCTCAGGATTTTGCCTATGTGGCGGAAATGGGCTGGAGAGGTGTGCTTTCAAAGATCGATGCGCAGGCCAGTGTATCTGATATCTGTGTGGGAACCGGCATTATGCCTTCTCTGGTGTTCTATTATAAACGTCCCGCTGTCAAGAACATTCCGATGGGCGAGGGGCCGGTGCTGCGTGCCGGTGTTGAAATTTTAAAGATGACACCCTATTATGAAGCACCCGCTTATACCAAATATGACAGAATATTGTCCACTGAAAAATCATCACAGTGAAGTTCAGAATCATTGAGTCGGGGTGCAATGAATCCCGATCGTTATGCTTGAAGAATCTTATGTACGCGATTTTTTTTCATATCGCGGTAATTTAATCAATCCAGGGGCTGAATGATGAAACGAGTCGCATTTAAAATGAAACTCAGGCCAGGCTGCAGAGAAGAATATCAGAAAAGGCACAGTCAGATATGGTCCGAGCTGAAGCAATTATTGAAAGATGCCGGGATTCGTGATTATTCGATTTTTTTTGATGAAGAAACCCACATTTTATTTGCCGTCCAAAAAGTATCGGGAGACAGTGGATCCCAGGATCTCGGCAAGACGGATATTGTACAAAAATGGTGGGCCTATATGGCGGACATCATGGAAACCCATCCGGATCACTCACCGGTTTCCATCCCGCTTGAAGAAGTGTTTCATATGGATTAATTATCATGAAAGTGAGCCCCATGAATAGAATAAAAGTCTATTTCATCCGGATTGGATTGTCCATCATCATGTCTTTACAGGTCATGGCCTCTGCATCTCAGCCGGTCTGGCCGCCGATCACCCGGCAGACCCGACCCTGGACCCGTTGGTGGTGGATGGGCAGCAGCGTTGATCCGGAGAATTTATCTGCTGTCATGGAGGAATACCGGAAAGCCGGATTGGGTGGATTGGAAATTACACCCATTTATGGCGTGAAAGGAGTTGAAGATCGATTTATTCCCTATTTATCCGGGGAGTGGATGACCCTGTTCATGCATGTGCTCCATGAGGCGGAAAGACTTGATCTCGGCATTGATATGGCCACAGGGACCGGCTGGCCGTTTGGCGGGCCCTGGATTGACGCGGATCATGCCTGCAAGTATATGGTTTATCAGGTGTATCATCTTGAAGCGGGCGAAAAATTATCTCAGCCTGTAGAATATCTGCAGAAACCCATGGCTTATGCAGTCCGAAAAAAACTGAAAATTTCTGATGTTTCAGAGCCTGTCAGCGAAAACGACAATCTCCAATCTCTGGCGCTTGCACAGATCCGGTTTCAGAAATTCCTCCCGCTTCAGGTTCTTATGGCTTATTCGGAGCAGGGTGACATACTGAATCTTACACCGATGGTTGATGATAATTGTCACTTGAATTGGACGGCACCGGATGACCGCTGGACCCTGTATGCTGTATTTCAGGGATGGCACGGAAAAATGGTGGAACGGGCTGCTCCTGGCGGAGAAGGCAATGTGATTGATCATTTTTCAAAAGATGCTATAGAGGCTTATCTCAATAAATTTGATAATGCATTTAAGGGAAATGATATTTGTTATTTAAGGGCATTCTTTAATGACTCGTACGAAGTGGATGATGCAAGTGGTGAGGCCAATTATACGCCCGATTTATTCAGGGAATTTAAAAACAGAAAAGGATATGATCTTACCCGTTACCTGCCATTGCTTTTTTCATCAGAATCCACTGAAGAAAGAAGCCGGCTGCTCTGTGATTACCGGGAAGTGATTTCCGAGTTGCTTCTGGAAAAGTTTACCCTCTCCTGGAAGGCGTGGGCGGAAGGCAAGGGAGCCGTTATTCGAAATCAGGCTCATGGCTCTCCGGCGAATATCCTCGACCTTTACGCAGCCAGTCATATTCCCGAGACTGAGGGAAGCGATTTGATTCAATTCAAATTTGCTTCTTCTGCTGCAAATGTCACGGGTAAGATGCTGGCTTCCTGTGAGGCAGCCACATGGCTGGATGAGCATTTTCTGGCCTCTCTGGCAGGAGTTAAACAGGCGCTCGACCAATATTTTTTAGGGGGCATCAACCATATTGTTTATCATGGCACACCCTATTCCCCGATTGATGTGGAATGGCCGGGCTGGCTGTTTTATGCAGCAGTTCATTTTGGTCCGACCAATGCATTCTGGAAAGATTTTCCGAAACTCAATCAGTATGTCACGCGATGCCAGGCATTTCTTCAATCCGGAAAGCCGGCCAATGATATATTGCTGTATTATCCGATTTATGACAAATGGTCGGATCCGGGACGCAGCCTGCTTCAACATTTCAAGGGATCATTGGAAGGCATGCACGTTCGTGACCTGGCAGAAACACTGATGGAACAGGGATATTCATTCGATTTTATTTCAGACAATCAGCTGCAGGTTTGTGCATATACAGATTCTGAATTTAAAACAGCAGGCTCTGCCTATCAGACAGTGATCGTTCCTGAATGCCGGTTTATTCCTCTTAAAACTTTTATCAAACTGATAGATTTTGCAAAAGCAGGCGGCCATATTGTTTTCCATCGAAGTTTGCCCGAGGATATACCAGGGTTTGCCCATCTTTCCGAAAGGCAGAAGACGTTCCAGAACGCCCTTCAGGATTTGAATGTCGTGAAACTGCCTGATGAAAAGATGTCTTATGCAACCATTGGAGGGGGGCTTTTTGTTATCGGCGAGGATATCCACCAATTGCTTGAATTTATTGATATCCTGCCTGAATCAGCATCAAAAAAGGGCCTTCGTTATGTGAAACGTCAGTCCGAAGGCGGTCCCTTCTATTTTATTGTGAATCCATCGGGAGATCGTTTTGATGACTGGGTGCATATTCATGGAGAAGCGGCTTCTGTACTGCGTTTTGATCCCATGTCCGGCAAATCCGGTCTGGTTCCCCATGTCAACAGACATGATGCATCCATAGAAGTGTATCTTCAGCTGGATTCAGGTGAGTCTTGTATTCTGTCTTTATCAAAAGATCAAACAGAAACTCCCGATTATCCATGCCTCACCAAAGCACAGGACGCATATCAGATTAACGGTCAATGGAAAATTCAGTTTATACAAGGAGGGCCTGTTATTCCCGAGGTTGTGCAGACGGAGAAACTGATATCCTGGACGCGGCTTAAAAGCAATGAAATTTCATGTTTTTCAGGCACTGCCCGTTATACAACACAGTTTGCAAAGCCTGAAGTCAAGGCGGATGTCTGGATGCTGGATCTGGGAAAGGTCTGCGAAAGCGCGGTTGTTCATATGAATGGTGCGGTTCTTGACACCTTGATTACGCCCCCGTTTCAGATCACAATCCGTGATGATCAGTTGAAGGACCGTAATCAATTACAAATCGATGTGAGCAATTTAATGGCCAATCGTATCATTTATCTGGATCAAAAAGACATTGAATGGAAGAAATTTTACAACATCAACTTTCCGTCAAAATACAGAAAAAATATGAACGATCGGGGATTATTCGATGCGTCCGGCTGGGAACCGATCGAATCCGGTCTCATCGGTCCTGTGAAGCTGATTCCACTTGAGACGAGAAATGACAAGTCATGAATGATCAAAGAGACCATCCAATCATTCTTTGGATATCCGCTTGTGCTTTAATGATGCAATCTGTTCTGCTGTCCTCTGAAGAGCATCCCCATCGTGAAATACAGTATCTCTCTGGCAAGGATAATATGCATACCGTGACCTGGGATTTTTATTGTACAGGTGGAAGAAAAAGCGGATTCTGGACCGAAATTGAAGTACCTTCCCACTGGGAACAGCAGGGATTCGGGCGTTATAACTATGGCCGGGATTATCATACGTATGGAAAAAAGTTTAAGTATTCCGATGAACAGGGCTTATACAGGTATGTGTTCATGGTGCCCGAGTCCTGGAAAAACAGAATCGTCAATATTGTATTTGAAGGTTCCATGACAGACACGGAAGTCAGAATAAACGGTCAACTGGCCGGTGAAATTCATCAGGGCGCTTTTTATCGTTTTCAATATAATATTTCGGATTTATTGAGATATGGAACGAAAAATCGGTTACAGGTTACAGTGAGTAAAGTGTCGGCAAATCCTTCTGTCAATCATGCCGAGCGCCGGGCAGATTACTGGATATTTGGCGGAATATTCCGTCCCGTCTATCTGGAATCCTTCCCCTGTGAGCATATCGAACGTGTCGCTATTTCGGCAGGGGCTGATGGTTTTTTCAGTATGGATGTATTACCCAAAAATCTCAAAGGAGAGCGTACCCTTTATGCGCAGATTATTGATGTGTCTGGTGCTGTTGTCGCTGATTGTCAGGCCCATGCCAGTCCTGAAGATTCTCTGATCACTCTGAAAACCGAGGTTAAAAATCCGTTACTATGGACGCCTGAAACCCCGGTTTTGTATCATGTGCATGTTTTTCTGAAAGAGAAAGGCCAGGTTCAATACCATACAATAGAAAAATTCGGATTCAGAACCATTGAAATTCGAAAGGCCGACGGTATTTATGTCAATGGAATCCGGGTGAAGATGAAAGGGATTAACCGCCACGTGCTTTGGCCGGAAACCGGACGCTGTATCAGTCCGGAAATCGATCGGACAGATGTTCAGCTTATCAAAGCCATGAATATGAATGCTGTCCGCTGCTCTCATTATCCCCCGGACAAATCATTTCTGGATTGTTGTGATTCTCTGGGATTGTTTGTCGTGGATGAGCTGGCCGGCTGGCATCAAGCCTATGACACTTCGGTTGGGGAAAAACTGGTCAAAGAAATGGTGACTCGTGATGTAAACCATCCCTCGGTTATTTTCTGGAGCAACGGCAATGAAGGTGGAACCAACAAGGCGCTCGATGATGATTTTTATCAGTATGATCCCTCAAAACGGCCTGTCATTCACTGTCACCATCGGCGGGGAAAGGGTTACAATGGGATTGATACCAATCATTATGAAAACTATGCCGGTTCAAAAAAATTACTGAAGGGGCCGATGATTTACATGCCCACAGAGTTCTTACATGGCCAAAATGACGGCGGTATGGGAGCTGCTCTTTATGATTACTGGGAGATGTTTTGGAATTCGGATCTTTCAGGCGGCGGCTTTCTCTGGGCCTTTGTTGATGAAGGAATCGTAAGAACCGATTTTAGTGGAGTGGTGGATGTGAACCGGGTCAATGCACCGGACGGTGTTCTGGGACCGCATCGGGAAAAAGAAGGCAGTTTTTATGCGATTCAGGAGATATTTTCTCCTGTTATTGTTCGGTTCGAACCATTGTCCGGAGATGAAACGGTTCAATTATTTTTGGAGAACCGCTATCATTTTACTTCTCTGAATCAGTGTACATTTCAATGGCAGCTGATCAATTTTCGCCGGCCCGCTGATTGCAATGCCGGATATCGTATCATGAACAAGGGTACGGCTTCCGGACCGGATGTTCCGCCTTCGGCCACTGGGAAACTCGTTTTGGATCTACCGTCTGACTGGAAGCATTATGATGCACTCAGGGTGGAGGTCAGGGATCCTTTTTATCATTCTGTAATCAGCCAAACCCTGAAAATCAAAAATCAGCGCAGTATGGTGAATGAACTGGTCAATATTGAAAAGGGTGAAGTTGAAGTAACAGAGGAGGAGGGGCGGATTAGTCTGAAAGCGAATGGAATCAGGGTGACATTCAATCATAAAGACGGTACCTTGTCTAATCTGCGAAATGATTACAGTGAGCCGCTTTCGTTCAGCAACGGACCGGTCCTGGTGAGCGGAAAGGCTGATTTTGTTAAGATGACGGTTTTCCGGGAAAATGACGGTGTGGTGGTTGAGAGCCGGTATCAAGACGATCTGAAATATGCCCGTTGGAAAATGTACGGCAGTGGGTGGCTGCGTCTTGAATATGAATATCAGGTGGAAGGGGAACAGCCGTTTCTTGGGATCAGCTTTGATTATCCAGAGTCAAATATCATTGGAGTCAAATGGCTGGGCAATGGTCCTTATCGGGTCTGGAAAAACCGGATCCATGGCGGGGAGCTGACTGTCCATCAGTCCATGTACAACGACACTCAGACAGGCAGTTCGCCCTGGATTTATCCGGAGTTTAAAGGGTATTTTTCTGATATTATCTGGATTGAATTTAATACTGTTGAAGGTCAATTTTTAGTTGTTGCCAATGAAAAAAATTTATTTGTGCGCCTTTTCGAGTTTTATTCACTTCCAGGACCGGTTAACCATCCGGTTTTGCCGGTTGGAGACATCTCTTTTCTTGATGGTATTCCGCCTACAGGAACCAAGATGGGATACAAAATACATCCGGATGCCTCTGATCTGGGGCCCCACAGTCAAATGAATTGCATTGAGGGCCCAATCAGAAGAACACTCTGGTTTTACTTCGGATTGCCGGAATAGTGGCAGTTAACGGATTTGTGGAGAAAATGATGAATCATTTATTTTGTAAAGGAATCGTTTGCGGACTGAGTTTCATTTTGCTTCTGTTCAGGTGCGGCAGATTGATGAAACCCAAATCCATTGATCGTTACGACCTTGTCAACAGGCATAACATTACAATATGCCGGCCCGATCCGTTATCGTCCCTTTCGGTCGGCAACGGGGAATTTGCATTTACAGCGGATATCACCGGGCTGCAGACATTTCCGGAATTTTATGAACACGGAATTTCCCTGGGAACACTGTCCCAGTGGGGGTGGCACAGTCTTCCGAATGTCTGCCAATACACGCTGGAGGAAGTTGAAAAATGGATGCAGGTCGGCGGCAGATCGGTTCCCTATGTTTATCGTTACAGCGGTACGGGAACGCGAAAAGATTATGCATCCGAATGGCTGAGAGAAAATCCTCATCGGCTGCATCTGGGCCTGATTGGCCTTGAACTGTTGAAAGAAGACTCGACTTCAATATCTATTGAGGATATCCAGAATGCCTTTCAACAGTTGAATCTCTGGACAGGTGAGCTTACAAGCCATTTTCATTTTGAAGGATTGCCTGTCAATATTCGGGTGATCTGTCATCCGGATTTGGATATGCTGGCCATATCAATCAGATCTCCGCTCATTCGGTATGAAAAGCTTCGTCTTAAATTCAATTTTCCCTACGGAGATATCAGGCAAACGTCTTCAGGGATCAATTTCGATCAACCGCAGAAGCATTCTACCCTGTTTACAAGGCAAAATGATCATCGAGTCACTTTGGAACGGCGATTGGATTCTACACAGTATTTTGTCGAAATCTTCTGGCAGCAATCTGCTGAAATGGAAAATCCGAATCCGCATCAATACAGACTGGTGCCATGCAAAGAGCACGATGCGCTGGTGTTGTGTTGTTTATTTTCTCAAAAGCCATATCCAAATTCCCTGCCTGATTTTAATGAAACCGAAAAAATGAGCCGAAGCGCCTGGGAAGCATTTTGGATGAGTGGAGGGGCAGTCGATTTTTCAGCATGTAAGGATTCAGGAGCGCATGAGCTGGAAAGGCGTGTCGTGCTTTCTCAGTACTTGACTAAAATTCAATGCAGCGGATCACTGCCGCCTCAGGAAACAGGATTGACTTTCAACAGCTGGTACGGTAAATTTCATCTGGAAATGCACTGGTGGCACGCGGCGCACTTTATTGCCTGGAACCGTCCGGAGCTGATGAAACACCAGCTGGATTATTATAAGCGGATAATGGAAAAGGCCAGAGAAACTGCCCGGCACCAGAAGTACGAGGGAATACGATGGCCGAAAATGACAGATCCTTCGGGAACAGAGAGCCCCTCTTCTGTCGGACCTTTTTTAATCTGGCAGCAGCCTCACATGATTTATTTTGCAGAGTTGCTTTACCAACAGTTACATGATCGGTCCGTTCTCGAACAGTACCGGCAACTGGTTTTTGAAACGGCTGATTTTATGGCGTCTTATGCAAGATGGGATTCCTTGACCCAACGGTTTGTCCTGGGACCCGGGCTGATGTCTGCACAGGAGGTTTTCAGACCGGAAACGACAATGAATCCTGCATTTGAACTGGCCTATTGGTATTGGGGGCTGGAAACTGCGCAGACATGGAAAAAAAGACTGGGATTAAAAGAAAATCCGTTTTACCAAAAAGTACTGGACAATCTGTCTGCTCTCTCTGTGCAGGACAGCCTTTACCTTTTTACTGAAGACCGGAGGGATTCATATATCAATCCGGATTGCCAGAGAGATCATCCTATTGTTTTGGGCGTTTATGGATTCATTCCTGAAACACCGCTGATAAACAGGCAGGTTTTTGCAGAAACGGTGAATGCGGTTTTATTGAACTGGAACTGGGATAAAACCTGGGGATGGGATTATCCGCTGGCTGCCATAGCAGCCGCAAAATTGAATCGACCGGAGCAGGCGCTCGAACTATTATTGAAAGACGTGGGAAAAAACACCTATCTCATGAATGGTCATAATTATCAGGATCCGCGTTTGCGGATATACCTGCCTGGCAACGGGGGGCTCCTGTATGCCATTGCATTTATGTGTAGTCATTCAAAATTTCCGAAAAATGGACTGTGGGATGTACGATGGGAAAACATGGGAAATGTTCTTTAAAAATCCGAAGGTTGCTTTTTATTGAAAGATCGTGTGAGCTTACACATACTTAATATTGGCCGTTTTATTGAAAAAAATGAATCCAATGCGTTGTCAATTGATCCGGATTATCGGGAAAAAGATCGTTTAACAGCATCTGAAAGAAGCTGATGAAATCCAAAATACAAAACTGGCTGCCGTCCGGATTTCTGTTATTTGTTCTGGCCTTGTGGGTTTTCTCCTGTTCAACCATGCAGTGGGTGCGACCGATCCGCACAAAATACCGGTTCGATTTTGGCCCGGGTGAAGTTTCCAGGGGATATAAACAAATATTGCCGGACAGGATGTACAATCCGGAAACAGGCTACGGTTTTATCAGTGATTCCGTGCTGGCACCCATCCGGTCTGTCGACAGAAACGGGCCCGATGCGCTTTGCTCTGACTTTTGTACCAGTGATAAGCCTTTTTATTTTATGATAGACTTGCCGGAAGGCAACTACAAAGTAATTTTTACGACTGGTGATGCGGCTGACTTTTGTCAAACCACCGTAAAAGCCGAATTGCGCCGTCTGATGATTGAGCAGGAACGGACGGCTCCCGGTGTGTTTTCTGTACGACGGTTCATGGTAAATATAAGAACCCCGTTTATTTCTGACAGTGAAATGGTACAGCTGAAAGACCGCGAGAAAACATTTGAATATTGGGCCTGGGACGACAGACTAATCCTGGAGTTTAACGGAGAACGGCCGGTCGTGTGCGCCCTGGAGGTAATTCCTGTTGACAATATTTCTGTGATTTATCTGCTCGGGAATTCGACGGTATGCGATCAACCCTTTGAACCGTACAGCAGCTGGGGACAGATGCTCACTCGATTTTTCAAGCCGGATGTCGTGATCGCCAATCATGCCGAATCCGGTGAGTCTCTTCAAAGTGCGTTTGCCCGACGCAGGGTTGATAAAATTATGAGTCTGATGAAATCGGGAGATTATCTGTTTCTTCAGTTTGGACATAATGACATGAAACTCCGGGGTGAGGGAATCGGGCCTTTTACCAGTTTCAAATCGGAGCTTTTCCGCGTCATTGATGAAACACGTAAGCATGGTGGTATTCCTGTTCTGGTGACACCCATGCAACGTCGGAATTTTAATGAAAGCGGACATGTGGTCAATTCACATGAAGATTATCCGGAAGCGGTCCGTCAGGCGGCCCGTGAAAAGAATACCCCCCTCATTGATCTCCATCAGATGAGCACGCAGCTCTATGAAGCACTGGGATCCGAAGGATCGGTCGTGTTATTCAGCATGCCTTCGGATCATACCCACCATAATAACTATGGCAGTTATCAGCTGGCTAAATGTGTGGTCGAGGGAATCAAATCCAGCAACCTGGCCATCGCAGAATATATCACCGAAGATTTTGAGGACTATAATCCGTCTCATCCGGATCCTCCGGAAACCTGGAAATTTCCGCCCAGTCCGGTTTTTTCGTGTAAAGGTTCCGAAGATTCTTCAATTCATTGAATGATATGCAGAATCAAGAGGTCATGAGAAACAGAGTGATCCAAATAAATTCATTTTTATACATCGGTTTGGTGTTTCTTAACATGACTGAAATACCAGGTTTTGCTCAGTCCAATATTCCACCTAATTACGGTGCTTATCGTCTCAATCCTGAATACAATCCGGATACGGCTCTGGGATGGGCTGATAAAAGAGTTGAAGAAAAGTTGGGACGCGGGCTTGTGGCCGTACATTTTGCTAAAGACCGTGTGTATCTGAGCTGGCGTCTTCTGAAAGAGGATCCAACAACCATTGCCTTTAATATTTATCGATCAATCAGCGGGGGAAAGCCGATAAAATTAAATACAGAACCCATCACGCGAACCACAGATTTTGTGGATACAACAGCCGATCTTGATCAGAAAAATTGCTGGCAGCTAGTTTCAGTCCTGGATCGGATTGAAGGAAAAACGCTTGCAAAAACCACACTTGCTGCCGGTTCACTGATTCGGCAATATCAATCATTCTTGTTGAAAAAGGATGTGAAAGGAAGGGGCGTTCATAAAATCGGTATCGGGGATCTGAATGGTGATGGGGAGTATGATTTTGTGATCAAACGTCCGGGCGGCCGTGTAGATCCCGGTACAATACGAAAAAGCCCGGACACATTCAAAATTGAAGGCTATACGAATGAGGGTGTTTTTCTCTGGCGCAATGATCTGGGATGGTCTGTCGAGCTGGGAACCTGGTACTCTCCCATGGTTGTATTTGATTTTAACGGAGACAGTAAAGCTGAGGTCGCCCTGAAAACTGCGGAGGGAGACCATCGTGAGCCCAATGGTCAGGTACTCAGCGGTCCGGAGTACTGTTCTGTCTGGAACGGAGAAACCGGGGAAGAAATAACCCGGATAAACTGGATACCCAGGGGAAACCCTGAAGACTGGGGCGATACGGTGGGCAATCGCATGAACCGGAATATGATGGGTGTCGCCTATCTGGATGGCAAAACACCCGCTTTGCTGATTCTGCGGGGTATTTACGGATTGATGAGAATGGAGGCCTGGTTACTCCGGGGCGAACGATTGCTCAAATCCTGGAGCTGGACCAATCAGACCGCCGGATGGAAATATCAGGGACAAGGCCAGCACAACATCCATGTCGCTGATATTGATAATGATGGATGCGATGAAATTTTGTATGGCTCCATTGCTATTGATCATGATGGACGTCTGATGTGGAGCACCGGGCTCGGACATGGAGACCGTTTTTATATCTCAGATATTGATCCGGGCCGCCCCGGGCTTGAAGTCTGGTATAGTTATGAAGATCCGCATCCTCAGAATGGTGTCAGCCTCTGGGACGCGGCTACAGGAGATTTGATTGTCGGCACAAGAACAGAGACAAAGGATAATCAGATTCACAGGGTCCTGGTTTCCGATATTGATCCCGGGTATCCCGGCATGGAATGCTGGGCTACGGATTTTTTTTATACATGTAAGGGGGAACAGATACCCGGAGATATTCCGCCGTTAAACGGCCTTGTCTGGTGGGATGAAGATCCGCTCCGCGAATTGGAGGACAGAGGGCGGATTATGAAATGGAAAGGAAACGTTCTGACTTCCGGTATTGAAGGACATGTCATGTTGTGGGCCGATCTGCTCGGTGACTGGCGGGAGGAAATCGTTACGGTGACGCGAAGCGGGGAAATCAGAATATACATTACGGTCATTCCGGCGCGTGACCGAAGGATTTGCCTGATGCAGAATCCGCTGTATCGAATCGATGTCGCTTTAAAGGCCATGGGCTATGATCAGGTACCGATGACCAGTTATTACCTGGGAGAAGGAGGCGGAAGTCAAGAAACAAGAGACAAGAAACAAGAAATAGGAATCAAAGGGAAATAGGGGCAATAGGGGTATACGGGAAATAGAGGAAATGTTGAGAGGCTGGAACGGTGAAACGGAGCATGGGAGAAACGGAGAGAAAAATCAAGAGTCAAGAAACAAGAAATAATAATTAAAGACAAAGAAAATGCATGAATTGGTGGTGATAAAATTCCAAATAGCAAAATCCAAATTTCAAATAAATTCCAATGATCAAAATCGCGAACAAAGAAAAGTGTGTTTGTTATTTGTCTTTTGTGATTTGGATATTGTTTGATATCTGGGATTTGTTATTTGTGGTTTTTCAACGGTCAGCCGTCTGTGGTCTTTAGTGTGCGTCTTAGGTTCTGTTGAGTCGTTGGGTCGTTGAATGCCGGGGTCTTTGAGTCCTTGAGTCCTTGGATCAGGGATTCTTGGATCATAATACAAGAAGGATGAATCTGGAGACACAAAAATATATGAAGAAAAAAGATGAAGAATGAAAAGCAGGGGAAAGAATGGTAATAATTATTGGAAATAGATGAACTCTGATGATACAATTAAATGAATGTATTCATGAGATTAATTGAATAAATGAGTATTTTCGGCTGAAGGAGGGATTTTTATGAAGGTTATGATGCCCATTGTTTTAATAATCGTTTTCTTTTCCTTTTTGATCAGGCCAATTTTCGCACAGGACCAGATGGAAACACTGGGACGGGGTTTGATTGCTGTTATGGAAGGGCAGGATGTTTATCTGGGATGGAGACTGCTGGAATCGGATCCTGATTCCATTACCTTTAATATCTACAGGGGAGAAACCTGCCTGAATGAATTGCCGATTACCCGGTCTACCAATTTTTTAGATACTCTGGGAACGTCCGGTGATTTCTATCATGTGGTTCCTGTTCTGAGCGGCATTGAGCAGGAAGCATCGGATACTGTCACTCCCTGGACGCAAAATTATTTAACTGTTCCGCTTCAAAGGCCTGCCGGATGGAAAACACCGGATAATGTTTCATACTCATATTCACCCAATGATTGCAGCACAGGTGATCTGGATGGCGATGGAGAGTATGAAATTGTCGTGAAATGGGATCCCTCCAATTCCCATGACAATGCGCATGATGGTTATACGGGTAATGTATTTCTTGATGGTTATGAAATGGACGGCACGCACCTTTGGAGGATCGATCTTGGTGTAAACATACGGGCCGGAGCGCATTATACACAATTTATGGTCTATGATCTGGATGGGGACGGCATCTCAGAAGTCGCCTGTAAGACCGCAGACGGGACCGTGGATGGCCTCGGACAGGTGATAGGGGATGCCGGTGCAGATTACCGGAATTCATCCGGACGTATACTGTCGGGACCGGAATTTTTTACTATTTTTTCTGGCCAGACCGGTGGGGCTCTGGCAACAACCGATTATCTGCCGGCCCGGGGAATCGTCAGTTCATGGGGAGACAGTTACGGCAACCGTGTGGATCGGTTTCTTGCCTGTGTCGCTTATCTGGATGGGTCGCGTCCCAGTGTGGTGATGTGCCGCGGATATTACACAAGAACAGTGCTGGTGGCCTGGGACTGGCGGAACAATACGCTTACGCATCGGTGGACATTCGACAGCAGTGACGGATATCCGTCCTATGCAGGTCAGGGCAATCACAATCTCAGTGTGGCAGATGTGGATGAAGACGGGAAAGATGAAATCATCTACGGCGCCTGCGCGATTGATGACAATGGGAAAGGATTGTGGAATTCCAACCTCAAACATGGGGACGCCATGCATCTTTCTGATATTGATCCTGACAGACCCGGGCTGGAATTATGGAGTCTGCATGGTGAGAATTCTTCAGGACCGCATGGCTCTGCCCTGCACGATGCCAGAACCGGCGAAATTATTTGGGCCACTGCCCAAGGCGATGTGGGCAGAGGCACCGCAGCCAATCTTGTCTCAGAGTATCGGGGGATGGAATGCTGGGGCGGGACATCCGGTCTGAGGAGCTGCAAGGATGTGTATGCCGGTCCCACTCCTTCTTCCACCAATCATGTGGTCTGGTGGGACGGAGATTTGTGCCGGGAACTGCTCGACAGCAATCATATCAGAAAATATCGGGGTTCGATTTTATTGCTGGCAACAGGATGTTCCTCGAATAACGGCACAAAGTCCAATCCCTGTCTGCAGGCGGATTTATTTGGGGACTGGCGGGAAGAAGTCATCTGGCGGACTTCAGACAATCAGTCGATCCGGATTTATACGACCACGGATACCACCGGTTACCGATTGACTACCCTGATGCACGACCGGGTATACCGCCTGGGAATCGCCTGGCAGAATGTAGCCTACAATCAGCCGCCCCACACCAGCTATTATGTGGGCGAGGGTATGTTTCTGCCTGACAGTCTGAGACCCCCGGCACCTCCCTTTCATTTTGTCGCAGAAGCATTCACCGACAGTGTGAAGCTTAGCTGGGATGCTAATTTTGAATCAGACCTGGATGGATACAATATCTATCGTGCCAGGCAGAAAGAGGGGCCTTTTATCAAATTAACAGATGTCCTTTTAACTGATATCGGATATACCGATATCGATGTGTTCAATGATACCACCTATTATTATACAGTAACGGCTGTCGATATTTATGGTAATGAATCATCATATACGTATATATTAAAAGCCATTACAACAATTCGTCCGGATTATCCAATTGATCTTTATGCACGGAACAGTCTGAATTCAGTGAAATTATTCTGGGATGTGCCGGATGAAACGAATATCATTGGTTACAATGTCTATCGTTCATTCATATCCGGAGAGCAGTATGAAAAAATGAACACTGAATTCGTTACACAGAAAGAATACATCGATGAACCCCTGCCGAAGGATCAAACATTATACTATGTGATTACTTCCGTCAATAAAAGTTTGTTGGAATCGTTTTATTCGGAAGAACTTGATGTAACCACAGGTCCGTTCATTACACTCCAGGCTGAAAACGGCGTTCACGGAGGTACTGTTTATCTGGACAGCAACCATATCGGCTTTTATGGAACCGGATTTGTGAATTTCGACACGAACGGAAGCTCGGTTCAGTTCAATGATGTGCCGGGATTCGGCGGGGGAACGTTAAATCTGGTTTTCCGTTATGCACTGGGGAATACCAATCGTACGGGTTCACTTATCGTAAACGGGCAGATCCAGAGTTTAACCATGATCAGCACCGGCGAATGGACGAACTGGAGCCTGGACAGCACAACCATCGCTCTGGAAGCCGGATTCCAGAATACAATTCGGTTTGTCACTACCGGATCTGATTTTGGAAATCTGGATCAAATTACGATCGGTCCTGATTTCACGACTGACATCCATGTTTCCGGGGCTGGAAAGAGTATGCCGTCAGAATACGCGCTTCATGCGAATTATCCGAATCCGTTTAATCCGGAAACCACAATTCCTTTTGATCTTCCTGAAGCGGCGCGTGTTCAAATATCAATCTATGATGTTACGGGGAAGCGGGTGTATGTTTTGACAGATCAAAATTATCCGGCAGGTTATTATAAAATAAAGTTCAATGCCGAATCATTTGCAAGCGGAGTTTATATTGTGCAGAGCCGGATGGGCAGAACACGGATATTCCGGCAAAAAATAATGGTAATAAAATAGAGCTGATCCATGAAGCAAAATCAATACAAGATGATATTAAGCATGTTTTGCCTGCTGCTTTTTTTGATGATTTCTTTTCGATGCAGTCAAAATCAATTTTCAAATCATGCCACCACAATTTTAACAATCGGGGATTCCAATGGAGAGGGAGCCGGCAAGTGGCCGGATTGGCTTCAGCAAAACATGGGGAAGCATGTACGGATTATCAACAATTCAGTCAGCGGAAGAACCGTTGGATTTGACAATCTGGGGAAGAAATCTCTGAATACCCTGAAACAAATCGATACCATACTGGCAGAAGGCTGTCGTAATTCAGCCGGTGGAATCGACAGGGTACTGATTTGTCTCGGCACGAATGACTGCAAAGCCGTTTTTGATGAACGGCAGGAAGAAGTTCCGTTAAATTATCAGAAGCTGATTCAGTCAGTTTTAAACTATCCGTATCCGTCAGGCCGCAGTCCAAAATTGATACTTATCAGCCCGCCGCCTTATGGAAGTGAAGCATCAGGTTCCATCAAATACAAAGATGGTGATAAAAAGGTAAAGAGGCTCGTCTCGCAATTCCGGAATATTGCAGAGGGATTTCATTGTCAATATATTGATATCTATACTCCAATGCTGCCGGATGTGGAACATTTGACTTTGGATGGAGTGCATTTCTCAGAACAGGGTTACAGGATTATGGCAGGGCTTATTCAGTCGGCTCTGCAAATGCCGGATGTTGAGTGAGATATTTTCAGAAACGGATACCCAAAAATATCTTTTCATGCGGGTTCAGTCTGTTTTAATCGTTCTGTTTTTTACTTTTATGGTCATTATATATATTAAATTGATAAAGGCAGGCAAAACGATATGAACTTCAAAGAAAGACTGAAAAGCAGCCGGATTCTTTTTATTTCCGTTCTTTTGGTATCCATGGGTATGAATATCGCGTGTGTTCATAGATCCGGTAAGATTGCCGAAAAACCTCTGTACCGGGATCCGGTGTTCGACGGTGCGGCTGATCCGGTGGTTGTCCGGAACCCTGTTGAAAAAAAATGGTTCATGTATTATACCAACCGGCGCGCCAGCATGCGGGGCCTGGACGGTGTCACCTGGGTACACGGCACTCAAATCGGAATCGCCCAATCCGAAGACGGAGGGGCTACATGGACATACCGGGGCATTTGTGATATTCAATATCAAACCGGCGATGATACATACTGGGCTCCTGAGGTTCTTTTACATGACGGTGTATTTCATATGTATCTGACCCATGTGCCAGGGATTTTTAAGGATTGGAGTCATCCGCGTCATATCCTCCATCTGACAAGTAAAGACGGTATCAAATGGACCTATGAATCCACGCTCCCTTTGGCCAATGATAAAGTCATAGATGCCTGTGTTCACCGCCTGCCGGATGGGAGCTGGAGGCTCTGGTACAATAATGAAAAAGACAGGAAATCGATTTATTATGCAGACAGCCCTGATTTATACACCTGGGTGGACCGGGGAAAAGCCGTGGGAGATCAAAGCGGAGAAGGACCTGCCGTATTTCAATGGCAGGGTGCCTATTGGATGATTACTGATGTGTGGCAGGGATTGGCCTGCTACCGGTCCAGTGATCTGACACACTGGCAAAGAATACCGGGAAATCTGCTTCAAACACCCGGAACAGGACTGGACGATGGTGTCAAAGGCGGTCATGCTGATGTTATCGTGAATCAGGACAGAGCGTATCTGTTTTATTTTACCCACCCGGGTCGTGTGGAATCTGTTCCAGAAACCAACTCGTACGAAAAACGGCGCAGCTCTATTCAGGTTGCAGAGCTGCGGTACGAGAATGGAAGAATAACCTGTGACCGGAACGCATCTGTTATTATCAATTTGAAACCTCCCGAAGAGAATAAAGGGGTGATATGCAACTGAAGAGACCGGATATTCACATGATTGCGATCGCAATACCGGTTATACTGATGCTGCATGTTATGTTCAGTACCAGGACAGAAGGTCAGACTGGATCTGTTACGGATGTGCACGATCCCTGTATCATTGGATTTGAAGACCAATACTATATTTATTGTACGGGAGATAAAATTCAAATCCGCAGATCCAGGGATCTGATTTTATGGGAATATCTGGGAAAGGTTTTTAACTCCATTCCGGCCTGGGGTATTCAGGAAGTTCCGGGAGTCAGTAATGTATGGGCACCTGATATTTCCTATTTCAATGGAATTTACCATCTTTATTATGCATTGTCGACTTTTGGAAGCAACCGGTCCTGTATCGGCCTGGCAACCAATGCCACATTGGATCCTGGTGATGCGGATTATCATTGGGTGGATCAGGGCAAGGTTTTTGAGTCTTATTCCGGTGATAACTATAATGCGATTGATGCAAATATTGTTCGCAGCACAGATGGAAAAATATGGATGTCGTTCGGCAGTTTCTGGAGCGGCATCAAGATGGTTGAGCTGGATTCCACTACAGGGAAACCGGTTAATTCTGATCTCTATCACCTGGCCGGTCGCGGCGGAGGTGCCATTGAAGCGCCTTTTATTATATACAAAGATGGTTATTATTATCTTTTTATTTCTTTTGACCTGTGCTGCAGGGGAGTAAACAGCACTTATAATATAAGGGTGGGCCGGTCCGAAACAGTGACGGGACCCTATGTCGATTCGTGGAACATGCTCATGACATCGGGCGGCGGTACCCTCCTATTATCCGGTAACAGTCGTTGGAAAGGTCCAGGACATTGTGCTGTCTTATCAGAGGGCGCTCAGTACTGGCTGGTTTATCATGTTTATGATGTTCAAAGAAACGGACGGCCGGTTCTTCGAATAAATAATCTGATTTGGGATGATTCCGGCTGGCCTGTTGTTCAGGATACGCTTTATACCGAAGTTACAGAAAAGCATGTTCAACCAAGTCTGTTTTATCTGTATCCAAATTATCCGAATCCCTTTAATCAGGATTCTGTCATTCACTATCAATTGCCTGCAGCGGGTCATGTGAAGATGACGGTGTTTGATGTTTTGGGCAGAGTGATTGACATATTGGTGAATGAGAGACAAGAGGGAGGAGTACATGGGATTCGATTTCAGGGGGCCGATTGTTCTTCCGGCATATATTTTATCGAATTACGGTTCGGAGAATGTATCGCGAAGCGAAAAATGATTTTGATGAAATGACATTGATCATGACCATGGTAATTTAAATAAAATCCATCTTTGTCTGATAAAGATCGATGTCCTGGTTTTAAGGTATCCCGTTTGTTAAAATCAAAAAGGAGTGTAATGTGAATTCGATGAAATTATCCATGTTTGTGATGTTCTTTACTGTATTTTTTGTATTAACCGAGGGAGTCATTGCCCAGAATCTTCCCTCAGCCGATGAAGTCGTTGAAAAGATGATCCTGGCCAATCAATATTTTATGAATAAATGGCCGGATCCGACTGTCGATATTGTGACGGATAAACGGCGTCCAAGCAATATCTGGACGCGGGCCACCTACTATGAAGGATTGATGGCGCTTTACCGGGTAGCCCCTCAGAAAGCGTATTATGATTACGCTGTCGACTGGGGAGAAGGACATCGCTGGAGACCGGCTTACGGAGATACATGGACGAAGAATGCGGATAATCAGTGCTGCGGACAAACATATATTGAACTTTACCAGATTGATTCAAAATCCGAACGGATCGGGAGCATTAAAGAAACCATAGACAGGATGGTCATTGACGATAATAATGATGCGTGGTGGTGGATTGATGCCCTGCAAATGGCCATGCCGATTTTTGCCAAACTGGGTGCCATTTATCAGGACAGTCTTTATTTTAACAAAATGTATAATATCTATAATTATACAAAAATACAGCATGGCACGAATGGATTGTACAATCCGGAGGACCATCTCTGGTGGCGGGATAAAGATTTTGATTCCCCTTATACCGCTCCCAATGGAGAAGACACTTACTGGTCAAGAGGCAATGGGTGGGTACTTACTGCTCTTGCCCGCGTATTGGATGTTATGCCTAAGGACGCGCCTCACCGGGATGAGTATATGACCACCTTCAAAGAAATGGCAGAGGCCTTGATTCCGATCCAGAGAGAAGATGGATTCTGGAATGTCAGTCTTCATGATCCCAATGATTTCGGCGGCAGAGAGACATCGGGGACGGCTTTCTTTACATTCGGGCTTGCATGGGGTGTCAATCACGGTTTGCTGAATGAAGATAAATTCAAAACTGCAGCCATCAAAGGCTGGAACGGATTGGTCAATGATGCACTCCATGACGATGGCTTTTTAGGATATGTTCAAAGCACAGGCAAACAACCTTCTGACGGACAGCCTGTGACCTATGATAAAGTGCCAAATTTTGAAGACTACGGCCTGGGTGCATTTTTACTTGCAGGCAGTGAAATATATCAGATGGCCGGCGGAACCGCCCAGATTTTATTAACCAGTCCTTGTATTCAACCCGTCGAGGTTACTTTATACGCGGCTTTCCCTAATCCGCTGAATCCGATTACCACGATAACCTACAGCCTGGCCGAGACCACGTTGGTTGATTTGACGATTTATAATACTCTGGGAAAGAAAGTGTTCACTTTCTATCAGGAAGAATGGCAGGGAACAGGCCACCATCAGGTGATTTGGAGGGGTATCAATAACGATGGACGATCGGTTCCCAGTGGAAATTATATCATTCAGCTCAAGGCAGGATCAGCAGTACAGAATCAGAAAATCACCATTATCAAGTAATTTTGATGAGAATATGAGCCTGTCTTGATCTTTTTCAATATTTGAAATGGTTTAAATCCAAGTGAATATTTGTGTTTTTAAACATTTCATTTACTGAGTCTTGCCAAAGTTCAGCCATTTATTCTCAATTTTGTCATTTTCTCTGCTGGTCAGATTTTTGCAAGTGTTCCACCTGATATTTATCCGGCGTTCTCTGATTTTGTTGCAGGCTGAATGGGGGACGGATTCATTGACATTCGGAGGATTTTTGAAGTATCGAGTATATTTAGTCATAATCATCTGTTATTTTTTATTGCCTTTTTCTGTCCTTTTTCCTTATCATCACAACGGTTATCAGTATCTTTATCCGGAGCCAGGGGCTGAGCAGGTGCCATCTCGGGCCAGTATATTGGTCAGATGGAAAGATATATTACCCGATTATATTCAAAATTCCGATTCGTGCATTCAATTGATCACGATAAATCGGAATTCCTTGCCCGGGCATATTCGAGTGGCTTCGGATCATCGGACATTACTCTTTAAACCTGACAGTGCTCTCCCCGGCGGTCAGGATATCGTCGTTAAGATTCAACCGGTATTAAAACATTCCGGTCAGATTATATTTCCGCTTCGATATCATTTTCACGTGTGTGATGCAGAGTGGACAGTTCCTGAATTTGAATACAGTCAGGGCGCGTTAAATAAATCCGATCCGTTTCGGTGCCGATCGACTGAACTAGCGATCATGACACAATCCGGAGTTTCAATCCCCAGTGATTTCCCTCATATTGACATCACAGTCAATGAAAATCCGTACGACGGATATATTTTTATTAATAATATCGGTGATCAACCCTACAATGTTATTTTCAATAATGACGGTGTGCCAGTCTGGTATAAACGAACGCCGGACCGGCGGCGCGATTTCAAGGTTCAGCGTAATGGAAATATCAGTATGCTGGTCCGTGAAGGATATGATTTTGGCCAGGGATTTATTGCTTTGAATACCCATTATGAAGAAGTGCGTACCTATGATGCTGTGAATGGATATAGTACTGACGAGCATGAATTGCAGGTGCTTGAAGACGGCACATATCTTCTTCTTGGCATCCGGGGTGTTTCTGTGGATATGAGTCATATTGTGGATGGCGGGAAAAAAGAGGCAAGAGTCGCAGAGTCTGCACTTCAAATGTTCACTCCGGACGATGAACTCATTCTGCAATTTGCAGCTCTGGATCATTTTCATCCTGCAGATATGATCGGATACAGTCCGGATGATCAGCCAACAGATGAAAGCTTTCGGTTTCCTCATATGAATTCGATTGATATTGATGATGACGGTCATATCATTTTATCCAGCAAACGGATCAGTGAAGTGACCAAAATCAATCGAAATACAGGTGAAATTATTTGGCGGCTGGGTGGCGCCAATAACCAGTTTCAGTTTATTGGCGATCCGCTGGGCGGTTTTTACAATCAGCACAGTGTCCGGTCACTCGGAAATGGCCGATATACGATGTTTGACAACGGATGCCTGCATCAGCCACCGGTTTCGCGTGCTCTCGAATACGAACTGAATACGAATGAAATGACAGCCACGCTGGTCTGGAAATTTGTTGAAGACCCGCCCACCTATGCTTATCATATGGGCAATGTTCAACGTTTGCCCAATGGAAATACACTGATTAACTGGGCAGTGCAGAATCTTCCGAAACTCACCGAGGTCAGGCCGGACGGCAGCAAGGCCTTTGAAATGAATTTTGTGAATCATTACAAAACTTATCGCGTGTTCAAATTCGCCTGGGAAGGCCTGGCAAAGAAACCCTATCTGGTGGTTGAATCACAATTGGATCATATTGCTTTGCTGATCAACCAGTTTGGGGATCAGCATGTGGATCATTACCGGATATACGGCGGAAAAAATAGGAATCCAACAACTCTGATAGACACATCAAAAACAACTTTAAAAAGGCTGTATCATCTTGAAAATGGAACAACCTATTTTTTTAGGATAACCTCCGTGAGTGATAAGGGTCTGGAAAGTGATTATTCCAACCAGGAAAGTGTCCAGGTGAATCTCGTCGTTCCCGGTCAGAACATGGTGCTCAATGGAAATTTTGATATGAGTGAAGAATACTGGATATGGACGGTTAAAGGAGACGCGTCAGCTTATTGTGATTCGGATAACGGATATTTTCGTTTTAATATTAACCACGGCGGAGACCGGTCTGATGACATCGGCCTGTCGCAGAGCGGATTTTTACTTGCCGAGGGAAGGGTGTATCAGATCGAATTTGACGCCTGGGCTGTGGCATCCCGAAATTTTGAGGTCGTCGTTAAAAAAAACAGCGAACCGTATACCAATTACAGCCGAATCGGTGAAAGCTATCTCACAAAAAAACCAAAGCGTTTTTCCTATCGATTTGAAATGACCGATCCTACGGATGTGAATGCGTCACTGATGATTTATGCAGGCGGTAATGACAATGACGTTTTTATTGATGATATTTCTTTAAAAATGGTTGATCAATCATCTGCAATTAAAAACACAGATATTCCCATGAATGCTGACTTTGAATTAAAACCAAATTTTCCGAATCCGTTTAATCTGTTTACAAAGATTAAATTTTCAGTCATAAAAAAAATCTCTTTGCATGTTGCAGTATTGAACATAACAGGCCAGACGATGATTGAATTCACTGAAAAAGAATACGCTCCAGGTGAATATCAGGTCAAATTTGATGGTTCGGATTTAACCAGCGGTCTTTATTTATATCGGATTCAATCATCCAATACAGTGCGAACAGGCAAAATGATGCTGCTTAAATAAAAACCTTCGGGAGATAAATTGCCCGAAGGTTTTTATTGTCGTTTAAATGATAAAATGAATAACTATTCCCGGCCGTAATAGGGAGCACCGGATTCGCCCAGATCCACACGCATCAGATTGAAAATCTCATCTGAATTGCCGTCGTCGTCTTCATATTCATCTTTGATATAATAGAGAAAATCTCCGGTTCCCCATTCCATTCCGCCGATGATACCGGTAAGAATGCCTTTATATACGATGTCCTGAGTTTCATTATCCAGATCGATCATGAGAATCGGATCCAGATTATCGCTTCCAATGAAGAGCTTCCCATACGCAGAAAAGGTAAAAGCAAGGGGCTCAGATTCAGCGTAGTCTCCTGTCGAAGCCCAGTCAAAAACCGTCTCTCTCTCACCGAGCGTTCCATTGGCATCCTGAATTTCATGTTTGAATATGCCTAATTCAGGGGTGTTTTCATCAGGACTGTCAATTTTGACCAGCAGATATACATGATTGTCATAAACTCGAATATACAGAATGTCGTCATCCTCATAGATCCCTGTGACATTAAAGGTCAAATCAGGCTGAACCACCATGAGATCAGAACTCCGGCCTCCGCCCGTATACAAATTTCCATATTTATCATAATCGCCAAAGGCTGCATTTTTGCTGACTTGTAACAGTGTGTCGGATACCCCGGAAGAGACATCCATCTGGCGAATTCTTTTATCCTTAAAGTACGTCAGTTTACCATTGGGTGCCATGACCACGTGTGAAGGAATAATGGCCGCCTGACCAATGACAGTCCGTTTCCCATCCGATGTAATTTTATGAACGCTTGCCGGGCTTCTTTGCATCACATAAACTGTCTCATCCTGATCTACAGTCAGGGCTTCAAGCTGCTTGTTTTCAACAAAATTACCATAGGTGGAAACAACCTGATCAACCCGGTACGCTTCCCATGTTGCTACAATGAGAGAGCCATATGTCACAACATTGACTGTGAGACTGTCTCCGTAGCTTTTTGGCCGGCGGACCTTGAGAGCTGTGGGGGTTGCCTCGATAATATCGACTTGTACATTATCGAAATATACCTGATTTGCTTCCAGGGAATCAGAAAAATTTTCTCCCAGAATCTTAATATCATTCACACCCGCTCCGGCTGTTTCTGGATCCATTCCAGTAATGCTGGCATTGGAATAATTAGGTTGGGGCTGATCATATGCAGCTGTTGGTCCGTCATACTCACACCCGGCCATGACCAGAAGAACGGCCGTGAGGGTGATGAGTATTTTTATCGTCGATTTCATTGATGACTCCTTTATGTTTATCGTATGATCTCAATGTCTTCAAACCCACTCCCCGGCTGACGCCGGGGATCTCGTCTCAAGGGAAGACCAGATTCCCAAATCCCCCTGACAAGGGGAACCTCGATCCGCTCTTTAGATCGAGGAGGGGGTTAGAGCGAAAACCTCGCGGTCATCCGCTGCACTTTGTCAAATACCCCGAACGGCGTATAGGCATAATCCAGACACAATCCAAAACTCTGAATGCCCACGCCAAAGGACAATCCGCTCTCATCGTTGTTCGAGATATATCCTCCCCGAACCGAAAGCATGTTCAAGAGCCGATAGTCCAATCCCACTTTCACCTGCTCGGGATGGGACCGGTAATGACTCGCATCCAGACTCACGATCAACGCATGATCGATCGAACGGTCTCCCATAAAATCCAGAACGTCCATCGATATCCCAAGGTTGAACACCAAAGGCAGCTGAAACCCTTCTTCCACATATTTGATCTCTTTCGAAAAATTACGCACGCTCATACCAAATACCAGACTCTTGTATCCCGTCTTGAACTGCGTCCCGAAATCAAACGCCATCGGATTCAAACGGTTTTTTTCTTCCCCTTCCGTCGTGTCCAGCTCCGTCGATATCACCGGAACAATGCTCTTCCCCAGATCCTGCTCCACCCAGCGGACCTGACCCCCAACACTGAACCGGTCCGTCAGACGCTTCGCATAACCCACACCCGCAGACATCGCCGTCAGCTGAAATATCTCCGTGTCCACATACCCCAGATCCGTACTCTTGTCCACTCGCGTCCCGTAAAAATCCCCGTAATCCACCGTCTGAAGACTGAATCCCAGCACCCCGTATTCTCCGTTCGCCGGACTCAGCGCCAGACTGAACGTGTTGTGACGAATGTCCGCTATCCAGCGATTGTCACTCGCCGTCACGTCTATCATCCCCTCCATGTTCGCCATCCCCGCAGGATTGAAAAACAACGCGCTCGACCCCGTCTCAAGACTCGTCATCGCTTCTCCAAGCGCTGACGCCCGCGCGTCCGATACCACACTCAAAAACTGAAACCCCGTCTGCGCAAGCTTTTGGTTCTCCGC
>JAFGCO010000071.1 GCA_016932575.1 bacterium
ATTTTCCTTTCTTGAATGAATGTCACAATATAAATTTAATTTTTAAAAATTCCAACCCGTTCTCTGTTATTGAATGAAAAATGGATCATTGTTGCCTGTTCATTCAATACACGAATGGTATCATCGCCGTATGCCGGTTTATTTTATCTGCCCGTGATCGTCGATCCAATCCTGATTTTGTTCAATGCAGGTTCACTGAAATTTATCTCTTGATTTATTGTCCAAAATCGATTAAACTATTAAAATTATAGTCATCCGGATTATCGATTCCATGAATTGAACCTGATATGGACAATGTGTGTACCATGGACGATGTCGTGATTTTGGATGGGATAAATATTATTCCGAATAAACAACACTAAAGGAGATTTAATGGCGGTTGTGAAGAGAATCAATCATAATAATGAAAGACGTGCATTATTAATTCCTGAAGGATATACATCTGCCCTTAATTTATTTGAGACTGAAAATGCAATCAAATATGTAAAAGACACCTTTCAGAATATGCTCAGCCAGATCCTGAATCTGCAGCGGGTTTCAGCCCCATTGGTGGTGTTGAGGCGGTCCGGTGTGAACGATTATCTGAATGGCGTTGAAAAACCGGTTACGTTTACTGTAAAAGAGATGAATGAAACCGGAGAAGCCGTTCAGTCATTGGCAAAATGGAAGCGTAAGGCCCTGGCTGATTATGGTTTTAAGGCTGGTGAAGGCTTATACACGGACATGAATGCCCTCCGTCCTGATGAAGACCTGGATAACCTGCATTCCATTTATGTTGATCAATGGGACTGGGAGCGGGTGATTACATCCGAAGACAGAACAGTGGCTTATTTGAAATCTGTCGTTCGGTCTATTTATCAGGTCATCCGATCTACGGAAACGAACACGTGTACTCAGTTTCCTCAGCTTTCAGGTCCCCATTTGGCTGATGATATCTATTTTGTGCACAGTGAAGAACTGGAGGAGCGATATCCGGATTTAATGCCTTCGGAACGTGAGGACGTAATTTGCAAAGAGAAAGGCGCCGTTTTTATCATCGGATTGGGGGCTGATTTAAAAAACGGAAAACCTCATGACGGCCGGGCTTCAGATTACGATGACTGGACCACAATATCCGAATTGGACCGTCCTGGATTGAATGGGGATATTCATGTTTGGAATCCCTTGTTGAACCGGGCGTTTGAATTATCCTCAATGGGTATAAGGGTGGACAAATCCGCGCTTATGAAACAGTTGAAAATACGTAATGAGCTGTATAAAACCGATCTTGATTTTCATCAGCGGTTGCTGAATGATCAACTGCCGTTAACCATCGGCGGCGGTATTGGCCAGTCACGGCTGTGTATGCTTTTTTTACGCAAGGCTCATGTGGGTGAAGTCCAGTCAACGATCTGGCCGGATGCGATGATAGAAACCTGTCGAAAACATGGGATCTTTTTATTGTAAATCATTAATTTATTATGGCACCTCTTAATAAATTCAGAGTGTTCTGGAATAAAATCCAATTCTGGAAAAAATCCCGGGTGATCAAAACCGGGAAGGAAATTCCTGGCTGGGTTAATAAGTTTCAGTACTGGGTGTTTGGATCGGCCCTGTTCGCACTGATTTTTATTGTGTTTGAAGCTGGTTTACGATGGCGCTTTCCGCCGCTTTTATCCTGGATATCCATTGCAGTCGATTATCTGGTTTTTGCTCTTTTTGTGGCCGACATGATCATTTCGTTTATTTTTACTTTTCCTAAATCCGCATTTTTTCGCAGGCAATGGCTTGACCTCCTTGTATTTTTCCCAGTGATTCTGAGACTGGTGCCCATTCAGTCCAGTGTAGGACTGATCATTATCCGACATATACTGATGCTGATCAAGGTGTTCACACGAACCCGGAAATTCTCCAGAGTGCTGCGAGGCGTTCGGCTCAATACTGCCCAGATTGTCGCGCTCAGCTTTATTGTTACCATTTTTATCGGTATGATTCTGCTGACATTTCCAACAGCCACAACAGACGGGCATGGAGCAAATCTGATTGACGCATTATTTACGTCGACATCAGCCACCTGTGTGACTGGTTTGATTGTTCAGGATACGCCCCGCTATTTTTCTCAATTCGGGCAATGGGTTATTCTTGTTCTTATTCAGCTTGGTGGATTGGGAATCATGACATACTCTGCTTTTGTGGCCTTGCTGTTAAAAAAATTAAGTCTGGGCCAACGGAAAATGGTTCAGGAGATGTTTGAGGAAGAGCAAAATGTTTATTCCATGATTTTTTATATTGTAAAGATGACTTTTTTTGTAGAGCTGGCCGGTATGATCCTTCTTTTTATCCGATGGAATTTTATGTACAAAGATCCCATGCGCACCTTGTATTTCAGCTTATTTCATTCGGTATCCGCATTCTGCAACGCAGGATTTTCCCTGCACTCGAATTCCCTTGAGAATTTTACAGGCGATCTCTGGGTCAACGGCATTATAATGTTACTGATTATCATTGGCGGTCTGGGATTTATCGTGATTTATGAAACCAGCGGTCAATGGAAAAAGCATAAATTACGTCTTTCAACCCATTCATTAATCGTGATTTTTACATCCGCTTTTCTTATTGTCCTGGGATTTCTTGTGATCTTCTTTTTCGAATTTGACGGATCCCTTGTACAGTATCCGCTGCCCACACGTTTTCTGGCGGCGCTTTTTCAGTCGGTTACGACAAGAACTGCCGGATTCAATACAGTACCCATTGGCCCGTTGTCAAGGGTATCGCTGACTTTTATGATTCTGCTTATGTTTATCGGCGCTTCACCCGGTTCGACCGGGGGTGGTATAAAAACAACCACCTTTGCGGTGCTGCTGCTTTCGGTTTACAGTATTTTAAGAAGCCGTGACCGGGTGGAAGTATTTCACAGAACCCTCGTACCGGCCAATATTCTGAAAGCCCTGACAGTATTGGTGTTTGCACTTGTTCTGGTTGTTATTATATTTGGTTTACTCCTGGCGACCGAAGATATTCCTTATCTGCCATTGCTTTTTGAAACAGTATCTGCGTTTGGCACAGTCGGGCTTTCAACGGGTATTACCGCCTCTTTATCATCCACGGGTAAGCTGCTGATAGTGATATTGATGTTTGCGGGACGTATCGGCCCGCTGACCTTGGGTCTTGCCCTTGCAAGAGAAATGAAAAAGCGGAAAGTCGGTTATCCGGACGCTCGGGTGATGATCGGGTAATGAACAAAAAAATAAGAATAGACTGAAATATATAAAAGTATGTTTGATAAAAATATCCAAACCCCGGTTTCGTATAACGGGGGATTGATTTCAGCTTGATGAGAATGAATCTATTTATGGAGGGACCATGCAGTTTCTTGTAATAGGACTGGGTACTTTTGGCAGGAAGGTTGCCCTGACATTGCTTGAGAACGGTGCAGAAGTGGTCGCTATTGATCGGGATAAAAACAAAGTCGAAATCGTTAAGGACAAGGTGACCATTGCAATGGTTCTTGATTCTACTGACGAAGAGGCCATGCATACTGCCCGCATTGAAGATGTGGATGCAGCAGTTGTTGCTCTTGGCAACGCACAGGAGGAGGCTATTTTAACCACCGCCATTTTAAAGCGTATGGGTATTTTTCCGATTATGGCACGGGCTGCCAATACTTTGTATGAACACGTATTAAAGTTGGTCGGAGCGGACCGTGTTGTCATTATTGAAGAACAGATGGGTGAATATGAGGCCAAACGGCTGCTGGCACCGGAGATTCGTGAAAAAATACTGCTCACGACCGGTCACAGTCTGGTTGAACTGGAGGCAAGAAAGGAGTTTATCGGAAAATCTCTTAAAGAACTGGATATTCGAAACAAATTCGGAGTGAACGTTGTATCAATTCAGCGAAAATCAACGAACGTCAATGATCAGGGTAAAGTATACGAATCTATTGAAGTGAACGACCTGCCTGGTCCGGATGATACGATTCAGAAGGGAGACATTTTATTGATTGTAGGGGCGGAAGATGATATTGAACGTATGGCTGTTACCAAAGAGGTTTAGACCATGCTGTCAGCAAAAAATAGAATACGGATGATTGTGGGATTGATCGCTCTGGTATCCTGGGGCGCTTCATTGCTTTCACTCGTTGCCATTAACCGGATGATTTACAGAACCCGCATGATTATTCGTAAAGATGCGGCTATTGTTGAATTGGGTGAACGTATCAATGTGGGTATGCTGGAGGCACGGCGCGATGAGAAGAATTTTATTATCTATTTTGATTCCACCTATCTTGTGAAAAACCGTGAACGCATTGGTTATATCGTTCAGAATATTCAACAAAACCGGGATATTGCTGATATTTATCATGAAACACTGGATTCCCTGGAGATTATGATTGACCGATATTCCAGATTAACGACACAATTGTCGAGGACTTATCAGGAAGATCCAAGGGCGTTGTACCGGCTTCAGGAACAGGTGCGCGATTATGAAAAGGAATTGCGCGGATTGGTGCAAAAACGGAAGCTGGATGTCAATGATATGCCCTCATGGGGCGTGGATTTCAGTGTTCCACTGCTTTCGGCGGCCATGAAAGTCAGTTCAGATCAGGCACGTCTTTTCACTGATTTGCGTGAAACAAGTGCCAGAGTGCAGGATCTCGCTCAAAGAATATCCATGCAGGCACGTGAGATGCTGGCCCGTGATGCTTCCATGAGCGTCGAATATGGTTTACGGGCTCAGAAATGGATATTTCTTGCTTTGATTTTAGCGGGTCTGGCTTTGTCTGCTTTAATCGTGATAGTTCCCAATCGAATTTTTCTAAGGTTCCATCGTTTAAGCAGGGCGCTGAAAGCCATCGGAAGGGGAGAGACAGATATCCGGCTTCCGGTCGGACAACACCTGGACGAGGTCAGTGAGCTGGCGGAGAGCTTTCAGGAAGCGATTGAGAAATTAAACCAGTTTAACCGGATGAAAACAGAAAAGATTATTGAAATCGAGCGAAATTTACGGAAGATCATCGACGAGGTGGATGAATCGATTTTTATTCTTTCTCCTGAATTAAAAATAACCCATTTAAACCGGCCGGCTCAGAAAATGTTCAAGATTACCAGCGATGTGGTTCAGAATCCTCTGAAACAAGTCTCTTTTCTGTGGGAACAGGTGGGTGAACAACTCGAAAATATTGAAAAAAACGGACGAAGTGAAGCTCAAATTAAGGCTCATAAGCACGATTTAAAAAAACATCAGGTATTGATGATGCCTATTATCGGACTGGCAAAGCGTCTGGAGAGCGTGGTTATTTTTATACGATAGGATATTTATAATACCAAAATGTCTAATGAATGATGATTTTTCAATGAGAGAATTTCATATATCCCGCGTATCGCGTCAGAAGTACCGATTTGAAGACACCCTGTTTGCTTTAACCGGCAATGTTATTTTTGCTAACTACCATGCAGCCCGTATTTTTGCACATCAGATGAACCAAAAACGGGATCTGATACTATATCCTGAGCAGGCTGTCAAGGCGGCAGATATCTATGCCATGGGCCTGATTGATGAGATTCTCCATTATATTGTGTCTCTGTATCGCGATCAGGTAAAATCCAGAGTATTTGAAGAGGCCCTGGATGACAGCAGCAACCTGACCGGAAATGATGCTGTGAGTACGCTGCTGCACCGCTTTGTCAATGAATTTCCATCCCGGGAACTCTATCGCGGCAAGCAGACACCCCAGATCTACTTGTCCAATCCTTCCCACCCCCCTGTAATTTTAGAAGAGATCTTGTTTCTTTGGCTGGCCAATAGCAATCCGGCTTTTTCACCTTATTGCGAATTGTTTGATGATACAATTCTGGATAAATCCACGCAATATCATCGGGTGATCGAGGGGCTGAAAGATTTTTTCAAAAAACAGCCGCCCTTCGGACCGGACAATCAGAATTTAATCGACATGCTTCGCGCTCCGGTCAAGGCATCACCCCATTCTCTCGCAGGGCAGATTGATTTTATACGGACACGATGGAAATCACTGATTCAGGATCGGTATCTTTACAAACTGCTGAGCAGTCTTGACTTTCTGCAGGAAGAAGCCAAAGCCGGAGGACTGGGGTCAGGACCTGTCACAATACCCGAATATGCAATTGGTAGGGAAGATAAAGAACAGTTCAGCCCGGACCTGCATTGGATGCCGAAAGTAGTGATGATTGCAAAAAATGCGTATGTCTGGCTGGATCAGCTGTCAAAACAAACAGGTGAGTCCCTGACCCGGTTGGATCAAATCCCCGACCAAACACTGGATGATCTGGCACGGTGGGGATTCACAGCGCTCTGGCTTATTGGTGTGTGGGAGCGGAGTCCCGCAAGTAAACGTATCAAGCAGATGTGCGGTAATCCGGAAGCCGAAGCTTCCGCATACGCACTCTATGATTATCAGATAGCCGCTGATCTTGGCGGAAATTCTTCTTTTGATACTCTGAAAAAACGCGCCTGGCAGCGGGGTATCCGCATGGCCGGTGATATGGTGCCCAATCATGTCGGTATTGACAGCCGATGGTTAATAGAACATCCGGACTGGTTTATTTCTCTGCCCTTCAGCCCCTATCCTGCGTATACGTTTAATGGTCCGGATCTCTGCAATGATGACAGAGTCGGTATTTTCCTGGAAGATCATTATTACAACCGGTCCGATGCAGCCGTGGTTTTTAAGCGGCTGGATCATTGGACTGGGGAAGAGCGTTATATTTATCATGGTAATGATGGTACCGGCATGCCATGGAATGATACAGCACAACTCAACTTTCTGAATCCCGATGTACGTGAAGCCGTCATCCAGACCATTCTGCATGTGGCCCGACAGTTTCCTGTGATCCGGTTTGATGCTGCCATGACATTAACGCAGAAACATTTTCAGAGGCTCTGGTTTCCTGAATCCGGGCAGGGAGGAGACATACCTTCGCGGGCGGAGCAGGGGTTTTCAAAATCACATTTTTTGAAAAGCATGCCCCGGGAATTCTGGAGGGAGGTGGTGGACCGGATTGCGGCCGAAGTACCGGATACCCTGTTACTGGCTGAGGCGTTCTGGCTATTGGAAGGTTATTTTGTACGCACCCTGGGCATGCACCGGGTATATAACAGTGCGTTTATGAACATGCTGAAGAATGAAGACAATGCGGGGTACAGGAATTTGATTCGTAAGACCCTGGAATTCAACCGTGAAATCCTCAAGCGATATGTGAATTTTATGAACAATCCGGATGAAGACACGGCAATTGCCCAGTTTGGCAGGGAGGATAAATATTTCGGAGTGTGTCTTTTAATGGCCACCATGCCGGGGCTGCCTATGTTCGGCCACGGCCAGATTGAAGGATTTAGCGAAAAATACGGTATGGAATACCGCCGTGCTTATTGGGAGGAGCAGCCGGATTCCGAATTGATCCGGCGGCATGAAAGGGAGGTATTTCCTGCTTTAGGCAAGCGATATCTTTTTGCCGAGGTGGAGAATTATTGTCTTTTCGATCTGATGACTGAGGATGGCCACGCCAATGAAAATGTGTTTGTTCAATCCAACCGATCCGGAGATGAACGGGCCTTGTATGTGTATCACAATATCTGGGCAGACACACGGGGATGGATTCGTACCAGCATAGTGACTGGGCAATCCCTGGGCGATGCACTGGGACTGAACCGTCACGGCGGGGCGTTTACTGTTTTCCAGGATCATATCTCGGGTCTTGAATATATCCGTTATACGCATGATTTCTTCAGATCCGGTCTTTATGTGGAGTTGGGTGCATTCAAATATCATTTATTTTGGTATTTCAGACAACTCCCGGAAGACGCTGATTATCATACCCTGTATAATATGCTGAACGGTCGGGGTGTGCCTTCCATAGATACTGCACTCAAAGAACTTGTTTTGAAACCGGTGCTGGATCCGTTTCAGTCCCTCATTCATCCGAAATTGACTCATGAGATTCTGGATTTACTAATGCAAAATCAGCCGCCGGCTCAGGAAACCATAAATGATCTTGAATCGAGAATTGCAGAATTTTATACTGCAGTAAACAGTCATGTTCGGGGAAAAGGCAATGTAAAAAGTGCTGTAGAACGCACAATCATGCTTGTGAAATATTGTTTTCAGCCGTATTCAAAATCTCAAAAATGGCAGGAATTTTATGATAGTATTCGTCCTGAATTCAAAAATGAATGGCTGGCTGTCTGGGGCTGGGCCCTCATTCATACGATGGGGCTTTTAAAAGATGAGGCCGATGCTCCGACGATCAGCAGGTCATGGATGGACGAGCTGCATCTGGTCAAGTCGCTGCAGCAAATGTGCGAAAGCCTGGGGTTTGATCCGGAGGCACAGTGGGAAATTGTCGCATTGATTAAAATTCTTGTTCGCCGTTTAGTCACATTCAGCGGATCTCATAAAACGCCGGGACTGGCAGCAATATGGTGCCGAATCCTGTTGGGTGATTCTGAAGTGCAGCAGTTTGTGCAGATGAACCGGTATCGGGAAATTTTATATTTTAATCAGGAACGTTTTGAAATGCTGATTCGCAGCACATTCTTTTCGGCTCATATGCAATTGCATCATCTTTCAGCATCCGGAAAAATCAAAGCTGCCGGAGACCTTGTTGCCATGATGAAGAATATTAAGAAGGCAGAAGAAGAATCCGGGTATCAGGTAGATCGGTTTTTAGAGGGAATAGAAACAAGAGATAAGAAACAGGAAACAAAAAAAAATCACAAGAAACAAGAAGCAAGAAATGAAAGATAAGAATCAAGAAACAGGAATCAGGAAATAAGGATAAGACAAAAGAGAGAAAAGTAACAAAAGGAAAGACAAAATAAAAAATTAAAAATTAACCGAAGATAAACAACCAATGTCACTGGGCTTTTGTAAAAGGTTACAAAAGCTCTGTGGTATTCATATAAAGAGTGGAATGACTGTTCTGCATGATGGAGCCGCAATAAAATGAAAATCAGAGATTCCAAAGAATGAACCGGAAATTGGGACCTTTATTGAGAGGATTGAGTACCTATGTACCCATGGTTAAAAATGGAGGCGTCAGAGGTACGGGAAGTACGGATTTGACGCGGTACTGTTACTCGGTGTGGCTTCGGTATCTGGTCATGGCAGAAAAGAACGGACTGGATTTTTCTCCAAAGATTGTGGCAGAACTTGGACCGGGTGCTTCTTTGGGTATCGGTTTGGCCGCCTTGATATCCGGATGTGAACAGTATTATGCATTTGATATTATGGCCAAAGCAAACATTAAACGAAATCTGAAAATATTTGAAGAATTGGTCGAACTTTTTAAGAATAAAACCGATATTCCGGATGATCGGGAATTTCCGCTCGAAAAACCCTATCTGCAAAATTATGATTTTCCGGCCAACATATTTACGGATAATCGCTTAAAGCGGATTCTCAAAGCGTCACGTCTGGAAAGAATCCGAAATTCCATCCTGAATCATCAGCATCGCAATTCAGTAATACGGTACAGCATTCCCTGGTATGACGAGAATGTTTTGGAAAAGGAATCCGTGGATATGGTGTATTCACAGGCTGTGCTGGAACATGTGGATGACCTGAGGCATGTTTATCAGTCCATGTACTTATGGCTTAAACCGACGGGTTATATGTCTCATTTGATTGATTTTAGTTCCCACGGACTGGCGAATACATGGAACGGACACTGGACATATTCGGATTTCATATGGAAACTGATCAAAGGCAGGCGGCCCTATCTGATTAACAGGGAGCCGCATTCGACCCATCTCGTCATGTTAAAACAGGAAGGTTTCGAGGTGATTTGTGATATAAAAAATACATCCGAGTCTTGTCTTTCAAAAAAGCAGCTGGCCAGGCGGTTCCAATCGATTGCTGATGAGGATTTGACAATAAGCGCTGCATTTATTCAGGCCGTTAAAGAATAAAAACAGGTGGTTTTGATGTGACAAATAATAAATAATCTTTAGTGAAAATAATAAAAATGAGGAACTGTATCATGCGCACATTCATTTGCATTATTATCCTGTTCACATTCATGCTGGGATATTCTCAAACCGTTGAATCACCTTACGAAGTGGCCAACTGGCGGTGGTTTCGAACAGCGGCAGTCAGTTATACGTTTGATGATAATACGCCCAATCAATTTGCCATCGCCCTTCCGATGTTCAATGAATTCGGTTTCAATATGACCCTGTTCATTGTGACAGATCCGAACTGGGAATATGCTGCAGACTGGGATGTATTGGAACAGGCGGCTGCCCAGGGACATGAAATTGCCAGCCATACAGTGACTCATACATCATTAAAGGGTATGGAGGATGCCCAGCAGGAGGCAGAGCTCAAAGACTCTCAGGAGACGATAGAGGCGCATATTCCCAACCCGAAATGTATTACGATCGCCTATCCTTTTTGTGATGTGCCCAAAAGATCAATTTTTGAGCAATACTATATCGCCGGCAGAATCTGTTCAGGAAGTATCGTACCCAGCTCTCCACGGGATTTCATGAATATCAGCTCGATTATTTGCGGCGAGGAACGCAACTTCAATAACGTGTCAAATTTTATCAGCCGCGCGGAATCCGCGGTAAAGTCGAATGGATGGTGTGTCTATCTTTTACACGGGATTGATGATGATGGCGGCTGGTCCACTGTACTTTCGGATACACTTCGCGAAACGCTCAGCTATTTTAAAGCGCATTCGGATTCGTTCTGGGTGGAGACTTTCGGAAATGTGGTGCGCTATATCAAGGAACGAGATGCCTTGTCGGTGTCGGAATTGTCGGTTCAGGACGATCAGATCCAGATTCAGGTGACCGATACTCTGGATAATGTAATTTTCAATGTGCCGGTCACGTTGCGCCGTCCGCTGCCGGTCGCATGGGCCTCTGCTACAGGCACACAAAACGGCCAGCCTGTAGAAGTGAAAGTTATCAATGTCAATTCAGGCAAGTTCATTCAGTTCGATGCTGTGCCTGACGGAGGAAAGGTTGTGCTTCAGAAAGCAAGCATATCGGGGATACACGACTGCCATGGTTTTTTGGATACAGCGCCGGTTTTGTTGCAACATTATCCCAATCCTTTTAATCCGACGACCACAATTCATTACCAGTTGAACACTCCTTCGCATGTCAGGCTGTCTGTATGCAACCTGCTGGGTCAGGAAGTGTGTGTTTTGGTCAATGAAGATAGAGCCCCCGGAATTTACAATACCATGTTTAACGGCGCCGGACTGGCATGTGGAATTTATTTTTCTAACATACGAACTGAATCTGAGAACGGACAGAAATACGCTGCGACGAAAAAGCTGATTTTAAGCAAATGATGGATTGGCATCTGGAGTGCATGACCAGGTTATGCTGTCGAAGTCAGGATTCATATATGAATTTATTTTAACGTCATCATTTTCTGGCGAATGACTTGTGTCCCGACATTCGATACAGCAATATAAATTCCTGAATGAAACATTGTCATTATTTTTTCATATCATTAGAGTAGATTTTTCTTTGTTTGAGAAAGAAAAATTGTTATTTTCACTTATTCATTTATCAAATACAGGAATGTGTGTCTATGTTTAAGAGCTTTAAAGTTCTTTTTCTGCTCGTGTTTTGTTTTTACGGATGCCGTTCATTCACCCAAATCAGTGTCGCAGTCGGTAACTTTGAAAACCGGTCCGATTGGATGTATCTGGATTCATGGGCCAAAAAGGTGCCGGATTATCTGCAACATGAACTGTCCGGGAATCCGGATATTGTGCTGGTTGAACGACATCAACTGGAAGGCATTCTGAATGAACAGGCATTAAGCATGACAGGCTTGACAGACTCTTCCAAAGCTCAGGAGGTCGGGCGCCTGATCAGCGCTCAATATATTATTACGGGTACAGTTGATCGGGATGATCCCTGGTTTAGGATTAGTGCAAAAGTCATTAACACGAGTACCGGAAAGGTGATTACAGAGAAAGTGCAGTCAAAGGACCGGTCGCGTTTAAATGAGATGGTCAGGCTTTTGGGCAGCAATCTCAGTTTTCAGCTCAGCGGTCAGGGTACCTATCAAACCAGCCTGAAAATCCTGCAGTATCCGACCAGAATCTTTTTAGGCATAACACTGCTCAGCGGAATCACGACCGGGCTGGTGCATCATTCGTATGACCAGAAGCGTCAGGACTATCAACAGACTTCACGTCTGAGAAAGATGGATGAATCATACGATTCGGCCAATCGACTTTATAAAGTACGCAATGTGCTGATCGGGATCACAGGAACCGCTTTAATCGGTACAGTCTATTGCTGGCTGCACAACCTGTCTCCGGAGGAAGTGATGGCGTCTCAGCATCTGTGGATGCCGTATGTATATCATCAAACAGGAGAAACCATTGTTGGCTTACAGATTTCATTTTAAATGGATTTGGATATGCATGGCTTTCTGTTTGTTGTGGATATCCTGTGGCGGTATTCCAAGAGACAATGTTTTAGATCCCGAGAATCCGGACAGCATGGCTCCTCATAAAGTCATGATTGAAGCATTTGTCAATACCGACAATCTTTCAATGGTCAATGAATATGCTTTGCTGGCATTGGATTCTCTAGCCATGCTTTACAACGACCGCATTGTCATTGCCGAATATCATCGAAATACGGCGAAATATGAAGATCCCTATCATGCTGAGAAAAACGAGCTGCTGTATCAGAATTATGTATCTCAGTTTGATGATGTGAAAGGCGTGCCTGATATATATATAAACGGAACGAGCCAGCGTGTTCAGGGTGCGTCCAGTGCTTCTTTTTCACTCTTCCGTTTGGAAGAAGCGCTTGCAGAAGAAATTTTGAAAAATACTTACTTTGTATTTGATGTGAAATATGCACGCCAGGGCTCTTTTGTTCAACCCGATGTCTGGCTTGGCCGTCTCGGCACACAAAACATGAATAATATTCTTGTGAAAGCCATCATTGTGAGCCATGTGAGCACCCCTTATCTTCAGCGTGTGGTGCATGCGGTTGTTGAGAGCCAGGTGATTCCGTATATTGCACATGGAGAAAAATTAAAAATCAATCTTCCGAAAATATCAATTAATCCAGAAGCTGTCAATACAATGATTGTATACGTTACTGATGCGAATATGACAACGATTTATCAGTGCTCGTCTCAGGAGATCATGTAAATAAATTGTGCAGGGGATAGTACAAATGAAGCTTCAAAACAGAGATCCATTGATAATCCGAATTCTCATGGTTGCACTTTTTTGTATGGTGATTTTAAGATGTGATTCAGATTTTTTCAAAACCAAAGAAGTGCCGGTTATTACTGATTTGTCGGCGGATTTGTATGAAGTGGATCCCGGAGATACGGTTTGCGTTACTGTGGTTGTCGATGATCAGAATGACGAAGCGCTGCAGTATGAATGGTCCGCCAATGGCGGCCAGTTTATTCCGCCGATGAATCAGCCGCAGGTTTTGTGGAAAGCCCCGGAAAACGGGGGCAATTATAAAATCACGGTCGTGGTGTCCAATGTCGATGGCGAATCAGATCCCTGTTCAGAAGTTATTTATGTGCGTGATAAAGAACCTCCGGAAATTCTGTTTATGGAATTCGAGGCATATGAAGTCGATCCGGGAGACACCATTCAGATTTCAGTAACATTGAAAGATATGGAAGATCCCACTCTCGAATATCATTGGACCGCCGATGGAGGACAGTTTCTTGCACCGGCCAATCAGGCGGTGATCCGGTGGAAAGCTCCGGCTGTGGGTGGCGAATATCAGATTACCCTGGCCGTTTCCAACAATAAAAAACAGTCTGAGCCCCGCTCCGAAACGGTTGTTGTCCGGTCCTTTGCAGCGCCCTATGTCGAGATTACTGCACCGGAAGAGGACGGGGTGTTTCGCCAGTATGATACCATTGGTATCACAGCCATTGCCAATCATCAGAACGGAATCGAATCGGTCAGCTTATATCTGAATGAGACGTTGGTTTCGACCTGCAATGGGAGAGATGAAGAAACTTATTCGTTTTCCTGTGAACTCACAGGTCCTGAAGGAGTAAGTGTGCTGCGGGTCGAGGCTGTTGCCAATATCACCGGGATCATCGGATCGGATGAGAGGAACATACGGGTGGAAGGGATTATTCTGGGTAAATAGCTGTTTATCGGTTTCTTGGCGTTTTTGTTGATTTTTCAATAATTATTATTACAACGCATCAATCCCTTTTCCGCTAAAATAAACCCATCTTTTTGCGCTGCATAAAAATTGCGGGATGAATCAGTGGATCGAACCGCTTGATATTTTACCTGAATTCTAGATTTCACGTGAATCACTTGTTACTGGAAAATTAATTTTGGCAGTTCGAACTGTGAAATTTGTCATCTATGTCATACAGTTCCAGAGTCAATTCCATTATTAACATGAGAGGGTGAATATATAGCTTTATAATGGAGAATCTTGTATTTTATGCTTGACATTTTTTATCTATTTAGATATATTTCTAATTAGAATATAATCAAAATAGGTAAAAAGACGATGAGTGAACAAGATATTCAGACACTGCTCTCCTTTTTCAAAACTTTGGCCAATGAAAACCGTCTTAAAATAATTGGGCTCCTGACCAATCAAGAGCGTAGTGTAGAGGAATTATCCTCACTGCTCAATCTGAAAGAACCTACAGTATCTCATCATATGGCTAAGCTGAAAGAAATCGGATTGGTGCGTATGTATCCCGATGGCAATACACATTTGTACAAGCTGAACAGCGAGGCTTTACAGCGGATGAGTAAAGATATTCTCACGACTAAACAATTGTCTGTCATCACCCAAGACATAAACTATGATGCTTGGGAGCTCAAGGTCCTCAACACTTTTTTGGATGGAGAGCAACTTAAGGCTATTCCTGTCAGCCGTAAAAAGCGTCAAGTTATTTTAGAGTGGTTAGTCAACAAATTTGAGAAGGGGATTAAATATTCGGAGAAAGATGTCAATGAGGTTATTGCCCGTTATCATCCTGACTATGCCACGCTGAGACGAGAGTTTATTATGAATAAGATGATGGATAGGGAAGGTGGTGGAGGTGCTTATTGGCGAGTGGAAGAATAAAATAAAGAAAAAGGTTTAAATATATAACTAAACTTTGGCAAATTTGTAAAAAAGAAAAATCTTTCTTCCCCACACGCCTAACAGCGAACTGTCCTTTCAGAAGGTAACCTTTTTATTTACTGGAGTGTATTTCTATTAATAAATCCATTCACTTAATCATAAAAGGTTGTTAAAAAAATGTTTGTCTGAAAAGGTTACCTTCTAAAAAAAATATTGCTCAAACTCAAAATTTGCCAAAGTTCAGTATATAGTAGAATTTAATGCACCTGGTTCACACAAGACAAATAACCAAATTCAGCTGCGGATTTTGGTGCGTTGTGCCAAAATCCTATTTGGATAGTGCCCTCTATTATCTTTGGTTTAGGACAGAAACTGCAGCATCAAAAGCGCAGAAGCTCATGTTATAATAAAATTTTCTGGAGGATTCAAATGAAAATAAACTTAAATATTATCAAAAAACAAACAATGGTTGCAAAAATGTTCATATTGACGGGACTACTGATATTTGCAATGAATGTCTTTGCACAGGATCCGAATTTTTACATTTACCTGTGTTTTGGTCAGTCAAATATGGAGGGACAGGGAACAATTGAAAGCCAAGACAGAATAGTCGACGACCGTTTCAAGGTGTTTCAGGCACTGAACTGTTCAAACCTTGGCAGAACAAAAGCAAAATGGTATACAGCTGTGCCTCCTACCTGCCAATGCTGGTCTAGACTTTCTCCTGCCGATTATTTTGGCAGAACCATGGTAGCAAATCTGCCTGACAGCGTTACAATAGGTATTATTAACGTATCTATCGGAGGCTGCGACATCAGGCTATTTGATAAAGATATATACCAGGATTATGATTCTACCTACACAGAAAGCTGGTTTACCGACAAAATAAGAGATTATGAAGGAAATCCATATCAGTATCTTGTCAACCTTGCTCAGCTGGCTCAACAGGATGGTGTCATCAAAGGGATTCTTTTACATCAGGGAGAAACAAACACAGGACAGACTTTATGGCCATCGTATGTAAAGAAAATTTACAATGATATGTTAACCGACCTGTCATTATCTGCGGAATCGGTACCTCTGTTAGCCGGAGAAGTCTTGTCTGACGAGGGCAATTGCTGTTCAAGTATGAATTCAATTATTAACAAACTTCCTGACGCTATCCCTACAGCATATGTTATTTCTTCGAGCGGATGTACCGGTCAGGATGAGGCTCATTTTGACTCGGAAGGCTACAGAGAATTCGGAAGACGATACGCAGCTCAGATGCTTTCACTCATGGGTATTGAGCTGACAGGAATAGAAGATTCCGCGGTAGCGCCTGACGGTTATGTACTGGAACAAAATTATCCGAATCCATTTAATCCTCATACAAAAATCAGCTACCGAACCCTGAAGGCTGGTTTAGTAACGATTGATGTTTATAATAATCTTGGGCAGAAGATTAAGACATTGGTAAACAGTCATCATTCCGCAGGTGAATTTACGGCTGAATGGGATGGATCTGATGATTTTGGAAATCAGGTTACAACAGGTACCTATTTCTTCAAATTAAGTATCGACGGAGAAAATCAAGCAAAGAAAATGCTATTTTTAAAATGATCTAATCTATTTGATTATCTTAGTATCACATAATTGGTTGCACATGACGCCGGGGTACTCCGAATAAGTAATATCACCCATTAGAAATCGCGTGGCACATGTCCCCGGCTAAAAAATTGCCGGGGCGAGCTTTAGCCCATGTCTATTAAATCCCCCATCGCCCTGGATTGCCAAATCAAGGGCGATCATAGGGGGTTAGTAAGCCTGACAGTCAAGTAAGAAATCGTGTAGCGCATAGGGCAGCATTTTTAGAGACGGATATCTCGATTCCATATTAAAATTCAGAGGAAATATGAAGTGCCGGTATCCAATTGAAATGACAATTTTCTTAGTTGTGTGGATCATTCCGGCCATGGCATTCTGTCTGGAACTGCCCAAAAATGTAATCTACCTTCATCCAAAACCAGATGCGGCGGACATCTGCTATAAAACCGGCGTCATCTGTCGGATTGATCCGGCTTTGCAGGGCCAATTCAGTCTGAATGATTTTACAATCACAGTTGCCGGAGATAATAGCGGTCATCAACAGGGGCGGATGGTACTTTCGAATAACAATGTGCTGTTCCAGCTTGACAATGCCTACGATCCCGGCGAAGAGGTTGAGGTTACGATTCAGTGTGAAAAACTGGGCTGGGCCGGCCCGTACACCTATCGGTTTTCCGTGAATCCATTAACCGATTATTTTCTGTATAAACAGGGTGCACAATCCGCAACTACTGACAGTTCGGATTTTTCGAAAACAGCAGCGGGTGAAATGACCACCATAAACGGTGTCACAGTTCCGGGTGATTTTCCCATTTTCAAACCGGAAATTAAAACATCCGATATTTCGCCGGGGAAAATATTCATCACCAATTGGAGCGGCACGCCCTATATTATGATCTTTGAAAATAACGGCACGCCCTATTTTTTTAAACGACTAATTGGAGTGACCCGTGATTTTAAAATTCAACCCAATGGCGAGCTGTCGCGTCATGAAAATGGACGGTTTGCCGTGATGGATTCAAGCTGCGATGTCAAACGATATGTTCAATGCGGTCATGGCTATTTAACGGATGAGCATGAATTGCTGATTCTGCCCGACGGGCATTATTTTATGATTGCTGTTGGCAACCGGGAAATGGACATGAGTAAAATCGTTGCCAACGGTAATAAAAATGCCAAAGTCAAGGATACGCATATTCAGGAATTCGACGAGTACGGGAACATTATTTTTGAGTGGTTGTGCTTCGAATATCTTAATATCGAACATGCACTTAATGTTGATTTCACAGCATCGAAAATTGATTATGTTCATATGAATTCCGTGGCGATTGATTATGATGACCATATTCTCATATCAAACCGTCATTTAAACGAGGTCACAAAGATTAACCGCCAAACCGGTGACATAATCTGGCGGCTTGGCGGTGTGAGCAACGAGTTTAAATTTACAAACGATAAATACCAGATATCCTATCAACATGATGCCAGACCCGTTCCAGGAAAACCGGATCATTATACTGTTTTTGATAACGGCAATCATCACAATCCACAGTTTTCACGCGCTGTTGAATTTTCACTGGATACAGAACAGATGACCGCGACCCGGATTTGGGAATACAGGCTGCCCTCGGGGCATGCCCACTGGATGGGAAACGCCCAACGTTTGCCAAATGGCCATACCCATATCAACTGGGCTGATGGTTCCGTGCCCAAGGTCACGGAAGTGACCCCCGACGGTCGGGTTGTATATCAGGCGGATTTTATAAACCCGGACCACTCATACAGAACGTTCCGGTTTGAATGGGAACACGCGGTGGATAAGCCCTATTTACTGGTGGAGAACATGCCGTATCATGTGAATCTGATATTCAACAAATTCGGAGATAAGACGGTCAAGGAATACAAAATTTATACCGGCAAAATCGGGAGAAGTTTAAAGCAGATTGCAAGTACAACCCATACATTTTACCAGTTCACACAAAACGATTTGGAGAACAATACAATGTATGCTTTTCGTGTGAGGGCTGTTCATGAAAACGGAAAAACCAGCGAAGGTTCCAACCAGGAGACCCTTCTGGTAAAATTTATCGGGCCCGGAGAGGAATTGGTAGAAAACGGTGATTTTTCAGACAGGTATCAATCCTGGACCTGGGATGTGACAGGCGGGGCAAAGGCATCCCGGCTCATCGATTCAGAAAAACAATTCAAATTCAGGATAACGGACGGCGGCAGTGAATACTATCATATTCAGGTCACCCAAAAAGCAATTCCATTGATGCAGGGATTGAGCTATGTGTTTGAATTCGATGCATACGCAGATGCTACGCGACCCTTTGATGCTAAATTGACCAAAGACGGCGATCCATATACAAATTACGGTAAAATCGGTCCGACAGCCCTGACCAAGAGAAAAAAGCATTTTAAATATGAATTTGTGATGCAGGATGCCACCGATACACAGGCAAGGGTGGTATTGAATGCCGGCACTCATGCTGCGGATGTCTATGTGGATAATGTATCTTTAAAGATGTCTGAAAAGTCTATTGCAGAGCCGGATAAAAGAAGCCGTCCTGATTCTTTTGAATTATACCAGAATTTTCCGAATCCGTTCAATCCGGCAACAACCGTTGAATATGCTGTGTCTGAACAGGTAAATGTCAAGATTGCTGTTTATAACATCTCGGGTGCACAGGTACGGCAATTAATTAATGGGGATCATTCCCCGGGTTGTTATCAGGTTACGTACGATGGAACAAATTCAAGCACAGGCATATATCTGTGTAATATGCTTGTGACAACCCGACAGGGCAAATCGTTTCAAAAAGTATTCAAGATGATGCTGATAAAGTAGCTGATAGAATGATAAAGGCATGGCTACGCTTGTCACGGTCTGTCCCGATTATTCGGGGCAATTTTAAACGGGGGAGAAATCGTGCGACACGAGAATTAGAAAGTATACATCATGCTATTGCCATCCGTCGTGAAATCCAAAACATTAAGTAGGTTTGAAATGAGAAATACAATTTTATTTTTTATATTTATTTCTCTCATTATCGTTACTGCATTTAACTGCGATAATAAGAATCCAACTGAAAATAAACACGCTACAGGTACAGTCACTGATATTGATGGCAATACCTATCAAACGATTAAAATTGGCAGCCAATGGTGGATGGCCGAAAATCTGAAAGTGAAACATTACAGAAATGGCGATTTGATACCCTATGTACCCAAAGAATTGGATTGGTATAAGTTATACACCCACGGCTGCTGCATCTATGATAGCGATACAAGCAATTTTAACACGTATGGCCTGCTCTATAACTGGCACGCAGTAAACGACTGGCGTGATATTGCTCCTGAGGGGTGGCATGTTCCCAGCGAAGGTGAATGGCAAACATTGATGGTGACTTTAGGCGGGGATACAATTGCCGGCGGAAGAATGAAGGAAAGCGGAACAGCTCATTGGAACAGCCCGAATACCGGAGCGACCAATGAAAGCGGTTTTTCAGGGTTGCCTTGCGGTATAAGGTCCCATACCGGCCAATACAGTATGATGGGTGAATATGCCCGTTTTTGGAGTTCTACTGAGCTCACTACCAGAATGTCGATGTATGCGTATCTGGGATTCCGTACGTCAGAATGTGGCATGAACCACTGGTATAAAGAACAAGCCTATTCGGTACGATGTGTGAAAGATGAATGAGTGAGAAAAATATCTTAATACATTTATGAACCGGTGCCGGTTACCCTGGGTGATCAACTTAATTCAATAGAACTTGTGTGGCAAGACCTGAAGAGATTGTGTGAAAACACACGCTTCCTTATCATTTCATGGCAAGGAAAAAGCTGTTGTTCCGATCCGACAGCCGGAAGAGAGAGACCTGTGATCTGCGGGGTCTATTGATATATACAATATCCGGTTTGACGGCCGTGAACCTCTGTGAAGACGACAGATTCTTACCTGCTTAATTTTTGAGCGGGCCTTGGCTTCTCCCGGAATGATATTAAAAATCGTTAATTTCTTCGACCGCCTTGGATTTCACAATCCAGGATGATCATAGGGTTGGTAAGCGTGACAGATCCGATAGGAAATTGTGTGGCACGTATCAGCGTCTTCCGGGACGAGTGCCCCGCTTCCATCTTTCGCCTTTGCTGATGATCATAGATGATCAAAATACTACAATGTCCGGGGATCCGCTTATCCAAACATCCGGGATTTTTATACTGTAATCCAGTGCTTTTCCTGATTGCTTTTAAGGATGGCTTCGCACAGGGCGGCTTCCCGGTGGCCTTCTTCGAATGTGGCGAATTGTGATGCTGCGTTCAAGGTTTTTCCGGCAATATGTGTGTAAAACGCAAGAAAACAATGCTTTAATGTATCCGGATAGCCTTCGTTGTGTCCGCCCGGATAGCCCGTATAAGAGCGTACGGATTCAGACAGGAGACCCGGATCCTTTACAATCATTTGATTTGGCTGGTTTCTTTCACCAATCCACATTTCATTGGGGGATTCGCTGTTCCAGTACAGGGTTTTTTCAGATCCGGCGATTTCGAACCGGAGGCAATTTTTCCTTCCGGCTGTGGTTTGTGAAACCCAGAGGTTTCCGGATGCGCCATTGTCAAATCGCATGAGTACGGAACCACAGTCTTCGGTATGAATGTCCACTTTTTCTGTGGCTTGTATTTCAGATAATTTACCGGAAAAAGTCTTCACTTCTCCTTTAGGCCTTTTGCGCACCGGGTGCACGGTTTTTAAATCAGCAAAAACTTTCAGGATATTCAATCCGGATATATGCTGTACCAGATCCATCCAATGCGACCCAATATCCCCAATAGCCCGGGCAGCACCGCCTTCTTCTGTGAGAACACGCCAGTTGTAATCCGTGGGATAAAGCAGCCAGTCCTGTACATAACTGCCGGTAATGGAATATATGGTTCCGATGTCGCCCCGGGATATGCGTTCTTTGGCTTCCATACACAGGGGATAGAACCGCAGATTGTAGTTCACGGCTGCTGTCAGATTGCTTTGTCCGGCTATCCCGATCAGATCACGGGTTTCATTTGTGGTCATGGCCAGGGGTTTTTCACAAAGCACATGCTTGCCCGCCTGAAGTGCTGCTTTGGTCATAGCATAATGGAATCTATTGGGTGTTGTCAAATGGACCGAATGCACATCCAAATCTTTCAGCATATCATCAACACAGGCATAGGCTTTTGGAATTCCCAGCATTTCAGCTGCTTTTTCAGATTCATTTTTATCCACACCGCAAATGCCGATGACCGGAACATCGATTCGTCTTAAAGCCTCAGTATGAGCCGATCCCATAAATCCGGCACCGATGACTGCCGCATTCACCTTGAACATAAAACCTCCTGAATGATACTGGTTGAAATATACAATGAGAATGATTCCGTTGCAAATCAAAAAATGTCGGCTTGACTTTGTGAGAATCACGAGATACATTTCAAATTAATGCATTCATCTGAGTCATTGATGATTTATAAGGAGGTTTAATAAATGATGCTTCTTCCATATTTCAGAGTGGCCACACTTATTTTTTTCATTTTGGTCTGCGGCGTCTGTTTTTGCCAGTCTGGTTCATCCGGTCAGAAAGAACCAGTCGTGCCGCTTCCGGAGCCCCGATTATCCGGCGGGCTTTCTGTCGAAGCCGCATTCAACCAGCGGCGATCCGTACGTCAGTACAGCAATGACGCATTGAATCTTACACAGATTGGACAGCTCTGCTGGTCTGCCCAGGGGGTGACCAAAAAAATTGAAAAGCCCTTCTGGCTTCCCGAGGGACGTGAATGGATCGGAGGGCTGAAAACCGCACCCTCGGCCGGGGCGCTGTATCCGCTGGAAATCTATCTGGTCATCGGAAATGCAGACAACCTGTCAGCAGGACTTTATCGATATTTACCTGCAAAACATGCTTTGAAAACAATACATACGACAGATCTGAGAAAACCGCTTTCCGAAGCTGCCCTGGATCAGGGATTTTTAACACAGGCAGGCGTGGTCATGGTTATTACGGGTATCTATGAGAGGACCGCTGTCAAATATGGAGACCGGGCCGGGCGTTATGTGCATATGGAAGTCGGAGCCGTTTGCCAGAATGTGGCGCTGCAGTGCGAATCACTGGGACTCAGCACAGTGGTTGTGGGCGCGTTTGATGATGATCAGATCAGTCAGGTACTGAAATTGCCCGGCAACGAACATCCTTTGGCAATTCTGCCGCTGGGAAAGAAACAGTAAGTGTTTTCTGAGATCTGTGCAAGATAGAAGGATTAATGGGAAATGATATTACCCGAAAGAATATTTTCTGGCTTTATTATGCAATAAAACACATTTTACTAATCAACCTGGGGAATTTATATTGATGAATTGTTGTTTAATTGATATTGTTGGCAGATTGAGAATAGTGTGGTATATGGGATTTTTACTGGAACTTATTAATCCGAATGACCATAAAATAGCGGTGGTTTGAAAATTTTGGTTATCGGGTTTTAAAAACTACGGAGAATTTATGAAAAAATTCTGGAAACATGGTGCTCTGGCAGGCGGTATTCTATTACTGTCCGTGATTATCAGCCATTTACTGAGCCAGCAGAAAGAGCCTCTACGCCGTCGGCCTGTATCGGTCGATGAACAGCATCTGGATCTGATGACAGTTCAACATATGGATCTGACTTTGGATATCCGAATGACCGGTCCGCTGTATGCCTATCACCGGGTGGATCTTTATGCAGAAGTATCCGGAATTTTACAAAATACACATCCCCCGTTTAAAGCCGGACTTCATTTTAAAGATGATCAGGTGCTTCTTAATATTGATGATCGAGTATACCGTAACAATGTTTTGGCCCAGCGAAGCGGACTCCTCAATCAAATTACCCTGCTTTTGCCTGATTTGAAAATCGATTTCCCTGAAAGCGCGGATATCTGGGAATCTTATCTGAAATCCTATCGTATTGAAGAAAATCTTCAGCCACTTCCGGAGGCCCAAAATGATCAGGAACGGTATTATATTGCCTCCCGGAATATCTATCAGCAGTATTATACAATTAAGAGTATGGAAGAAACTCTGGCGAAATACACCTTGCGGGCACCTTTTCCCGGTGTTGTCGCTTTAACACAGGTGAATCCGGGAACACTTGTCCGTATAGGCCAGAAACTGGGTGAATTTGTAGGTACGGATCTTTATGAAATGGAAGCGGCCGTGACTCTGGATGAAGCCGGGCAATTGCACGTCGGTCAGGCAGTGCATCTTTCTTCCGAGGACATGCAAGGATCATTTCAGGGGATCATTCAGCGAATTAATTCGGTGGTTGACCGTGCATCAATGACGGTTAAAGTGTATATCCATTCCGTGGATTCCCGCCTCAGGGACGGCATGTATATGAGTGCTGTAACGCAGGGTTTGCCGGTTCCTCATGTGGTTGAGCTCCACAGGGATCTGCTGCGGGATGGTCATGTTTTTATTGTACTGGATTCCGTATTGGTGCTTTATCCGGTGACTGTGGTGGCGGATGCCGGAGAGCGTGTTTTTGTCCGCGGATTGACCGACGGTATGGTTATACTCAACGAAGCATGGGCAGAAGCCAAACCCGGAAAACGATTGCCTGATTTAAATGGTTTCACATCACCTGCCTCTGAAAATCTGAAGTCGCGAAAAGGATAACACTCATGAAAAATATCCTTCGTATCTTTATCAAATATCCGATCCTGGGAAATGTGATTCTGGTCACACTATTGATGTTCGGATGGGTGGGATTTAAATCCCTGAAAACCACTTTTTTCCCCCTGGTTCCAAGCCGGACAATTATTATATCAACCTTTTATCCGGGAGCTTCGCCTGAAGAGATCGAAGAAGCGATTGTTTTGAAAATCGAAGATAATTTGAAAGGGGTTACAGGTATTGAACGGGTGACATCTGTTTCCAGTGAAAATGCCTGCCAGATTACGGTTACCGTTCTCTCTGGCTATGATATCAACATTGTATTGCAGGATGTCAAGGATGCTGTCAATCAGGTCAGCTCTTTTCCTGTAGGTATGGAACGGCTGACCATTTACCGACAGGAAATGCGCAATTTTGCCATCGACTTTGTCCTTGCCGGGGATATGAATTTGTCTGATCTGAAGAATGAGGCCCGCCGTGTGGAGCGGGATTTGCTTTCTTTGGATGGGCTTTCCAAGGTGTCATTATCAGGATTCCCCGACGAAGAGATCGAGATTGCACTTCGAGAATGGGATCTTCGTGCTTACGGACTTACATTCACTGAAGTGATGAATGCAGTGCGGAATGCCAATGTGAAAATGACTGGCGGCAAAATCAAGGGATTTCGGGAGGAACTTTTAATCCGGGCAGATTTAAAGGGGTATTATGCCGAAGAACTGGGCAATCATGTTCTCAAATCCGCTTCAGACGGAGTGATTATTCGTTTAAAGGATGTGGCCGAACTTTCGGATCGGTGGTCTGAGAATCCCAACCGTGTATATCACAACGGCCGTCCGGCAGTTCTGATCACCGTACAGAACACCAATCAGGAAGATCTGTTTTTCGTCACACGGACTGTCAAACAATATCTCGAAAAATACAATGCTTCACATAAGGCAGTCCAAACCTATATCGTACGTGACGGATCTGAAATAATTCAGGAACGGATTGACATTCTGACCGGCAACGGTCTGCTGGGATTGATTCTCGTGCTGCTGTTTTTATCCCTTTCTCTGAATCCCAGGATGTCTTTTTGGGTTGCTATAGCAATTCCGATTTCATTTGCGGGTATGGCCATGATTGGTCCTTTTTACGGACTCACTATCAATGTGATGTCACTTTTAGGCATGATTCTGGTGCTGGGAATCCTGGTAGATGACGGTATTGTCATCGCGGAGAATATTTATCAGCACCATGAACGAGGTGAAAAACCCATCCCTGCAGCAGTAAATGGCACAATTGAGGTTCTTCCTTCCGTATTTGCATCGATCATGACCACTGTTGTTATTTTTATGACATTTTTCTTTTTAGAAGGGGGATTGGGAGATCGTTCCCGTGACCTGGCATTTGTTGTGATTGCTGCTCTTCTCATTTCACTGATCGAGGCAACATTTATCCTTCCAGCACATATCGCCCATTCAAAAACCCTTTGCCGTGTTTCAAATAAAAAAGGATGGATTGAGCGGCATGCTGAATCGATTCTTTTTTTCCTGCGTGATCGTGTCTATGCACCGATTCTTTACTGGACGATTCGATATCCGGCAGCTGCTGTCGCGATTCCTGTCGGTATTTATATCCTGACACTGGGTGCCATGCATGGGGGGATCATTAAAACCACATTCTTCCCGATTATCGAAAGGAGAAATGTGGACATCACCCTGGAGATGCCGGCAGGCACGCCGGATGTTATTACGGACAGCCTGCTGGCGGACATTGAAAATTATGTCTGGATTGTGAATAATCAATATCGGGAATCGCATCAGGATCAGGATCTTGTGACAGCCATTTCGCGCAGGATCGGTCCGGCTACTCATCAGGGTAATCTGTCTGTTACCCTGATCGGCAGCCAGTACCGGGACGTGGATGCAATGGAGGTAACCAACCGGATAAGGCGGCAGGTCGGCACCGTTCCGGGTGCAGAGAAACTGGAATTCGGCGGGCGGGGTTTCTGGGGCAAACCCATTTCCATTGCGCTCGCCAGCAATGATCTGGAGCAATTGCGCGAGGCCAAAGAAGCCCTGAAAACCGAACTGCGCAAACTGGATAAATTAAAGGATGTGGTGGATGATGATCCACCGGGATTGAGGGAGGTCAGTATCCGGCTGAAGGAACGCGCTTTTGCTTTGGGCCTGACAACCGCAGATGTGGTGCAGCAGGTGCGGTCCGGATTTTTCGGCAGTGAGGCACAGCGGATTTTAAGGGGGATTGACGAAGTGAAAATATGGGTTCGTTATCATGAACAGGATCGGCGATCGGTGATGCAATTGGGAGACATGCGGATTCGACAGCAGGGAGGGCAGTCTTACCCGTTGCGAGAGATTGCAGATTTCTCAATCCAGCGTGGAGTGATGGCAGTCAATCATATAGACGCCCAGCGGGTGGTTCAAGTAGAAGCAGATATCACGAATCCCAAGGAATCCGTACCGGCGATTCTTTCGGATATCAGAGCTCATATTTTACCAGATATCAAAGCACAATATCCGGACATCCAGTTTCTGATGGAAGGACAGAGCCGTGAAAATGCAAAAACTGTGCGAGCCATTATGCGGGTTGTGCCTCCCATGCTGATTCTGATGTTTTTAATTATCGTTCTGACCTTTCGTTCCTTTATTCAGGCAATTCTCGTGTTTTTACTCGTACCCTTCAGTGTGATCGGTGTGCTGTGGGGACATTGGATTCAAGGTTATATTGTAAGCATGCTTTCCTGGTTCGGTGCCATCGCACTGGCCGGCATTGTGGTGAATGATTCGCTGGTTCTCGTGAGCACATTCAACAGAAAACTTAAACAAGGCAGGGCGTTTCAGGAGGCATTGATAGAAACCGGTATCTCCCGGTTTCGACCGGTGCTGCTGACTTCGCTGACCACAATTGCCGGTTTGGGACCACTGGTTTTCTTGCGCAGTCATCAGGCGCAGTTTTTGTCACCTATGGCTATTTCTGTAGCCTATGGATTGGCTTTCGGTACCCTGCTTACTCTTATGATGCTGCCTGCACTTCTGGTCATTAATAATTGGATCCGGGTTCACACGTTTTGGTTGATTACACGGAAAAAACCAAAAGCCGAAACCGTGGAGCCGGCGGTTCGGGAAGAACGGTTTGTCAAAGAACAATCCGAACCATGCACGGAGGAATCAACTGATGAATAAATACGTTGCATTATTGGCCGGTTTAATTACAGTGTTTCCTGTGCTTTCTCAGACAACTTTGAATTTATCAGAGGCCATTTGCATCGCCCTCGAAAACAATCCGAATATTCAGATTGCACAGAATAATGCGGCCAATGCAAAAAATGAGGCTCAGATCGGAAATGCCGGACTACTGCCGCAATTTACCCTGAGTGCCAGTGCTGTTTATTCAGAGGATGCTGGTCAGCTTCCTCCCAGAGATGCTTCAACAACAACTTCCACCCAATTACAGATTGGTTATACGTTGTTTGACGGATTTGGGAATATTTATCGGTTCAAACAATTACAAGCCGGAAGCAAGCTAGGACAGGCCGAAGCGCAAAATCAGATTGAATCCATCATTCTGCAAGTTGCGGATGGCTATTACCGGACCGCTGCTGCTTATGAAAACCGGCAGATTGCACAAGAGCTGGTCCGGCTTTCCCAGGAGCGTTTCAACCGGGCTCAGAATCGTGCTGAGTACGGTCGCGCAAGGACTCTTGATGTTTTGTCTGCCCGGGTCGATTTAAATGCGGACAGTGTCACACTGGCTCAGGCCGATTTACAGTGGGAGCAAAGTATACGTTCACTCAATTTACTGCTTTTCCGGGATATTAATACCAGTATATCTGTGGATACGTCCGTGATAATAAATCTGCAGACTTCTCTGATCGATTTGATGAATCAGGCGTTGGATAACAATGCAGGGCTTGAAGCAGCCAGACTGCAGGAACAGCAGGCCCGGTATCAATTTCAGGCTGCTCAAACAGCTCATCTGCCGCGACTGGATCTGTCCGCATCCTATGGTTACAGCCAGTTGAATCCGGATATCGATCTGGACTTTAATAATCCGGTAAAAACCGCCAGGATCGGAGCAAGCTTCAGCTTTAATCTTTTTAATGGATTTCAGACACAAATAAAGCGGCAGAATGCCAGGCGTAACCTGGAGAATCAGGCCATGCTTGCAGAACAGGCAGATTTGTCTTTAAGGCGGGACCTGACCAATGCTTATCAGGGATTTCAAACGAGTCTCCATGTATGGGCCCTGGCGAGGCGGAGTCTGGAAGTGGCCTTGTTGAATTTCAGGCGCGCAGAAGAGCTTTATCAATTGGGTCAGGTTACCACCACTCAGTTTCGTGAAGCTCAGCTTAATCTCATTAAAGCCCGAAGCCAGGTATCGACGGCCAAGTATGACGCAAAATTGAATGAGATGGGTATTCGGCGTTTGGTCGGGGATCTTGTGGCATGGAAAAAGAAGTGATTTTTTCATAGTGAGGAATCAATGTTATCTTCAACAGTTTTATTCGCATTCGGATTGACCCTGTTTGCCGGTTTGTCTACAGGCGTGGGCAGCGCTCTGGCTTTTTTCGCCAAACAGACCAATACCCGTTTTCTTTCCGGAGCATTGGGATTTTCCGCCGGTGTGATGATTTACGTATCTCTGATTGAAATTTTTACCAAAGCAAGGGATGCATTAGGCGGAGTGCTCGGAGAACCTGCGGGATATATCTGGACTACAATCTCATTTTTCGGGGGGATCGCCCTGATTGCCCTTATCGATAAATTTGTGCCCTCATTTGAAAATCCTCATGAACCCCGTCTCATCGAAGAAATGAAAAAATATCCGGAATCCCGGAAAAAAGATCAGTTATTACGCATGGGATTGTTTTCAGCTCTGGCTATTGCCATTCATAATTTTCCGGAAGGCCTGGCCACATTTACAAGTGCCTTAACAGATAAAACCCTGGGTCTAAGCATTGCTGTCGCCATTGCGATTCATAATATTCCGGAAGGGATTGCCGTGTCTGTACCGCTTTACTATGCAACCGGCAGTAAGAAAAAGGCGTTTTTATATTCGTTTCTATCCGGTCTTGCTGAGCCTGTGGGTGCAGCTTTGGGATATTTTCTGCTGTTCCGTTTTTTCAACAAAATGCTTTTTGGTGTTTTATTCGCGGCAGTGGCCGGAATTATGGTGTTTATTTCCCTGGATGAACTGCTTCCGACTGCGGAAAAATACGGAGAACATCACATTGCGATCTATGGAGTGATCTCCGGGATGATCCTCATGGCCGGGAGTTTGTTGCTGTTTGCTTAAAAAGAAGATATCGTAGTGTCATAGAGTCGTAGGGTCAAGAGCAAAAAAGTAAATGAGTAGATGGGTATATATGTAGAGGTGTAGATGCGTTTCCGTCATCCCCGCCGCCTGAAATATAGATCCGATATGCATATTTTGTAGGGATGGGGGGTGGACCCTTAAACTCATCAACTCGTTTACCCATATACATTATAATCATTCCGTAGATTTCTTTCGGTCTGCAGCAATCTGTCAAGAGGATGAAATGGAGCATCGGGGATACAGAAAAACGGAGAAAAAAAATTTTTAATTATATCGGAACCTTCTCTTTATTCATGACATACAATGAATTGAGTATTGAATCAAAAAACTATTTTTTGTATATTATCTTGATTTGTTCTTTTACATTTTGGGGACGACTTGGATTCGACGGGGACAGAGGCGCTGTGGAGCGCGTGCCCAGGTTTCTGGTGCCTGGTTAAAAAACCGGAACCAAACAATAACTGGCAACTATAATTATGCCATGGCTGCCTAAATAATAGGCAGTCCGTTCCCTTCAGATCGTACCTGCCAGGTCTGAAAGGGAACGTCGATTATGGCAGGTTAGTCTGATGTTTTTCCCGAGAATATCAGGCGAAATCAGATCGAGATATACCGATACCTTTCCTGTCTGCCGGGCAGTATTGGTGAATATCAAAGACAGACTACGCACGTAGGGGTTCATAGAATCCTGTTTTCGGACGCGGGTTCGATTCCCGCCGTCTCCACCATTATCCAGATTGAGATATCAACCTGTTTTATCATTGAGAATCCTTCTTTAATCATGAATGATCTTTTTCGATTTTTCATAAGGTCTGTCTGATTCTTCAGTGCGCTGGATTGAAACTGACTAAATTCCGCAGAAATTATAATCATTTCCGTCTTACTTATTGACATTTAGATTTCAACTTTTTATTTTAAAAGTTCAATAAGTAAAATTAAAAGGACTGATTATGCGAATATTTTTTATTTTAATGATTATTCTGGTTCAGCATGTTTCTTCACAGAATTTATTGGATAATCCTGAAAGTGTGGCTTATGATGCAAAACGGGATAGATATCTGGTATCCAATAAAGGCAGCGGTCATATTATTGCCATTGATAATCGCAAACGAATGAAACTGGTCAATAAAAGCGAGCCTTCAGTCAGAGGCTTGCAGGTGCTGGGTGACAGGTTATATGCTGTCAGTGATCGCGGTGTGGCTATTATCGATCTGGTATCCGGAGAAACGGTCCGGGTAATAAAAATATACGGAGCCCGCTTTCTCAATGACATTACAGTAGACGACCAAGGTAATCTTTATGTGAGTGATATGGCAGGCAATAAAATTTATCGCATTCGTCTGAGGGATTATTATATTTCGATTCTTACAGCTGAGCATCTGGTAAAACCAAATGGTTTATTGTATGATGGAGAAAATAAACGTTTGCTTGTCTGTTCAATGCGTCCTTCTTCACCCATTCAGGCAGTGGATTGCCAGACCGGCGTGGTTACGACCGTTCTGAATACATTTCTTTCAAATTTGGACGGCCTGGCCCGCGATGCTGCAGGATTTGTCTATTTTTCATCCTGGACGAATGGTGCAGTGTATCGTATCGATTTAAAAAAACGGAGTGCGCCAGAATTGGTTTCTAAAAATCATGACGGACCTGCTGATATTTTTATACGAAAAGTCGCCGATGTTTTAGTCGTTCCCAATTTTCGGTCCAATACGGTAGATTTTGTTTCACTGAACAGGTACTGAGAAATCATCCGCAATAACCAGAATAATGAATATAATCCACTCATAGGATTGGATTGAAAAATATAAAAACCCTTTTGGAATTAACTATACATCCTTTTATATTTTATCATGTCTGAAAAAGATCAAAATCGCAGCCGCGAGTTATTCGATTCGGGATTTTACTGTGCCGAAAGTGTTCTTTTGGCTGTTGCAGAGCATTATCAAATTCAGTCGGATATCATTCCAAAAATCGCCACTGGATTTTGCGGAGGCATGGCCTTAAAAGACGGATACTGCGGGGCGCTCACAGGCGGTGTTTTGGCCATCAATATTATTAGCGGGCGTAAGGATCCAGATATAGCGGTCGACACAAATTTCCGGCTGGTTCAGCAATTTCTTGAACGATTTCATAATAAATATCATTCACGGTATTGCACTGAAATCCTTCAGTGTAATCTCAGCCGGGCTGAAGAATTAACGCGTTTCCGGTCATCGGACATGATCGAAACGTGCAAGCAAGTTGTCGAAGAGACGACTGGCATGGTTATTGAAGTGTTGCAGAGTTTTAACGAGGTGCCATAATAGAAAAATAGTGAATGCCGATAATCATCCGAGTGCAATAATCGGAACAGCAGGAATCGAAAATGAACGATAAAAAAAGTCCTCCCATCGATTCACATGGAAATGAGGATTATGTTTATCTGTTTTTTCTTCCTTGGTTGAATTTACAGAAAGCACTTCGTGTCAATCAGGTGACTTTGGTTCCATTCCCCTCCAAAGATTCTGATGCTGAGCTGAAAGGTCAAAATAGCTGGGTATCCCAGCGTCTGAAACATATACTTCATTCTTATCAGAAGGTTAACGAGAAGCCTGCGGCTGGTCTGACGTATATTCGCGGTCCCGGGGGGCCGTGTATTTCAGTGAATGATCGGCACATACAAAGCCTCTTCGGAGCGCTGGATTTGACATTGAATATTCTTGAGTTTCGATATCTTAATTATGATTCTTTTCAGTATGAGCATGATCGATTGCATATGCATTGTGCGACAATTTATCCGAGCAGCGAGGAAATTTTTTCCCTTTCAAGACAGTGGTTTCATGAATCATGGGCACCTCTTTCAGAAGCAGTTTTTAAAAAGTATAATTCTATTACATTGCCTGATATACGCTTTCCATTGCGTCGGATAAAGGAAGTGTTTCGTGCACTGCAAAATAGCAGTGATCACTTAAGGGAACGCATCTCTCTTGTGATTCGTATCTTAAAACTGGCAAATTTGGAATCCACACAAGCGACACCTCAAATCTGTCTTGAACTCGTCGGGGCTGCTTTTGAGCATTTATTTGAGCATCCCAATATTATTCATCCAGAATCATTTGCATTCAAATTGGAAGACTTGTGGAATTATCCTTTTCGTCAATTTGAGTATCATCCATCTCCGTTTAAAAACAAACAGCTCAAAACAGCCACTCAGATGAAGACATTTCGTTTGGCAAGACCTCCAAGTTCAAAAAAATCATGGTTGCAAGCCTGGTTTCTTGAATTTTTTAAACTTCGTAATGATCTTCTTTTTGTCAATCCAATCAATCCCAAGGAATATGCCTGGAATTTAACCCAGCATTTGCGTGTGGCCACGGAAATTTTAGCCATGACAATTATCATCATTTTAAGTCGTGACGATCAAACACGGCTGCCATTGAAAAATGAAGATGAAAGACGGATTCGTTCAGTGGATGCCTATATACAATATGCCCGATCCATATGGTATGCTGCGAATTATCCTTCAGTAAAACAGCCGGATTGGCTTCAGGGCGGTGTGCTGCCGAATTTGTGGGATTCAATGACTGAGGAAAAGGAATAAGAGTAATATTTTTTTATTTTATATCTATTTAAACTCTGTCCGTACGATGATATGCCGGACGGAGTTTTTTATTGACATCAATCAGGCAGAATATTAAATTAATTGCTCCTTCTATCGATGACAGGTATATCAATTGGCAGAATCGATTATCAAAGTTCTGAATGTGAATAAATCGTACGGGACGCTTAAAGCGGTTCGGAATTTGAATTTTAATGTCTTGCCATCAACCTGTTTTGGTTTTCTGGGCCCCAACGGCGCAGGCAAGACGACAATGATGAAAATGATTTATGGCAAAGCCCTGCGAGATGTAACTTCAGACAGTCAGATAAAGGTATTTGGTCTTGATCCGGACAAGTATGAATTAAACATCAAATTTCTGTCCGGTGTGGTGCCCCAGGAGGACAATCTGGATGAAGAATTAAATGTATGGCAGAATCTGTATATTTATGGCAACTTTTACGGAATGCATCGAAATGTTATCTGTCAGCGGATTGATGAATTGCTGAAATTTTTTGAGTTGTCCTCAAAAAAGCTCTCTAAGATAAGGGAGCTCTCCGGTGGCATGAAAAGACGACTCCTCATCGCCAGAGCCCTGCTTCATACTCCCAGGCTGTTAATTTTGGATGAACCGACAACCGGTCTTGATCCACAGGTCCGGCATTTAATCTGGGAGAAGCTCAGACAACTGAAAAAAGCAGGATTGACTATCCTTCTAACCACTCATTATATGGAAGAAGCTTTTCAATTATGCGATACAATTCTAATTATGGATCACGGGGAAAAAATAATTGAAGGTCAGCCAGGCACGCTTCTCGAAAAGTACATAGAAGCCTATGTCATAGAGATCCAGGATGAAACATTGGGTGAGATTGCAATGAAGATGCCGATTCCTGATTCCATTCGCCCCGATTGCAGCCATGGGAATCCTTTGTTTTACTCAGAATCCTTAAATGCACTAAAATCTTTGACTTCCAGATTAGGTTCAGGCGGTTATTATTTGCGGCAGTCCAATCTGGAAGATCTGTTTCTCAAACTTACCGGGAGAGCTTTGAATGAACAGCAATGATCTGCCTTCCCTGCCCTACCGGATTCTGAGTGTCTGGTATCGTCATTTTCTTGTATATACCCGGAATCTGATCAGCAACGGATTGCCTCCTTTTCTGGAACCTCTGATTTTTTTAGCCGGTGTCGGACTCGGTTTGGGTAAATATATTGTATCCATGAACAACCTGCCATATATTCAGTATCTGGCATCTGGTTTACTGGTGACCTCTGCTATGTATACAGCCTCTTTCGAATGTACTTTCGGAACGTTTATACGTCTGGAATATGATAAAGTTTATGACGGTATACTGGCCGCTCCCATTACAGCCAATGATCTTATTATAGGAGAAATTTTCTGGGCGGGTACCAAAGGCTGCTTTTTTTCTTTTGCAGTTTTGACCATTGTTACTGTTTTTGGTGTCATTCCCATTGGGCTCAGCCTGTTGGCGCCCGTGGTTGGGTTTTTTACCGGTCTGATGTTCGCCTCGATTTCATTGTGGGTAACGTCTTTTGTGAAAACCATCAACCATTTTAATTTTTATATGACCGGTGTCTTATCACCCATGTTTTTCTTTTCAGGGGTCGTGTTTCCGATAAGCAGCCTGCCCAAGGGTTTGCAACCATTTGCTGAAATTATGCCATTGACCCATGTGGTTCGGCTGGTAAGGGCGTTTTGTCACCATTCTTTTGAAATCAGCCTTTTTATCGATTTGATATATGTTATCTTTATTACCATTGCTATGAGTATATTGGCTGTTCTAAGACTGAAATGCAGACTCATTCTGTAAGCTGCCAAAAGGCGGATAAATACAGACAGATTAGTCGGCGATTAATTTTTTCATAAAACTTTGGATTTTATTTCATAAATGATGGAATATAGTGCTATTGATCTGGATTTTTATTGAAATTATGGTACAAATTTTGTAATTTCCCACGTTCAGCAGAATTTATATTCTTATGATATTTTATGAATAGATGAAAAATAATTCAATCATCATGATCTTAGCGTCTGAGCCATTGAAATTTATTAATGCCAATTAATAGTATTTGTTTTTCGGGAGATGATTATGAAGAGAAGCAAAACGATTTATTTAAATCCATTAAATAAATGGATCGCTATTCTGTTTTTAACGCAAATTTATTTATTTACAACTCAGGGATTTGCAAATTTATCGCGCGGAATTGTCTGGTTTGCGATCTCACAGTTTAGTCTGGCTGGGTTGATTACCTTGTTTCTTCTTATCCATTATTTGTTTGAGTATCATTGTGGAAAAAAATATATTCATTTTGATGAAACAGGCGTCGAACTTAAATTTAAGTATCTTGAAGGCAAACTGTATTTACATTGGGAATCCATCGGCAGAATTCGTTTTCAGCGCCGAAAAATATTTATACAATTAAAGGAAGATTCTCAGAAAAAGATTCTTTTAAAGTCTCCTTATGAAAAGTATGACGAGATTAAAGAAGATTTTATTCAATTTATTGAAAATACGAATATCGTGATTGAACAACGATAGCATATTAAGAATGAATCATTGATGATTTGATTTATCCATGAAGGAGGGCTGATTATGTCTTACACGTTCAAGGAATTGAAACACATGAAAGTGACAGAATTACGGGAGATCGCTGCAGGTTTAGAAAACGAAGAGGTGAAAGGGTATACACAGCTGAACAAGGACCATTTACTGGAAGCCATATGCAAGGCGCTTCATATCGAAATGCATGAACATCATGAAGTTGTGGGTGTGGATAAATCTGCTATTAAAACGAAAATACGGACGTTGAAAAAAGATCGTGATAAGGCGCTCAATGCCAAAGATAAAAAGAAATTGATCGAAGTCAGAAAAAAAATAAAGCAATTAAAGAATGATCTTCGACGGGCAACGGTTTGAAATATTGCCATAAACCGAGTTTTTTTATGAAGTCATCATTTTTTTTCAGTTTTATCTGGATTGTAAGTATCTTACCTCTTGGGGCTGAGCAAATATCACTTCAGGCCACAGTTTTTGACTATTCAAATCAACCCATTTCAGACGCCTTATGTGTTGTCAAAGACGATGTGAATCAGTGCTATTCTGCAATGACAGACTCTGACGGCAGATTTATGATTCGGATTTACACAAATACATCTGTTAAGGACCATCATGCTTTGTATGATGGATTTGAAGGCGATTCGTATATACTCGCCTCAAACACAGGGAAAATGTACATTATCAATATTCTTGGACAGACTGTATCGGCTATCGATTTGGTACCGGGGCGTCATCCTATTCGTCTTAAGCTGAACTTGTCTTCAGGACGTTATTTTTTGCTTATGAGAACACCGGTATTTCAGGGCATGGCAGCCGCCATGGTTGTGGGTAATAATATTATGGGAATTAAACCAATTAAAACCGGTCAGCGTATCCATATTGATTCCCGGAATACATTTGAGAAAGCATTTGGGAATCGATGGATTTTATCGGTTTACAAAGCGGGATATGATTCGAGCATCATTGTCTTTGATCCCAACACAACGTTGAGAAGTTATGGTGAAATGATTTTCATAAACCGTATCCCGCAAGAAGGTGCAATGCTCCCTGATATTGTCCGAATCGGCGATTCGGTTTCCGGGTGGATTGATAATGACAATTCAGGCAGCTGGCAGGTGGATTCCGACTTCATTGCTATTCATGCAGATACAATTGGTTTTATTGGTGAACCTGTTGATACTTGTTTTAATTTCACATTGGTTTATCTCGATTCTTTGAATGTAAACTTGACTGTTCCGATGCATATGCAGTTTGTGCATACCGTTCCGGTTCTCTATCCTCCTCTTGCTCTGGTTGCCGTGATTGAAACACTTTATAGTATTGATCCGGAAACAGAATATTACTATCAGTTTTTTAAGGAGCCGATCGACTCTGTTTTAGCCGATATGTTTCACGTGAATTTGGATACTTTGGCTTCTCTTGATCTCGTTACTATAGTCGATGATTATGGAGAACCGTATATCAATCAGCAGATGATCGAAATTGCCCGGCCCTGCTATGATACTGTCTGTACGCTGAATGATGCAGCCGCTGCCTGGCCAAATGTTATCGATTCATTGAACATGCTTGCCGATGCAGGATATGTCGTCGATTTAATTTTCGGACTGCATGGAAGCACCAATGGTGTGGCATTTGGTGATGATATGTATGATATTCATGAGATGATCGGCACCATTCAAAGCCATGATATTCGCATCCGAGCGCTGTACCAGACCTGCTGTTACGGCAGTTCCACAATTGAAGAATGGGAAACCTATGGCATATCGGCTGTGAACGGCTCGGTTTCCGTCAATGGTCTTTGCATCATGGCAGTGGTTAATTTTATAAAATCCTGGGTCGGGGGTGTCACTTTTACTGAGGCCGTGCAATATGCCTATGATGCCGAAATCGCTTTATACAGTTCTTATACAGATTGCTTTCCCTTTATCTCTTTGTGGATCACAGAAGATGTTTTAAATAACAGCCGGCAATTTGTAGGCGGAAGCCGACCGGATTTAATGTGGACGGATCTCTCCATGTTTTCGTCCGAAATGAATTAAACCGGAGAATCCTGATGTTTTGTCCCGGATGCAAAATGGAATATAATCCAGGTGTCACTAAATGTGCAGATTGCGGATTATCTCTGGTTCATCAATTGCCTGTCGAGTCGCATGAACTGGAATATGACTTTCTTTTTTTAATTGAAACACTTAATCTTTCTGATATCGCATTGATTCAATCGGTTCTGAAGGGCAGCGGTATTGTATACCATCTCATTGGAGAAAATTTTAATTTAATGCGTCCCCTGGTATCGCCGGCCCGGTTTTATGTGAAGGAAGATCAGTACGAGGATGCAAAATTGTTATTAGAGAATTTGAATTTACGTTATTTGGCATTGTCTATTCCGGAAGAAAATGATCCTGTGAGTGACTGACTATTTTATATGGATTATCGTGTGATTAAGCCATAACTTCTTTCCTGCTATTTTTACAACTTAGAATAAAACAACATATGCATTGCAGATAAAAAAATGGTCAAAATTACTTTGGTTATTTTAAATACGGTCAATGCACGTTGTTAAAAAAGGAGAGAGGCATGACAGACAGTGAAATGGTGATCGCATGCGTGGAGGATTACTTTAATGAGGTCGGAGTGGCTGCTCTCAAGATTGTTGCCGGAAGCATTCAGGTAGGAGATGTGCTTCATTTCAAAGGGCATACCACAGATTTGCTTCAGGAAATCAGTTCCATGCAGAGAGATCACCATCCCATCAAGATTGCCAGGGCAGGGGATGTGGTGGGTGTTAAAGTGCTGGATCGGGTCAGGGAGCATGACAAGGTGTTTAAGGTATTTCTGGAGGATTAGTTCTGCCAAAACGGATTCCGCATTTGCTTCTTATTCATCCCTGGATTGTGGATTTTGCTGCATATGATTTTTGGATCAAACCACTCGGTTTGCTTTATCTTGCAAGCAAATTACGCCGGACCGGTTATCATGTCACTCTTTTGGATTGTCTTGATCGTCTTCATCCTTTCATGCGTCAATGTTCGCCTTCTGATAAATCGCGCCATCGCTTTTTCGGCACCGGATACTATCCCAAGGAAATTTTGTCCAAGCCGCCGCTACTCAAAAATGTACCGCGAAGATACGGGCGTTATGGCCTGCCCATGGCCTGTGTGAGAAATGTTCTCTCCACACTGGAAGCACCGCAAATCATTTTTATCACTTCCGGGATGACTTACTGGTATCCCGGCGTGTTTGATATGATTGCCCTCTGTAAAACGCTGTTTCCGGAGGCCCCGGTTATTTTGGGTGGTATTTATGCCACATTATGTCCGGAGCATGCCAGATCAAAGAGCGGAGCGGATTATGTATTACCTGGGCCGTCGATTCCGGATGCTTTACGTCTGGCAGAAACAATTACAGGATTTAAATGTTTCAAAGATACAAAAGCAAGTATCCGGCCAGCCTATGATCTTTATAAGGTGATTGATACTGCGGCCATCCGAACGGGTATCGGTTGTCCCTTTCGATGTCCTTTCTGTGCATCGCATATTCTTTCTTCTGAATTTTCACGCCGAAATCCGGAAGATGTTTTTCAGGAGATTCGGCATTTAAATCTAGAGATGAATATTGGCGATATCGCTTTTTATGACGACGCACTGTTGCTGGATCAGGAAAAACATATTGTGCCTATTCTGAATAAAGTGATTGATAGTGATGTCAATGTCCGGCTGCATACACCCAATGGTCTGCATCCCAGGTGGATTAACAGACAACTGGCCGGTTTAATGTTCCAATCAGGATTTCAAACCCTGCGATTGAGCTATGAATCCATCAATCCGGAACGACAGAAGGCTATGGGAATGAAAGTGACGGATTCTGATCTTAAAAAGGCGGTTCACCATTTGAAATCCTCGGGTTTTACTTCAAGGGAAATCGGTGGTTATATATTGATGGGCCTGCCGGATCAAACCCTCGAAGAAGTCATTGAAAGTATATTTTTTGTGTTCAGCCTGGGCATACGAGTCAGCCTGGCGTCCTTTTCACCCATTCCCGGAACTGAGAGCTGGAAAACGGCGGCGGCTCAAGGTCTGATTGATTGGAATATGGATCCGCTGCTTACAAATAATTCTATATTACCCATGGTTCCTGATCCGCAGCAAAAATGGAAATTAATTCAAATCAAGACATTATGCGCCCAGGCAAATCAAATGGTGATCAGGGGAGAATCACCGTTACAGAATGCTGAATGGAGAAGACAGATTCGGGTGTTATCCAGTGAATCTGCTTATTGATCAGTATTTTAAAAACAGTGAGTAGTCTGTCAGGTTATTTTCAATTTGCTCATGTTACATAAATCAGTTTTTCCATGAATCATTGCGGGAGATTCGCGTCCCAAGTCAAAAGGGAACTTGTGTTTCTATGGAATTATATTTAAATTGCATATTATCCATTGCAGAGATATCATCGAAGAAAGAGGTTCCCCCAATGAGAAAAATAATTCAGTCTTTATGCATGCATGTGTTCATTTTATTGATATTATTCAACTGCTCACAACCTACAGAAAATCCTAATAAAGAACAGCAGGAAGAATATGAGTATTGCTGGCAGCTTCTTGATATCTATTTTCTGTTCCGCGATCAATTGCCCCAGGCTGACAACTATCACGATCCGGCCAAGCTTTTCAAGGCTGCTGATGAACCCTACACTAACTATTATTCCCGGGATGAAGCTCAGAGAATTCTAAATATGCTGAATACAGAAGATACCGGGATAGGAATTATCGTTGATTCCACTTCCACCGGATATACCATTGAATATGTTGTTACTGATTCTCCTGCCGACCAGGCCGGCCTTATGGTCAAGGATACCATTGTCGCTGTGAATGATGTGTCTATTCAGGGAATGCCTTATGACTCGCTCGATCCGTTCTTAAGCGGAACGATCGGTGATAAAAAAACTTTAACCATTCATCGGCCGGATGTAGGAGAAGTGAAGATTCAGGTGATCCTCGGTCCTTTTTATGAGCCGACTGTTTTTATTGACAGCCTGGCCTCGAATGTTGCGTATATTTATTTAAGCACCTTTCTTACGGAAACAGGCACGCCTGGCGGCTCTTCGGAAGAATTTCGAACTGCACTGGCCCAGACCAACTGGGCAGATTACACAATTCTGGATTTAACTTACAATACCGGGGGTGAGCTGTATCAAGCTGTTCAGATTACCGGTGAATTTTTTCATGAAGAGACTCCCATGATCATTGCCCGACAGCGTATTCCGGATGAATCCGGGACAGCCGGTATTACAATTGAAGATACAGTCAGGTCAAGTTTTGAAGGAAATGCGATCGGCCGGAATTTTGTCGTTCTTTTCAATGAATACAGTGCCAGTGCGACCGAGCTGCTTATTGCAGCTCTTCGAAGTCTGCGCAAGGATATTCTCCTGATCGGAGAAACCACATATGGGAAAGCACGGGCACAGATATTTGCTTCAACACCGATGGAAGGCCTGGCTACGGTGACTTTTACATTATTCAAACCTCTTGATGGGATTTCATATGATATGGTGGGTATTGATCCGGATATTCCGCTGAGCGCCGATGAGGACGGAATCGATTTGGCTTTGGAGCAGATCGAATCCGGATTGACAAAACAGACAGCTGTACGATCCAAGATACGAAAAATCCTGGCCCTGCATCAGCACCAGAGCCGTAAACCCGGATTGCCTCTTTTTACAAGAATTCAATAAGACGGTTTCATAGGACAATGATAGTTATCAGGGAGATTTCAACATGCGTGTCTGTCCGTTTTGTGGTGAGATGATTTCGGACAAAGCCAAAGCCTGTCCTTATTGCGGTTCGGATGAGCTGACAGGGTGGCAGCAGACATTTGAGTCGGATGACGGATTTGATTTTGAGCCCGAAGATCATGAAAAACAATCTGATGCATGGCTGAATTTTAAAAAACATCCGGCTGCATCCGTATTTTTTTTCCTGCTGGTTCTGATCGTTATTGCGTTGTTTTTGTATTTGTATGTGTTTTAAGCTGCAGGGATTGATATAAGAGTTTACTCTGTATTGTATTAATGTAAATGATTGTGTCAGACTCATCTTTTTTTATTTAATCAGCACCAGTTTTTTTACTGCATAGTAATCTTTCATTTGAATTGTATAATAATAAACTCCTGCTGCAAGTGAACTGGCTTTGACATGTTTTTGATAGTATCCTCTCGCAAAATCACAATCTGCAAGACAGCGTACCCGCTGGCCTTTTGCATTAAAAAGACTCAGTGTAACATGACATCTTTCGGCTACAGAAAATCCAATCACAGTTTCGGGATTCATGGGATTGGGAAAGTTTTGTCTGAGATCAAAATTCACCGGTTCTGCTGATTGACCCGGATTCATATCAGATGGATTGTAATAGACGAGGAGATGAATGGTGTGATTACTTGTAAGATCGCCATCTGTAATTTGCAGCACTGCCATGGCGGCCTGGCCTTCGGATGGTGTGGTTCCGACCATCATGGAATCAGTCAATGTGAGCCAGGATGGCCGTTCCACCAGTGACAGGATGACCGGATGCCCGTCCGGATCTGATCCGGATACGGGAATAGTCAGGTCTTCGTTTATTTTAAGGACAATAGTATCTGGCAGGGAAATCTGCGGGGCCTGATTTTTAATCCGTAAAATGAGCGTTGTTGTGTCTCCATATGCAGGCGTCCAACTGTCCTGAACCTGAAGCCGGATTGAGAATGTGCCTGATTCGAGGGGCGTTCCCCGGATTTTCATGGAATCGGGATCAAACAACAAACCCCGGGGAAGTGTGCTGTTTATTTCCCAGTGATAGGGAGGAACTCCGCCGGTCGCTGTGAATTGATATGAATAGGGAGCCAGATAGTAACCGTCCGGAAAAATATCAGATTGAATATTCACAGTTTTCGGCAGTACATGAATGATGACAGTCATCGTATCAGACAAGTCTCCGTCTGAGGCAATCCAGGTGATGCTGGTGTCTTGGGGAACATCCGGCGCTGTTCCATGCGCTGTTGAATCTGTCAATGAGATCCATGAAGGGTAATTGATGCACTGAAGCTGAACCGAATGCCCGTCCGGATCTTTTGTTCGGATGGTGTAAGCGAATAGCTCATTAATCCTCACCTGAGCCGTATCTGCTGAAAAGTAAACCGGTTTTTGATTTTCGATTTCAAGAAGCAGAGACGTTGTATCTCCGGCCACCCATTCGTCCGGGTGCCGCACACATACGATGGGGTGATAAATACCGGATGATTTCGGTGTGCCCTGTATAATACCGGTTTCAATATCAAAATTCAAACCTCCGGGAAGCGAATCGTTCAACAGAAGCCATTGTCCGTAGTCATTGTCTCTGTCCGTTTTCAAAGTATCCGAATAGAATTCCAGATACCGGCCTTTTACGAGAGATTGTGTCGAAATCATGAGTGTATCCGAAGAGGGCAGGTCGCGGTCCACAATGATCACATCAGATATGACCGGTGCCGGATTGGTCAACTCGTACCAGTCATCTTTACCTATAGTGAAATATTGCAGTTGAAACCGGGACAACTGCCAGCTGATCAGCGTAATGCCGTCCAGGGAAAAGGTTACCCTTGCATCGTTCCATTCCACTCGGTATACATCGGGTTTTCCGTCATTCACCATACTGTTGGTACCGATGTGTTCTTCCAGGCGTGCGCCGCCGGCAATGGGTTTGGCCAGTACTTTGAATGGATTATAATTACTGCCGATACGCCAGTTAAAATAAGATCCCTGCTGATCCATACGGGTGTACTGATCTTTGATTTCCCATCCAGCCAGAGGATGTGATTTTTTTACACCCTGTGCAGGTGCTGTCCATCCGCGCATTGTTGCTTCAAAATATCCGTTTTTTATAATATGACCCGCATCAAAGATGATTTTCCCGCCTGCAGAACGCCAGCCGCCTTTTGTCAGGAATATGCCCGCACCCTGCAGAAGGCCGGTTGTTGAATCTTTCAGTGCGTCCTGAACAATCAGTTTCTGCCCCCGGAGCAGAAGAGAACTGAAGATTAAAATGATGAATAGGTTTTTTATTTTTAAATGGTACAGGGATAAAAGCATATAAGAATATCCTTTTCGGATATTTTTCGTTGAACTTGAAAGATAACTGTCTGAGGCTGGAATATCAAGAGGAAATTAGGGAGTGAAGTGATCATTGCAAATAAATGGACATAAACTATTGAATTTCATTTATGTATAACGACAGCAATTACCGGATTTCGGATACCAAAGTTGTGCTGGAACCGAATTTCTGATTCAGATTCTGACCGAGAGACCGGGCTTCGGATTCATCGGTAAAATCACCAACCCAGACCAAATAGAGACATTTGCCCGAAACGGATTTGGAACGCAGATCGACATGATACCCTTTGCTTTCGAAAAACTTTTTCCTGGCCAAAGCATTGCTCTGGTTCGAATATGCGCCGGTCTGGACGGCATAATGTATGGTGGGATTTGATGAAGCTGAGGATGGCGTGGATAGCGGAATGGAAGGTTCCTGCTCATCTATGGATCTGTTTGTTTCTGATTCATAATGAGCAGAAGATACCTCTGCCTCATTCAGGGACGGCACATTAATTTTCAGTGACTGGAGCTCCTGGGCGGCCAGGCGGGTGACATCACGGCTGGGAAATTCTGTGATTACGCGTCCGAAGTGTATAACAGCTGAATCGGGATGGTTCAGGGTCAAGTAGCACAAGCCTGCCCAGTAATGGCTTTCCTGAAGCAGGGCGGATTTAGGGTCATTGTCCTTAATATTCAGAAAAATATACAGAGATGATTTGTACAGTCCCTGTGCATATTTAAGCTGGGCAAGCCGAAGCAAAGCTTTTTGTGTATATTCACTGTCCGGATATTTATTAATCAGCTGTTTATAATATTCTGATGCCTGATCCGCTTCTCGTGAAATCAGTCCCTTTAGGAAAAGTACTCTGTCTTTTTTTGGTGTACTTTTTTCCAGCTGATCCAGTGCTTCCTGCGCAAGTTCAAATTGGCCCTGCTGAATCAGCTTCACGATATCTGATACGGATTGAGCCATGCAGTTCAGGCTGATCCAAATAAATAATAAAATATATTTGGTCATTAATTTCATGACGGTTCATTCAAAAAAGTTTTCCAGTGACGGCATTGGGGACACAGCCACAAAGGATCAGAACTTTCGAAACCGCAGTGGCTGCAAGCAAAAATTATGTTTTTTAGATGTTCCTTATGGATCAGTTTTTTGGCTTCTTCAAGGGCTTCATCAGTTCTGTTTTGCTGTTCATAGATGCGAATCAGGGCCATCCGGCATCTGCTGTTATCCGGGTAAAGATCGAGGGATTTTTGCGCAAGGTCCAGGGCTTTATCATATTTTCCAGCCCGAACATAAAGATCCATCAGTTCCAGATAAGCATCAGGGCGATTTGGTTTTTTTCGAATAACCAGATTAAACAGGGCCTCTATATCCCCATAGCGACCCATGTCAAACAGCAACGTTTTAAGTCGGTCGAATCCCAGATGAGCCCATTCCGGGACTGCCTGTAAAAATTCCTTTAATATTTTCAGGGCCTCATTATTTCTGCCTTCTCTCCGGTAGGAATCACTCCAATACAAATAGGCCGGTACACATTTTTTATATAATTTAATGGCTTCACGAAACCGTATTCGCCCCTCCCGTTCATGACTATCACCGGTTTGCCTGAGACCTGCCTGCACTTTATATAGCGCCAGTATGTCCTGATCTTTCTTCTTCATCCAGCGGTTCAGGCTCTGCCGGTGAAAAAACGCTTTGTCCCAGTCCTGTTTTTCCTCATACAGGGACAATAACAGTGTTTTGGTTTCTAGATCGTGTTTGTTGGATTGAATCAGACGTTCAGCCACTTCAACAGCATGATCGGCCATGCCGGCTTCCTGATAGTCCAGAATCAGATGGTGTAAAATTGTGTTTAACTGCTTCGAAGGCAGATGATTTCTGACCAGCAGATTTTTATGAACTTTTGAAGCCCGAACAGGAAGTTTCAGTTTTCGGAGCACAACCCCCAGATAAATATATGCCATGATATTTTCAGTATCGGCTTTGACTGTGAGTTTAAGCTTTTCAAGAGCCTCCTGATGTTTTTCTTCAAGCATAGAATTCAGGGCATCCATATACAGAGACGGACCTCTTTCAGTGTGCTTTCGGTTCCGGCGAAACAGGAGCAGGGAAGCAGCCAGAATGATAACTGAACCAATTCCGATTATCGTTGGAGTCATTGTATTACCTCAATTTCATGCTTCCTGATTGGCTGAATCATCTTTAACCGGTTCATTTTCAGTGTCAACCTCTTCTTCGATATTTGCATTACGCATACGGTTAAGTTCGTCTTTTATTTTTTTAATTTCTTTTTGCAGTTGTTTTTTTTCTTTGTTCGCAGAGAAAACAGCACCGGTTACCAGTACCAGTCCAAGAACCAGCCCTAAAATCAAACTGATAAATACCAGCATCCAGAGGGGAATAATGGGGGTCTTCCAGACAAGAAAATCAACAGTGGCCGTCTTTTCGTTATTATACATGGCAAACAGAAGAAAGAGCGAAAAAATGACAACATAAACAAGAATTCTTAATATTTTTTTTAAGGTTTGCATGCATGCCTCCCTGCAGGATGTGTGTACGGTTTACGCGTGAAATCGTGAAGATGCGGTACAGATCATTTTAAAATAATAAATCAACCCTTTTTCAAATGGTTCATTGACATTTAAAATTGTATGATCTCAGCAACGTTTAACTCACCTTATATTCTGAATGGAGTCTTTACTGGATTTCATTTCAGCATTAAAGGGCACTGCACTCCGTTTTTATTAAAAAAATACAAAAGCATTGTGCCAAGTTTCATTCATTTGTCTCATGCAGTGATTTTGTATGATTCATAAGGCTTTGTTTGGGTCTTGTTTTGAACAGGAATGCCCCTTAATGTATTGCCGATGCAAGTGTCAATTTTTACCGGGATCAGCATCCCTGGATTCACATCCGATTTGGGAAAAACAACCATGTGGTTGTTGCCGGTCTTGCCGATCCATTCCGATGCGGACCTCTTGCTGGTTGCTTCCGGTATGACCATGACAGTCTTACCCACCATGTTCTGCCGGATGGATGCAGATATTTTCTGTTGAAGCCCGATCATTGTATTCAGCCGTCGCAATTTTTCTTGCTGAGAAATCTGATTCTTCATTTCTGCCGCTTTGGTTCCCGGCCTTGGAGAATAGTGATACATGAATGCATCGTCAAATTTTACGGTTTGCATAAGATCTATGGTATCCTGAAAATCCTGAATGGTTTCACCGGGAAATCCAACCATCACATCTGTTGTGACGGCCAGCTCGGGAATCAGATATCGCGCCATATCCACGACTTTAAAAAAATGCTCACGTGAATATTTCCGGTTCATTGCCTGTAAGATTCGATTGGAGCCGGACTGAACCGCAAGATGAAGATGCGGGCAGATGACTGGCTCGGCTGCCATGATTTCCAGTAAACGACTCGAGCAGTCCTTGGGATGGGACGTCATAAATCTTACCCGCTTTAAGCCAGGGATACGGCTGATTTTTTTCAGCAGTTCCGGGAAGTCCACCCGGCTATCTTGATAAGAATTTACATTTTGTCCAAGAAGTGTAATCTCCCTGAATCCATTTTGTGTCATTTCAGATATTTCAGCCTCGATTTCCTGACAGGAACGGCTTCTTTCCCGGCCCCGTGTATAGGGAACAATGCAATAGGAACAGAAATTGTTGCAACCGCGCATGATCGTGACCCATCCTGAAACGCCTTTATTTCTCAAAGGCTGCAATCCGCTGTATGTTTCATGGGTGTTCAGTTCCGTATCACATACGGGTTTGTTTTTTTCGAGAAGCCGGGGCAGACGGCGATACCCGTCCGGTCCGACAATCAGGTCAATGAAGGGCCTGTCTTCCAAAAGCCGCTGTTTTTCTTTTTGGGCCATACATCCCAGTACAGCAATTATCCGATTCGGTGCTTTCCGCTTCCATCCGGCCAGGACGCCGAGGCGCCCCAAGACCCGTTGTTCCGCATGTGAACGCACAGAACATGTATTGACCAGCGCTATATCCGCCATATCGAGCCTAGCTGTGAGGTCGTATCCATTTTTTGTAAGCAGACCGGCGACGAGTTCAGAATCGCTTTTATTCATCTGACAGCCGTATGTTTCCATCCAGACTTTTGGACAGTGATTTATACCTGTATTCTCCATATTGTTCACAATTTAGCAGATATTCAAAGGAAATGCAAATCCTTTCTTTTTAAAAAAAATGTATTTTTTGCTTGACTTTGTGGAAATGTTTTATTTTATTTAGGCAGAGAATCCCAGGGAATCCCTTGTAATCCCAGTTAATCCCATTCAATGGGGATATGGGGAAGTCATTATGGACAATCAGACAGACATCTGTTTTGCAGGTAAATTTGCTCAAACTGTTGATGCAAAGCGACGTGTCAGCATACCTGCATTCTTTCATGGTCAGGTGCAGAGTAAAGTATTTCACATCACCCGCGGCCCGGATCACAATCTCTATGTTTATCCCCGTGAAGTGTTTGTGAAAATGGCTGCCCGTATTAATGAAAATTTCGGCGGACGCGGGGAGCATGATAAAGAAAAACGACTCTATTTTCAGGAGACCCTGGGAGATGCCCAGCCTGTACAGTGTGATCAGCAGGGACGTGTCACTTTGCCGCCCGAATTTCTGGAATATGCAAAAATAAAAAATAAAATACTAATCATCGGGGCTTTCAATAAACTGGTATTATGGAATCCGGATGAATATGATGCCTTTATTCGATCCAGCAAGATGACACCGAAGGATCGGGTGTTTGAATATGGCTGGGCCGAAGGAGAATAACCGGCCTTGTCAATCCATGATTATCATGAAGCTGTATTATTGAATGAAGCTGTTTCGTTTTTAATTACTGATCCATCCGGTGTATATGTGGATGGAACCATTGGCGGAGGAGGGCATAGCGAGAAAATACTTGAAAAAATAAGTAAAAAAGGGATCGTTATCGGGATTGACCGGGACAGGGAAGCCGTGGCTTACTCCAAAGACCGGTTTAAGAAGGACGTGTCTCAAATACAGATTTATCAGGGTGCCTTTGAGGCGCTCGATCAGATTGTTCAAAATGCCGGAATAGAAAAAATTAACGGACTGCTACTTGATTTGGGGATATCATCACATCAGATAGATGAGCCGTCGAGGGGATTCAGTTATTTGAAGGAGGGTCCGTTGGATATGCGTATGGATCTACAAGGCAAGATGACCGCCTATGATGTTGTTCATACCTATTCCGAAGCATCATTGGCCGATCTTTTTTTTTATTATGGCGAAGAAAGAAGGGCAAGGCAAATAGCAAGAAAAATTGTTATATGGCGGGATAAGGAAAGACTGGATTCGACCACGGATCTGGCAAACCTCATTCGGGGGATGTCATCCGGTCGTTTTGTGAATAAAACCCTGTCCAGAATTTTTCAGGCACTGCGGATCGAAGTGAATAATGAGCTGTCTCAATTGAAAACCGCCTTAAAAAAAGGGGACGATGTGTTGAAACTCGGCGGACGCGTCGTGGTTATTGCCTATCATTCCCTTGAAGACCGGCTTGTGAAACGGTTTTTCAGGGGTGAATTTCTGTCTTTTTTGCGCCAGGATATGATCGAGCCAGTTGAATCCAGACGATTTCGGGCGCTGCATAAAAAGGTTATCCGGCCTTCGACAGATGAAATCGCAAGAAATCCGAGGGCCCGAAGCGCGCGGCTGCGGGCGGCAGAGAAAATTAGATAAACAGGGATCGTGGATGTCATGGCAAAACGTCGTCGAACATCTTCCGGAGGATCGGGTATTCTGACTTTTTATTTCATGCTTTTTCTGATATCGCTGGCATTATTTCTATGGGGAAGGGTTCATATCGATTTTGTGATTCAGGAGCTGGAAATACAAAAAATAGAAAAACAGTCCCTGCTAAGAGAAATTGATGATTTACGTGTTCAGATCAATGATCTTCAGAAATACAGAAGAATTGTCAATCTGGCAAAAGCGCAGGGCTTAGTCATTGCCGATCGTTCTAACAGTGAAAGCCTGATGGTTGATTTTTCAGGTCTCGATGGAATTCAAAAATATAAACGCAGTGGTCTGCAGGTGGCTGGTTTCAGCCCGCCTTTAAGGATGAATAACAAGAATTCAATTTCACCGTTTCAGGATACTGAAGATGCAAAATAACAAAAATAATCAGGGACAAAATTGCAGTACCCACCGAATTGTCTGGCTTGGGGGATCATTTACGTTGATTACAGTTTGTATCCTGTTTCGCCTTTTTTATATACAGGTGCTGAAACCAGATCCTTGGCGGTCTATGGCCCCTGCTCAATATGAAAGCCGGATGCGTTTGCAGGCCAGGCGCGGCATGATTTATGACAGGCAGAAGAACCTGCTGGCTATGGATTTGCCGGGATACTCGCTCGCAGCAGATCCTACACTGGTCATTGACATCGAAAAAACAGCGCAGGCCATTGCCTCGGTGCTTAATGGTTCAGCCCGAAAATACAGCCGGTTACTGGAAACAAATAAAACCCAATACGTTCGGATTACCCCAGAGTTGTCAGAAACACAGCGGCATGAGCTGGAGTCATTAAAAATTCCCGGGTTGATCATCACTCGGAAGAATAAACGGACCTATCCCTTTGATTTGCTGGCCAGATCCCTTATAGGATTGACCGACGCAAGGCATGAAGGTGTGTCTGGTGTGGAATTATCCTTCAATGATATTCTTTCAGGTCAGGATGGTTGGACCATTTTGCAGCGGGACGGGCTTAATAGAAATTTTACGATCGTCGATTATCCCGTTGAACCCGCTTTGAACGGACGTCATGTTGTGCTGACTCTGGATTATGTGCTTCAGACTATCATCGAAGAAGAACTCCAGCGGGGACTCAATCGATATCAGGCCCGCTGGGGATCTGCCGTTTTGATGCATCCTGTTACCGGAGATGTTCTGGCCATGGTTTCCCTGATGGGGCCGCAATTACAGAAAGAAAATCCCGACCTTCAAACGACAATCAGGAACCGAGCCATTCAGGACAATTATGAACCCGGCTCGGTTTTTAAGATTGTGACTTTGGCAGCAGCCCTTCAGGAAAAAATTGTGACACCGCAGTCTCTGATCTATTGTGAAAACGGAAATTATCAGGTGGACGGAAATCCCATTCATGATGACAATCGATCGTATCAATGGCTGACAGTCGCTCAGGCTATGCAGGTTTCCTCTAATATCGCTTTAAGTAAAATTGCAAAAAAACTGGGCAAAAAAGTATTTTACCGCTATATTCAGGATTTTGGATTTGGCAACCGTACCGGCATCGGGCTGCCAGGCGAAGCGTCCGGTTTGTTGCGGCCTCCATATCAATGGGATGATTTTTTAACGGCAACCACAGCCTTCGGACAGGGGCTTTCTGTAACCACCCTTCAACTGGCCTGTATGACCACAGCGATTGCTAATGGCGGTGAATTGCTCAAGCCGCGTATTTATCAATATGTATTGGATGAAGAGGGAAGACGTATTGAAGCTTGTCCAAGAGAGGTCATTCGCCGGGTTGTCTCGGAAGAAACCGCTCGTGAAGTTGCAAGAATTCTCGAATCTTCTATTAGCGAAGGTACAGGTATTCGAGCAGCTGTTCCCGGTCTTCGGATTGCCGGAAAAACAGGAACGGCTCAAAAATCCGTACCGGACGTGAAGGGATATGTTCCGGGAGCATATGAAAGTTCTTTTGTTGGTTTCTGGCCGGTACAATCACCCGAATATGTGCTGGCAATTACGCTGGACGAGCCCCGGCAGGCAAGTTTCAGTTCGCAAAGCGCGGCTCCGATTTTTGCGAATATTGCAGAGTGCATTTCCGGTCTGACAAGAAATCAGGATGTTCCAGAGCCGATGTACGATTCGGATCATTCGGTATTCACATTATCCGGATTTGAAGCTCTGCAAGCCGGTACTGTAACTATTTCCTTTGAAAAGAAACAGGCCGTCTCACCCTATTTTGTCCCGGATATGGCAGGATTAAGCCTCCGTCAGTCCATGCGTCAACTGGCCCTTTGCGGAATTCAAGTCCAGATCCAGGGGCACGGCATTGTGAAAAAACAGAGCCTGAAGCCGGGTATCCGCGTGAAAGAAAATATGGTTTGTGAGCTGGTTTGTGAATAAGGAGCATGAAAACAAGAAACAAGAAATAAGAAACAAGAAAATCGAGACTTATTACTGATAGTAACAGAGAGTGAATTAACACTTAAGGCGGTTATTATGTTCAGATTTGTGGAAGTTATGTCACCGTATCCGTTCCCCCGCTCGACGGGAACGACACAGGGGTATACTCTGGTCAGACGTTATTTTTACAAATCGAAACGTCATCGAATGGAAAAAATCGATACTCATTCACATAGACATCATAAATTTGATTTGAATGATGTTCAGACGGATTGCAATGAGATATTAAAAGGATGAGAGCACAAAAAACATTGGCAATTCTTTTCAAAGGATATGGATCTTCCGGGATTCCCTCCGAAACGATTTCTGTTTCAGGGATCCGGAGTGACTCAAGAGAAGTGAATCCCGGAGATATGTTTGTGGCTGTTAATGGATACACATCGGATGGACACGAATTTATTCCACAGGCCATTCAACAGGGTGCAATTGCTGTGGTATCAGAAAAATCTGTGCCCGAGAGTACTGTTCCAATCATTCGAGTTGATGATTCACGCCATGCGCTGGCCTATCTGGCCAGGCGTTTTTTTGATTGTCCGGATAAATCTCTGATCATGATGGGAGTAACCGGAACCAATGGCAAAACCACTGTTGCTTATCTGCTGGAATCAATTATGAATTATTGTGGGATCTCGTGCGGTCTGATGGGAACAGTTACATATCGCTGGCCGGGTCATCAGCAAACAGCCAGCCATACAACACCTGATGCTGTGTGCTTATTCGGCATGCTGCGTAAAATGAAAGAAGAGGGGGCGCAGGCTGCTGCCATGGAAGTTTCTTCTCATGCACTGGCATTGCACCGTGTGGCTGGTATTGAATACCGGATCGGAATTTATACCAATTTATCCCGCGATCATCTGGATTTTCATAGGGATTTTCAGGATTATTCAGAAGCAAAAGCAAAATTGTTTCAACAAGTGGCTCCCGATGGTATCGGTATCATATATGGCGATGATCCTTACGCAACCATGATGGCAGAAGCGTGCCGGGCGAAAACTGTGCTATTTGGGGAGAAAGCAACTGATCAGGATTATCTGCTCCGACGAGACAGGATCACAAGCACCGGAACGCATTTTTCGTTAAAGCACGGCTCGAAGCAGATCAAATTCAAGACTCCTTTGCTGGGTGGTTTCAATGTGCTGAACGCTTCCGCAGCGGTTATTTCCGCCCTGGAAATGGGATTGGATGCAAAAAAAATACAACAGGGTTTAACGGCAGTAACGCATGTGCCGGGTCGGATGGAGGGATTTCGTTCCGAAAAGGGATTCTGGGTAGTCGTGGATTATGCACATACGCCCGATGCACTGGAAAATGCCCTGAAAACCGCACGCTGCTTCACGAAAAGCAGGCTGATCACGATTTTTGGCTGCGGCGGAGACCGTGATCATGGCAAGCGTCCTGAAATGGGACGGGTGGCTGCTGACCTTAGTGATTTTATCATCGTTACCTCGGACAATCCCCGGACAGAAAATCCTCACCGTATTATCGAAGATATTCTGACAGGGATACCTGCCTCATCCATGCTGCTGGTGATTGAAGACCGCGAGGCCGCGATTCGTGCAGCCATTGTTCAAGCAAAGGCAGGAGATACGATTATAATTGCAGGAAAGGGGCATGAAGATTATCAGATACTGGGCAATGAACGTATCCATTTTGATGATCGGGAGATTGTTCAAAAGTATCTTGATGAATAAATGAGAGCGAAGGTCAACGAATGAATGTAGTAAAAATTGATTGAAAATTTTCCATCAGTTCTGTCTTCCGTTTAAAATAGGAAGAGGGAAGGGCAGCCGGAGCTGCAGAACAATTATTGGATAATATTGATGAAGCGTAAAACAAAACAATAGCGGCATATGCTGCTTATGCAGGTAATTTCAATGGCTCTGATGATACATGACATTCTCAGATGGCTGCCGGCAGATGTTTCAATTCCGGATATTCCGATCACAGGAGTATCCATTGATACGCGGACCCTGCAATCCGGCGATTTGTTTGTGGCACTGAAAGGAGAGCATACAGACGGACATCAGTTTGTGGATGAGGCATTGAAAAAAGGCGCTTGCGCGGCTCTGGTTTCCAGATCGTATCCCGGTTCAAAGCAAAAAAAGATGATCGGTGTGGAGAATCCTCTGAAAGCTCTTCAGGATATTGCTGCCCATCACAGGAAGAATTTTAAAGGGCCGGTGATTGCCATTACAGGCAGCAATGGTAAAACAACGACAAAAGAAATGATCGCCGGGATACTGGCGCCGTTCTACCGTATTCATAAGACCGAAGGGAATTTAAACAACCATATCGGTGTTCCATTGACCATTTTAAAAAGCTCCGATCAAACCGAACTGATGGTTCTGGAAATGGGCATGAATCATCCCGGTGAAATCCGGCAGCTGTGTGAAATTGCCCGTCCAACTCATGGTGTTATTATCAATGTGGGACGAGGTCATTTAGGCTTTTTTCAAAGTGTGGTGGAAATTGGCCGAGCAAAAGCGGAATTGCTGGAATCGCTTCGGGATACAGGTACGGCATTTATCAATGGAGATGATCCGATTCTCAGGACTTATCGGTATACAGCTGCTACCACTATTCAGTTTGGATTTGAAAAGGGATGTCAGGTCCGAGCAGAAAACATCACTCAATCCGGTGATCATCCTGCAATGCGGATTAAAGAGACGGAATTTCATCTAAGCGTTCCCGGGGAGCATCAGTTATACAATGCACTGGCTGCTGTGGCTGTGGGTCTGACCATGCATATTCCTCTTGATCAGATGGTACAGAACCTGGCCGCCTTTCAATCCTGTCCTCAGCGTATGGAGAAAATTGAGGTGGGAGGTGTTACTATTCTCAATGATGTATATAATGCAAATCCTGATTCAGTGATGGCCGCCCTGAAAACGCTGTCGGATCTTCAGGCATCCCGCAGGATCGCGGTTTTGGGAGATATGCTTGAATTGGGAGCTTTCAGCGAAGAAGAACACGTTATTCTTGGAAAGCAGATGCGTTCAATGAAAATTGACCAGTTTTTCGGCGTTGGCCCTGAAATGGCCAAGGCCGTGCAGTCATTGAACCGGAATGGTTCAAAACGGGGATATCATTTTCACCATTCTTCGGATATTGTACCTGAACTTTCTGGTCTTTTGCATCCCGGAGATGTGGTATTGGTGAAAGGCAGCCGGTTGATGCATATGGAAAAAATTGTTGAAAAAATGATTGAACAGATCGAATCGGGTGAATAAATCGGGGAGAGGATTATGCTGTATCATTTTTTATATCCTTTGCGTGATGTGTTTATCGGATTTAATTTATTCTCCTATATCACATTCCGCTCGGCTGCGGCAGCGATTACAGCATTGCTTCTTACATTTATTATCGCACCTTCAATGATACGATGGCTGAAACGAAGAGGAATCGGCGAGGAAATTCGTGATGACGGCCCTCCAACCCATCATAAGAAAGCAGGAGTTCCTACAATGGGGGGATTGATTGTTCTTTTGGCAGTTATCGTTCCTGTGCTGCTGTTTGCCCGGTTAAATAATTTATACATTCAAATGATGTTGGGTGCAACCGTGTGGATGGGAATGGTTGGTTTTCTTGATGATTATATGAAAGTTGTCAAGAAATGCCCCAAAGGATTGATTGCACGATACAAACTCATCGGACAAGTTATCTGGGGTCTTATTGTGGGTCTTGCCGTGACACTGGCGCCGGAATATGACGGAGTCGAATGGTATACAACCGCTCCGTTTTTTAAAAATTTGGCCATCAATTTCGGTATTTTTTATATCCCGATGGTGATTTTTGTGATTACGGCCACCAGCAATGCAGTGAATTTGACCGACGGTCTGGATGGTTTGGCCACAGGATTGGTAGCGATTGCATCGATCGCCTGGGCTGGTGTAAGTTATGTGTCGGGCCGTGTGGATTTCAGTGATTATCTCAATGTTTTGTATCTGAAAGGGGCAGGTGAACTCACGGTTTTTTGCGCTGCACTGATTGGTGCGAGCCTTGGATTTCTTTATTATAATTGCAATCCTGCTTCGATTATCATGGGTGACACCGGTGCTCTTGCTATCGGAAGTGCCATGGGAACTCTTGCCGTGCTTCTTAAAAAAGAAATCTTGCTGCTCCTGGTGGGAGGCGTTTTTGTCGCTGAGGTGGTTTCGGTAATTTTACAGGTGGCTTCATTTAAGTGGCACGGTAAACGTATTTTCAAAATGGCACCGGTGCATCATCATTTCGAGTTGTTGGGGTGGGCCGAGCAAAAGGTTGTCGTTCGGTTCTGGATTGTGGGGATTTTACTGGCATTGTTGACTCTGGGCACTTTCAAGGTGCGATAAGGATAATGGTGGATATGCTTAAACGGGATAAAATTAAAAATACAAGCATAACGGTAATGGGAGCGGCCAGGAGCGGCATGGATGTGGCCATATTGCTCAAGAGAAAAGGTGCATCTGTATTTCTCAGTGAAATGGCGGATATTAAAACAAAAGCGGACGCAGTGAAAGTCCTTCAAATCCATGATATTCCCTTTGAGTTTGGAGGTCATACTGAACGGATTTTTAAATCAGAGGTTATTGTGCTGAGTCCTGGCATCCCATCAGACCATCTGCTGGTCAAGAAAGCAAAATCCAGACATATCGAAGTGTTGGGAGAGCTGGAAGTGGCTTCCTGGTTTTGCAGAGGTAAAATGGCGGCGATTACAGGATCCAACGGCAAATCTACAACCACGGCGCTGCTTGGTGAAATAGCTAAACAGTCCGGGCTGCCGTTTATAGTGGCTGGCAATATTGGCACTTCGCTTTCGTCACAGGTGGATCGGTCAGATGAAAAAGGGATCGCTGTTGTCGAAGTCAGCAATTTTCAACTGGAGACGATTCGGGATTTTCATCCGAAAGTGGGCGTATTTTTAAATCTGACACCCGATCACCTGGACCGGCATGGCACTTTGCCTGAATATGGACGAATTAAAGCCCGGATATTTGAAAACCAGACCAGCCGGGATTTCGCGATCTATTACGGGGAAGATGCTGAAGTGGTTTCTCTGGTCCAATCGGTCCATAGTCAGAGGTTGCCGTTTCAAACACAGGATCCGGGCACGGATGGTGCGTTCATTCTTGATGAAAGACTCAGTGTACGGTGGCAGAATCGGTTGGTATCCTTTTGTTCTGTTTATGATGTTGGTATTCCGGGACCCCATAATGTGGATAATGCTCTGGCTGCTTCTATGGCCGCGGTTTGTCTCGATATCCCAAAAGCAGCAATTGAAAAGGGATTGCGTTCGTTTCGTGGTTTACCGCATCGTTTAGAACTGGTCAGGGAAATCAATCAGGTTCGCTGGTATAATGACTCGAAAGCCACCAACGTGGATTCTGTGAAATGCGCGCTGGATAGTTTTGAAAATCCGATTATTCTGATTGCAGGCGGACGCGACAAGAGTTCTGATTTTTCGGTATTAAAGGATAGGGTTCAGAAAAAGACCCGTATCGTGATTTTAATCGGTGAAGCTGCAGAAAAAATAGAACGATCCTGGGAGGGGAAATCCAGGTTTTTCAAAGCGGATTCCTTGTCAGAGGCGGTTGAAAATGCTCACCGATTGGCTTGTCCCGGCGATGTGGTATTGCTATCACCTGGATGCGCCAGCTTTGATATGTTTGAGAATTTTGAGGAACGGGGAAATCAATTTAAAGCATTGGTGAAGGTATTATGAGTCAAATTCAGGAAAAAAACAGTGTGGATAAGGTGCTGTTAATTACTGTCTTATTGATCATTGTCATTGGTGTGCTTACTGTGTTCAGTTCCAGTTCATTCTATGGAAAAGAAAAATATAATGATTCAATGATCTTTTTTAAAATGCATATGGCAAAGGTCGGTGTGGGATTGCTGTTCCTGTTTATTGCCATGCATATCAATTACCATCAGTATCGATGGATTACACCGTTTGTTGTGATGGTTTTATTTATGCTGCTGGTTGCTGCATTGTTTGGTCCTTTGGTCAAGGGAAGCCATCGTGCGGTGGTTCTGTTCGGAAAACAGTTGCAGCCATCTGCCTTTATGAAACTGGCGCTGATTTTTTATCTCGCCACAATATTTACAAAAGGTTTGAATGCACGGGTGCTTGAGGGAGGGTGGCTATATGCACAGTATTTATTTGTCATGCTTGTTGCGGGGATTATTTTTATTGAACCAGATTTGGGATCTGCACTGGTCGTTTTTTCGATTGGCATGGCGATGTTTTTTATTGCCGGTGTGCCATTTCATGATCTTGGAAAAATATTTTGGGGTGTGATTCCGGTTGTGTTTGTCGGATTAACTTTCTTCCCTTATCAACGGAGACGGCTGATCGATTTTATTAATCCGTTTTTCGGGAGGGGTGAAATAAGTTATCAAGTCAAACAATCGATCATCGGATTGGCCCGGGGTGGTTTGACAGGTGTTGGATATGGTGAAGGAAAACAAAAATTTTTGTTTTTACCAGAGCCATTTTCCGATTTTGCCTTAAGCTCATGGGGAGAAGAAATGGGATTTATCGGGATCTGTTTTTTATTTATTCTTCTTCTGATCATTTTATGGAGAAGTGTTCAAATTGCGTTAAATGCTCCGGACCGATATGGATATTTACTTGCCGGAGGTATTACGGCGATGATTATGGTAAATGCCCTGATCAATGCTGCTGTGGTTGTCAGTTTGCTGCCTACAACAGGCCTTCCGTTCCCGTTTTTAAGTTACGGCGGTTCTTCATTGATTATGCATTTAGTCAGTATCGGCGTACTTTTAAATATATCAAGAACACGGCAGGTGCCATTTCAGGATTTTGGTGTGGAACGCAGTTATATCAATCACAGGATTGTGAAATAATGGGCCTCAAGATTGTATTAACCGGAGGGGGAACCGGGGGGCATTTATATCCGGGATTAGCAATTATTGAAGCGATGAAACAGCAAACGGATTGCATTGTGAGATATATCGGAACAAAACGAGGTGTTGAAAAGCATGTGGTTCCTGAAGCAGGCTATCCTTTTTATTCAATATGGATGTCCGGAATACACCGGGGGCGAGTGGTGAGCAATTTGCTTTTTCCAATCAAAATGATGGTCAGTCTGATTCAGTCTGTCTGTATGATGTTGGTTTTCTGTCCAGATGCGGTTATAGGAACCGGCGGTTATGTGAGCTGGCCGGTGATGATGGCGGCCTGGATACTCAGAAAATCGCGATATATACAGGAACAGAATCAACAGCCGGGTCTGGTCACACGAATTCTGGCGCCACTGATGCAGGGTGTATTTTTAAGTTATCCGGAATCGCGTGAATTTTTCAGGAGACAGAATCATTTATATATCTGTGGCAATCCGACACGGCAGGATCTGAACAAATCGGAGTCTTCAAAATCATATAAGAAATTCAGGATGAATTCTAACTGCACAACATTATTTATTTTTGGAGGCAGTCAGGGTGCACGGGGAATCAATCGTGCCATGCTGTCGCGTATTGATCGTTTAATGAAAATTAAACGTCTGCAGATTTTATGGGCGACAGGACCCCGATGGCTTAAAAATATTTCAGAGAAAACAAGTGAGTATTCAGATCGTATCCGTGTGTTTCCCTTTATCTCTGATATGGGGGCTGCATATTCAGTTGCCGATATCATCGTATGCCGGTCAGGTGCAACCACAATAGCGGAAATCGCCTGTTTGGGAAAACCGGCATTATTTATTCCATTTCCGGGAGCAGCGGATAATCATCAGGTGGCAAATGCGCAGATTTTAGCCGAAGCCGGTGCTGCTGTTATAGTCCAGGAATCCGAGATTTGTTCTGGCAAACTCGATGAAACACTTGATGATTTGATAAACAATCCGCAGCGTTGTAAAAGGATGGCTGAAAAAATCCGCACATTCGGTCATCCAGATGCCGCCAGATGTATTGCAGAGCGGATTCTTAGTGAAATCAAAAAATAAACAAAGAGAGTTAACCAATGACAGATATGAGAAATTGTTACGTCTCATACACAAAAGCAAGGAGAGTGTCATGAAGACACGGGAAAAAATTTTAGTCGCTGAAAGTGAATCCATCATTGCGATGGATATCGGACATCAATTGTCAGAATGGGGATTTAAGCATTCGGAAGTCGCTTTATCACGATCTGATGTGCCCTCACTGGTGAAACGGAAAAAGCCAAATTTATTGATCATGGACAATGATTTTTATGACGGTGATCAGGATATACAGTCTGCAGTGGAATTGCATAAAAAATATGATATCTCTGTGATTCTTCTGATTGACTGGATGACCGAGGAATTGAAACAAGCGATGAAAAAATTAAAATCATTTTATTGCATTCCGAAACCGTTTGATCGTGACGAGCTCCACGGATTGATTGAAGAAGCATTGCGAAGTAAAAACAAGAAAAAGAAAAAAGCGGCATGACCATAAAGCAGGAAAAATCAAAATCGCAATGGTTTTTAGGCCGCACCCGGCATCTGCATTTTGTCGGTATCGGGGGAATTGGTATGAGCGGCATTGCAGAGGTTTTGTTGAATCTTGGATTCAATGTCACGGGCTCGGACAAGCAGTTAAGTCCGATAACCGATCATCTGCGTGAATTAGGCGCGATTATTCACGAGGGTCACAACGGCAGTTATGTTTCCGATGCGGATGTTGTAGTGATTTCATCCGCAATTCATCATGATAATGTGGAAGTTAAAACCGCCCATGCCCAGAACATTCCGGTGATACGGCGTGCAGAAATGCTTGGTGAATTGATGCGGGTGAAGCAGGGGATTGCCATTGGCGGCACACATGGAAAAACCACCACAACCTCAATGACCGGGCAGGTGCTTCAGGAAGCAGATCTGGATCCGACATTGATTGTCGGGGGGAGGCTGAGGAGCCTGAAAACCAATGCCAGACTGGGTGAGGGCGATTATCTCGTCGTTGAGGCGGATGAATTTGACCGCAGCTTTCTCCAATTGACTCCATTTCTGGCAGTGATCACCAATATTGAGACCGAACATTTGGATTGTTACAACAATCTTGATGATATTAAGCATGCATTTGTCACATTTGCGAATCAGGTGCCTTTTTATGGCAGTGTTATTCTCTGCCTTGATGAGACTTCGCTGCAGGAAATTATTCCAAAACTCAAGCGTCGTATTTTAAGTTACGGATCAACCCCTCAGGCACAGGTGCGCGCCATCGAACCGAGATTTACAGAAAACCATAGCGAGTACACGGCCTGGTTTGGTCAGGAAAAACTGGGTAAAGTGCGTTTACAGCTTCCGGGTATTCACAATGTGCGAAACAGTCTTGCAGCTTTGGCTGTCGGCCTGGAGCTGGAAATTCCTTTTGAAACCATCAGAAACGCATTGGAAGCATTTACCGGCGTCCATCGCCGTTTTGAGATTAAAGAGGAGGTTCAAGATATATTAATTGTGGATGATTATGCGCATCATCCTACGGAAATTCAAGCGACATTAAAGGCTGCCCGCGAGGGCTGGAACCGACGCATTATTGCGATATTTCAGCCGCATTTATACACACGTACCCGCGATTTTTATCATGATTTTGGACAAAGTTTTTTTAACGCCGACGTACTGGTAGTCACAGATATCTATCCTGCCCGTGAGACTGAGATTGAAGGAATTACAGGTGCTTTGGTGGCAAATGAAGCCAGGGCCCTTGGGCACCGGCAAGTTCATTATATCGCCGATAAAAATGAAGTAGCGGAATTTTTATATCAAATTATTAATCCCAACGATCTTGTAGTAACCATGGGTGCAGGAGACGTCTGGAAGATCGGGGAGAGTTTAATTGAAAAGATAAAAACGCATGCATGAAAAAGCACATATGTTTCAAAGCCTCAAAAAAGTCAGCCGTGGGACGATTTGCATAGATGAACCTATGTCGAAGCATACATCCTATCAAATCGGCGGGCCTGCAGATATTTTTATCTGGCCTGAGGATCAGGAAGATACAGCAGCTGTGATTAATTTTTGCAACCGGGAAGGTATCCCCAGATTTGTAATAGGCAACGGCACGAATCTGCTGGTCAGTGACAGGGGATATCGCGGTGTAATGATAAATGTTACAAAAGCATTTAGCAAAGTGTCATGTAAAGGTAATGTGGTGACGACCGGGACAGGTGTGACACTAAATCATCTCATTGAATACAGTACGGAGATGGGACTTTCCGGATTAGAAGGATTGATTGGCATTCCCGGACAGGTAGGCGGAGCCTTAATGTTAAATGCAGGAGCATTTGGCCTCGAAATTATGGATCGGGTAATCGCCGTACGATTTTTAAATTCAGATGGACTCGTTGAAATTCGAAAACGCAATGAGATTGATGCCGGATATCGAAGAACCAATCTGATGAAAACAGATATTTTAATAGAGGCGCAATTCATGCTTGATGAAGGAAATCCAAAGGTCATGCAAACCTACGAAGAGAATATTCTTAAACAGAGAAGAGAAAAACAGCCACTTTCGTTACCCTCGGCCGGATCCGTATTTAAGCGACCTCCCAATGATTATGCGGGACGATTGATTGAAGAAGCAGGCTGCAAGGGATTGCGGATAGGAGATGCCATGGTATCACGGAAGCATGCAAATTTTATTGTGAATTGCCATTTGGCCACATCCAGTGACGTACTTCGGGTAATCGAAGAAGTCCAGGAACGGGTATATCAACAGTTTCAAGTGACTCTTGAACCGGAAATTCATCTGTTGGGATTTGATACGATATGAATGACAGATACTCAAATCAGGATCTGGTGAAACAATTTAAGCGATCCTTCGGTGTTGGATGTTTCATTATAGCCTTGATTATTCTATGCCGAACTTATAGCCGATGGTTAAAAACATCCGGTACGTTTCGGATTCAAAGAATTGAGATTGAAGGGAATGATTTGCTGACTGATTCACGGATCCGGTCGATGGGAAAAATTTCTGATGGACTTTCAGTCTGGCAGATTGATTTGGAAACGGTCGAACATGCGATTGAATCTGTCGGATATGTAGAGAATGCTGTTGTCAAAAGGAAATTGCCGGATGTCATTCAAATTCATATCGATGAAAAAAAACCTGTGGCTCTGCTCAGATACCAGGGCCAGCTATTCTGTCTGGATTCAGAAGGGCAGGTCCTGCCTTCAGAGCCAGGGAAGATGTATGATTTACCGATTTTAAGTGGAAATTTCAAGGGAGATATAAAAGTCGGACAGAAAATCGGAGGCCAATGGGTACCCAAAGGACTGGCGATTCTCAAGGGGATTCGGTATGACCGCCCCCATTTGTTTTCTGAAATTTCAGAAATGATTCTGGGAGGAGAACGAGGGATCCTGATTTATTTATGCAGAAATGGTATTCCGGTGTTTGTGGGTGATGATTTGACATGGAAAAAGATGCGTTGTTTTGACGCGATTTTACAGAAATTGATCCGGGATAATGAGCTGAATAAAACGAAGTACATCGACATTCGGTATCATGGGCAAATATTCGTGGGAAGGAGAGCATAATTTCATGATTACAGATACCCTGAAAATATCATTTCAGAATGAAGGCATTGTGACCGGTCTGGATATCGGAACAAGCAAGATTGCCGTGGTAGTGGGTGAATTGAATGAAATGGGTGGCGTGCAAATATTGGGTGCCGGTATCAGTCCTTCCCAAGGATTGAAGCAAGGGGTGATCGTCAATCTGGAAGAAGCCATCGAATCAATCCAAAAAGCTGTACATGAAGCTCAGCTGACCGCAGGTTTGAAAATCAAAGATGTTATTGTAGGTATTTCAGGAGACCACGTACGGAGTATTAACAGCCGCGGTGTTGTAGCAGTATCTCGGTCTGATCGTGAAATTGCTCAGAGTGACGTCGATCGGGTGATTGAGGCAGCGAGAGCCATTGCATTGCCAAGTGACCAGGAAGTCATGCATGTTTTGCCCCAGGAATTTGTTTTGGACAGCCGCAAGGGAATTCACACGCCGATCGGTTTAAGCGGCGTTCGGTTGGAAGCTGAGGTGCATATTGTGACCAGTGCGATTTCGGCCTCGAAAAACATTATTCGTTGTGTGAATAAAGCCGGACTGCGTGTATTGGGACGTATACTGGAATCGCTGGCCTCGAGTGAAGGGGTTTTATCCAATGATGAAAAAGAGCTGGGAGTGTGCCTGGTCGATCTTGGCGGCGGAACCACAGATATGGCCATGTTTTTTGAAGGCACGGTCCGACATACAGCCATTATCAGCCTGGGCGGGCAGAATGTGACCAATGATATAGCTTTAGGTCTGCGGACACCGATTGAACATGCAGAAGTGATTAAAAAAAAATATGGGTGTGCCAATAATAAATTCGTCAATGCTGACGATTATTTCTTGGCGAGTGGAATTGGAGGAAGAGAAGAAACGGAAGTCTCCCGTGAAATGTTATGTACAATTATCCAGCCGAGAATGGAAGAAATATTCAGTCTGATCGCAAAAGAGATGAAACGTTCATCCTTTGGAGATAAAATGGGAGGTGGTGTTGTGCTCACGGGGGGCGCTTCATTATTGAAGGGCACAGTTGAATTGGCGAGAGATATTTTCAGTATGCCCATAAGAATCGGTATTCCACAGACTTTTACAGGGCTGGTTGAGTCTGTTTCGAGTCCGGAATTTGCGACGGGTGTGGGACTTGTCAGCGCAGGCTTCGATTTTTTTAATGAAGATCTAAACAAATTTCATACAATAAAATCTGTGATTCGATCAAAACTCGAAACTCTGATTCAGAAATATAAGGAAGTGTTTAATTTATGATTTATATGACATATTCAAAATTCATAAGATAAAGGAGGCCAAAAATGTCAAACCGACCAACGACCGATCGTGCGGGCAAACCACTTGCCCTTGAATTCGACGAACCTATCCGTCAGCTGGCAAAGATCAAAGTGATTGGCATCGGGGGCGCCGGGGGAAATGCCATCAATAGAATGGTATCGGACCAGATGACCGGAGTGGATTTTATTGCTATTAACACAGATCTGCAGGCCCTGGATCAAAATAAAGCTTCCTGCAGGATTCAGATTGGTAAAAATTTAACACGTGGGCTGGGAGCAGGAGGAAATCCCGAAATAGGCCGGAAAGCCATTGAAGAAAATAAGGATTCCGTGATAGATGCTCTGGCGGAGACTGATATGGTTTTTATCACATGTGGAATGGGTGGAGGAACCGGTACAGGAGCGGCATCGGTTGTAGGGGAGATTGCCAAAGATCTGGGGGCCCTGACAGTGGGTATTGTAACCCGGCCTTTTGAATTTGAGGGACTCCAGCGGGCGAAAAAAGCGGATCATGGTATTATTGAACTCAGAGACAGGGTTGATACCCTGATTGAAATACCAAATGAGAAATTACTGTCTTTGGTATCGAAAAACACCCCTTTGGAAGATGCGTTTAAAAAAGCGGATGGTATTTTGATGCATGCAACCAAGGGAATATCAGACGTCATCAATATTCCGGGACTGATTAATGTGGATTTCGCGGATGTCCGAACAGTGATGAGCCAAATGGGAGATGCATTAATGGGTTCGGGAGTAGCGTCCGGTGATAACCGCGGCAAGGATGCTTCAGAAGAAGCGATTTCGAGCCCTCTGATTGACAATGTTTCCATTCGGGGCGCTTTGGGTGTACTGGTCAATATTACCGGAGGAAAAGATCTGAGTTTGACGGACATTCAGGAAGCTTCTACTGTAATTCAAGAATGTGCAGGAGCAGAGGCCAATATCATTGTGGGTGCAGTCGTGGATGACTCTATGGAGAATGAAGTTCGGGTTACTGTGATTGCCACCGGATTCAACCGAAGCAAGAATCAACGGTCACGGATTCAGCGTGACGGCAAACGCTGTGGTGTTTCAAATGATGATACACGGCTCAATGAAATTCCATTGTTTGAACAAATGTTTGATGAGCCTTTGGAACAAACATTGGGAGAAATACTGGGTAAAGAAGAAGAATTTTCATTCAGTTCAAAAGATGATCCGAATATTCCGACATTTGTAAGACGGAATTTGGATGACCAGTTGTGATGTATGAAATTAAATGTCTGAATTTTGGATATCTTTACGGGCAATCGAAGAAAATCGACACGGTGCTTCAGACCTTCTTCCTTTGTCCAACACTGTGACAACGCTGCAGTGGATCTCTGCTGCGCAAAGAAGAAAAATCAGGAATGCGCAAGGGGCGCCTTTGAGGGAGGTACTGGGTATCCGGTACCACAGACAGACCGATTACCCCGATTAATGGTTTGTCAGAGTATTCCTGGTTCAATGTTGAGAAATCCTTTAATTTGTGCACCGGGATTTCGATCATTGGCAGAGTTTCAAATGACAGGCAGTTAATAAAAACCGGTCAGCGGCGTTGTGACTGAATTGAACCCTTCCCCTTCTATTCCTTAAGTCAGGCCTCCAGGAATAAGGGGAAGGGTTCTGTATTCTTTTATTTTGGATAATTCAGTGATTATAAAGTATCTAAGCCACAGCACATTAAAAAGATCGGCACAACGAGTTCCACTGTCAGCTTCAAATATAAAAATCCGGCAGGCACCGGTGCGGGCCCGCCGGAAGAATGGCGTGAAAACTTTTACCATCGGAATATTTAAAAGGAAAAACTGACGCCCAGATTAATCGTTATCAGATCGGTGCGAGAATGATTCACATGATAAATTACATCATACTCTTCAGTGATTTCAATATCGCCCTTTTTCAGATAATCAGCTTCGCCTCCGTTCAGCACCCTGAATCCCAGGTCAATAGAAACGCTGAATTCACTTTCTTCAGGATCCGTAATTTCATTTTTATACACCCGGATTAACAAACCCGCACCGCCGCCATAGCACATGGCGGCATCATCGTAATTGGTAGAACTCGCAATTTCCTCATTGGAAGATTCATTTTTTACGCTGGTGCTCGTTACCAGATAATTAAATCCAAAAATGCCGTCTGCATAAGGAGTAATCCTCATCGAGCGTGGCTGAAGCCTCATCATGAGAAATCCCTGAAAGATCCCATTGGTTCTTGTGATATCCACATCGATTTCAGGTGCAAATGGTTTTAGGGATTCTTTTCTTGTTTCGCTGCCATAAACATAGAAATCCAGGCCAAGCCCGAATGAAACGCCCGTTTGAGGAAGCCGATAGAAAAATTGCCCTCCACCCCCAAAACCCACGGCATCCAGATTGTCAGCAAATTCTTTCTGAGGGATTCCCAGACTGAAGTGAACGCCCGCCTGAAAGGGAGATTGGGCTATAAGCGAGATTGAATAAAATAAAAAAGCAAATATCCAGCAGTGTTTCACAGTCATTTCCGCACCCCCCAAAAGAATATCTGTTGGTAGTCTGAGAATTATACGATACTACATACAAAAAAGATACATAAAATTTCTTTGAATCACAACACCAATTGTTCTTGACATTTTTAATGGGAATTATTATACTAAATCACCTAAAATAATGCGCCCGTAGCTCAGTTGGATAGAGCGCATGCCTCCGGAGCATGAGGCCACAGGTTCGAATCCTGTCGGGCGTACTGAAGTTACCGGCCTGTCGGCCGGTTTTTTTTTGAATAGTTCGGCAGATTAAGTGTAATCATATATTAAATTGATTTTATACAGACAGAACTTAAATTAAAGCAAGGTTTGCATTTTTTAGAATCGATTCGTTAAAAACAGGAGCATAAGCCATGATTTGTCCGAAATGCGGGTATCAGAATTCCGATGATGCTGGACAGTGTTCACACTGCAATTATAAATTTCAGTTCGGTCATAATTTTAATGATCCCGGCCATATGATGTTTATATCGCCGGGTCAGTCCAAGAAATCGAAAATTGCAGTCATGGTATTTTTTTCCGTCATGATTGTACTGCTTCTTCTGATGATCGTTTCCTGGCTGAAATCGATATAATGTCATAATGGAAATCCAGCGGTTAAAGAAAGCCTTTTTCTTTAATAATGGAAAATAAATCAAAAAAAAACTGTAAGAATCAGGACAGTCAATGAAGAAATCCTATGGATGCGGTAATTTAAAAATACAATTATCAAATGAATCTGACTTACAGGATATTCTGAATATTGAAACCGAGGATTTTGGAGATGAAGGTTCAGAAACAGCAGGTCTTGTTAACAAACTGCTTTATGACCGAAGCGCCAGGCCAATATTGGATCTTATCTCTTTTTTATTTGCATTTCGTTTCCATTTTCCCTATTATTTTGTGTTCAATTGTTTTTAAAATTGAGGTTCAAATGAATTAACGAACGCTTTTCATATCCATGCCGGGTAAGAAAGTGTATATTCACTATTCAATGTGCAGGAGTATTATACGGAAAATTATTATATAACGGCCTCTGAAAAAGAACGGGCGATTTTGGTTGGTATGGTACACCATGGAATTACATGCCTGGAAGCGGAAGAACATCTCAAGGAACTGGCGATGCTGGCTGACACTGCAGGGGCCCAGGTCGCACAAACCATTATTCAGAAACGGCATAAAATAGATCCGGCAACTATGATCGGAATCGGAAAGGTGCGGCAAGTGGTACAGGCCTGTGAATTCCATGAAGCCACTGTTGTCGTTTTTGATGATGAACTCAGTCCTGCCCAGGTTAAGAACCTGGAAGCAGAATTCAAGATAAAGGTTTTAGACCGGAGCGGTTTAATTCTTGATATCTTTGCCAGACGTGCCCGGACGAGGGAAGCACAAACCCAGGTGGAACTTGCCCAGCTGGAATATCTCTATCCGCGATTAACCCGGCAATGGACGCATTTGTCCCGACAGGTCGGCGGTATCGGTACACGCGGACCCGGAGAAACCCAGCTTGAAGTAGATCGCCGGCTTATTCGCAAAAGAATCAAAGTGTTGAAAGAGAATTTGCGCAAAATTGAAAAACAGCGCAGTGTCCGGCGTGAGGGCCGGCGCAATTTCAGACAGGTAGCACTGATCGGCTATACCAATGCAGGAAAGTCGAGCCTGATGAATGCATTGACACAATCTGATGTGTTTGTGGAAGATCGTTTGTTTGCCACACTGGATGCCACAGTAAGGTCCCTGCCGTTACGTACGTTTCCGAAAGTATTAATTACCGATACAGTGGGATTTATACGTAAACTGCCGCACGATCTGGTCGCATCCTTTCGAAGTACTTTGGAAGAAACGTTCCAGGCGGATCTGCTTGTGCATATGATTGATATCAGTTATCCAAATTTTAATGACCATATTGAAATTACCCTTGATTTGCTGAAAGAAATGGGCATGGATAAAAAGCCGAGGCTTCTGGTATTTAATAAAATTGACCGATTAATAAATAGAGATTTGATGCATGAAATAAAAATTCAGCATCCCGAAGCAGTGTTTGTATCTGCTCTGACCGGACTGGGGCTGACCGGGCTGGTTGATCGCATGGATCAATATCTAAGAAGCTCGACCGTTGAGGAGGTTGTGAGAATACCGGCAGGTCATGGACGATCATTGGATTTTGTCCATCAATGGGCAGATGTACTGTACATCACTTACGAAAACAGTACAGCAGTCGTCCGGTATAGGACATCCTGTGAGGGACATTCCAGAATCCTCGACTTTTTGGAGAAACAGCATGAAGCTGCACATTCTTGTCGTTGATGACGAACCCCGTATCCAGAGTGCCTTAAACAGCTTGCTGCAAGATGAAGGTTATACGGTCAAGACTGTTGAAAGTGGAGAAGACTGTATTCAGCAGGTAACCAAAGTCATTTATGATCTTGTATTTTTGGATGTCAAGCTGCCCGGTATGAATGGTCTAGAGGTATTGAAGCATATCAGGAAATTGTCTCCGAGTACGGTCATTATCATGATGTCCGGTCAATCAGATTTGACCACTGCAGTCAGGGCAACGAAATTGGGTGCGCATAATTTTTTAGAAAAACCGCTTAATCCTGAACGCGTACTCATAGAGGCAGATCATGTCGCACGCCAACTTTTTCTTCAAACCCGTGTTGAAGTGCTTGAATCAATGATGGATTTTGATTCAGAAATTATCGGTGATTCTGTTCCTATTCGAAGATTAAAAGCAACCATTGATAAATCTGCCCCTACAGATAGCCGAATATTAATTATGGGTGAAAATGGAACCGGTAAGGAATTGATCGCAAGGGACATTCATCGTCAGAGCAGAAGGCGGAATGGCCCTTTCATCAGTTTAAATTGTGCGGCCATTCCTGAAAATCTTGTCGAGAGTGAACTGTTCGGTCATGAAAAGGGCGCTTTTACCGGTGCTGATCGTAAAAAGCCGGGCCGTTTTGAGATTGCAGACGGTGGAACCCTTTTTTTAGATGAAGTGGGTGATATGAATCCGGATGTTCAGGCGAAGCTTTTAAGGGTGCTGGAAGAACGTGAGGCGGTTCGTGTTGGGGGCAATGTCCCTTATTCATTTGATGTCCGTGTGATTGCTGCCACAAACAAAGATTTACAACAGGCGATTCAGCAAGGGCGGTTCCGCGAAGATTTGTTTTACCGGCTCAATGTGATTCCCATCCATGTGCCGCCTTTACGTGACCGGCTGCCGGATATTCCACTCTTGGCGCATCATTTTTTAAAACAGATATGCAATCAATCCGGAAAAGGAAAAAAACAGTGGGGAGAAGGATGTATGGCGATGCTGCAGAGCTATGTATGGCCTGGTAATGTGAGGGAGCTGAGAAATTTTACTGAGCGTATGGTCATACTCAGTGAAGGATTGATGATTAGTGCAGAAGAAGTCAGCGCAACCCTTCCTGTATCAGTCAATATTTCGAAAATTAATTTTTCCAGCGAAGATGATTCAAATGCGTCTTTTCGGGAGCAGATGGAGACCTTTGAGAAACAAATTTTATCGAGGGGATATTTTGAAGCAGGCGGCAATGTTTCTGAAATGGCACGCCGGTTAAAGATAGACCGTGCGAATCTGCATAGAAAATTAAAGTCATACGGGATTAAATAGATGTTTCTGCAGAAACATGCAATTGAAAAATAGGATTGATTTTAACATAGAATCCCGCATTTGCCAATCTGAATGAATAAATCTGTACTTCTGTATTGCATGTGGCAAAATGACACAGATTTGGATTCATGAACCTGTGTTAAATTCACATATTTTTTTAATCACGATTTATTTATTAAAACCTTTAAATAACAAAATATCAATAAGATATATTTTTGTCATAATTATGGCACGGCGCTTGCCTTAATCCTGATAAAACGATAAAATAAGGTTTCTCACAGGAGGTTCACATGCAACTGTCATTAATTAGGACAATACTGTTTTATGTATTCGCAGCTGCGTTGATTTTTTTATTAATTGGTTTTATTGCAGCACCCCTTGTTAAAGCCAGTACTCCAGAATCATCGAATACGGTTCTTTTTCATTGCATGCCTTCACTGGACTTTTGGAACAATTCAGATGATGACTGGGACGACGACTGGGATAATGATTGGGATGATGACTGGGAAGAAAACAGAACAGATGCAGATATTCGGTATAATCGTGTGGAAGGGCTTCATATGGGAATGAAGCTGAAACGAGATTATCTGAAGCTTGAATATCCTGATCAGTCCTATTTGTTCGGATCATGGGGATACAGTTTCGGAGCCAAGGAATTTCAGTATCAAATCGGTCTTGAAAAAGGATTTATGGATGAATTTCGTATGGCATTTGGAGGAGAATATCATCGTGTAATCGATACTCCGGACCGATGGATTATTGGCGATCTGGAAAATTCACTGGCCGCATTACTGCTTCGTGAAGATTTCAGAGATTATTATTTAAAAGAAGGAGGCAGCGGATATTTTGAGCAATATCTGACAAGAAATGTATGTATCCAGATCGGATATCATCATGATCGACTGGATTCGGTCAAGAAAAACAGCAATTGGGCACTGTTTGGCGGGAAGAAAAAATTTCGTTCAAATCCTCCGATGAATGCAGGAGATTTAGAAAGCATTCAAGCTTCTTTCTGTTATGATACACGCAACAGTAAAAAGCATCCAAAGCGAGGATGGTATATACAAATCAACGGTGAACGTGCTCTGCCCGATGCGGGCAGCGACTTTAATTTTGATTATATTTTAGCAGATCTGCGCAGGTACCAGCCGCTAGGGTATGGTGAAGGTGTGGATTTTCGAATTCGTGCGGGGTCAGGTACACGAGATTTGCCCTGGCATCGATCATTCCATCTGGGAGGTGTCAGTACATTGCGCGGATTTCGATACAAAATATTTCCCAATGGGCCAATGGAAATTGGAGGAAACAGGATGCTATTGGGTCAGGTCGAATTTCGTGTAGGATCTGATCCTGTATCCAATGTTTTCAATCTTGATGTTTTTGATTTGAACCAATACATATTATTTGCCGATGCCGGCTGGGTCGGTCAAACAGATCCTGATAGAGATCTTTTGGAAGGATTTGGCGGATTGGGATGGTCAGATTTTAAAAGCGATGTCGGCCTGGCACTCACAAATCATGATGGAAATGTCCGTTTTGAAATTGCTCGTCGGACAGATACCGGGAAAAAACCATTTAATTTTCTGATCCGGATTAACCGGGATTTTTAATACAACATGAGAGACAATTTGTGATATGCATAATATAATATCGGGCAATTTCACAGATATGCACCTGTCATGAAAAAAAATATTATAAAGAAAACAATCATATTCAAGTGTTCGTATAATTAAACAAATTGATATCATTATGCCTGATGATGAAATATGGCAAGGAGGAGGTAATGTTTTACAAAGCAATCATGATGATTTGTCTGATCTTATCCGTCAGCAGTTATTCTGTTATGGCGGATGAAGGGTGGATCGAGACAGAAGAGTATTCATATGATGTTCGACCGGATCAGCTTTTGGAAATATTATTAGATGTGGACGCAGGCGAGATTACAGTCACACCCAATGATTCATCCGGTCAATGCTTGATTCGACTGAGTTATCCGATTGATGATTGTAAAGCTGAAGTTGATTATCATGAGAAAACCGCCTTTTTAAAGGTTCGTTTGGATACCCGCGGATGGTCTTCAGACAATGATGACAATGATGATCATATGAGGGCTGATATCTTGCTGCCGAAAGATATTGAAATGACGCTGAAAACCAGAGTGAAAGCCGGAGAAGTGCTTCTGGATGTAGGGGGATTAAGATTAAAAGAGTTTCGTTTGCGCGTATGGGCCGGTGAAGTCAACGTCCATTTTGACAGCCCCAATCCCATTGTCATGGATTATATGGATATCAGTACCAGTATCGGAGAGCTGAATACAAGCCGGCTTGGGAACGCACGGTTTAAACGGGCAAGAATAAATGGCGGTATAGGGGAAATTGATGTGGATTTATCAGGTGATTGTTTAGATAAGGCGATGGCCAAAGTTGATCTTGATATCGGGGAAGCTGATGTGATTTTGCCTTGCGACCGGGGTGTCCGGTTGTCTATTGGAGGTATGTTTGGTTTTCTTTCAAGCAAGAACATTCATGGTGATTTTTACAAACATGGTTCTTATTATTATTCAGAATGTTACGAAGAAGCAGAGCAGTCAATTTCGGTACGTATTACACCAGGACTCGGCGAGTTAAACATCGATTGCGATTAGGGAGGATGTATGTGCGGAATAGAACCTGATGTGCAATTTGATAAACGGTTTATTCGTTTAATTGTCATTCTGTTCACTTGCATGTTTGTCTGTTATTCCGGTTATTCAAAACCGATCAAGGTTCAGACAAATGAAACTCTTCTGTTTCAAATGGAAGCAAATGGTGAGCTGGTTATGATCACAGATGAAGGATATATTGAAATTCACTCTCATCATCAGGATTCAGTTAAAATTGAGATAACCAAGACTGCATGGGCAAAAACCGAACGAAGAGCGAATTGGATCTTAAAAAATTTAACCGTCGATGTGCGAAGAAAAGGCCGGCGCTTGATTGTGCGTGAACAATATGAGGGAAATGATGATTTCGATATATTCGATTTGTTTGATCCGGATAAATGGCATGCTGGAATTCGGACAGATAAAAATGTGCATTACCGGGTGACAGTTCCTGCAGGATTGCGGTTGCGTATAAAACATGATGAAGGGGATGTGTCCGCTGAAAATCTGGAGGCCTCGTTTTCTATTTTAATTGACGAAGGTGATTGCCAATTAAATAATATTTATTCCAAGGATTGCCGTGTGGAAGTCGATGAAGGAGATATTCTGCTTCGTCATTTTTTTGGGAAAAAATACAGCGAAATACAATTATATTGTGATGAAGGTACTGTTAAGCTTGACAGCATTACCGGACACAAGGCGATTGTTGCAGTCGATGAAGGACGGATTATTATGGAACAGATTCGGCTGGATATGATCGAATGTATGATTGATGAGGGGTATATTTTCTCTGAACTGATACCTGCACACCATGGAAAGTACGATTTTATGACCTCTGAAGGCGATATTGAAATTCGTTTTTTAAAGAAAGTTCCCGTTCGAATCGCTATTCATGCAGAAGAGGGCCGTATTAATTCAAATCTCGATTTGAAGATTCGCCGGAGCGATGAAGGCGAGCAGGTTCGAATGGAACTGGGTCAGTCTGCCGGTGCCTTGTTAAAAGTTTTTACAGAAGAGGGAGATATCCAATTTTATCAAAATAATGATGAATCCAAGCCCGGTTATTAAACAAAGGAACACAAGAAGCGGACATAGATAAATCGATTTGAATGACCATCCCATGATGATCAATCAAGAAAGACATACCTGACCGGGGACAGCTCTGCTACTGCAATTTATCAAGAATTGATCATCTGTTTTTATATACTTCTCATTTATCTGCATTTTGACACGCAGAGCGAAATCTTCAGCTTTTAATTTATTCCCCATGACAGATGTGTTTGCATATTTCTCTTGATTATCTTTAAAAAATTGAGCATTTTATAATACGAAATTTAAAATAAAATAAACAGGAGGAAGAGATGGCAGATACAAAGACCCGCTATTTATTCGGGATAATACTCATTGTGGTTGGCGTCATATTTTTACTGGTGAATTTCAGTGATGTCAGTATGTCACATTTATGGCCGTTTTTTCCACTCACGGTCGGGATCGGTTTGGTATTGGGTTATTTTCAGAATCGGGATAACCTTGGTTTTTTAATGCCCGGCGTTGTTCTTATCACAATCAGTCTGCTCTTTTTTTACTGCGCTATTTCAGGATGGCATCACATGTCTCAGCTTTGGCCGGTTTTTATCTGGGCACCGGCAGGCGGATTTATTGCCATGTATTTCGGTGGTTCCCGGGATCGGGGATTGCTGATGCCTGCAGGGATCTTAGGCCTGATCGGATTTATATTTATTGCTGTGAATTATCGGATATCGAACTTTTTACCTGTAGTGATGATTGCTGTCGGCGCTTTTTTGGTATTAAGCCAAATTTTTTCCGGTAAAAAGGGAGAATCGGAAGGCTGAGTTATATTGTCTTCTGAGATATGCTGTGCCTTCATTTTTATTCAGTAGCAATACAAATAATATTAGAAATGACTGAATTATACTTTGAATTAAATAGAGAGTAAGCTGATAACAGAAGATAAAGAATATAAAGCTGAATAAGAATTTGCAGCGCCTTCATTGACGGATTTTAAGAAAATATCAGTTTATCTTAAAAGTACCATCTTCCCGCATTGTTGAAAAGATGGTGTTTTTAAACGATAAACATATACGCCGCTGCTGACGGATATTTGTGAAGCGTCGCTGCCATCCCAGGGAAGTGTGTGTTCGCCCGGCGGATATGATTTTTGGGAAAGAATTTTTACGAGCCGGCCTTTGAGATCCCAGATATCAATGGTTATTTTTTCTTCTTTTGCGAGCAGAAAATGAATCCGTGTTTCGTGATTGAAAGGATCCGGATAATTAGGCAGCAGTATAGATTTTTTTGGAATTACAATGAGGACCGCTTCGATCGTATCTGAATATCCGATATTGCCATCCCTGTAAGTCCATTCCATTTTATAAAAATAAGGTTGATTTCTATTAATATTGTTGTCCAGATATGTAAACTCATAATGGGAATTTCCGGGATCCATAACAACTTTTGAGTCGTTCAGTCTGACAAAATGATAACCATCATCGGATCGACAAAGCATTGCGCTGATAACATCCGGATGACATATCATGTATCCAGAAACGAGTAATCCCTCTGGTTTTGTTTGAGCCCTGAGGTTGCACTCCTTGAGAGACAAAGCATTTAAATCCTTCGCATCTGTAATAATCCAGTCTCCGGAAAGCGATCTGAACGGTGCTTGAACCCAGTTGGCTGTCGTATCCCGTTTTGAGAATAGCGGTCCGTCCCATTGATTTTCGCGGATATCGAAGTGCCATAATCTAAGCGAATGCTCGTCCAGACCGTTACATTCTGAATCCGTGTAACTCAGAGTTAACATACCGGTCCCTTCCATATGCGGAATGCATTCAATTTGATACCATCGGGGAATTGTGTAAAAAGCAAGAGGGTGTCTGCTTTTCAGATGGGTCTGAATAGTCGTTCGAATTGTATCATTGAAAGTTGTGTTTTGAATGCGGGCCCGGACCAGGCCCTCAAAGCTGATTGTTTGCGAAGGAGGCATTATTTTTTGGATGAGGGCTCCGGCAAATTCATAAGCACCGATATCAATAAACCATCCTGATTGCGTTTCGTTTATATTCAGAACGGGATCAAAACCGGCATCCAATAAAGGAGAGTTCATATTGGGAATCATTGTTACCGGATCAATATCCGGATAAGTGCTGACCTCGAATTGTGATGTTACCTGTGAGTTGTATTTCGTTGGGTACCCATAGAAGGCATTGTGGGTTATCGTCACGGGAATAGTCGAATAAAGCGCAGTATTTGAAATGTTGATCAAGCTGTCATTTGCCATATATAAATTATTGCGAATCGATGTGTCCGGTATGCAGACAGCAAGATAGAATACACTTCCCTGACCGTCAATATGTGAAATCGAATTTTCATAATTGTTGATAAAGTGGTTGTTTCGAATGACAGTCTGAAGATTGTCTCCACCGAGATAGACAGCGCCCCCCCATCCAAAAACATCTGAACCGGCAGTGCCCATATTTTGTAAAAACAGATTGTATCTGGCCAACATATTTTTCGGGCCTCCACCGTCACAGGCCAGAGCCCCCCCACGCCCATGCCCATCCTTATTGGCAATATTATGTTCAAAGCGGTTTTGGTGTAATACCAATATCATGTCTTTATCTGTCTGATTTTCACAACAAATTCCGCCGCCCAGACCAAAATCTGTTTTGGAACAAGACGCAAAATTGTGCATGATGGTATTTTGTTTGCAAACAGCCGAAGCGGCTTTAAATAAATATATGCCGCCACCGAATCCGGATGCGTTGACTGATGAAGAATTTTCCTGAATTTGATTTTTTTGAATAATGGGTTGGGTTCCTTCATATCCACAGATCATGCCACCGCCAAATCCGCCGCTGTGACTGGATGCAATATTTTGAAGAATCGAATTTTCCTTAATCAATGGATTTGCGCTGTGAAAAACACAGATTCCGCCGCCATATCCCGGGGCTTGAACTGCTGCCTGATTCTTCTGAATGATGTTATTTGATACAATTGGGTCTGTTCTTGTACTATCCAGAATGATGCCGCCTCCGTATCCAGGAAAACTTGATGAGAGGCTTGCGGTATTTTCCAAAATTTGATTTCCTGTGATTTGACCAGATGCATTCTCAATACAGGCGATACCTCCACCGCTTCCCCCGGCATATCCGGCTGCAAGATTATATTTGATAACATTGTCAAATAGTTTGATATATGTGCTGTCTCCACAGGCACAGATGCCCCCTCCGAATCCCGAAAATACCGGAGAATTTTTGGAAGCTGTATTACTGTCAATTGTACAGCTCATAATTAACGGGCTTGCGGAGTCTGCAACACAAATTCCGCCTCCGCGTCCACCGGTCTGCATAGAGGCTGTATTTTGAAGAACCATGTTGAAAGCAAGAAAGGGCGAAGTCATGTTCCCGCTGCAGAAAATCCCTCCACCTGCACCATTTTCGTTTGCTGAAGCAGTTGCCATGTTGTTGTTAATTTCATTGTACTGGACTATCCCTCCGGCGCCCTTCATCATTGCCAGACCGCCGCCCAATCCCCTGGATGTCTGTGAACCCATATTTGATGAGATAATATTATTTTCAATAACAGGCTCGGTGCTGTCACCATAACAGCAGATGCCACCTCCATAGCTTGATGATGTGGAATTGTTTTTACAGGCATAGTTGCTGTCAATCGTGCAGTGATGAACAGCAGACTTTGCTCCTTCGGAAATGCAGATTCCGCCTCCGTATCCTTGAGATTTTAAACAGCCTGAATTCTGGCGGATAACCGTCATTGAGATTTCTGATGATGTTAGTCTGCCACTGCAATAGATACCTCCGCCTTCACCCTGTTCGGTTTCGGATGCAGAGGCCAGATTATTTTTTATACTTGATAGATATATGTTGATAGATGCACTGTCTAAAACAGCAATTCCCCCTCCGAAACCGGCACAAAGCATGGAAGCTGTATTTTTGATAACGGAAGTATATCGAAAAACCGGGAATGCACTGTCTCCTACACAGCAGATGCCACCGCCATAACCGGGTAAATCGATCAATTTTGAAGCATAATTTTCAGTTATCTGACATTGAGAAAAAGAGGGTGAGGTTTTTCCGGTGATACATATCGCTCCTCCGTGACCAGGCAGCATCATTTCTCCCGTGGCATCCCCGTTTATCAATGTGAATCCGATAATTTGCGTGTTGAAAGGCGTAATATTCAATGTATCATTTCGTGAGCGGATCAAGAAAATTCGACAGCTTCCCTGAGCGTCCAGAACACAAAGAGATGAATCATGCTGGATCAGACCGAAATGCAGATCCTCATAATATTTTGCCGACCAGATTTTTAAAGGATGGCCAATATGTATAGGCTCGCTAATTGTATATTCAGTTCCGGTATCCGGATTATACCCCACGAGAATTGTGTCACCCGGCATGCTTATATCCACAGCTTCATGGATTGTTTTTTTTGCTTGAATCCAATTTAATCCACTTCCGCTGTTCTCAATTTTTTGATAAACAAACCATGTTTCTGCGAATATCGAGAATGTCAATATAAAAAAAATAAACAGTCCAAAACGGAATTGTATGAAACCGGATTTTTTATGCATTTTTCTCCTGTCAAATCATTGGGCTGATTGTTGTAATATGGCATCTTTTTGGTAAAAGTCAAGTCAATTTTAGCAGTTGACTTTTAGGTTAATTTTATGTATAATAAGCTCTTGGTTAAAACAGGTTCAGCCTTGCTAAACCTGTCTGAATATATTCGGTGAATATCTGAAATCTTCTGAATAATGAAAAGGGATAACCTGCTTTGCTGACATATGCGAGGATAACTGAACGGCTTGATCAATAGGATTCAGAGATTAACAAACAGCCTGCATTATTCCAATTTATTGCCTTGAAAGGGATAACGTGACGCAGAAGCAGAAAGATTGGTTTATCGGCAGTATTATTGTGATTATCATGATTATTTTGATTTTCACACTGGCCAGTCATCAAAAAGCAGGCCCCCGTTACGATGGTGTGCGATTGTCAGGAAAGGGAGATAAAGTTGCAGTTATTGAATTAATAGGGCCCATATACAGTGCAAGAGACATTGTCCGGCAATTCAAGAAATATGGCAAGAATAAATCGGTCAAGGCCATTTTATTCAGAATAGAAAGTCCGGGTGGCGGAATTTCACCCTCCCAGGAAATCTATGAAGCTGTAAAACGGGTACGTGAAGACGGAAAACCTGTTGTGGCTTCTATGGGATCTGTAGCTGCGTCGGGCGGGTATTATGTGGCGCTGGGCGCAGATACGATTATCGCCAATCCGGGTTCAACCACCGGAAGTATAGGTGTTATTCTTGAGATTACCAATTTACGGGAATTGTTTCAGAAAGTCGGTATTAAATTTGAGGTGATCAAGACCGGCAGATTCAAAGATACAGGTTCTCCGCATAGGGATTTGACACCTGCCGACCGACGTTTTTTACAAAATTTTGTTGACGACGCTTATGAACAATTTATCGATGTGGTCGCTGAAGAAAGGAATATGAAAAAATGGCAAGTGAAACGTCTGGCCGATGGTCGGGTTTTTACAGGAAGGCAGGCGAAAGAGGAGGGATTGATCGATCTTTTGGGGGATTTTGAAGATGCGGTTGATCTGGCCGCCAGTATGGGGGGTATTGATGGAGAACCGACACTTGTCAGAGAATATCAGCGTCACCGTTCGATATTCGATCTTTTATTCGAAGAATTGACAAACGTGATTCACGGTATGGGGGGGCCGCACCTCGAGTATCGATCCCTGATTGATTAATATGGGAATCCCGAGGGGAGATGACAATGACCAAGGCAGATATTGTGGATATAATTTCCAAGGGAACAGGGCTTACCAAGGTCGAAACCGCGGCAGTGGTGGATGGACTGCTATTAACGATTGCTCACGCTTTAAAAAATGGAGACCGTGTTGAAATTCGTAAATTCGGTACATTTTGTTTACGCGAGCGTAAAGAAAAACATGTGATCAATCCGAAAACCGGAAAAATGATGGATATCCCGCATCGAATTGTACCGGATTTCAAACCTTCACCTCAACTGAAAGAGGAAGTACTGGAGGCGCTGACCACTTCTGGAAAATTTCAATCGGACACACAGTCAGTGACTCAGCCCGATGCTCAAATCCAAACCGAAAAACCTGACAAGGAGCAAGACCAGGAACAAGACCAAAACAAAACCGAACCACCCCCTTCTTTGGATTTTGAATGGGATGATGATTTTTTTAAATTGGAATAAATGAATAATAAATAAATAGAAAAGCCTGCAGAAAGGAGGAAACCGATTTGCCCTGTGGAAAGAAGCGAAAACGGCATAAAATCGCCACACATAAGCGTAAAAAGCGTTTGCGTAAAAATCGTCATAAGAAAAAATTGAAATGAGTTTTTTTGAAAATGACATTCATGTGAATGAACTACCCTCCGACAGGAGGGTTTATTCTGTTTCAGATTTGACACGCGAAGTGAAGCTGACACTGGAAAATCACTTTCCTCCTGTCTGGGTGGAAGGTGAAATATCCAATTTCAAACGGCACAGTTCCGGCCATTTTTATTTTTCTCTAAAGGATGAATATGCACAGTTGAGCTGTACGATGTGGCGAGGAAGAAATCAGGGCTTATTGTTTAATCCTGAGGATGGCATGAAAGTGCTGGCGATGGGGAACATGACTGTTTACGAGCGTCAGGGCAGATATCAGCTTGATGTGATGCTGATGCAGCCCGCGGGTATCGGTGAGCTGCAAATGGCATTTGAATCGATGAAGCAGCGATTAAAAGAGGAAGGTCTGTTTGATTCTGAATATAAACAATCTCTTCCTGAGTTTCCCCAGCGCATTGGTATCGTGACATCTCCAACAGGCGCTGCCATACGTGACATTGTCAGTGTGGTTCATCGACGTTTTCCGGGTGTGCAAATAATTCTTTATCCGGTACGTGTACAGGGGTCAGGTGCCGCCGAGGAAATTGCTCAGGCGATTGATACATTCAATGAATATGGCGGGGTGGATGTTCTCATCGTAGGACGCGGGGGGGGGTCTCTGGAAGATTTATGGGCGTTCAACGAAGAAATTGTGGCCAGGGCTATTTTCAAGTCGTCGATTCCGGTCATTTCTGCGGTCGGTCATGAAGTTGACTTTTCAATCAGCGACTTTGTCTCAGATGTACGGGCTCCCACACCCTCCGCTGCGGCTGAATTGGTGGTTCGAGACCGGGAAGACCTCCACCATATGCTTTCGTTTCACGCTCTGCGTATGTGGAGATTTTTACAAAGAAAGATCAGCATAGAAAAGGAACGAGTGACAGCAATCAAACACAGGTATGCCTTTCGACAGCCTCTGGATTGTGTCCGCGAAAACAGGCTGCGTATGGATGAAATCCATCGATCCATGGAACGCAGTTATCAGCATCGTCTGGAGGAAGAGATTTTAAATGTATCGCGATTGAAAGCCAGGCTTCGTGCATTGAATCCCAGGGGAGTGCTTGATCGCGGATACAGTATTACTACACGTATTCGGGATGGCGCAGTACTTAGAGGATCCAAAGAGACAGAAGTTCAAGAGCACCTGAGAATTCAGCTTGCCAAAGGCGCTGTTCGCACTGTTGTTGAAGAAGTGGAGGAGTGATCATTGAATACGTCGAATAAAAAGAGCCGGTCAATTTCTTTTGAAGAGGCATTTCAAAAACTTGAACAGATTGCTGATCGTCTTGAAAGCGGAGAGGTGCCGCTGGAAGAATCAATGAGGGTATTCGAAGAAGGAGTGGCTTTGGTAAAAGTCTGTACTGAAAAGCTGGACGCGGCCGAAGCTCAACTTCAAAAGCTGGTAAAAAGCGAAGATGGTTTTCAACTGGAACTGATGGGCGCATCGGAGTCGTCCGATTGATTTTTTAAATAGAATCATGACATGGATCAGGGATTCGTGTTCATCAGTTCATGATAAACAAGCAAAATATGAAGGCTGGATGCATGCAGAAACTGCTTGATAAAATTCAGTATCCCGAGGATTTAAAGAAGCTTAATATTGAGCAACTGCCCCAATTGGCAGAAGAGATCCGTACATTTTTGGTTGAACAGGTCTCCAAAACAGGCGGGCATCTTGCGCCCAATCTGGGTGTGGTTGAATTGACACTGGCCCTGCATTATGTGTTTGATATGCCAAAAGATAAAATTGTCTGGGATGTCGGTCATCAGGCCTATGTACATAAAATTCTGACCGGAAGAAAAGACAGATTTCATACCCTCCGTCAATATGGAGGTATCAGCGGTTTTCCAAAAATTTCTGAAAGTGAGTACGATGTATTTGGTGTCGGTCATGCTTCCACATCCATCTCAGCGGCATATGGAATGGCTGTGGCCCGTGATTTAAACCAGGATGACTTTTCCGTTGTCGCTGTCATTGGCGACGGAGCAATGACCGGCGGTCTTGCGCTTGAAGGGCTTAACAACGCCGGTGGCTCCAGGCGTGATTTTATCGTGATTCTCAATGACAACCGCATGTCCATTTCTCCCAACGTCGGTGCTTTATCCAAGGCTCTGACGCAAGTGATTACAACGTCTCTTTATAATCGGGTAAAGGAAGATATCTGGGAATTGACAGGGAGGTTGCCCCGGGGTGCACGAACCCTTCGAAAAATTATTCAGCGTATTGAAGAAGCCCTGAAAATGATGTTGATTCCGGGGCAGTTTTTTGAAAGGATGGGATTCCGATACTTCGGTCCGGTAAGCGGACACAATATCGATCGGATGATCCGGATTTTTCGTGAAATTAAAAAACTGCACGGCCCGATTCTGGTCCATTTACACTCGGTCAAGGGCAAGGGATACAAGTTTGCTGAAGAGGACGCGACAAAATTTCACGGACTGGGATCATTCTGCCCGGAAACGGGAAATGCAAAACCCAGGAAAGCTCCGCCGTATAACGAAATTTTTGGAACTGCTTTGGTTGAACTTGCAGAAAAAGATGAAAAAATTATCGGTATCACGGCAGCAATGGCACATGGAACAGGGCTCATTCATTTACAAAAACGGTTCCCGCAACGGTTTTTTGATGTGGGAATCGCAGAGCAGCATGCGGTTACCTTTGCAGCAGGTATGGCCCTTCAGGGATTGAAACCTGTGGTAGCCATTTATTCCACCTTTTTACAGCGTGCGTATGACCAGCTTATTCATGATGTGGGCCTGCAAAAGCTGCCAATTGTTTTTGTTCTGGATCGGGGCGGTCTGGTTGGAGAAGATGGTCCCACGCACCATGGCAGCTTCGATCTCAGTTATCTGCGGATTATTCCCAATTTTGTGATTATGGCGCCTCGGGATGAAAATGAGCTTCGCGATATGCTGTATACAGCCCTGAATTATGAAGATGGCCCGGTTGCCATTCGATATCCGAGAGGAGAAAGCCTGGGTCTGCCAAGAAAGCCGAAATTGGAGATGATTCCAATTGGTAAAAGCATCGTGGAACGTACGGGGAAGCATGTGGCCATTCTGGCAGCCGGAGACCGGGTTGTTCCTGTGCTGGATGTGGCTTCTCAGTTGGAAAAAAGGAAAATCATGGCAGAAGTGGTTAATGTCCGGTTTATCAAACCCCTTGACCGTGTCATGCTTGAAAATATAACCCGACGGTTTAAGCATGTGGTGACCGTAGAAAATAACTGCATGATCGGGGGCATGGGAAGCGCGGTAGCCGAGTGGATGGCCGAGGCTCAGGTAACGGACGTCACTTTGCACCGTTTCGGATTAAAGGATGAATTCATACCGCATGGCAGTCTGTGCGATTTATGGGATTATGTCGGCTTCAGTACCCATCTGTTAACCAATGCAATAGAAAAATGTGTCAAAAAGAAGTAAATATTCAATCATATATTTATCTCCATACATTTGACCCCGCCAGAAATTCAGGAAAGCTGAACCATCATGCATTTCTTTTCGTCGTGACGAGTTAGATACGGCATGCTCAGAAAATCGCATTTTTTTTGTTACAATTGATTCATATAAATTACATAACTTTTATTTGCATTTTTAAGTGCTTGATTGTATTATATTCATGTCTTTAGGGAAATGTTCTTTGGAATTGGCATCAGGGAATAGAATCCTTTGTCATGTTTGTCATCTTTGAATTTTGCATTAAATACTTATCCATGATATCTTATTTTTCTTTTGGTTATAATCCTCATGCAATTTAAGCTGTGGATGAGAACCTTATCATTCCTTTCATAATATTTCCTTCTCAAATTAATTCTAGCCTGATATCTATTTTTTTATAAAAGTTTTAGGAAGATATCATTTCTTTTTCCCTTTCCCTGAGCCGATGATAATAAGTAAGGAGGTAAAATCCAAAAACATTTTTTGGGTGGATGGGGCGAATAGAAGATAAGGACAGGTGCAGTCACTGCATCGATTTAAAGGGAAAAAGCGATGAAAATCAAAAACTGGAAGCGGGAAGACGGTTTCTGGTCGGCTGTATTTTTACTGCTGATGGTCGGCCTGGGAACCATGGCATTATCATCTTATTTGATAATGCAGAAAGAAGCAGAGAATACGGTTAATAATGCCATAGCACTGCAGGCTGACTATTCTGCCACTGGCGCTGCGTATTATGCTCTCGCGGCTTTTCGTCAGGGGATTATGAATGATGGTGATGTCCAGACAGTAGACATTGCCGGTATTAGCTGTGACATATATTTAAATGAACTCACAGTGGATGATGAGACAAATTTTTATATCAATGTGAATGGTTTCACTGATGAAGGGGTAGGGAGAAGTGTAGAAATAAAACTTTCAGCACTCTTTGATTTCGCTGGATGCGCAATCAACTGTGAAAAAGATGTCGGCGATAAAGTCAAGGCAAAAGCTGAAGGCGGCAGTGTGCATATTCCCAGTTTAATCGTTGAGAATACGCCTTTGCCACCCATTGATACAGCCTCTTTAATTGCACACGCGAATGTGTATGTGACCTCAAAAAGCGATCTGGTGGATGGATTTCCTGCAAACCTTACCGCTGTTTGTCCGGATGATCCGTTTTATCAGGCTGATTGTATGACACCAAATATTATTTATGTAGCTCCGGGGGTTGGTCTGGATTTAAAAGGTGGCGGAGGGTGGAGAACAATAAGCGGTATATTTATTACAGACGGAGATGTTATTACGAATGGAGGGCATACAGAAATTGATGGGGTTGTATTTGTCACCAATCCTGATGCCACTGTGGAGATGAAAGGAAATCATGGCGGAAGAGCACATGTTGTAGGAGGTATTGTTTCTTATGGCGTCGTTGATGGTAAAAATCCCTGGGTTGAACACAAGCGGGAATATATGGATTTCTTTGCCCAATATGTCGGAGGGGGCAGGGATGATGCTAAAATTCTAAGCTGGAAATATATCGATGAGTTTAACGGGATATAATATTTGATGGTTTAAAAATAATATCTTTGGGACATTAGTGATCACTATGCCACTCCATTGCAGAGGAGTGGCATTTTTTTTTAAAAAATCTTGAAATTATCAAAAGCATTTACTATCATAGTCTTGATATCAAATGGATGAATTATGATGACACTGGGTATTTACGCTAATATTCAAAAACCAAAAGTCCGGGAGATGCTTCATTCGTTTTGTGCCTGGGCCCGGAAGAAGAATCTGGTTTTACTGAGCAGTCAGTATTTGCAGGAATTTCTTCAGATTGACGGCAATGTTATCCGGGTGGTTTCTGAAGATGAATTTGTGCGCCAGAGCGAAATCTTATTGGTCATGGGCGGCGACGGTACCATGCTGGCGGCGGCCCGGCTGGTTGGGAAGACCGGGACGCCACTGTTGGGCGTGAATTTGGGGGGGTTGGGATTTCTCGCCGAGCTTTCAGTCGAAGAACTTTATCAGAAAATGGATGCAGTACTGTCCGGTGCTTATCAGATTCAGAAGCGTATGGTGCTTTATGTTGATTTTCAGTCTTCAGAACAACATCAAAATCTTTACGCATTGAATGATGTGGTCATTCACCGGGGGGGGACATCACGTTTGATAAATATCGATGTTCAGGTGAACAGTCAATATTTTAATACCTATCATGCAGATGGGATGATCATATCGACGCCCACAGGTTCGACAGCGTATTCATTATCTGCGGGCGGTCCGATTTTAATTCCGGAAATGGAAGCGATCATTTTGAATCCAATATGTCCACATGAACTTACTGCCAGACCGGCGGTTATTCCAGGTGATCATACAGTGAGTGTCCGCGTTTTACCTACGGATATTCCAGCTTCCCTGACTGTCGATGGTCAGGTCAATGTTATACTGGATAACAAAACCGAAATTGTTATGAAAAAAGCCGATTACTGCATTCGAAGTGTGATTTTTGAGGATTCTGCATTTTTCGATGTGCTTCGGAAAAAGTTGAAATGGGGTGGTGGCGTGAATAAATAATGCTGATCTTCCATTGATTACACTTTACTATACTATTTAAAATTAAAATATCTATATATTATAATTTCCACATAAAAAATTTCTCTTGACAAATTTAAAAAATTCATTATATTTAGGGTGTTAAAATTAGCAGTCAATGCAATAGAGTGCTAATAAATAACATTTTTATTTACTAAAAATATTAAACATAAGGAGGGTTGTATATGAAACTGAAGCCTCTGGAAGACAGGGTTGTAATTCAACCCGCTCCGCCGGATGAAAAGGTACAGGGCGGTATTATTATCCCGGATACAGCTAAAGAAAAACCCCAGCGCGGCAAAGTAGTTGCGGTCGGTCCGGGAAAGGCATCTGACAGCGGTCAGATTGTGAAAATGACGGTCAAAGTCGGTGATACAGTGTTATATGGTAAGTATTCAGGTACGGAAGTCACTGTGGACGGTGAAGAATATCTGATTGTCCGTGAAAGTGACATTCTGGCAATCGTTTAACGGTTTTTATGTAAGTTGACAAATTTATCGGAGGATGTATATATGGCTAAAATAATTGAATACAGCGCCGATGCCCGTCAATCTTTAAAAAGGGGCGTCGATCAGCTGGCAGAGGCTGTAAAGGTGACCCTGGGTCCAAAAGGACGCAATGTGGTTATTGAAAAGAAATTTGGTTCTCAGACCGTAACCAAAGACGGTGTTACGGTCGCCAAAGAAGTCGAACTTGAAGATCCCTTTGAAAATATGGGAGCACAGATGGTCAAGGAAGTGGCTTCAAAAACCAGTGATGTGGCAGGTGACGGAACGACCACGGCAACCGTATTGGCCCAGGTGATTTTCAGTGAAGGCATGCGCAATGTGACTGCAGGTGCCAATCCCATGGATCTGAAACGAGGAATAGATGAAGCGGTGAAAACGGTCGTCGACGAGTTAAAAAAGATGAGCAGAACAGTCACGGATCAGAAAGAAATTGCACAGGTTGCAACAATTTCAGCAAACAGTGATGCGACAATCGGCAATCTGATCGCCGAAGCAATGGAAAAAGTGGGTAAAGACGGCGTTATCACTGTTGAAGAAGCCAAAACCACAGAAACGAGTATGGATGTGGTTGAAGGTATGCAGTTCGACCGCGGATATCTTTCTCCTTATTTTGTGACGGATCCTGAAAATATGGAAACCAGCCTGGATGATGCACTGATCCTGATTCATGATAAGAAAATCAGTGCAATGAAAGATTTGCTGCCTGTACTGGAAAAAGTGGCCCAAATGGGCAAACCTTTACTGATTATTGCGGAAGATATTGAAGGGGAAGCACTGGCAACCCTGGTGGTCAACAAACTGAAAGGCACATTGAAGGTCGCTGCTGTCAAGGCACCCGGCTTTGGTGACAGGCGCAAGGCCATGCTTGAGGATATTGCCATTTTAACCGGTGGGCGCGTGGTGGCTGAAGAAGCCGGATTCAAGCTGGAGAATGCCACAGTTGATGATCTGGGATCTGCAAAGCGGATTCGAATTGATAAAGACAACACAACGATTGTTGAAGGCGCCGGTGAATCCAAGGATATTAAGGGCCGTATCGCTCAAATCAAGAAGCAGATTGAAACAACAACGTCCGATTACGACCGCGAAAAACTGCAGGAACGCCTGGCCAAGTTATCCGGAGGTGTTGCTGTGTTGAATGTGGGCGCTGCCACTGAAGTAGAGCTGAAAGAGAAGAAGGCTCGCGTGGAAGATGCTCTGCATGCGACCCGGGCAGCTGTAGAAGAAGGCATTGTGGCTGGAGGAGGTGTCGCATTGCTTCGCTCCATTCCGCTGATGGATAAAGTCAAGGCCGAAGGCGATCAAAAGGTCGGCGTTCAAATTATTAAACGTGCTTTGGAAGAACCGGTGCGTCAGATTGTTAATAATGCCGGTCTTGAAGGATCGGTGGTTGTTCAGGCGTTGAAAGAAAAATCCGGCAATCAAGGATTTGATGCACAGACCGAAAAATATGTCGATATGGTAGAAGCAGGTGTGATTGATCCGACAAAGGTGGTTCGCATTGCGCTTGAAAATGCATCCAGTGTTTCGTCACTGCTTCTTACGACAGAAGCTTTAATAGCAGATAAACCTGAAGAAAAACCTGACATGCCCCCAATGCCTCCTGGCGGTGGCGGCATGGGTGGTATGTATTAATTCGTTTTTTACAGCAATCAATGAATATCTAAATCAACCTCCGGAAGGTGTGAAACCTCCCGGAGGTTTTTTTTGAAACCTTATATTTTACAGTGTATTTTATAAGTAGAAACATGATTGTCAACCCGGGTTTCATAGTTCTCATAATTCAACCTTAAGCAGGGAGGGCTGAGCCATGAAAGACAGTACCTACCAAAAATTCAAACTTCAGTACCGAAAACTGCTGGAAACGGGAATGGTGATTTCCCTGCTGTTCTGTGTGATTCTATTTCAGGGATCGAAAAGGTTTGAGATCAGTAAGGACAGGATTCAGCTGGAATTGCCGAAAATAACACAGATCGATGCCGTTGCTACGGAACATAAAGTAAAAAAAGCGCAAGTGGCGAAACCCACGATCCCCGTGCCGTCGGTTGAAGAAGATATATTTGATCCTGAGGATATTTTTACTCTGCCGGATATATTGAATATGCCGGAACCCCCTGTCCCAACAGAAATCGATGAACCTCATTTCAAAGCAGTTCAGAAACAGGCCGTTCCAATCGGTGGATTTAAAGCAATTTTACATCATCTCGAATATCCGGAATTGGCAAAACTGGCAAATATTGAAGGCCGTGTCGTGGTCTGGGCAAAAATCGATGAAAAGGGGAATGTGGTTAAAACTCAGATTTACAAGTCCATTGGTTTTGAGGCCTGTGACCAGAATGCCATGAAAGCCATTCAGGCAGTAAAATGGGAACCAGCTATGCAAAGGGACAAGCCGGTAACTGTATGGGTGAGTGTGCCTGTGGATTTTAAACTTCGGTAATGATAAACCTCCGGGGAGCTGCAAGCTTTCGGAGGTGGATAATGCAAATAATCTCTTGATTATCTTTCCATTTTGTTTATTTTATATTTATCCATCAGAAAATAATCCATGGGGAAGGGCATGCACTCCTGATAAATAACAAATGAAAAAATGTTGCCTGGAGTCAGCGGGATATCATTTTCAGCAAAGGAGTGCACTATGTCAAAATTGTTTTTATCTGTCCAATATCTGTCATTTTCATACGAAAAGACGGTTATTCCCATCATTAAGGATTTTTCCTGTCAATTTGAACCTGGGTGGACCGGTATTGTTGGGGCCAACGGTTGCGGCAAGAGCACCTTGCTTCAATTAATGACCGGAATGCTTCGACCGATTTCCGGAACGATTCATGTGCCTGGTTTATCGATCTATTGTGAGCAGAGAACTGACTTTATGCCCAATGGATTTTCAACTTTTTTACAGTCTTATAACGAGACAGCATTACGCCTCAAATCAATACTCAGGATTCGGATGGATTGGCAGGATCGCTGGGAAACGCTAAGTCACGGTGAACGCAAACGTGCTCAGATTGCGGTTGCCATGGCTAAAGAACCGGACCTGCTGGCAATCGATGAACCCTCTAATCATCTGGACCGGTCTGCACGACAGGCAGTGTATGAATCTATGAAAAAGTATCGGGGTATCGGGCTTCTTGTGAGCCATGACCGCATGCTTCTGGACGGACTCTGTCATCATATTTTGCTTATGGATCCGCCTCATCTGATTTTCCGAAAAGGAAATTATACATCGATTCACAGGGATATTGAGCAAGAAAGGGCATATGACCGGCGTCAGGTTCAAACGATCAGGAAAAAAATTAATAAACTGCAAAAAGAGGTGCACCGAAGAAAACACGAAGCCGAATCCGCAGATATGAAACGCTCTAAAAAACATTTGAATCCAAAAGACCATGACGCCAGGACAAAGAAGGATCTGGCACGACTGACCGGCAAGGACGGCGTCGAAGGCTGTGCGCAAAAACGACTTGAAACACAGCTAGAACGGTTAAACCGAAAAAAAGAATCCTATGAAATAAGGAAAAAACCCGCTGGGGGCATTCGTATGCCCGGAAACAATGCAGTATCGGGTCAGTATATTTTTCATGTACCCGCAGACTGTATTACAATGGGTGATTTTCAGCTCGAATTTCCGGATCTGTTTATTGGCTGGCAGCAGAAAATCGGGCTTGTCGGACCGAATGGAGGCGGAAAGAGCGCTTTGCTGAATTATCTGACCGTGCGCATTGACCTGAATGAAGATCAACTGATTTACATTCCTCAGGAAATTGATGTTGAGGATACAAAAAACATCATTCACAGGGTACATGCACTGAACGGGGAAGAGAAAGGCCACATGATGGCAATCATCAGCCGGCTGGGTTCAGATCCGGTACGTGTTCTTGAAACCGCACTGCCCAGTCCGGGTGAGGTTCGCAAGCTGATGCTGGCGGACGGAATCCGTAAAATTCCGAATTTAATCATCATGGATGAACCCACCAATCATATGGATTTACCTTCGATTCTTTCTGTTGAAACCGCCCTGGCCGACAGCCGGTCCGCACAGCTTCTGGTCAGTCATGATGATGCTTTTCTGAAAAAGACAGTGAACAGTTACTGGCATATTGAAAAAACCGCACTGAATCAATATCGGCTTGCTGTCGGATGATATTCTGGCTTCATTTAATTAAAATTTCTGCTTTGAAAAGAAAGTTGCCATTTTGATAATGTGCAATATCATGTATTCCGGCATCCTGATTTCAAAACAGATCATTCACTAAAAAACAACTTCAACATCGCGATTTCCCGTTTGCCGGACTTTTAAATCCACTATTTAAATTGCCATAAAGCGGGCGATTGCAGCAGGATGTATTTTATACTGCATCCAAGATAAATAAATCCCCATAAAGAGAGAATCCTGCACCGGTGAAAGACCCGGCTTTCATTTGTACGGCACCCGTATCCGGGCAATTCAGGATTAATTTGTCGGCAAACAGATATCAATCTTTTGTATTGAATATCTTTTAAGGTCCTTCTTCGACAATAATATCCACCCGAATCTCAAGCCCGTCTTCATCCTTGCCTTCAAAGATAAACGTTACTCCCGGAGTCAGTCTGAAATACGCGTTACCTGTCAGGTTGGAGCTCTCGAAATCCGATGGATCAATTTCCATAGTATAAGGCATATCAATGGGATTGGTCGGACTCACCGGATTTTTTTCTTTAATGCATCCTGTCGTTAAAAGAATGGAAAAGATGACAAGGAGTGATAAAATCAAGGATATCACTTTCATTTCTTCCTCCTTAAAAATATATAATTAAGGACATGTTTGAAAATCAATTTGCATTTAAGGCACGGATCTGTATTCTTTCCAGTCTATTCCCAGTTTCCGCATTTTTGCCCGTAATGTATTTGGATTGATTTTCAAGAGTGTTGCCGCGCCTGATGGACCTTCTACCCTTCCCCGGGTGCGAAAAAGTGTATTAACAATATAATGTTTTGTCATATCGTCCAGTGAAAGCAGGGGATTTCCCTGTTTGATTGTGCCGTTGAATTTTTCGTTATTTTGTTTAATATCTGGTTTTTCTTCCCATCCGAGTGAAGCCTTTAATTGTAATCCTTTTCCGTTACCCAGAATTGCCGCCCTGTCGATAACACTGCCAAGCTCACGAATATTGCCAGGCCAGGGATATTTGGATAACAAATCAATATCCTGTTTTGTGGGCAACTGCAGAGGTAAATGAAACCGGATAGAGGCCCGTTCTGCAAAGTGATTGGCCAGAGCCGGAATATCCTCAATCCGATCTTTTAATGCAGGCAGAAGAATTGGAAATACAGAAAGACGATACCATAAGTCTTCACGGAAATGACCCTGCCTGACCATCTCTGCAAGATCCCGGTGAGTTGCAATGACCAGCCGGATATCGACATGAATCGGATGCTTTGCTCCCACCCGTTCCAGCCACCCGTCCTGAATGATCCTCAGCAGACGAACCTGGCCGGCCAGGGGCAGTTCACCGATTTCATCCAGAAACAGGGTGCCATTATGGGCGCGTTCAAACCATCCCTTATGCATGGCATGCGCTCCGGTAAACGCTCCTTTTTCGTGACCGAATAATTGAGAATCGATTAATTCTGACGGAATCGAACCGCAGTTAACCCGAATAAATGGACCTTCGGAACGATTGGATAGACGATGAATTTCCCTTGAAATCAGTTCTTTTCCAGTTCCTGTTTCTCCCAGAATCATAACCGGCACATCTGATCGGGCCACCAGATGAACCCGTTCCATGACCTGTTTTAATCCATTCCCGGTCCCAATAATCGTATCAACGATTGATTTTCGGCTTAGCCTGTTGAGAAGCGATGTTTTATCGGCTTCGGCCGCTTCGCGAAGAGAATTAATTTCTCTGAGTTTCAGGTCATTTCGCAGGGCAATGGAAAAGGGATCGAGCAGGATACTGATCATCTCTTTGTGTTTTCCAGAAAACGAAACATTCGGTTGAGCGATAAATATCAGTAAGCCAAGACAGTCATTTCCGTTTTTCAAGGGCCCGATCAGCACATCCTCATCAAATTGAGAATCTGTTACCAACTCAACGATCTGACGATCTTGCTGGCTGCTGTTTTTATGCAGTATTTTGTTACTTTTACAAAATTGTACCACCATATTCCAGTGCTTTTTTTGACTAAAGGCAGTTTGGGTATATAACGATGCATACTTCGGTACATTGAATCCCAATGCAATGGTTTCGATAGCAGATTTATCGGGATAAAATTCGCGGATGAGAACCTGATCCAGCGGCATAAAACGATTCAGCAGCTCTGTTATGGCGGCGCATGAGACATCAATTTCAATATCACGGCATGCTTCACGCCAGACTTCAAGTAATATTTGATGGAATTTTTCCATAGTAACTGTAATATATAATAGAAAAACGTTAAATACAACAGAAAAAAACTATTAAATACAGCAGATAAAAATTAATCCGATTTATGACAACTTTCTAAATAATTGATTTAATTAAGTTAATATATATATTCTATTTTTGGTATTCAATTTGCATTTTGGACCATTAAAATTGAATAAAAACACCAGGAGAACACTCAGATGATTTTATTGAAAAGAAACTGGATTATCAGTAGTTTTATCGGCATTTTCATTATGGGTTATCTTTGTCATGGATATGGCAAGGATAAAGAACTGCTGAATGTTTCCTATGATCCCACCCGCGAGCTGTACAAAGATTTTAATCAGGTTTTCCAGACCTATTGGAAAGAGAAGACCGGCCAGGATATTGTCATTCAGCAGTCGCACGGAGGTGCCGGCAAACAAGCCAGAGCTGTGATTGAGGGTCTGGAAGCGGATGTGGTGACCCTTGCCCTTGCCTATGACATTGATGCCATGCACAGGATAAGCCAGCTCATCCCTGAAAACTGGCAATCACGCCTTCCAAACAACAGCTGCCCGTATACATCCACCATTGTTTTTCTCGTGAGAAAGGATAACCCAAAGCGTATTAAGGATTGGAATGATCTTATCAGGCCGGATATAGAAGTCATTACTCCGAATCCCAAGACTTCAGGAGGTGCGCGATGGAATTATCTGGCAGCCTGGGGATATGCACTTTCCAACAATGCAAACGATGAATCCAAAGCCATGGAGTTCATATCAAAATTATATCAAAACGTTCCGGTATTGGATACCGGAGCAAGAGGCTCGACCAATACATTTATTAAAGGCATCGGTGATGTATTTATTTCCTGGGAGAATGAGGCTTTGCTGGCGATTCATAAGCTGGGCCGCGGTCAATTTGAAATTGTAATCCCTTCCCTCAGTATTCTTGCCGAACCGCCAGTGACCGTCATTGACAAGAATGTGGATGAGCATGGAACGCGGAAGATTGCCGAAGAATACCTGAAATATCTTTACACACCCGTTGGTCAGGAAATTTGCGCGAAACATTATTACCGCCCCGTTGATCCGAATATCGCTGTAATATATCAGGATCAGTTTCCGAAGGTTCGTCTTTTTAATATTCGCGAGGTATTCGGAAGCTGGACTGACGCTCAGAAAAAGCATTTCTCAGACGGCGGTATTTTTGATCAAATTTATATGGATCAATAAATGACCAAGAAAAAGAAAAAACAATCAGTTATTCCCGGCTTTTCCATGAGCATGGGATTAACGCTTTCCTATCTGACTCTCATTGTCCTGGCCCCCCTCTCCATGTTGTTCATCCGCGCAGCGGGACTGAATGTTTCAGAAATAAAACATATTTTATTATCGGAGAGAACCCTGTCAGCCTTTGCTTTGAGTTTTGGAGCCTCCCTCATTGCAGCGCTGATCAATTGTATTTTTGGATTTATTGTGGCCTGGGTTTTGGTTCGATATACATTTCCCGGTAAAGTATTTTTTGATGCATTTGTCGATTTGCCGTTTGCTCTGCCAACAGCCGTTGCGGGTATTTCTCTGACTTCCCTGTATATGACTTCCGGATGGATTGGCCGCTATTTTCATATTTTAGGAATAAAGGTGGCTTATACTAGGATTGGTATCATCGTTGCCCTGACTTTCATTGGTCTCCCATTTGTTGTCCGGACATTACAGCCTGTGCTTTCGGATATGGATAAACAGGCAGAGGAAGCCGCGGTCAGTCTGGGAGCTTCGAGATGGAAGACATTTATTCATGTTATACTGCCTGAAATTTCTCCTGCCCTGCTCACAGGATTTGCTTTGGCCCTTGCCCGCGCCATCGGTGAATACGGATCTGTTGTGTTTATCTCCGGGAATATGCCCAACAGGACGGAAATCGTTCCACTGCTGATTATGACCCGTTTGGAGGAATATGATTATTCCGGAGCAACAGTGATTGCAGCGTTTATGCTGATTGTCTCTTTTCTGCTGCTTTTAATGATTAATTTACTGCAGGGGTGGGGACAACGATTTCAAGAAGCGGAGAAGTTATGAAAGATTATAGGTCAAAAAATGAAGATGTTCCGGTTCGGTTAAAAACACATCCTCTGACAGAACCCTGGCCAATCCGGTTATTACTTACAGCAGTGGCTTTTATTTTTCTCGGATTGTTTTTAATCATGCCTCTGGTTATTGTCTTTTACAATGCATTGGCCGAGGGCTTTATTGCTTTTAAAAATGTGATCACAAATTCGGAAGCACTTTCTTCGATTCGATTGACTCTCATTGTTATCGGTCTTGCTGTGCCCATGAACATTGTATTTGGAATTCTGGCGGCCTGGGCGGTTACAAAATTTTCGTTTCGGGGAAAACAAATTCTTATCTCGTTTATTGATTTGCCACTGACCGTGTCTCCGGTTATATCAGGGACTGTTTTTATTCTCATTTTTGGCCTGCACGGTGTGCTGGGTGAATGGCTGAATTCAATTCATGTGAAAATCGTTTTTGCGGTTCCAGGAATTGTCCTGGCAACGATTTTTGTCACTCTGCCTTATGTGGCACGGGAACTTATTCCTCTGATGCAGGCGCAGGGTTCGTCAGATGAAGAGGCGGCTGTCACTTTGGGTGCTTCAGGCTGGAAAACTTTTTTTAAAATCACTTTGCCCAATATTAAATGGGGTCTTTTTTATGGTGTGATCCTATGCACGGCCCGGGCTATAGGCGAATTTGGTGCCGTGTCTGTTGTATCAGGACACATCCGGGGCAAGACAGTGACGATGCCCCTTGAAGTGGAAATTCTTTACAATGAATATAATTTTTCTGCCGCTTTTTCCATTGCTTCGCTTTTGGCTTTGTTAAGCCTTGCTGCTATGGGTTTGAAAAAGCTCACTCAAAATAAAACAGAAAAAGTGGCCCTGGAACATGAGAAGTTTTTAAATATAACGGGAGTCTGATTTATGGGTATTGAAATTTCCGGTGTTTCCAAGAGTTTTGGAAAATTTGTTGCATTAAACAATGTTCATTTGAATATTCAGGCCGGAGAACTGATCGCTCTGCTGGGACCTTCCGGATCAGGGAAGACCACATTACTGCGAATTATTGCAGGTCTGGAAAGTGCAGATGCAGGAGAGATCCGTTTATTTAATGAAGATACGATGAACAAAAAAGTAAAAGACCGTATGGTTGGATTTGTATTTCAGCATTATGCTTTGTTTCGGCATATGACCGTTTTTGATAATATTGCATTTGGATTGCGTGTCCGGCCCCGCAGGACGCGTCCCGCGAAAACGGAAATAAGAGACAAGGTTTTTTCATTGCTCCGTCTGGTTCAACTGGAACATTTTTCAGATCATTATCCCGCACAGCTATCCGGCGGTCAACGACAGCGGATTGCTTTGGCCCGTGCATTGGCTGTGGAGCCGAAAGTGCTTCTGCTTGATGAACCCTTTGGTGCTCTGGATGCCAAAGTGAGGAAAGAACTGCGCCGATGGCTGCGACGATTGCATGATGAGATTCATGTGACCACTGTGTTTGTAACCCACGATCAGGAAGAAGCTCTCGAAGTGGCCGACCGACTGGTGATTATGAATAATGGAGGGATTGAACAGATTGGAACACCTGAGGATGTATATCATAATCCGGTGAATCCCTTTGTATTCAATTTTCTGGGTGATGTGAATTTGTTTCGCTGCCGTATGGAGAATGGAGTGCCGCAGATTATCGGTCACGGCTCTGAAGCCACGGACAGCACCATGTCTGTTGTCCCGGAAGCATCTCAGGTTTATGTGCGTCCTCATTTGTTTGATGTCTCACTATTACCCAATGGATCCACACGGATTAAAGGTACAATTATGCATATCAATCCGGCCGGTCCTACTGTGAAACTGGAACTGGTCAGTGAATGGAACGAACGGATCGATGTGAACATTACACAAGAAAAATATCAGTCATTAAAATTAAATACCAACATGACTGTGTTTCTCAAACCCATACAAATGCATTCATTCAGGGAGCCATGAGGCATTTATTAAGAAGGAGAAAATAAGCATGCGATTTCAAATGTTCAAAATGACTTTCTGGATCATCGGATTTTGTACTGTAATTCTCAGCGCGGGTCCGAGCACCTCGATGGAATACTGGCATGCGAATACATTGTCCGGGAAATTGTCGAACCATGTTGCTGTAAATATGCAATCAGAATCCCGATTTGGAAACGGTATGAAAAATTATTATTATCAGCATACACATTTGGAAATTAAGTATACAATTAATCCCTGGCTAACTGTTGCGCCTGCATATCGCCAGGTGCATAAGCGGAGCAGAGAAACAACAAAAGTCGGTATGACCATCGAACATTTGCCACAGATAAACTGCACAGGAAAAGTAGTCTGGAAGGTCCTGGAGATTTCTGACCGGATTCGTATCGAACGCATCTCAAAAGAGAATTCTGAAGAAATTCAATGGCGATTAAGAAATAAAATGCAGTGCCGTGTGCCTGTTATGACTTCTCCATTTAAACTCAGGCCGTATTTATCCGATGAATTATTTTATCTGGATGAATGTGATGAATGGACCAGGAACCGTTTTTACCTGGGCGTTGACATTGATCTTGAAAAATATTACGCAATATCTGTCTATTATATGATTGAAGACAATTTTAACCCTTCAAACCGCTATCATGTGGCAGGGGCAAATATCCAATTGAAATTTTAGCGGGATATGAGCATTTAAAAAACCACAAAGGTCACAAAGTAATAATATAAAAAAATTTATTATTTGTCTTTGTGACCTTTTTAATGGTTGTGGTTTATTCGGCCTTGTTCGCAGCCATTTATCAGGCGCTTTCGGCAGCACTTTCATTTTTTTCATCAGCGAAAAGGCGGTCTTTGACTTTTTCCCTGAAATGATTTTTCCATGGAGGAGAAGGATGATTGTGGGGTTTGTGATGATTGCCCGTTTTGAACAGAATGTGAGAGAGAATGACCAGACCCCAGGCCTGCCAGAATGTAATGGTGGAGAGGTCGAAAATCACCGGCATCAGCCAGTTCCAGAGCAACATAACCAGCCAGCCAAAAAGAAAAGCGACGACAACGCCCAGGGCAATACCACCGATGATCATTCCGATTGATCTTAAAATACGTGCAAACATAAATAACCTCCTTTTTTATTCATTTAACAATGTTTTGATTTCATACAAAATTGTTCGCAGGATTTGAATGGCATACCGCTTTCTGGAAAGAAGCGTATTAATCGATTCGCCGGTCATATCTGAAATCTCCTGAAAGGTGCGTCCTTCAATCATCTGCCATACAACAACCTGGTGCTGTTTTTCCGGCAAGGAAGCAATAGCCTCGGCAATTGTATCTGCGACCAGCTGGCGGAAAAATTCAGTTTCCGGATTTAAATGTGTTTCACTGATTAATGATTCCAGTGTGGCAGAATCTACCTGCTGATCCAGACTGAGATGAGGATGTTTCCGTTTCCGGTAGAAATCAATAATCCGGTTTCGGGCGGAAACGTAAAGCCATCCTGCCAGGTTTTCGATGGGTTCAGTGATACTGTATCCACGCAATGTCTGAAGGAATATGTCCTGCAGGATATCCTCAGCATCCTCGGTTCGGTTTACTTTTTGCCGGATAAAATTCAAGAGACGTTCTTTTTCTTCCTGAAAAATTTTTCCGATTTTATGTTTTGTCTCTGTATTCATTTTTAAAAAATTTGCTCCTTATACGATTTACAGACACAATGATCAAGATAGCGTGGTTTATTGTGTCCGCTTTATCATCAGCCATTGAGAATTCGGGGAATCCACTTTCCTGTTTTATCCCTATATTGAGAATAGATTTTACCGTATTTCATTTCAAGCAATTTCTCTTCATATGCTGCAATATAATCGTGAAAAATAAATATACCAATAAATATTGCCATTGAAATAAGAGATGCCGTAATTATACTCAGGGCAAGATATGTCAAGAGACTTGCCAAATACAAGGGATGCCGTACATACCGGAAAGCGCCGGTGGTTACCAGATCGTCAGTTTTTTTCTGACGTGGCACAACGCGGTGACCGGACTGGATCAGATAATATACCGGAATCAGAATCACAGTCATGATTGAAAGACGAACGATCAACGGTGCCTCGTTCAATAAAAATGTGGATAGGTGCAGAATGAACGAATCCGTGATCCATACGATGAGAAAAATAAATAATGCGATGATTTGTCCGATATCTCCATAAGGGTGTTCTCCGTTGGCTTTGTGCATTTTATCACTCCTTTTTTTGATTATTGCCTTATTCGGTTCACTGATAAAGACGAATGAAAGGTGAAATTATTGTATTTTTATTCAATACTCAGGACGATATCAATGGTCATTCTGACAGGAGAGTGAAGAAAAATCTATTTAGAGAACCTTGCGAAGGTTTGCGACCTTCACAAAGTCCATGGTTTAAACGGGTGGAAATATTGTCAGGAAGTTTGTATATTGAATAAATGATCGGTTCGCTGATATGAGTCCACGAAAAAAAATATCGATTCAGCCTGTGACCTTGTTTGTGGTGACCCTGATTCTGCTCACGATGTTTTCTGTATTTGCCCTCATAGAGTTTTTTCAATCCAAGCATGAGATTCTGAGTATCATGGAAGATGAAGGGCTTGTTTTACTGGATGCGCTGATGGCGGGAGCGGAACGTTCTGTCCTGGCTTATGAGGCACTGGAATCACAGATGCAAAACCGGTTGATGGATCATGCCTATGCATTTGAAACTTTTGACTATCATACATATCTGAATCCAGAAAAAATTAACGCGCTGGCGACGACGTTCAATCTGTTCCGGATTGAGATCCTGAATACCCGGGGTGTAAGCATATTCAGGAGTGGTGCGGATTTGCCGGCAAAAATCGATGATACGCAGTTGATCCCGAAGTGGCTGGCTCCGCTTTTTCATGGAAACGGTGATTCTGTGTTGACTGGATTCGGCGAAGGGAAATACGGCCGAAATTCAAGATATGCCGTGGCTGTTCGGAGACGCCGGGGCGGCGCAATTGTTGTGGATGCCGATGTTATGGTTTTACTCGAGATGCGTCGGGAAGTCGGCCCTGGTCGTTTTGTGCAGGAAATCGGAAGCCGGTCGGGCGTGGTCTATGTTGTGCTTCAGGATACGCTTGGCATACAGATGGCCAGCCGCTCTGTACAGCAGATCAGTTCAATTCTGAAGGATCCCTTTCTTCTCAGAATTTTTCAGGAACATGGACAGGCTTCCCGCATTGCTTCTTTTAATCATCAGGAAGTGTTTGAAATAGCGGCTTCCTTTCATGTTGAGGATCAGCAGATCGGTTTATTTCGCATTGGTTTGACCATGAATGCTTATCGGAGCCTGATGAAAAGCGCCCGCATCCGGCTGTTGTTTATAGGAATCAGCCTTCTTTTTCTCGGGATTGTGGGATTTGCTCTTGTCGTGGTCACTCAGAATGTTCGGCTGCTTTCAGAATCTTATAAACAGATACAAACACATACCGGTGAAATTCTTCAGAATTTGGAGGATGCAGTGGTGGCCGTGGATGGTGCCGGAATAATCACCGTATTTAACAGCGCCGCGGAATCTATCTATCAATTGCGAAGGGATACTGTGATTGGAACCCGAATTTCTGAATATTCACTGTCGTGCTTTGAATTATTGAAAGAGACATTAACAACAGGAGAACAAATCAAGGCACAGGAAAACCAATGTGAAATTCAAAATCAGCAGCTGATTCTGAGATTGAGTACATCTGTTATTCGGAATTCCTCGAAAATCATTGATGCAGCCATCCTGGTCGCCTCTGATATTACAGAGCAGAGACAACTGGAAAAACAATTACAAAGACAGGAGAAATTGCAGGCCATGGGTGCATTGGCCTCCGGTGTTGCGCATGAAGTCAGGAATCCCATAAATGCCATCGGCATGATTGCCCAGAGATTTCAGAAAGAATTTCAACCTAAAAAAGACTTGAAAGAATATCAGAAACTTACCCGGGCGATGCGTGAAGAAGTCGGACGAATTAACGGCATCATTCAACAATTTTTGGAGTTTGCAAAACCGCCGGCGTTACAATGCAGAATCCTTTCTATTGAGAAATTATTTGATGATGTTCATGCCGTTTTTAATAGCAGCGCTACTTCCAAGAAAGTCATTTTCGAAGTTAAAGTCAATGACCAAGTAGTGCTTGACATGGACTTTGATCAGATGAAGCAAGCGCTTCTTAATCTGCTCAATAACGGATTGGATGCCTGCCGGCCCGGAGACCGGCTCAATATGTCCGGTTACCTTGAGAATCAGTCTTATATCATTGAAATAAAAGATACAGGACGCGGTATTCCGGAATCAGAACTCGGCCGGATTTTTGATCTTTACTATACAACAAAGGCAGAGGGTACGGGTATAGGATTGCCCATGGTGGTTCAGATCATTCAAGGACATGGAGGAACCATCGAAGTGCACAGTGAACTGAATCACGGCAGCTGTTTTAAAATTCGGCTGCCCTGTCAATCCCAAGGAAAAAGTGCCAAAAATTGATTTCATATTCCTTGAGTGGATTAAGGCAGCTGATCATGTCTTATTTTCACATGCTTCAATTTATTTAACGGAGGCATTTCTTTTGGAAAAGCATACTATCCTGATTGTGGATGATGAATCTATTCAGCTTGAGACATTATCCGGATATTTAAAAAAGAACCGGTCTTATCATGTGTTACAGGCAAATAACGGAGAAGAAGGCATTCAAATGATTCAGGAGAATCAGATCGACCTCATTCTCACCGACATGAGGATGCCCATTATGGATGGATTTGCCCTCCTCAATGCCACTCGGCGTATCAATCCGGAAATATCTGTTGTGGTAATGACCGCTTTTAGCAGCGTTGATGATGCCGTCAAGGTAATGAAAGCCGGGGCTGATGATTATTTGCAAAAACCGGTTGATCTGGATCAGCTGGATTTGGTTCTGGACCGCGTTTTGAAAAACAGGCGGTTAATCAGTGAAAATCTGACATTAAAGAAAGCATTGCAGACCCGTGTTGAATTCAGTCAAATTATTGCCGCCAGTCCGCAGATGGAGGATGTGCTGAACATGGCAGGACGAGCTGCCCGAAGCCGGGCGACCGTACTGATCCGCGGGGAGAGCGGAACAGGCAAAGAAGTGATGGCTAGAGCCATACATCTGGCCAGTCCCAGAAAAGAAGAACCCTTTATCACTATGAATATGGCTGCTGTTCCGGAAAATTTAATTGAGAGTGAACTTTTTGGACATGAAAAGGGTGCCTTTACCGGGGCGGACCGGCAGAGAAAAGGCCGGTTTGAACTGGCAGATAAGGGAACACTTTTTATCGATGAGATTGGCGAAGTACCAACCGCCATACAGGTTAAATTGCTACGTGTGCTCCAGGAACAGACTTTCGAACGCGTCGGCGGAAGCACAACGCTGAATGTGGATGTCCGTGTTGTGGCTGCAACCAATCAGGACCTGGAAATGTTGATTCAGGAGGGACGTTTTCGGGAGGATTTATTTTATCGGTTGAACGTGGTTTGTTTAAAATTACCGCCGCTGCGGGAACGCCGCCAGGAAATTCCCCGATTTGTGGATCATTTTATCCGTAAATATGCTGTCGAAGAAGAACATCCATTAAGCGGTATTTCCAAAGAAGCTTTGGATATTTTAATGAAGTATGATTATCCGGGCAATGTACGGGAACTTGAAAATATTATTCACCGTGCAGTGGTGATGACCCGGGAGGACATGATTATCACTCAAGATCTCTCTCCGGCCGTACTGGGCCAGAAAGAAAAACCGAGATCTGTTCAGTCAAGTGATGATCTGATCAGTCAGGTCGAAAATTTGGAACATCGCTTGATTCGTGATGCCTTGTCGTCCTCTGAGGGGAATCAGAGCCGTGCTGCACGTTCTCTTGGAATTTCAGAGCGACATTTACGATATAAGTTGAAGAAGTATGGAATGAAGTGATGAAAATATGCTTATTGAGGATCGTTTTACTGTTTGTGTCCGGATTCGTTATAGTGATCATCCTGGTGTTTCCATCATTGGAAAAATCAATGATGTGGCCGGGAGCAGAACCTTTGGAGCCGGCCAAGGAAGGCTGGATTGAAAAGCGATGGCTGGATATGGATGAAGGACCAGTGGAAATGTGGTTTATCCCGGCATCAGGGCTTGAAATATCCCCCAAACCTACAGTGATTTGTGCTCATGGCAATGCAGAGTGTATTGATTGGGCTTATCAGGTCATGAAACCTTATTTGGACATGGGTGTAAATCTGGCCTTGTGCGAATACAGAGGCTACGGACGGTCCAAGGGAACACCCTCACAAGAACATATCACACATGATTTTATTAATTGTTACGATTGGATCGTCCAGAAGCAGGAAGTTGATTCTGCACGGATATTTTTTCAAGGAAGTTCGATTGGAACAGGCGTTGTATGTGCATTGGCGCAGAAACGAAATCCGAAAGCACTTATTTTAATTTCGCCCATGATTAATACGCGTACATTGGCAAAGGACAAATTTCCGGCTTTGTATCCTGTTTTCCGCGTGTTTTTTCAATTTAAAAGTCCGTTTAGAAATGATGCATTTCTGAAAATCAATACTTCACCTGTACTCATTCTGCATGGCAAACAGGATAAGGTGATTCCATTTTCCCATGGACAACATTTGCATAATATCGCCTGGAACAGCCGGTTGATTGAACTGCCATGCGGTCATAATGACATCTTGTCCCATTCAGATGAATTTTGGCCGTCCGTCCGGAAATTCCTGCTGGATCATCGTATCATTCAATTGCATGAAACAATATCCGGATTCATATCATATGAATCCTGGTTTCATTGAAAAATAGAGAGTATTAAAAAAGGATTGTGACATGTCAATCACAGAATACATCCAGAATAAAATATTGACTTTTCAGAAAAATGAGATTACAGAGTATCACATTTATATGAAATTGGCCGGTGCTGTTCGTCACCCTGAAAACAGGGCCCTTCTGGAAAAAATCGCAAATGATGAATTGCGCCATTATCAGTTCTGGAAGTCAATTTCGAATAAAGAAATTTCTCCTAGCCGTTGGAAATTATGGAAATATTATCTGATCAGCCGGATTTTCGGATTCACCTTTGGAATCAAACTTATGGAAAACGGGGAAGAAGATGCCCAGGAAGCCTATCTTGAACTTAAGGAGCATTATCCCAAGGTCAAAGACATTATTCAGGATGAAAATGAACATGAAGATGCATTGATTCAGCTCCTGAATGAAGAAAAACTACAGTATATTGGTTCCATTGTTCTCGGATTGAATGATGCGCTGGTGGAACTTACAGGCGCCCTTGCCGGTTTTACTCTGGCTCTACGGGATACCGGCCTGATTGCTTTAACCGGAATGATTACCGGCATCGCGGCTGCTTTGTCAATGGCCGCCTCCGAATATATATCCAAAAAATCCGAAGATACACTTAAGCATCCCCTCAAAGCCTCCCTTTACACAGGCATTGCGTATTTGCTTACAGTGATTATTCTGATTTTTCCTTATCTGATTTTAAAAAACTATTACTTATGCCTCGGATGTACATTGATCGCAGCAGTGATGATTATTGCGTTCTTCAATTATTATATCTCGGTGGCCAAAGAAATCCCATTTAAAAAACGCTTTCTCGGGATGGCCGGACTCAGTCTGGGGGTTTCTGCATTCTCATTTTTAATCGGGTATTTGATGAGATCCGTTTTAGGTGTTGATATTTGATTTGATAATCGCTTATCAGGTTCTGCCAGCACTGAAAACCTGATTTGTTCGTCTTTCCTGTCGAATTTGCCGACCATATTGTCTGAAAAGGTCATTAATTCTTTGATCAGTCATCAGGCTATCTGAATTGATTATTAAGAAATTACGTCTATTTCAAATATTTTGGCACGGCCGTTGCTTTACAGGCAGACAGTAAGCGAAACGATAAATCACAGGAGGAATCATGAAACGCTTTTTATTTTTTCTGATTACGACTGCAATCTTGTCCGGCAGTATCAATTATCTTCAAGCTCAGGACAGTACTCAGGTGCAGACCAAAACTCACGGTGCCAATTTTGTAGACGAAGATGGTGACGGGATCAATGATAATCGGCAGGGTGCGGGAGGGCAAGGTCAGGGTCAGGGAGCAGGCCAGGGACAGAAATCCGATCGTGGTTTTATTGACCTGGACGGCGACGGATTAAATGACTGGGCTCAGGATGCTGATGGTGACGGGATTCCGAACGGTCAGGATGAAGACTATGTCAGCCCCGAAAACGGTAACGGCAGTTCAAATCAACAGGGAAGCGGCAAGGGGCGCCGGGGAAATGGTGCCTGGCAATCCGGCCAGAATTCAGGTACCGGTGATTGTGACGGATCCGGAACCGGTCAGGGAGGCGGACGGCGCAGAGGACGCGGTAAGAAATAACAAACTTGTTTTGTTCCGATTAAAAGCAGGACGATGGTCATTGTCCTGCTTTTTTATTATGAATTTTATTTGATCATATTTAATATCGGTTAAGATATTGTTTAATGAAGCTTATGATAAATTCCAAGGTTTCGACTTCTTGGACGAGACGTCTCGACGATTTTGTCGAAGAATGATAAAGAAGATTGACAGTGAAATCTGAATTACTAAATAAAGTATATGTTTTTTAGAGAGTTAGAATATTAAAAAATTGTCACAATAACAGGCACAGTGATTGCATGATGATGCTTCTGAAATCACGAAAAAAATTAAAATTGAAAGGAGTTCATGATGAATCAGGCAAGCAAGGGACTACAAATCGGAGCTGCTGTTTTTCTCAGTGTATTGTTGTTCTCATTCAGTGTATGGGCGCAGGGGGATACGCAAGGCAGATCAAAAAAGCAATATGAGATTGAAATCATCCCGGCTCAAGTTGAAGTCGATGCGGAAGAAACCGTTCAGTTTACGGCTCAGGCACTGAACCGTGAAGGGGCTGCCGCGGAAGTGGAGATCGAGTGGAGTGTGCTGAATAAAAGGGTGGGTGAGATTGATGAAAATGGACTGTTCACTGCAATTGCAGGCGGACATACGCATGTTATCGCGCGGGCAGGAAGGTCGGTGGGTAAAGCTGAAGTGATTGTTCGACGTGATTCTGTTCAAAATCAGAACCTGCGGCAGGGATTACGTGTGGTAATCAGTCCGAACAGTGCCATCATGGATGCCGGAGAGACTTGCCAGTTTTCTGCGAGCCTTGTCGACAGCAGCGGAGAGACTCTGGAAGCGGCATTCGACTGGGGTGTTGACGGGGATTTCGGCATTGTGGATGAAACCGGATTATTTGAAGCACTGGAAGCCGGACGCGGATTTGTGTATGCTACAACGGGTGATATCAGCGGTCGTGCGCATGTGGTCGTCATGAATGAAAACGGAAACCATGGCGCCATGAACTCTGCCAAACGGGGTACCAAAATGGTTCTGGTTCCCAACGACACCATTGTCCTGATTGAAAATGTTGTTCAGTTTCAGGCTTTTCTGGAAGATACCCTTGGAAACCAGAGTGAAGTCTATCCTGAATGGGAAATGGTCGGCAGGGATGTCGGCTCCATTGATGAAAGCGGACTCTTTACAGCCAGTACCGCCGGAAACGGTGTTGTCAAAGCCAGCTTAGAACGATATACAGCTACTGCAAGGGTTCGTGTGGCCACAACCGAAGATACGGCCAATGCCAAAAATGTTGAATTTAAAATGAAGAAGCGGGACGGGGAGCAGATCGGCAATATGAAACGAATCAAGGAAACCGATGTTTTTAAGATCAGCGGCATGCCGTTCCCTCTTAATCTGCTCAACGGCGCAGAGGTCACCTTGCCTGCCGGCGCTCTGGAACAGGATATCACTATCGATGTTTCCATTCCAAGTATTGCCGGTGTCAAAGATACCACGGTTTCCCTTCCAGAAGCAATATTGAACGGAATCTCTTTCGATGTTTATGTGGATGGCGAGCTGGTCAGTCCTTTTGTGTTCGACGAACCCGTGCAACTGGTCATTCCTTACAAACAGGAAATGATGAACGATATGGGGCTCACATTGGATGATTTATGGGTGTTTTTCTATACGGACAAGGACGGGTATGATAGCGACGGCCTCTTCAATATTTATGTGGACACCACCGAGAATAAAATTATTGTAGAAGTCAGCCATTTTTCCGAGATTGTAATCGGTGACAAAAAATTGGCCGGTACAACCGGTGTCGAGTCTCAGGTTACACCCGATGATTATGCCTTGTATGCCAATTATCCCAATCCATTTAATCCGGTTACGTCGATCCGATTTTATGTGAGCGGAACACAAATGCAGCATCTGACGCTGACTGTGTATAATCTGCTGGGACAGAAAATCCGGGTATTGACGGATCGTGAATTTGCCCCGGGTTTCCATCAATTAAAATGGGATGGTACCAACCAGCACGGTCAAAGCATGAGCTCAGGTGTTTATCTGTATCAGTTGGAAGGTCAAAACCTGAATCTTTGCCGGCAAATGGTTCTGATTCGATAGTATAATATCGGGAGGCAGCTTCTGCGGCTGCCTCCATTTTACTTGATTTTCATATTCTTTGGAATTATTTTAATAATTATGAAAACAATTTTATACATTATTTTCGCTTATTTTCTGCTTTATGCATTCAGCTGGGGGCAGGAAAATATGATAGTTGGTTTCGAAGATACCGACCACAACGGTGTGAATGATCATTTCGCAGATGCCGACGGGGATGGGATGAATGATGTGGATGGCCGGCCATATGAACATACTTTCCAATTTCAGGATAAAAACAAGGATGGAAAAAATGATCTCTGGGCAGACGCAGATGGCGACGGGGTGAATGACTTGTTGAGTCATTTTCAGAAAAAAGCCTGGATTGACATCAACGGCGACGGGATCCAGGACGAAGGCACAGGCGTGCTTCGGGGGCAAGCGCTTAAAAAACATGTGTTGGATACAAATCAGGATAATATCAACGACATTACAGGTGAAAGAATTACCAGTACATCACTGGGCGGTTATAAATTGGGCCGGGTAAATGAAGAAAATGGTATGCCGGATCGTGGGTTTTTGGGAAATGATGGAGATAGAATGAATGACCGGTCAGCTGCCGGAGTCTCGGAAAATCAGCGGGGCCGGGATATGGATGTATTCATTGATCAGGATGGAGATGGCATTGCGGATGGACGGGGTCTCGGGCGGTTTAAGACAAAACAACGGGGCAAAAACAATCAATAGCGGATCAATGGCTATGTGGATGCACAACTGCCTGTCAGCGCGATGGGCATTTTTTGTATGTGTTATTATCGCCTTTGGTGTGCCGGTTTTGCAGGCTGGCTTCAACGCAGATATCGCTGCATGGGTTGTGCAGGATCGGAATGCTTTTCAGAATTATGAGCAACTTTCCGATGTGATTGTTCAACCTTCTTTGACACTGACTTATTCAAGAACCTGGATCAATACCCGTTTGCAGTTGTTCTATGAAGGATCTCTTTCTTTTTTTCAAACCTATTCAGAACGGCAATATCAGACCCACTATGGCGGATTCGCATTTCAGCAGTATATTGGAGAGACCGGGCCCGTGCTGTCTGCCGGACTGCAAATCGGTCAGCGGGCCAACAGGGATTCATTGTATGCTTATTATGATTATTCCCACCAGATTGGATATTTTAATGTAAGAAAACAATGGGGCAATTCGGCGATGTCTTTGCTGGGAATATGGATGCAACGACGGCATTATCAGGAATGGCAGTCTTTTAATCAACGGGAAATGCGGATTTTTTTTCAGCAAAGCCTGTTTTTACCTTCGCGAACCACAGTGATTGCACGTATTCAGCTGGGGAATAAAAAATTTCTGAATTCCAGGGTGAATGAAATCGACTTAGAGGAAAAATTTGAAGAAGAATGGAACGCGCCCGTTAACCGGAGTCAGGGTCAACGCCGAGGCAACCAAGACGGTACTGATCAGGAAAACAATGACAGCAATGATGATGTGAATACCAACGGCAATGGAAGTGATAGAGGAAATGGAAGCGGAAATGGACAGGGAAGTCTCAGCCGAGATGCGGGACGTTCGGTATCGTTTATAAATACAACAATTGATACGATCGGAAACCAGGTTCGTTTTGAGATTCCAGGAGAAGAAGTATTGCAATGGGTTTTTTCCATTCGAATTGCGCAGTCCATCCATGAAAATACCGGGGTGGCCGTTGAAAGCAAGTGGAGGCGACGGGCGGACGGCCACGGGCGGTTTTTACTCTATCAGGATTCCGGGTATGAGGAGGATGATCCTCTTTTTGATGATGTGTACAGCTATGAGAGTGATGCTTTATCCGTTGAGGTCACCCAGAAGTTACCCTGGCGGCTGTTGTTCAGAGGAGGCTGGCGCACTGAAAATAAGTTTTATGACTACCTTGCGCAGGATTTGGAAGGCAATGTGATCGCAGACAGTTTATTAAAAGAAGACAACCGTCAACTCTTCTGGGCGACAATTAGCAGGCGGTTTTCAATGGGTGCTGTCAAGCGTGCTGAAATTTCCATATCCTACAATTATATTGATAACCAGTCCAATGAACCGTATTCGGATTACAGGGATCAAGTCCTGTTATTTGGATGGAGTTTTGGATTTTAGTCCATGTCGCTTAAAATCTTTTCTTGACAATATCCTTTTTTCAGATTAATATATTCCATGTTTAAACAGACGCATTGTTCTTGTTATTATTACCCTGTAATCTGGAGGAGGTACATATGAAAAGAATATCAATCCGATGTATCGTGATCTTTGCAATCGTTATCTCACACCTTTTCATTATTGTCTGCGAAAAAAATCCTTCGGAATCTGAAAATACGCCACCTGTCATGCCTCCACAGGAATCGATGATGATCGACCTGTCGAATTTTTCAGTTGGGGGAAATCAGTCTTTGAATAAATCGTCTCTTCCGCAAGCCAAGACGCACTTTGGCCTGGCTGTACTAACATTGGGCCTGGTCAATATTTCAGTCATGCTGCATCTGACAGTGCCAGTTTACATTTTTGGCCGTGCACTTCTGGAGAAACCCGAGCTGCAATCTGACGGTAAATTTCACTGGACTTACTCCACTGTCTATCAACTTTTCAATTATGAGGCGGATTTGGCCGGGTGGGTTGATGTGTCCGAAACAGAAGTCAATTGGGAGATGTATGTCACGCAAGCAAAGCGCGGACTCGATCATTATCGGTGGTATGACGGCCATTGTAATCTTGATGCCACAGCAGGAGACTGGACATTTTACGACGCGTCTCAGCCGGATCAGCAAAATCCGGTCATTCAGATTAATTGGCAGATTCAAAGTGAGACTGACCGCTCTCTGGTATTCGCGAATATTTTTGAAGGCGATGAAAATATTGGTGACCAGCTGATCTATCAGATCGACGGGGATTCCGCCAGGGTGCAGTATTTGGATGCCTCTGAAGGGACAACCGCAAAAATTGTGTGGAACACGGAGACCATTGCCGGATATATCCAGGCGCCCAACTATAATGAGGGGAAGCCCGGGCGCTGGGATGAGAATCAGGAGGATATGAATTAAGAAATTAATCAGTTCAGTTTGATTTATATTCCGAGATGCATTTTTTATGACGTCCGCATTGACAGGATTTCTTTTTCCTGTATCCGGCCTTATGCAATGTTATGCCCATAAATCCAACGGCAATTATGAATGCAGTGAAACTGATAATGATTTGATTCAGCATTTTACCTTTTATTCTATTTGCAGTTTTTGTAATAATTCAGGCTCACAGATTTAAGCTGTGCTTCATGATCAACCAAAATCATCCAGGCATATATTGTCTTCTTCAACTCCGAGACTGTCCAGCATGCCTAAAACGGCTGAGTTCATCTGGGGCGGGCCGCATATATAGTATTCACAATCTTCAGGAGCCGGGTGTTCCTTTAAATAAAGATCATAAAGTACCTGATGGATAAATCCGGTAGGGCCTTTCCAGTGGTCTTCATGCAAAGGTTCTGATAAAGCCAGGTTCCACGAAAAATTCGGATGTTTCTTCTGGAGGGCATCGAACTCATTCTGATAAAACACCTCCCGCAGGCTTCGGGCGCCGTACCAGAAGCTGATTTTTCGTTTCGAATTCAGCCGATTCAGTTGATCGAATATATGCGACCGCATTGGCGCCATACCGGCTCCGCCGCCAATAAAAACCATTTCGGCGTCTGTATCTTTCGCATAAAATTCACCATAAGGTCCTGACATAATCACCCGGTCACCAGGCTTCAGATTAAAAATATACGAAGACATTTGACCCGGGGGCGCATTGGGTTTGTCTGAAGGCGGCGTAGCAATCCGGACATTCAACATGATTATGTCCTTTTCTTCCGGATAGTTGGCCATGGAGTAAGCGCGTGACACCTCATCATGCACCTTGGAGACGTAGCGCCACATTTGCTCTTTTTCCCAGTCCTCACGATATTCTTCTTCGATATGAAAATCCTTGTACCGCACCACATGAGGCGGCGCCTCAATCTGGATATATCCACCGGCGCGGAAATCAAGTGATTCGCCGGAGGGCAGCTCCAGAATCAGTTCCTTGATAAATGTTGCCACATTTTTATTGGATTTTACCGTGCATTCCCATTTCCGTGCTTCAAAGACTTCGGGTGGCAATTCAAGTTTCAGGTCTTCTTTTACAGCAAGCTGGCATGAAAGGCGGTATCCTTCGTGAATCTCTTTCCGGCTCAGTATGGATGTTTCCGTGGGTAGAGCGGCTCCTCCGCCTGCAACCACTTTACATTTACACTGGCCGCATGTCCCGGCACCACCGCAGGCCGATGCCAGATAAACCTCCTGATCCGCCAGTGTATTCAGTAATTTATCTCCGATATTCACATGATAGGTATGATCAGGATCATCATTAATGGTAATCGTCACCTCTCCGCTGGGTATTAATTTTGATTTCGCCAGAAGAATCAGTATGACCAGAGCGAGTACAATGGCAATGAACATTCCCACGCTAAGCAGAATCAATCCTAAATCAGTCATTAAAATCCTTTTTTTTGTTGTTCAATTGAGTTATTTTTTCTTAATTTTGTCCCATAATGTAACCATTAAAAAATTGATAAACACAACAAATAGTATAATGATTCGCTGAGATAATAAGAAAGCGGCAATTTTTCCGGCATCAATATTATAATATTTAAGAACACCGGTCCAGCCGGCTTCCACAAAACCCAGACCTCCCGGTGTGATACCTATCAAATTACCGATCTGTGCGATTGAGGTGCCAAAAAATACCTGGATAAAATTTAAATTAATTTGAAATATGCATAAAAAGATCATATAGCGTATAACCACACATAAGTATTTTGAAAAAGTCAGCAGTGATAAAAATAATTTTTGCTTATTGGATAAAGTGATTGTGATGTCAGGAATCCATTTAATTGTATTTGCCTTTGATATACCGGCGATGTAAATAGAGAAATGAATTGCAATGAATACCATGAAAATTAAAAGCGGTACGCAAAGGATCAGATACATTTCAGGGATCGGGCAAAAAACGATAATGGGCATTAAAAGTAAAACAGATATAAGCAACAGTATTTCAAGCCCCTTGTCCCATAGAATAGATTTCATTGCTTTTTTTAATGGTATCTTATCGCCGATATAAAGAGATTTGACGCCTACATCTCCGATAATCTGACTTATCGTTTGTCCGGAAAATCGAGCGAGCAAGGAGACCTTCAATATAAAGCCGTATGTGAAATCAAATACTCCAATATGCCGAATAAGAAGGTGCCAGCGGTAGGAAGCAATAAGGTTTAATCCAAGTGTCAATATCCATATAATAAAAAGATCTCTCATTTTAAAATGAACGATCGATGTCCACGATTCACGTGTGCCGAGTTCAATTACGATAAACAAAAACAGTGCAAGGCCCAAAATGAATTTTAAAAATTGGACGAGCTTTTTTTTATCGATTATTTTTTTCATATCCAAATTCGGGTGACAGAAGTTTTGAGAGAATCTGATTGGTGTATTCAATATCTGATTCACTGAAGTGATTTTTCCAGTCACCAATCATGCCTTTACGCGTCTTGAATGAACGTTTATCTTTTTTATTCCCCGGTTTTAACCAGGGTATTTTAAACTTACCATCAGATTCCATTTTACGCATATTATCTAAAGAAGCATTTTGAATAGCAGTTTGTAATTTATGTTTATCTATATTCGTTTCTCCAATGAGATTAAGAATCTTGACTATTACAAGTTCAGGATTTTGTTTTAGATCTTCATAGCGTACAATTAATAACTCATGAAATAGTTCCTTTGCATCCAGCCAACGATTCATAAATACGACGATTTTTTTTATTCCGAGTAATGGATCTTTGATGAATTCAGATAAAGGATCTTTATAGATTTTTTCTCGGTATGTCAGATGGTACCAGCTTGATACGAGAATATCTCGTGGATCCCGTGCAAGAAAGACGATTTTTTTATTGGCATATTTTGATTTATTTATTGATATTTTTTCCGGTTTCCGGGGAAAAGGAACCCATGTGGATTGGTCATGTTCAAAGACCACTCCCAAATGACTTTCAAGATAGGAAAAGTCTATGCTGTCAGAATGGATTGAATTAGAGTAATACATAACCAGAATCATCCGCAACCAGGTTCTTCCACATTTGGGGTATGATATGATATATGTTTCCGGATTTGAGTAGGTCAGCGTATTTAAAATGTATGTTTTTATATAAAATGGTAACAGGCGCCAGTCCGATACGATTTTTAAAAGTTTATCAATACAATTTTTCATGCAGAATGTAATCGGATGTATCGCCATAATTTATATCAACTTTTTTCACATATTATTAATTGGTTTGCCATAATGAAACTGAATCCCAAAGTACGAAAAATCTTTTCAAAAAATTTTTCAGCGGGAAATCCAATCGGAGAGAACATAAACTTATATTTATCGATCACAGTAAATTGCTGTTGTTCCAATAGACGCTGCAAAGCTTTTAAAGTAAACTCCTGATGGTGTCCCGGTTCTTTTAAAAGGCCGATTTTTTCGGAAATATGGGCAAGCAGAGGATTTGGTGTCGTTATGATGAAAAGCCCTCCCGGTATAAGTATGTCACGCACATTATGAATAAACCCGGATGCATTCGGTACATGTTCGATAACAGCAGTCGCGATTACGATGGAGACAGAATCAGGTCGGATCGGACAGCGCAAGGCATCCCCCTGCACCTTATTTATATGTATTGAAGGATTGCTGGACAGCAGATCAAAGCAGTAATCTAATCCGATATACAAATAGTCACCATTTAATCGACTGGATAATTGGCTGAGCATCAAGGCATCGGCTGTACCAATATCCAAAATTGATCCTGTTTTTGAATGCCTGTATTTATTGATCATTTGAACGACTTCATCCGTTCTTCTTCTCAGGCGATATTTCAGTGCGGTGTTGGTCTGTCGTCCGATATAATAAGAGATATCATACACACCCTTCGGATATGCTGGCTTTGAATTTTTATTGGACATATTCAATGATTTGTTTATTTCATTAATATAACTTTTATTCCCGCCCTTAATTTTCTTCTTAATTCACCTAAAGATCGGATTTTTGTTAACCGTTTGAGTATGTACCCCGGACGGGTGTAAAATTGTTGATAACCGGTGATAAGGAGTTCGTGCAATTCATCCAGTGTAAAGTTTTCATTCCAATGCGGAGGAGTAAAATCCGAAGTCGGATTTGATGCGAATTCTCTCCAGTAGTCCCTTATGATTATTCCCTTTTTCAAACCGTCAAAATAAATTTTTGTACCAGGAAAAGGGGTCAGTATGGTCATGTGAATAAAGTCGGCATCGAGTTTTTTGGTGAAAGCAAATGTTTCCAGTATATCTTCTCTGGTTTCTGTCGGATTCCCAATCATGAAATACGCAAGCGTCATGAGACCGTGTTTGCGGGTCATACGAAATGCGTTTTCAATTTGATCGAGATGAATTCCTTTATTCAGGATTTTGAGGATTTTCTCTGTGCCCGCTTCAACTCCGTAATGAATGCCACGGCAACCCGCCTTTTTCAGTTTGGTCAGTAACTCGTCGTCTATGGTATCGACACGGGCCCGGATGTCCCATCCGACATCAAGTTTTCTTCGTACGATTTCATCGCAAATGCCTTTGGCCCGGTCCCGTTTTACCGTGAATGTGTCATCATACATGATAAACTCATGGATTCCCATTCGGGTGCATGTTTCCATTTCATCGACAACATTCCCTGTTGAGCGGGCACGGAATAATTTACCCAGCTGTGGCCGGTCGCAAAATGTGCACTGGTAAGGACATCCCCTGCTTGTCATCATAATTGTAACCGGGGTTCGTCGGGCCAGCAGGGAACTGTATTTATGGTAGGGCGTTAAATGACGGGCCGGGAAAGGCAGCCTGTCAAGATCCCGAATAAAATCACGGATACCCGTATTAACCAGATTCCCATCTTGATAAAAAACAAGCCCGGGAATTTTTCGTAACACATTGAAATCATCAATATGATCTACTAATTGCAGGAATGTTTCTTCTCCTTCTCCGAGAACGACGTAATCAACCCCGTCCAGTTGAATGGTCTCGTCTGGAAACAGATGGGCATGGGGCCCGCCCAATACAACCTTGGCATTTTTGTTGATCTTCTTTACAATTTGAATTGTCTTGATCACATCCAGCATTGTGAAGGTCATTGCAGTCAGTCCGACCACATCAAAATTTATCTGCATTAAACGGTTTTCGATCTGTGGGTAGGATAATTCTTCCACCTGGCAGTCTAAAACATTAATTTTATAACTGGAATTGGTTTCCAGATAGCCTGCAAGATACAACAATCCCAGAGGGGGATTGCATCCCCGTTCTTCTTCGATAATTTCAGGATTGTTACCAATGATTTCATTTTCTGAAGGGGGATTTATGAGTAATATTTCCATAATGATCTTCAGTTATTTTCTGTGGCTGTCATAGGTTCGCTGATTGATTAATTCAGCGAGCAATCCGATCATGGCAATTTGAATTCCGGCCATAACGATAGTAAGGGTACTTGCATCCGCAAATCTGTCCAATACAAATATAGTAAAAGCTCCCCACGCAATGGCAAAAAGAATAATTATCCCGCTCAAAGGCAGAAATATTTTTAACGGCGCAAAGTACAGCCCGATTCGAAAAATCAGTTTGATGAAGTTGGCAGTATCCCGAATGGGTCTGATTTTGGATTTGCCTTTTCTTGCATGGTAGTCGATCGGGTGATACGTGACTTGATAATCGTTCAAATGCATAGCAAGAGTGATCGTGGTAGTAAATGAGAAACCATCCGACAAAAAACGTAAAAACGGATCGAGAGCATTGCGCCTGATCACCCGAAGCCCGGAATTAAAATCAGGGATATTGTCTTCCACGATCCAGTCAGATAATTTTTTAAGAAACCATTTGGCCATGCTTCGTGCTTTAGGTATTTTTACCTGATGACCGGTTCGGGCACCCACAACCATGTCCTGTTCATGATTCACCAGATCTTGAACAAGCATGGGAATGGCGGATGAGGGGTATGTGCCGTCTGCATCTGTGATACAGATAATTTCATAAATTGCCTGGCGTATTCCGGTTTTTAGGGAAGCACCATAGCCGAGATTACGTTTATGCCGGATTACTTTCACTTTATACGATTCAGCAATGGTATGTGTATCATCTGTGGAGCCATCATCAACAACGATGATTTCCCACCGGTTTGGCTGAGCCATATTCTTTAATTTTTCCAGTGTGATACCAATTCCCTTACTCTCATTATAAGCCGGCACAATAATGGACACTTCGGGTACTTTTTTTGATGAAATTGCCATATCACTGTTTCTCCTGTTCATCAGAAGATAATTTTTTGTTCTGGAGTAAAATCCATTCATTCTGTATATTCATGACCTCAAAGGATTCAAAGTAATCCTTATCTTTCATCGGTATCAGGCCGCGGATTAAAATATAATCCACATTGATATATTGCCCCTGATAATTGTAATAATACCAGAGCCATTCCTGATAATACGGCAATCTGTCTGGTCCTGCTTTTCGGCCTACGGCCCAGGGTGTTGGAAATTCGACAAACCGGTTTGTGGCGATCCCGTTATTCCATATCATAAAATAATTTGGCATATGCATATAAACCGGCTGACCCCGAAAAAGACTTTGATACATCATCCCTGCAAGCACTTTATCCTGTGTGTGCTCCGGAAACAGATCCGGTGTAAAATCACGGTTCTGTTTTTGAAAATCAGTAAAATAGTCAATCCATAAAAAGAAATGAATCAATAGGGCAATACCAAAAAGAACAGGTCGTAATTTTATTTTTCGGTTTGAAGCCATGAGCGAACCGAATAATATCAGCCCAAGGAAAACGAAAACAGAAAAACGATAGTAGGAGTATAATAGCATGCCTTTGATGGAAGAAATAAAAATATAGACCAGAAGAGCAAATGCCAGGAATGAAACCACAAATCGAAATTCCGGTTTCCGTGAATTTTCTTTTATGCATGCAATGGGCCGGTTCAGAAAATTAAATGCAGCGGTCAGGATGAAAACCGAGAACATGGCGCCAATCCATTTTCCCTGAGATCCGCCATGGAGGAATGAATGATCCCAGTGAAACAAACCAAGGCGCCTCGGAAATGTGGGAAGATAATCATGTGTATAATACTGAATCAACCGGGCCAATACACCTTCATCACTGCCCGATTCTGTGATACGAAGGGACAGCCATTTCAAAACGACAATCAGAATAGGAATAAAAATGAGTCCACTGAATATCAGTTGTCTGGGTTTTTTGAAATGAAAAATAACCGTCTGTAAAACAAATAATGCTACAGCAAAAAATGTGATCAGACCATGTACATGAAAAAGAAGGACGAAGAATAAACTTAAAATGATTCCATCTTTGAAACCGGGTTTCATAATAAAATCATATTGCTTTGCCATCAATAGCAGCAGTAAAGGGATACCGAGCATGTAATCTGTGAATCCCCAGCATACATTATAATTATATAAAAAGATGAATGCCAGTAATGTAAACCAGATGTTGCCTTTAAATTTTCGAATTAGAATATACGTGCTCGCTGGAAGTAAAAGTACATAAAGCGTATAAAAGACCTTGTTCGCAATTTCTGCGGTCGGGAATCCTTTAAAACTGCAAAAAAGCAGATGTGCAACGTTGGGCTGAAACAGAATGTTCCTCAGTACAAAAAATTCGTTGAAGGCATTGTCAGGCTGATCGAAATTTTTAAAGATGTGGGCACATGCCAAATGCATGGGCAGATCGATGAATGGGAAGAGCCGAATGATCCAAATCATCAGCACATGCAGAGCAATGCCCACACTGAATAAAACGAAAAACGCTTTATAATTTCCTTCAGAATATTTCATAACTGAATTCCTGAAAATAGCATGAACGCGATGGCCAGCAGGCCAACCGTGATGAATGTGATCCCCAGACCGCGCAGACCCGCAGGTACATTACTGTATTTCATCTTTTCCCGAATTCCAGCGAGAGCGATTACGGCCAGTGCGAACCCTGTTCCGGAACCCAGCCCGAAAACGATGGATTCCGGAAATGTATAACTGCGTTCCACCATAAACAGCGATCCGCCCAGAATGGCGCAGTTCACTGTGATCAGCGGCAAAAAAATACCCAGGGCATGGTAGAGTTTGGGAACGAATTTATCGAGTGCCATCTCCAGGATTTGCACCATGGCGGCGATAACACCGATGTATGTGATCAGTCCAAGAAAGGTTAAATCCACATTTTCAAGACCGGCCCACTTAAGAGCATCCTCCCTTAACACATAATTGTAAATTAAATTATTGACCGGCATGGTAATGGTTTGCACCACAACCACAGCAATACCCAATCCTACTGCTGTTTCCACCCGTTTTGAAACAGCGAGAAATGTGCACATGCCCAGAAAAAATGCCAGAGCCATATTTTCAATGAAAATTGATTTAATGAACAAACTTAAATAATGTTCTAACATTAAAATCTCCGTGTTTTACAAACAGCCGCCTTCTTCCACAGCATATCCTAAGTCACTGGACCCTCGAGAGGGAACAGCAGATTAATATTCTTCAACCTGTTCGGGTTTCCAGGTTCTGAGCACCCATATGATCAAACCAATCAGAAAAAATGCGCTGGGCGGCAGTAATAAAAGTCCATTCGGGATATACCATCCGTTTTCCGTGTGCAGAGGGAGCACGGATATCCCCAATAATTTTCCTGAGCCCAGCAATTCCCGGAAAAATCCCACGGTCAGCAGAATGACTGTATATCCGAGACCGTTGCCAATCCCGTCCAGCAAGCTGTACAAAGGTGGATTTTTCAGTGCAAAGGCTTCGGCGCGCCCCATAATGATACAGTTGGTGATGATGAGTCCGACATACACAGAAAGCTGTTTGCTGATGTCATAAGCAAAAGCTTTGATAATCTGGTCCGCGATGATCACTAGACTGGCAATGATGGTCATTTCTACTATAATACGCACACTGCCCGGAATATGATGCCGTATCAGGCTGACTGCCAGATTGGAAAAAGCCAGAACGAAGATCACGGCCAGAGACATGACAATGGATGTTTCCAGCTTTGATGTCACAGCCAGTGCCGAGCAAATTCCCAGAATCTGGTATGCAATGGGATTCTCATTAAATATGGGATTGATAAGTATGCTTTTCGTCTTACTCATAGATTTCCTTTTTTTATGGCAGATGTCAGATAGTTGATATAAGGTCCCCAGCCTGATTTTCCCAGCCAGAAACGAACGAGATTGTTGACACCGCGTGTGGTCAGAGTCGACCCGGAAAGGCCATCAACCTGATATTTGGCTTTCGGGGAAGCGGGATTGACCTGACCTTTGACAACTTCGATTTTCAGCTCTCCCTCCTCATCAAAAGCCTGTTTGTCGATCCACAGCCGTTTCCAGCGGGGATTATCGACTTCGCCGCCCAGTCCCGGTGTTTCACCATGTTCATAAAAAGTCAGAGCCTGTATGGTCCTCAGATCAGATCCCAGAGCAAGAAAACCATACATCGTTGACCAAAGACCCTTGCCATATACGGGCAGTATCCGTTTGGTAACAGAATCCCGCTGAATGACATTGTAAACAATCATATATCTGGGTACATTCTTAATTTGCGCTGCATCATCTTCCGGAGGCAGAGGACGAGTATATTCGTCAATTTTGGAAATTTCTTTGATATTAAACTGGTCTGCTTTCAGGGATTCATCCAGTTTTTGAGGATCAATCGGAATGCCTTTTTCCAGATGTATTATTTCAGCGCGGATATGTTTTCGGAACAGGCTCTGAAGATCGGCATCATTGTTTTGAAGCAAGCCTGCTGCACTCAGGATGTTATGCAATTTGTCGTTTTCCTGATTTTGGCGCTGAATGGGTTTCAGGGTGACTGCCGTTGTGGCAACCAGAATTGCGCAAACCAGACAGACACCAAGCGCCACTGTCAATATTTTCATTGTGGACTCATTTTTCATAAGAAATTCCAGTCATTAATATTCAAATTCAAGAAGTCAATTTAAAAATGATCGATGTAATCGTACTTTAATTATTTCATCCTTTTCTCTCTTCTTCGGATATTCGAATGGATAAAGATACGGTCGATTATGGGTGCAAATGCGTTTCCAAAGAGAATGGCTAACATCACACCTTCGGGAAAAGCCGGATTAATGACCCGGATCAGAACGATGAGAAAACCGATCAGCATTCCGTAGATTATTTTCCCCTGTTCCGTAAAGGCTGCAGACACGGGATCTGTCGCCATGAAAACAGTGCCGAATGCGAAGCCGCCGAGCACCAGATGCCAATGCGGTTCCAAAGCAAACATGGGATTCGTCGCACTGCCAATCCAGTTAAACATCAGAGAGGTGCCCACCATGCCGGTGAGAACACTGGCCATGATTTTCCAGGATCCGATTCCTGTTAATATTAACACTGCCGCTCCGATAAGACAGGCAAGCGTTGAGGTTTCTCCCATAGAACCGGGAATGAATCCGCAAAAAGCATTCTTCCATGAGACTGAAAGCTGCATGGCAGGATCGGCCAATTCAGCCAGTGGTGTGGCCCGGCTAATACCATCCACAGCAACCCAGACTTTGTCTCCCGAAATCTGAGCAGGATAAGCAAAGAATAAAAATGCCCGCCCAACCAATGCCGGATTGAAAATGTTCATTCCGACACCGCCGAATACCTCTTTGCCCAGGACAATACCGAATGAAATACCGAGTGCCGCCTGCCAATAAGGAATATCCGGCGGCAGGATCAACGGAAAGAGCAGACTGGTGACTAAAAACCCTTCATTAATTTCATGTTTTCGTACACAGGCAAAGATGACTTCCCAGGTTCCGCCAATAACAAGAGACAGGATATAAAGCGGAAGAAAGTAAAGTGCGCCGTGAATCAGATTGGCCCAGATATTCGTTGGATCAAAACCGATTCCTAAAAAGGAGAGGAATGAACGCTGCCAGCTTCCCGCGGGAATTTCAGATAATGTTGTAAGTATTTGATTGGCCTGCAGTCCGGTATTGAACATGGCCATGATCACTGCAGGAACCAGTGCGAAAAATACAGTGATCATCATACGTTTCAAATCCATGACATCCCGTACATGAGATCCCGATAGTGTGACATCCCCCTTGGTATATAAAAAACCATCCAGTGCTTCCCATAAATAATAGAGAGATTCAAATCGACCGCCTTTTTCAAAATGCCTGGCCTGTTTATCCAATAAATTCCGAAATGCTTTCATTAACCTTCCTTTTCGATCAAATTCAGATTGCGCCGCAGATTCGCCATATGGTCGATTTTGGAGGGACAGATAAACGTGCAAAGTCCCAAATCTTCTTCCACCAATTCAAGACATCCCAGTTTTTCCGCCTCATCCAGATCATCCACAGCCAAAGCACGCAATAGATAGGTGGGCAGTATATCAAGAGGCATCACTTTTTCATATCCACCGGATGGTACTATGGTGCGTTTCCCTCCATGCATATAAGTCATAAAATTGAATTTCTTGTTCGGGGCAAGTGAGGAGAGGAGAATTCGTTTTGTCGAGAAAAGATTCCATCCCGGATTAAGCCATCCCAGAAATTCGCGGTTATGCTGCTCAGGTAAAACGGTCACCTGCTGATGATAGCGTCCAAGAAAACCCGTTTGATTTTCTGCTTTATGACCGCTGAGTACAGATCCTGAAATCGGCCTGTGATTACCAGGCCGGATTTCATCTCGGGTAAGATCAGAAACAGAAGCTCCCACGCGGGTTCGAATCATTCGGGGATTTTTAATCATAGATCCGGCCAGAGAAATAATCCGTTCAGTTGAGATTTGACCTGTCGTGAATAATTTTCCTATCGCAATGACATCCTGTATTCCGATATGCCAATTGATTTTTCTCCGGTGCACCGGATCCAGAAAATGGATATGGGTAGACGGGAGGCCTGCAGGATGAGGCCCTGAAAATATCACAGGTTCTACACGGCTTGAATCGATACACGGAATTTTGATATCGGGAGGCTGACAAATGTATATTTTACCTTCGATTAATTTTTCAAGCACAATCACACCATAGGTAAAATCTTCTTTCTGTCCTTCTAAAATTTTATTGATATAAGGTGCCATAGGATTGGTATCAATGGCAGTGATAAAGATTGCATGGGGGCGTGTCGCGGGATCAGCAATCTTGCCGAAGGGGCGGGATCGTAAAGATGTCCAGAGACCGGATTCAATTAAAAGGCTTTGAATGATGTCGGTTTTCAGTAAATGTAATTTGTTTTGATTATATTGAGGAAACTCAGCCTTATTATTCCCATTCAGATCGATGACGATCGATAAAAACATGCGTCGTTCTCCCCGGTGGATTGCTGAAACACGGCCGGATCCAGGTGAGGTCAATCGGATGGATGGATTCTTTTTATCTGTGAATAAAACCTGTCCCAGTTTCACAGTGTCTCCAATATTCACATTAAAGAAGGGTTTTAAACCCGGATAATCGGTTCCAAGCAATGCGACCTGAGTAACATCGGACCCGTTAAAAACTGCCGGGACGGGTTCCCCTTTGATTGGAAGATTTAATCCTTTTTTAATATTAACAACTTTCATATCCATTTTTATACAGGATCCTTTGATAATGTATTTTAAAAAAAAATATAAGGTATAAATCCAAGAGATACAACTGCTTTTTATCCTAAGAATTTAGGTGGCGCTTCCTCAGCTTTTGGCAGTGTAAAATAAAATGTTGTTCCCTTTTCGATCCGGTTTTCTGCCCAGATCCTGCCGCCGTGTGATTGGACGATTTGTTTTGCTATCGATAGTCCCAGCCCTGTTCCGGACTTTTCGAAGGATTTGGCATTCCCGGCTCGATAGAAATCCCGGAATATATCGGACAATTCGTCTGGAGAAATGCCTATTCCCGTATCCGTGATGCTGACCAGAATATCGGTTTCAGAAATGGATTCCGTACGGATCATGATTTTTCCGCCCGAAGGTGTGTATCGGATTGCATTGTTGATTAAATTCATCAGAAGTTCTTCGATATCCATTGCATTTACTTTCACCCAATTATTCTGCCCGATATTTGCCTTTAGCGACAGATTTTTATTTATTGCCAAAATCTGATTTTGTTCTATTGATCGTTCTATAATATTTTTTAATAATATGGTTTGTGTCTTCAAATGCTTCCGTGCCCGTATGCTGGATAAATTCAGCAGATCCTTGACAAATTTATTGAGTAATTCACACCGGTTTTCAGCACGGCTGATCATTTGCAGTGCATTGTCTGAGACAGGTCCGGTGTTGCCGTCCTGAACGACCTGAAGGCAGATCTGTATTGTGGACAGTGAGGATTGAATATCGTGAGACACTTTTTTGACATATTCAGATTTCATTTTATCCTGTATCGACAGACGTTCATTGGCCAGCAGCAGGGAGCGTTCACCTTTCCTGAGACGGTTCACAATGGATGTGGCTAAAAAAACCGTGATGTACAGAGTGGAAGCAATGATAATTAAAACACCAATGAAATATTGGGGACTCAGCGGGGAAGAAGGGTATGGGAAAAATCCTTCCAGATGGTGATGCCTTAAAATACCTGTACATTCCATTACAGCAATGGCTGTCAGCAGAAAAACGGCCAAAGTCGCTTGAAAATAAGCGGCCCTGTTGCTCAAAAGCATGCTGGCGATAACCATGTGAAAGATGAAGTAAAAAATGAAGGGATTTTCAAGACCACCGGAAAAATGGATAAAATAGGCCAGCAGAAAAAGATCTGTTGAAATTTGAAGTTTTGCGATACGTGTGGCCATGGGAAACCAGTCGGGTTGACCGCGCCGGCGTATGAGTTTTTTATTGATAAAATTCAATCCGGAATTGTAGGCAAGCAAAATGGCGTTTCCGATGAACAGCGATAAAAGATCCAACTCAATTTTTAAAAGATAACGTGTGCCCAGGACAACAAAAAACACTCCGGCCGCGGCAAACCATCGAATAAAAATCAGCCATCGCAAGCGTTCATCCAGTTCACGTTCAAGAGCAATACGTCTGATGCTGCCCATGGTCAGAAGCTTCCTGTTTTGTTCATGCAGGCCAATGAATCATTCTTCCTGGTGATATTGCGTTTCATATGTCATACGAAAAATGCCGGTTCCGTCAATAAATCGAACAGGCAATTTAAAAAAAAACAGTTTAAATTCCAAATCGGATCACAGATAAAACTTCATGTGCACTGATAAATGAAATTGGGATTGTATCAAAAGCCTTGTTTTAATTTGTCAGATCAAGCATTTCCCTCGTATTAAGCAAAGGTACAGTCGAATTCTTGCCGTTATTATTAACGTTATTCTTTTTCGACATCTCTGATCCTGCTCTATACGGCGGGATCAAAATAATCCTGCTGAAGAATTCAGGATGAGTGGCAATTGACTTTTAAGATCCGCCCGCTTTTTATACAAGCGCATTTAAGCTGCCTTCCCTTTAAGATACATAATCATCGGATCAGTGATAAGCGGCACGACATCCCTGATCATATGTGGCATTAGGTTATCCATGACTTTCGGCATCAGATCCGGCATCTGTTCTTCCATATAGCCGGGCATGGGGATGCGTTTTTTCACCCGATCCAGCAAGACCGGCATCACTTTGGGCATCATGAGCGGGAGCAGTTTTGGAAACAGTACGGGAAACACGGGTTTCATCAGCCACAACACGCCAGGAATTTTACCCATTATGCGCATCATACGGCCCATACCAAGCGGCATGGCGTCGATCAGTTCTTTCCACATAGATCCCATTAGGTCCGCGAAACCTGCTGGGGTCATCAAACGGATCATTGCTTCAAATACGGCCCACTGGCGTCTGACTTCAGGATGAGGATCGGGCAATTTATATCCAAGTGCTTCAGCTGCAAAACGGGCCAGATCCACAACTTCCAGGGGTATATCTTTCTTGTCCGCAGAAACCCTAAGCTGAAATTCACAACAGGGACAGAGGGCAAGCACTTTTTCTGCGTTGATATCCACAGCTTCATCAAGACGCTCCTTCCCGATATCAGCTGCGACATGGGGTTCTTTGATTAATGTAAGTACGGATCCGCAGCAATGCCCGTTTTCACGGTTATGTTCCATTTCTTCAAAATCGACATTTGGAATGGCATTTATCATATCCCGGGGTTCATCATACACACCGGAGACACGGCCGATATGGCAGGAGTCGTGCCATGTGACTTTTTGTTTTCTCATTTTCCCTTCGGGAAATCTAAATTTTCCGGATTTAATTTTTTCCGATAGAATTTCACTATAATGTCTGGCTTTGATATCATATTCCAGCCCCAGTTTTTCCATCCACTGCGGATAATAATGGCGCCACATCATATCACAGGCCGGACAGGATGAGATGACAGTATCAGCGCCGGTTTCTTTCACAGCGGCAATATTTTTCAGCATCGTTGATTTGAATAAGTCCCATTTGCCTGCCACAAGCATGGGTGTGGCGCAGCAATTTTCTTTCTCACCCAGATAAGTAAAGTCGACTCCGGCTTCATCAAGCAGACGGACACTAGCGATTGCGATATCATGTTCCACATAACTGGCCGTGCATCCGGCGAAGTATACATTGGGGGCCTTTATTCCGACACCATGTTTTTTCTTTAGATCCTCTGGGAACCATTTTGAACGGTCTTTACGGTAACCGGCCCAGATATCACCTTCGGCAGCAAGTGCGGCAGACATCATTTCAAAGGGCGGGAAGGTCATTTTTTTCTTCTCATGAATTAAGAGCCCCCTGAGTTTCATCCATGAAGATTCGATAGGCAGAGCCGCCGAACATCGGTTATTGCACAGCTCACAGGTGGTGCATGCGATAAATGTATCCACAACATTCTGGTCCCAATTCACACGGCCCTCCATATATTCCCGAAGCCAGAACCATTTGCCGCGGGGACTCTGACTTTCCCAGCCACGGCCATAAAACTGATCACATCCATCTACGCAGTATCCGCATTGAGAGCAGGCATAGGCATACCAGGCCACATCGGCTGGTATTTCTCTTACCGGTTCTTTTGCACGTTCGCCCACATCTGTAATGACAAAATTACCGAAGGGTCGTATGATCGGTTCAAATATACCGGCAACGTGCATCACCAGGCCCAGAATGCCGTTATTAAAGACTTTGCCCGGATTCAGTAATTTTTTTGGATCTACTATTTTTCTGAAAGCTTTCATCCGTATCAGCCGGTCCTTCCCGAGAATTTCTTTGGCTCTGGCTGCGAAATACATCCCTGTGGAATAAGGCCGGCCGCCGTGTTTTTTTGCAATCTTCATGATGGTCATCACAAGACCGAATACAAAATTATAGGCCAATTTTCGTTGATCACTGGGGATAAATCCAAGAATGACCACCTCGGGATTTCCGTCCGGCCCTTTTTTTATGATCACTCCCTCTTTGACGACAGGATGGTCTACCTTACGTTCGATTTCTTCCATGAAGCAGCCCAGTTTATTTAAAGGCACGATGACTTCCGAAGGAACCAGGGAAGGGCCAAGCCGTTTGACCACCATGAGTTTAAAACGGTGTTCCCATTCGTGGTGCGCGATCCGGTTGTTCAGAATTTCCGCCTGGCAGGGTTTGATTAATTCATTCAGCTTGTCCCTTACTTGATGGCTGTCTTTTTTTCTGAATGTGAGCGTAATAATATATGAAGCCGGCAGTATCACACGTTCTTCCACCGGATGATCCAGATGGGTCATTAATGGGGCCCGGTTTTTCATTTCGGCCATCCGTGGATTGATGAACATAAACGACCAGATCGGCAAATCATTCGTTACCATCGATTCCATTAGATGCTGAACGTCATAAGCATCAGGACAAGCGAGAGACACCACATCCATTGCTTCATCCGGCATGATTTTTAATGTTACACGGCTGATAAAACCGGTGGTGCCCTCTGCCTCCGAGATCAATTTTAAATCCTCTCCTGAAAATTCCCGGATTTCACCGGTAGGCAAAACAATGCGAGCCGAGAGGACGTTTTCATTGAAATACCCGAATTCGTAGCTGCCGAGGCCGGCACCTCCCTGAGCCAGCCAGCCGCCGACTGATGAGGAAGGATAACTGGTGGGATAGAGACGCAGGGTTAAATTCTCTTTTTTAAGTTTCTGGTCCAGTTGTTCCCATGTAATCCCCGGCTGTGTGGTTACGGTCATCTCATTTTTATCAATTTTTATAACCTCTCTCATTCGATAGAAATCTATTATGATTCCTTTTTTCAGAGGAATAATACCACCGTAGCCCGAAGAGGCTTTTCCCCTTGGGGTAACGGGAATATTTTCCTGGTACGCCCATCGCATCAGGGCGGCCAGCTCCTCTTCATTTTTTGGTTGAATCACTGCATCGGGCAGGGATTTTCCGATGAGCGGTTTGACCAGACTGGGCATGGATGCGATATCGTGACTGTACATAATGCATTCAGTTTTATCAAATCGCACCCGGTTTCCAAACTGATCCTCCAGGTGTTGCTTTTGGTCGAGATTCATATGGCGCATGACGGCCTCCAATAATATTTTTTTACAGGGCCTTTTCGAGAAATATCAGAGCATTTTTTATTTCGTCGATTCGGCATTTATCCAGGCCCGAACAGATTCGGGACTCGCATTCCTGCATCCTTGTAAATATTTGATGTCTCATTGATTCACCCTCCGGAGTCAGCGCAATAGAAACACTCCGCCGGTCCTCGGGTTTAAAAGCAGTATGAACAAAGGTTTTGGTGTTCAGTTTACTGAGCACCCGGCTGCTGCGGGAAGGGGACAATCCCATTCTTTCCGCAAAAATGTGCCCTTCAATTTTTTCATCGTCATTCAGGACAATTAATCCGTTGAATTCTGCCTGCGAAATGCCAAGGTCTTGCTGAATCACTTCTTCTCTGGCCTGGCATTTTCTTTTCAAGGAAAGAATGAGTTCGAATAACTGTCTGTTATCCTTCATAATACCTCCAAAAATGCAGATAGCAAAAGATGCTAATAACAATTATTGCTAATAGCAATAATATAAAAAATTAAGGGGATTGTCAAGGAAAAAGTGAAATGTGACATAAATTTTTCCTCGACAAATTTCAGAAATATTTCGAGTTTCAGAGGAATAAACCTCTCCGTCAATCAATTCGCGCATCAATCTTGACATAAGGAAAGAAGTGATACTGTACTGTAAAACCTTATTGCATTTTTTGTATTTAGCAGTTACATTGAAACATCTTAAAGTTAATTTATAACAATTGATCCGACATGACAAGATGCATAATCATTCCATCTGTTCTTGTTTTTCTGGCATGCGCTAAAGAAGGATTCCCGCCAGGCGGACCGGAGGATAAAGCACCGCCGAGGGTTATTCGGACTGTTCCCGAGAGAGGTGCGACTCAGGTTGATCAAAAAACAGATGTTCAAATCTGGTTCAGTGAAAACGTCAAGTCGGGTGCCGCCAGAGACGCCGTGTTTATCACACCCAATCCCGGAGGTAAGGTTAGAATCAAGTGGAGCAGCAAGCGATTGAAAATTCATTTTCCAGACACGCTTCAGTCAGACCGGACTTATGTTATTACTGTGGGTACAAGCATTCGGGATTATCGTAACAATGCAATGGAAGAGTCATTTGTCCTGGCCTTTTCAACCGGAGACAGCCTTGATCAGGGTAAGATAACCGGTCGTGTGTTTGTTGATGAAAACGCTTCCGGTATTGGAATATGGGCCTATCCGATAAAGAGGCCGTATGATCCGGATCCGCGTGTTCAGGAACCGGATTATATTGTGCAATGCAACGAGAAAGGCGGTTTTACATTTTATCATATGGCAGTGCAAACCTATCGATTGTTTGCAGTACAGGATCGTCTGGCGGATCGTCTTTATCGTCCCGTTGAAGATGGCATTGGATTGACATATCAGGATATCGATCTTATGAAGATACCTGGGCATCACGGCGGTCCTGTTTTTTTTCGTATGACACGGGAAGATACCCTGGCGCCCCGGCTGGTACGGGCAACAGCACTTCATTCGAATCTCGTATCCATCCAATTCAATGAACCGGTTGTATCGGCAGATTCAGTTCGGTTTAAAATCCGGTCAGATACTTCCGAAGCCGGCCGGCCTCTCAATATTCAGGAATTTTTTCAGGATTCTGAGCTAAAACAGTGGATTCATTTGATTACTGAGTCACAACCTGATAAAAAGCAGTTCTGGATTCACGTTGAAGGAATCAGGGATGAAACCGGACATGCAATAGATACGGCTTATTCCTCGGTTGAATTTGTTAGTACAGGTCAGCCCGATACAATTGCGCCGGATCTGGTCAGTACGAGCCCGGGAAACCGGGCGAGAAATATTTCCGTGAATCCTGAAATTGAAATCACATTTTCAGAAGCCATGGATTCTACATCCTGGACTGATTATATTACTTTAACAGACACAGCAGGGGTGAGAATTCCGATCGATTTGAAATCGGGTGCCCACGCTAAATGGATATTGACACCCCGACATATAATGAAGAGTGTAACTATATATCGGCTGAATGTTGACAGCGTCATGGCTGATTTATCCGGAAATACAATCAAAGATACGAGTATCCAGTTTGTGACGTTGAACGTAGACACACTTTCCGAGATTTCCGGTATGATTATGGATCCGGATTCTGCAGAGAAGGGCGATATTTATTTTTATCTGCAGGAAACAGAAACGTCGTTAAAATCGTATCAAATATCAATCAAGCAGCCGGGATTCTATCAATTTGAGGATATTTTCCCCGGTTTATATACCTTGTGGGCATTTAGGGATCGTGATAATAATGGTCGGTATTCACACGGTCAGTCTTATCCTTATGAACCGGCAGAACGCTTTTTTGTATTTCCTGATACAATTAAAGCCAGATCCCGCTGGACAAATACAGGCAATGATTTTTCATTGCCGAAAAACTAAGGATTTATTATCACCGCTTTCGTTTCTTGAGAAAATGACTGGTAGAATTATAAGAGACGATATGAGAGTTTATTCCGTATTAATAAATTGTTGCCTGTCAGGATTCATGATTTTTGAACAGACGGGTGAAAGAATAACATTTTAATTCATTAAGACATTAAATACGACGATCATGCGAAAATTTTTCAAATCCGCAGAATTCATACTTTTATTATCTGCTGTAATTTCAGCCGTTGTCCTGCTTCGACTGTTTGACCGGATCTATCCGGAATCAGCCATTTGCGTTCCTCTCAGCAGGAATGATATTATGCAGAAGGCCGAATCGATCATGGATTCACTCGGTTATAACGTCGATCAGTATTCCGACAATATTCAGCTGGCATGTAATGAAGATATGCTCCGTTATTTACAAACGACCTATGGCAGCGGTCAATCTATTGACTTAATGTCAGATTCTGTTCCTGTGTTTTGGTGGGAATGCAAGTGGGAATTCGAAGATGCAGAATCCGATACAATTCAAATTGTGGTGTCAATGGGAGAAGACGATTCGCAGGCGCAAACAAGAGGATATCGGCTGTCTATGTTGCCTGACGGACGTCCAATAGGACTGGAAGTAAAAACCCGTTTCGACTCCATGGTCGTTTCCGGTGAAGCTTCTGCGGTCAGGGAAGCAAAAAAAATATTCAGTATTCTGGTTGATGACACCACATTATGGGAATTCACAGATGTCTATGAATCATCCGGCAATCATCATCAGTTCTACCGAGTGAAGTGGAAATTCAAAGGGCTCGTAGCGGATCTTGAGAAAAGAGTTGTTATTGATATTTGTGATTCTCGCATCTTAGGCTTTCAGCAGGAATGGGGCATTCCTCCCAAATCGTCCGGTCAAAAGTCCATAGAAGAAATTATCGGCATTACCTCCTTTCTGCTGGTTTATATGCTTTTTGTGATTTTAGGGCTGATTTTTCTGATCAAACGGCTTCGCTCCGATCAGGTCGATTTATTAAGCGGGCTGATTCCCGGCATTCTGATTCTGGTGAGTTGGACAATTATTTTCTGGCAGACGGAAATTCAAGGAAATATTGGAACTGCTTTATTGGGGTATTTTATTACAACACCCTTTGTTGCCGGTGCAATATGGGTGTTGTTTATTCTGGGAGAATCTTTTGCCCGTGAAGTATGGTCCGAAAAGTTGCAGATTTTCGATCAATTACGAAAAGGCATTGTATCTTCCGGTACTGGATTGGTTCTTATTCATGGAATTCTTCTGGCTGTTATTTACCTGGCTTTACATGCGATTATGAGTTATGCAACAGTGAATCTGGGGCACGGATTTTTTCCAATCGGAAGAGGGCACTTAAATCTGTGGTCTGCAGCAGTGCCTTCTGTACTGCTTGTGGCAAAGAGTCTGATGTCCGGTTCTTTTATAGCAGTTCCTCTCTGTATGTTTTTTCTGTCATTACTGAAACGTTATCTCAGGAAAACCATATTGGTATTATTTATCGCCGGTATTGTCTGGTCTGTGGTTTGTCCACCGATTCATGAATGTGCACCGATTCTACAAAGGCTTCCAATCGATCTAATTATGGGGCTTTTTGTATGTTTTATATTCTTGCGGTTTGAACTTTTTACAACATTTATCATGCTTACTATTGCACAGGTGATATACCAGGCGGGAATTTTTCTTTTAAGCGGAAATGCGTTTTATCTGACATCCTCCTTCCTGTTAATCGGACTGATTGTCGTGTTATGCATTTTGGGTTTGTGGCTGCTGATTCGGCGGAAAAAGGCGGGTGATTCACTTGAATTCGTACCTGATTATATGAAACGGATTTATAACCGTGAGCGATTAAAGCGGGAACTGGAAATTGCCCGGAACGTACAACTTTATTTTTTGCCTCGGGAAAATCCTGAGATAGAGGGGCTCGATATCGCCAGTTTATGTGCGCCGGCGAGGGAAGTGGGGGGTGACTATTTTGATTTTATTCAATTGGGTGAAAAAAAGTTAGGAGTGGTTGTTGGAGACGTTTCCGGTAAAGGTATTCCGGCTGCTTTTTATATGACACTGACCAAAGGTTTATTTAAGTCGCTTGCCACCAGTCATGATTCACCTAAAGAGGTACTCGTTCGTTTAAATCAGTTGTTTTTTGAAAATGCCAGGCGGGGTGTTTTCATCAGTATGATTTACGGTGTTTTTGATCTTGGCAAGCAGATAATGACCTTTGCACGTGCCGGGCATAATCCCATGGTTTTGTATCGATCAAACGAACATACCACAGAAGAAATTTGCCCTCCCGGAATTGCCATCGGATTTAATACCAACGATCTTTTCAGAGAAACGATTCGGGAATATACACTGCCGCTTCGACCTAATGACCTTTTTCTGTTTTATACTGATGGTTTGAATGAAGCCAGGAACTCTGAACAGCAGGAATTTGGCGAAATTCGTTTGCAGAAAATTATATCAAGACAGGACAAAGTGAGTGCTCAGACCCGATTGGCTGAGATTGAACGCGCTATTCAGCGTTTTACAGGCAATGCAGAAAAACATGATGACATGACAGCTGTTTTGATTCAGGTTAAAAAGACGCATAACCCCAATGAACGAAAAAAATGAAACCTGAATTGCTTTGAGTAAGACAGCCATTGTTCCATGTGCCAGATCAGATGGACAAGACATATAAAAAGTGATTGTCGATATGAATATCAATACCAAGAATATTAATACAATCAATATTCTTATCCAGGGTTAGCGCAATGAAAAAATTGATGAGAACTTGGTCAGGATTGGTGATATCAGCGTTATTACTTTTATTGGCCATGTGTTATACTGTCTGTTTTCTGCCGAGCGATTTATCTGACTGGTGGGGCCATACCATTCAGGAATTACTCTGCTTTGTTGCAGCCATTGTAGGATTGATCTGGATCATGCGGCAATCCTATTTTGAACGGCTGGGTTTAATGCAGAAATTACGATTAATCAGTGGCTTTGTGTTGCTTTTGTGGGGATTAATCAGACTTTTTTCAGGCGCATATCCCTTGGAAATCTATTATGATACCCATGTCTTTGGTCGTCAGATTGTCTGGCTGGCGCTTCAAATCAGTTTGGTGGCGGTCATTTGTATTATTATACTGTCTATTCTTAAATCACTGGCATTTGTTCAGCAGGGAAGAGGAACAGCCCGTAATTTTAATGGCATGATTTTTATGCTTTTTCTGGTCACCGTTTCCGCCTTTATTCCTCATGAAACCATTGATGACTGGGAGTTTGAGCAGCCCTTTTTCTTTTATGGAAACACGGTTCAGATTATCGCGCAATCGCTGCTTGTTTTTACATCTTTCATCATCGGATTCCGCTGTAAATGGATGCACTACCTAAACAGGCAAAAGAAAATCCTGTCGACAGGTATTGGCATTGTATTGCTGCTGCTTATCATTCAATTAATTCCCATGCTGCCGGGTGTTGCTATTCAATACAGTGTGATCCTGAGTGCTTTTATTAAAGGCACAATCATGATATTACTCATCTATGGAAGCATGTCGGTTTGGGGACTCATTTTACAGCTGCCCTCAGCAGGATTAATGGACCGGCGTATGCAGGATATTCAGTCACTGCAACAAATCAGCGCCACCATTGGAACGGTTTACAATCGTAAGGATTTGATGGTAAAAACCAGCGAACTTGCACTTGAGATTCTGAATGGTGATTTTACCTGGATCGAATTGAAAAAACAGGATGGCTATGAACAGGCAGCAATCTCAGGTATTGAATCCTCTCAAATTCAGGCCATAGAACCAAATCTGTGTGCCCTGCGGCAGGCTGTGCAGGAAAAAGGTGAGGTCTTTATGATTCATGATATTTCCCGCAGCCGTTTTTTTCGTCATGGTCCAAAATGGCATTTCAAAGGCGGTTCTCTTTTGATGGCGGTATTAAGATTTAAACATGAAATTATTGGTTTTATGGCTGTGGGTAAGCAAAACGCTTTTGGTTTCGTTGAAGAGAGTCGGGGTCTGTTTCGCGCATTTTGTGATCAAGTGGCTGTGGCTTTGGAAAACGTCCGGCTTGTTGAACTCTCCATTGAACGTGAGGTTTATAAAGAAGAATTACGTGTGGCACATCAGGCTCAAATGCGGCTGCTCCCTCAAGAGGTACCTCAAATATCCGATCTGGATGTCGATGGATTTTGTCTGACAGCAAATGACATCGGGGGGGATTTTTATGATTATATCCTGATGAGCGACCGGCGTTTGGATATTGTCATCGGTGATGTATCCGGAAAAGGCGCAGCAGCAGCTTTTTATATGGCCGAGTTGAAAGGGGTTCTTCAATCTCTGGCTCCGCATTTCGAATCTCCGAAAGATATGCTTGTTCAGATCAATGATTTTCTTTGTAACCATATGGAAAGTAATATGTTCGTTACGATGATTTATATGATATTTAATTTTTCAAGAAATCAAGTGCGCTTTGCCAGAGCCGGTCATGAACCGGTATGCTACTTCCATGACAAGCAAATGAAATGGATTGAAAAAAAAGGCATCGGTCTGGGTTTGGTATCCGGCAGTCAATTTGAAGATGTCATGGAAGAAGAAGTTTTATCGCTTGATCCGGATGATGGACTGTTTTTGTATACGGATGGTTTAATAGAAGCCCGAAATCAAACTGGAGAAGAATTTGGCCGCCGTCGTCTTAATGCATTATTAAATGATATATATGATATGAAGGTTAAGAAAATTAATGAGACCATACAGAAAAAAATCAAACTGTTTTGTCAAGAAGCCCCACAGCAGGATGACATGACTGCTGTAATGATTCGGTATTACGGGCAATCAGAATAAATATAACGATATTCTTAATAAAGGAGATTTATATATGAGTGCTTTCGAAGTCAGAAGAAAAGATGCCGATACTGTCTCTGTGCTTTATTTGAAAGGGTATCTGGATGCACACACGGCTCCCGATTTCGAACAGGCGTTACAAAATCTGGTGGATGAAAACCGGGTATGCATTGTTGTCAATATGGAAGAACTTTCGTATATCAGCAGTGCTGGATTAGGCGTTTTTATGGGATTTATAGAAGATATTAGAACCAAGGGAGGCGATATAAAATTAGCCGAACTGACTGAAAAAGTGTACCGTGTCTTTGATTTACTGGGATTTCCTGTTCTATATGATATTTTTGAGAAAGAAATGGAAGCTATAGAAAAATATAAGGAAGGATAAGCGCATGGTCACTCGAAACGCCGAATATAAGTTACATATCCCCAGTCAGACCGACAATTTGGAGCTTATCCGTAATTTTGTGTCAGGCGTGGCTAAAAAAGTCGGTTTTGGTAATGAGGATATTAATAAAATCGAACTTGCACTGGATGAAGCTTGCACCAATGTAATTGAGCACGCTTATCGTGATTTAGATAAAGGGGATATTGATATTGCGATTAAAGTTGACTACCAGAAATTTGTAATTTTGGTGACAGACAAGGGTAAAAGTTTTCCATTTAAAGAACTTGAAATTCCTGATATGAAACAATATCTGGCAGAATTGCGTGTGGGGGGGCTTGGTGTCTATTTAATGAAATCACTCATGGATGAAGTTGAATATCACAGTGAGCCGGGTGTTAAAAATGAGGTGCGCATGGTAAAATATTTTTTAAATAAAGATTGAATAAATCGATTATAAAGTAAAGAAACCAGTCTGTTTGATAAACACCATGAAAAATCAGATGTCAAATCATTCATTGCCCTCGCAGCAGTTGGACAAGCGCTTACTGGAATTAACCGCCTTGTTTGAGATCAGCAGATCTTTAAGTGCTTCAATAAATTTGAATTCTATTCTGGAAAATATATTGAGAATACCTATGGGGCATATGTTGATCAGCCGTGGTATGGTACTGTTAAAAAAGGGATTAGAAGATGTATATTCCATTGAGGGGATAAAAGGATTTCCCAGACAATTCATGGGAAAAACCATTGAGGTGGATGTCCCTCCTGTTCGTGCTGTTTCTGTCGAGGATGTCAGTGACAAACATTTGTGGAAAACCTTTTTTACGGAATTTGAAATTGAACTGATTTTACCGCTGGTTTCGTCTCGAGGGGTGATCGGGCTGGTGGGATTCGGAGCGAAAATCAAAGGAGATGCGTATGAAGAAAGCGAATTGGAATTTTTAGATTCTCTTTCTAATATTGCAGCCACCACGGTGGCGAATGGATTAATGGTCGATGAGATTCAAACTGTCAATCGACAGCTTGATAGAAAGATACAACAACTGAATACCATTTTTGACATTAGCCGTGAATTTAATATTACACTTGATCTTAAAAAAATAGGCAGTCTTCTCAGTTTTGCAGTCATGGGCGAGCTGATGGTCAATAAATGTATTGTTATGACACGTGATGATAAGCTAATGCAAGTGCTGGTTTGCAAGGGTGTTGATTCTCCCGAACAGCAGGCGTCTGATCTTTGTCAACTGTCCGAGCCTGTTTTTATCAGTGACACAGATCGTTTTCAGAATCTCCAAGACATGGGTATTTCACTTTTGGTACCCATGCGGCTTCAAGATGAAACAAAAGGCATTCTCGCAGTGGGTGCAAAAATATCCGAAAAAGACTTTCTCGATAGTGAGCTGGAATTTTTAACGACCTTGGGCAATCAGGCGATGGCGGCCCTCGAGAATGCCCGCCTGTTTGAAGAGATGCTCGAAAAACAGCGAATGGAGGAAGAACTTAACCTCGCAAGAAGTATCCAGCAGAATTTGTTGCCCTCACAATTACCCAGTTTTAAAGAAGTCGATATTGCAGCCGTTAATATACCCAGCCGTGAGGTTGGTGGAGATTACTATGACGTGATTCCGATTAGTGAAACCAGGTTCGGTGTTACTATCGCGGATGTGGCTGGAAAAGGTGCAGGCGCTGCCATGCTGATGGCCAATTTGCAGGCCAGCTTACATGCATTGGTTTCTACTGACTTACCAATCAATGATGTGTTATACAGGATTAACCGATTTATTTATCAGAATACCGGACTGGATAAATTTATTACATTTTTTTATGGTGAGCTCGATATAAAAACGGGAGTATTTACTTACAGCAATGCCGGCCATAATCCACCCATGAAGCTTAATAAAAATAAGCAATTGGAAGAATTGTCGGTAGGCGGGATTGTACTTGGCATGATGGAAGACGTCTCTTTTGATACAGAAACAATTCAGTTGGAACAGGGCGATTGTATTCTTTTATATACAGACGGAATCACAGAAACCATGAATGCTGAAGAGGAAGAATTCGGCGAATCAAGAGTTTTGTCTTGTTTAAAAGACAGGACCGATTGCAAGGCATCACAGATTATTCAAGAATTAATTGATGAAACCCGTCAATTTTCAGGATCAGATATTCAGGCTGATGATATGACAATGGTTGTGATAATAATGCAATAAGCGAGTATTTACTGAATGGCATGATCGGCGATTGTACAAATAATTTTATTCTCATCCACGATTTGATAAGTACCGTTTTCTGGACATTGAGGGATAGCTCCGTCACGCATATAGGGGACCAGATCCTCAATATTTTCAGCGTAATGCCCTTCCTGATCATCGATAAAAGAGTGTAACCAGAATATTTTTTGAGCGGTGATCAAATGTTGCTGATTTGCCTGGCATTGCGCAATATATGCATAGTTTCTAAGATCTGTATATTTCGCATAACCAATTGATGCAAGTATGACGATAATCATGATAGCAATAATCAGTTCAACCAGAGTGAATCCACTCGTTTGCACTTTCAATATAACGCCTGCCGTTTTTTTCATGATGAAATCTCATACGACAATAATACCTATCGGTATCATAATGCAAATTTTAAACCAAAGACTGGAGATTTTTTGAAAGTTGCTGTCACTGCTGATCATCATCTGACTTCCAGAGATGAACATCCGGAACGGTTTCAGACGTTGGAGAAACTTTTACGGAATGTATTGG
>JAFGCO010000072.1 GCA_016932575.1 bacterium
AAACAATTACATGATTTTCCAATATTTTTTTCTGCATTCTCATATACCAAATCTCCCTCCACTCCACATTTCACACATATCTTTGTTTATGATCTTGGTCATTGAAATTTGAAGTTCATTTGTCATTTATCATTTGGATTTTGGAATTTGTTATTTATTTGTATTTTAAGATTTGTCATTTGGAATTTGGTATCTTTTTGGCGGCAGTGACGAAGAAAACTCATTTACTCATTTACCCATTTACTCATCTACTGTTTTGCCTGCGACTCAAAGACTCAAATTTGAACGAAATAAAAAAATGTGATTGTTGATATAAAAAAGGAAAGAAAGCCGCTCATACAACAAACGGCCGAGGGGCGGGATAAGGGTTATGGTGTGTAATTAGAGCGAATGATATATAACGTCGATTTATTCAATTGTCAGTTGAAATCGTTCCGGATTTGATATTAATCGTTGAACCGATACACAAAATGTATCAAAGTCTGGTAAATACTCTTGGATGATTTGATAAATTTCTTCAGGTCGGATGTCTGAATAGAAATGGGTCAGCCGATTTCTGTAACCGGCCATTGCTTTTAAATGACCATTTGCAAATTGCTCATCAACGATACCCAATTCACCAAGCTTTAAAGCAATTTGCTTATATTCACTCACGCGTCCACCAGGTATTCTTGAAAGAATATGTGTGCCGATATTGAATACGCCCTCCAAAGCACGCCGCAAATAAAATTGCGCCCGTATAAAACTATCTTCATTTGAAAATTCGTGAACGGGTAATTCGCCCAGTTCTTTCAATTTTGCGATATCATGCTGTATACCATCCAGCCTTGGAATAATCGATTGTTTTTTGATCGTTCTTTCAGCCATTCTCGATCCTTTCCAAAACAGCATGATCAAACTGGTTGAGCAATGGTTTAAAATCGATATATCTCCTGAAAACGGATTCTTCATAATTCAGACGGTCTTCGGCAGAATTCTGATAAAGAATTCTGCCATGGCGGATGACATCGAAACACAGCTCGATGCCCGCCCGCTGTAAAAATACGATATCCACCCGCCTGTCTTTATATTGTTCGGTTAAAATATCATATAACTCCAGATAAACGGAATTGATGTTATTATTGATCTGATCGATATCACGAAAAACCACACCGATATCCACATCACTTATCGTATGATCCGTGCCTTCCGCGTACGACCCGAATAAATAAACAATTCGCACACCCAGATTTTTCAATCTTTTTTTGTTTTTGTTGGTCATTTATCTGTTTAATAATTACATACAAGTATCAGAATTTAATTATTCAATGAGACAATCGCAAGCAAGAAATTGGTTCGACAGTTTGACTTCTTGTCTCTTGCCTCTTCTCTCCCATCCACCTCCTCTGTCTCTCAATCAGCGACACAATGACTCAACGACTCATTTCACAGACCGCAAACCGCGTACAGAAGACCATTGTAAAATCACAAATATCAAATCACAAATATCAAACAATATCCAAATCACAAAAGACAAATTCCAAACACACGATTCTTTGTTTATAATTTTGGTCATTGAAATTTGGAATAGTCTTATTATTTATCATTTGGGTTTTGTCATTGATTTGACATTTGGATTTTGAAATTTGTTATTTATTTGGTTTTTGGGATTTGTCATTTGGAATTTGGTATCTTTTTGGCGGCAGGGACGAAGGGAACTCTACACATTTACTCATCTACCCATTTACTCTTCAGCTCTTGACACTACGACTCAAGGACCCTACGACTCTACGACTCAAAGACTCAATTGTGAATGAAATAAAGGAATGTAATTGATGATATAACTAGAAGAAAAAAAGAAGGATAAACTCAGGAAGGATTGATGAGGTCTTTATTTTTCTTTGCTGCTGAAAAATGTCTCTCTGAAATTCCGGTCAAAAAAATAGATATAACTGGATCCGGCTTCATTCACCTGTTCAAAGCCGATTTTTTCATAGAACCTGCGAGCACGTGTATTCTGCTCTTCAACACCCAGCCTGCAGGCTTTGTTGCCGCGTTTTTTCAGTTCTTCAAGAAACGCCCGGGTGAGCTGCTCCGCGATCCCCTGCCCCCTGTATTCAGGGAGCACCGCGATACTTGCCAGCCCGGAGGTCTGATCGCTGTAAAAAGTTTTCTTTTTTGGGAGCACATAAGCCTTTAAATAACCGGAATACTTCTTAATGGACTGAACCGGCTGCCTGAAAAAATTCACCACTGCACTTTTAATAAACTGCCATTTGGATTGGTTGATAATCTCACGGGACAGGGTGCGCGTGTTCACCCCGCCTGTAATGAATCCTGTGACTTTATTTTGTTCCAGACTTACAAACGCAACCGCATGCTCCGACTCACAGTGCCCTTCATAATACCCTGTCAGAAACGCGTCGCCGAACTTTGTGGATTGGCTTTCAGGAAAACAAGTTTTGTGGATCCGGATGACTTCAGGGATATGTTTTTTTTGGATGAATTGGATCATGGGTATTATGCTTTTATATCAAAAACTATTACAACAGGTTTCCAGATAACGTACAAAATTTAAAGCAATGTCATTCCGATTAAATTGTTGAAGCGCTGCTTCACGACCTCTTCTTCCCATTTCTTTTCGAACCTTTGAATCTTTTGACAAATTCTGAATCGCCTTGATGATCTGTTCAATATCATTTGGTTTTATAACAATCCCGCATCGATATTTTTTCACAATATCCACTGATTCACCTTCTGCGATTAATATGACTGGCACACCGGATCCCATGGATTCATATAATTTTGAAGGCACAGCGCCAGGTATATGTTTTTTCAAGGGGATCAATGCAATATCCGCAGAAGCTACAATTTCCGGCATCTGAGTTTTTGGAGCCGGATCCAAAAATTTGACATTTTTTAATTTGAGCTGCTTTGTCATATTCATCAAAGATATTTTTTCAGGACCGTCACCAATAAAAACAAAAATGACCTGATGATCATGAACCTCTGCTGCTGCCTGTATAATTTGATTCAGATCCTGCGCCAAACCGTGCAAGCCGGCATATAAAATAATCAGCGATTGATTTCGAGCCATCTTCTTTCTGCATACTTCAGAGCACCTCTCCGGTGAAAACTGATCGGCATCCACACCATTGGACAGATGATATGTTTTTAGATCAGGGAACCGGTATAGAATGCTTTGGATGATTTCAAGACTTTGCCCAGTTATCATCCAAGCTTTCCGATAGCACAGAGCCTCAAGCCAGTACATTGCATATAACAATTTACCCGCCTTTATCATATTCAGGTAAACCGCAGAATCAGGCCATAAATCAGAAACATTAAAAATCAGCCGGATGTTTTTCAAACGACTCAGAATTATCGCAGTCATGCCCAAAAATAATGGAGGGCTTTCAACAATAAGATAATCTGATTTTGGGATGAATAAGATGCCAATGACAAGTGAACTGAAAACAAAAGACAGATAGCTGAACATACGTAAAAAAATATTCAGGCTTTTTGTCGGATAGATATGACATCGCAAAATAAGGAGCTTACCTTCTTTTTCAAACCGAAATATTCCTGAATATCCTTTATAGTATTTACCGGTCGGATAATTGGGCATGGCCGTAATAACGACCACTTCATGATTCTGTTCAATAAAGGAATTGGCCAGATGAGACAATCTTGCCTGGGGTGCACCCATTTCAGGAGGGTAGTATTGTGTCAGGATACTGATTCGCATTCAGGTTTCTTGATATTCAAATGTGAAATAACAATTTGCGGCTTTCCCGAGGGTGTTGGAAGGATACTATCGGTAATGGTGAAACGTACCGGAAATCTTTCATTGGCTTTTTTATACATATCTTGTTGTATTGATTCAAGAATATGATCTGAAAAATTTTCCGAAGGTATAAATCGTATTTCAATGTCCTCCAGAGAATGCTGTATAACCTGAAATTGCCGTATTTGTTCCACATATTCAAAAATGCCTGTAAAAAAATGAACGATCAGACTTTTACCGCCTTTGGTATAGACGATGTCTGTATCCCGTCCGATGATTTTCTCTAAAAGTGGAAATCCTCTTCCACATGGGCATTTCTTTTCAGGATCCGCTTTGACAGCCAGGTCACCGATTTGATAACGTATCAAAGGCATCAGGTAATTATCAAGGCGCGTCACAACCACATGGCCAATCTGACCCGGTTTCACCTCATTACCCTGGTTATCCAGCAATTCGAGATAAATATGAGGCGTCATGATGTGGTAATTATGATATTCGCACTCCGCCGCAATCATGGTATTTTCATTGGCCCCGTACGTATCAAAAACCTCCGTATGAAATTGTTTTTCAATGATTCGACGATAATGCGGGAACATTTTATCGCCCCATGAAACAACAGATTTTAATTTTATATCGTCGATACCAGCTTCTTTGGCAATTCTTGCGTATTCATAAAGTGCAGAGGCATAGCCCATAAAAAAATGGGCTTTTTTTCTTCGAAGATGTATCAATGTATCGACAACCCTGTCTTTCTCTATATGAAATGCTTGCTGATAATTCACATGAAAAAAAATATCCTTAAGCTTCTTTTTCAATCCGCGCTTTGTTGTCATACCCAACTGTAATAATGGATTGCCATATTCATAACCCGCCCATTGCCACCAGAGCATCTGAATGGCCACTGCAATTGAATAGGCTGCACGGTCTGAATGAAATTTACCCTGAATACCGGAAGAACCGCTTGTATAGTCTGTAAAATATATTTTTCTTGATGAATCCATGAATGCAGACAATCCGGTATTCAACAATATCGATTTGTCAACAAATGGTATATCGGTGACTGAAGGATTTTGTGTTTTTACTTTTTGTTGATAATAAGGGATGTGTTCCATACAATGCCGGCAAATGTCATTTAAATTGTCAGCCTGTATCTGACGTATTTTCTTCTGATCCTCATATTGCAGACGATTAAAATAATTCAAAGATTTCTGAATGTGTAGTTTAAAAAAAATATCGCTGATAGATGCAAGTTTATTATATATTGTATTATTTAACATTGGATATTTTCAATTATATTTATTAACCGACTGCAATTTTCATTAATATTATACTCATTTTCAACAAGAATTCTGCTATTTCTCGATATTGTCCTATATAATTCGTGATCCGACAGTATTAATTCAATATTATCAGACAATAATCTCTGATCACCTGGTTGGAATAATAAACCTGTTTTCTTATGTATAATGATATCTGAAATCGCTGCATGATCAGATCCAATAACAGGTATTCCTAAAGCCATTGCTTCAATAATGACAGTCGGCAAACCGTCACTTCCTGTAGGCGAAGGAATGCTTGGCATAACAAATATACTGGCCTGCCTATAGAGATCAATTAATTCATTCATCGGCAAAGACCCAGACAAATTTACTTTTTGATTAAGTTTATAATGATTAATAAGATTTTCTAATTTTCGTCTTTCAACACCGTCACCAATAATACTACATCGAAAGGATATACCTTTCATATTTAATAAGTTACAAGCTTCTATAAGAATATGAAATCCTTTTGGGTGAAGCAAGGATCCAACAGCCAAAATTAATGGTACGAAATTTTTGGATTTTGAGAAAACAGGTAATTGATAATTAAATTTTTCAATATTTATACCATTTCTAATAAAGAATAAATTTTTACTTCCTAATCTTTTTAATAATTGAACAGTTTCATTTGTATCACCAATACAGATTGATGAATCTCTAACAATTTTCTGTATTAAACGATAATCATGCCGAATCATGACAGTATGTGCAGTCAGGCCATATTTCTTCTTAATTAAAATGCTCAACCATCTTGTTGCTATTGCTTCTGAGTGTAAAAAGTGACAATGAATATAATCAATATCTAATAGTTCCTTTTGAAAAATAAAGAAGGACAAAACAAATATTATATATAATAGATGAATTGCCCTATAAGGTTTATTTATTCCATACTTTAGGGCTTCAATAAGACAAATCGAATAATTATTACTAAATACAATAGCTTTACTAAAACAGAAAAATAACTTTATTGGATTCTTTGAAACCCTTAATATTTTAACACATGGAATTTTTATCGCTAATTTTGCCAATTTTGCATTTTCTGGTCTTAATACAGCGATACAAACTTTATGACCATTGTTTAGAATTTCATTTATTTCTCTTGCAACAAATGTTTCTGTTAAAGAGGGGAATTGAGATGCAATATATAAGATTCTCACAGTTATTTCCAATAATGATCACGATTTTCTTGATAGAAATTAATTGTTCTTTGAATTCCTTCAAGAATGTTTATTTTTGAAGAAAAACCAGTATCTTTATTAATTTTATTTATATCAGAAATATAATCTCCTGTTTCAACAAAATATCTATCTTTAGGCCATTCCAATTGTTCAATGATTGTTCCAGGTATCAAGTCCGCTATAATGTTTGTCATCTCAATAAAAGGTGTACCAATGCCAGAACCGACATTATACACGTTACCACTTGTTTTCGATGAAATTGCAACAGCCATTAGTGCCTCAGCAATATCTTCAACAAAAATATAATCTCGTCGCTGTAGACCATCACCAAAAACAGTAAGAGGCTTCGAATCGAGTGCAAGTCTGATAAACCAATTAATAATACCCCATTCGTTATGTGCCATTTGTTGGCGTGGACCGTAAGGATTAGCAATTCTAATCGAAACAGTATTTAGTCCATAATAATCATAGTAAAACCGATGATATTTCTCACCTGCTAGCTTGTGAATCCCGTAAATACTCAGGCAATTAAAAGGATGTGATTCATCTACGGGATTATAATTAATAGTACCATAAACAAATCTTGAACTTGAGAAAATAATTTTTGCTTCTGGTACATTCTTTCGACAAGTTTCTAAGATATTAATTATTCCTTTGCAATTGATGTCCAAATCCAATAGTGGATGGTTATTACTACGAACATAACTTACCTGGGCCGCAAGATTGAAAACATAATCAACATTATGAATGACTGATTGGAGACATTGTTTATCTCTAATATCTCCCTTTACAAAACATATATCATCAACAATATCATTTAAGTTATACATATTCCCACCATATAATGGAAGCATTGCATCTAAAATTGTAACTTTAGCTCCCTCTTTAAGAATCAACCTGGCTAAGGTGCTACCAATCATTCCTGCGCCACCAATAATGAGTACATTTTTGTCTTTAAAATTAGACATAATACCCCACACTATAATTCATACTTTAAATATTCATTAATTCATAAAATGTTAATAAATGTTAACAGGATTCCATTGTTACTAAAATTATATATTCTTATTTGAACTGTATAACAATTAATTTTCTATAATCGATAAATAAAGATTTTCTGTCTTTCTCACCATTTTTTCAATGCTGAAATATGATTCAATTGATATCCGCCCCTCATAACCAAACGCCTCCCTCTTTTCCGGATGTTCGATCAGGTCCATAATTGCTTCTGTCATCTTCTCAACATCTCCGGAAGGAACGAGATAACCGGTTTTTCCATGCTGAACCAGTTCGGACACACCACCTACATCCGTAGCCACCACGGGCTTGCCCGCTGCCATAGCTTCCATGATCACATTGGGTAGGCCTTCCGACCGTGAAGTCAGAATGAATATATCCGTATTTTTCAGAATTTCCGGTACATCCCGCCTGGGTCCCATTAACCTGACAAATGATTTATATTGATCAGACAATTCAAATTCATTTTCCGAAAGTCCGGGACCAATAATCCGGAATTCTGTATTTTGAATAGATCGATAAACCATTTCAGCAACATCCAGCATCATTTGAATATTTTTGGCACGCGTTGGCTTCCCGATCCAGGACATTCTGATATTTTTATGAGTTTTGGTCTCTTTATTCGAATAATGGTCAATATTTATTCCGTTATGGATTACATAAACCTTCTCATCATTGATTTTCCATTGATTTAAAATTACCTGCCTCCCCCGTTCAGAATTTGCGAGAATCGCTTTTGCATATCTCATGGCTAGCCAATCCGTTATACGTATATGCATTGGACGATTCATTTCCTCAGATCTGATCGAGGGTATAAAAGTTTTTATTCCAGCCAACATTGCTGCTAAAACACCATATCCATTCCCTATATGCAACAATGCATGGACTATATCAATCTGATATTTAATTAATAAATATGCCAATCTAAACACTCTTTGAGGTTCAATATTATTTTTTCTTTCAAGACACAAAACAAATACACCTTCTTCTTTTAGTAATGTCCCATAAGGTTCAATGTTTTCAGATAGACAAAAAACAAAAGGCTTAAAACTGAATTTATCAAGATTGTGTACCAGCCTAAATAACTGCCTTTCAGCCCCGCCATGTGTTAGCTGACCAATTATATAGGCAATATGAATTTCTTTCTTTTTTTTCATTCAATGATTTTTTATGAAAAATGATTCTGATGTTATTTTATAGGTAGAGAGAGCAATACCAATAAATATTGTTTGTGTCACATGAAACGGATTGAATCCATGAAACATAGCTGATAGAATAAAACACACATACATCAGAAAAAAGCCAAGAATCAATAAACCATATTGCTGTTCTTCCTGATTTCCTGATTTTAATAATGTTTTATATGATCGAAACAGTAAATAAAGTGTATATCCATTCAAACTCCAGAAAAAAATAACACCCAAAATGCCTGTTTCAGCCAGAACCAAGAAAAATAAGTTGTGCGTATGGCCAATCATACTGTAGTTCGAATAATTTCCGATAAGTCTGTCATAGTTATCAATGCCAATTCCGGTAATCGGTGATTGCCTGAACATCTGCCAGGCCACTTCAATTCGATTGACACGACTTCCTGTTTCAAGGGTCTTTTCAAGGACTTCTGAATAACGAATACTTATATATTCTTTTTGTGGATTGTATATAAACGCCAGTATTGCCAGTACAACTAAAAAAGGAGAAAATTTTAATATTTGTTTTCTGGAATATTTAATAAATAAAAACGGTATTAAAGCAATTACTGTTATCGCCCAAGCGCTTCTGCTTTGTGATCCTAGTATTGCAAAAAACAAAAAGAATAGAAGAATGATATAAAAAATACGATAGAATTTTAATTTTTCTATTAATATAAAGATAACTAATAATGGAAATACAGAAGACAATATATGCGACATTAAATTTATTGAGCCTGAAAAAAATATGCCACTGGACCGGAAATATCCCTGGGTTCCAGCAGTCAGCAGTTCATAAAATACTGAAATAGATGTGATGCATCCAAGCACAATGAAAGCTGTTGCTATTTTTTTTAAATCTTCTTTAGTTTCGATTACCCATGCAAATACAAAAATAATCAAAGTTCTTGAAAAATAAATCAGCGTCGTAAAAAATGATGAGAACACGCTCTGCGCACGATTCAGAGAAAGCAGACAGGCCCAAAAATAGCCCAGCAGTAGGAAAATAAACTTACGGTCGATAAGTAAAGACTCACCTGATATGACACGTCGAACAATTTCAATAGAAAAAATAACCATAAAAAGCAGCTTGTATAAACTGACATATCTGATCACAGTAAAACTGGTCTGCGCCGGAATTAGCAGAATCAATAAGATCAAACCGACAATTGGTTTATTGATAATATAAACAATAAACAGTAATGAGAAAATCACTGTGATTGTGTATGCGGTTGTACGAAATGGTATTAAAGTACAACTACATAAAAAAAGTAGCAGAACAATAAAGGATAATGGAACTAGTTTACGGCTTTCAAGACCTGAATGTGTATTCAGATTATTTAACATTATACAGCGAGATTAAAACATGAAAATGATATTTATTACAGGATAATCCTAATAATTTAATTACGAATGACAGTCTGAAGAAAATGATCAGATACTTTTTTTGAATTATATTGTCTGATTGAATTTAAAGCATTTTGAACAATCTGGATGCGGTTTTCTCTGTTTTCAATTAACCGGATGATACCATCCTTTAATGATGCAACTGATTTATCTGTGACCGAAAATGAAAGCATGTTTAAGGACACAAATTCCGTGAGATGCGCGTCTTCAGGTGCCAGAACCAGAATCGGGACTCCAGACCCCATATACTCAAATGTTTTTGTCGGCAAAGCGGTTTGTGTCTCGATTGGAAACGGAGAATCAAAAGCCATAGGCAGAAACAGAATATCCGCGCTTCGCTGTACATTTAAAACTTCCTGCTTGTCAGTTTTATAATCAACCGTTACATTGTCTCCGGAAATGCCATGTTCTGACAGCCATTTCTTATCTGATCGCGTCGTGATTATAAGTCTAATCTTGTATTTTTTTATTTGTTGAATCGCTTCTACCAGCACTGCCAGCGTGTCTACATTCATCAGGGTAACCGCTCCTGTGAATGCAATGGTAATCTCGTCATTCTTATTAAATTTTCTGACATTGATATTCTTTGATGATACGGCAGAATCCGGAACAATCGAATGTGGAATCAAAACCGTTTCAATTTGTGGATATTTTTTTTGATATAACTTCTGTAAACCTTTAGTCAGAACGAACACATGAGTTGCTGATGAAAAGGCGCGCTTTTCAAACATAACAGCCAGCCAGGCCAGAATCCTGATGCTGCCCACAGCCTCTTCAAACGTATCATGCATATAGAGATAGTATTTCAGTTTGAGCGCACGGCTCAGAAGATATCCCACAATCAGGTATGCAAAACAGGGATACACGGATAATATACGGTCACATTTTTTCCTGATGCAGAGCCACAGAGAAACTGCGAATATCACCGGCATGAAAAGCAGCCGCAATTTATAAGATTCATCGGCACGTCTGGGCAGTTTCATCCGGTATAAAGGCATTTTCCTGTCATCAAAGGAGACATCCTTCTCAACCGCTTTGGAAGTCTGTGTGATTACATAATAAGAATTTTCGGGAAATTCCAACAGAACATTCCGCATTACAATGGCACTGCCGCTTGGTTTGGGTGGAAAGGAATGGGTTAATACAAGGATAGACATCTGAAATATTCAGTATGAAATTTGATTGAAAGGATGTTGGTACAAATGAATTTAGGCCGCTTTTTGATTGGAAATCTCCTTATAAAGACGCATGATTCTCTCTGCATGTGTCTCAGCTGCAAATTTCTTAATGGATTTTCTTCCGTTCGCCCCCATTGTATTTCGTTTTTTCCTGTCATTAATCAGTACTGAAGTTTTCTCTTTGAGCGCATCGATATTTCCCGCATCGACGAGAAAACCGTTGAACCCATCAATAACACTGTCTTCCAGTCCACCAGGCTTAACGCCTACCACAGGTTTTCCGGCTGCCATGGCTTCAATAGCGATTCTGCCAAAGGGTTCATTTTTGGTCGGATGCACAAGAATATCGATCGACTGCATAATTGTATTGACATCTTTCTGAAAGCCGACAAGAATTATCCGTCCATCCATATTCAAGTCACTGATGAGCTTTTTCAGGTATTCCTGATAAGCAGATGCAGGTGTGGTCCACCTTCCGACAATCACAAATTTAACCTTCGAAAGTTCACCACCAAATTTGGATACCATGAAAATAAAATCTTCAATTCTTTTCCATTCAACAATGCCTGAAACAATCATAGCTACAATAATCGTTTTTTTACTCGCTCTGATTTTTCCTCTGAATTCCCGGCAGCCCTTCTGAGAATCAAAAAGGCTCAATTCGAGTGGATTTTCAATGATAACTGTCTTTCCAGAATGATTTATGAAATTGTAATGCACAATCGTTGAAATGTTAACAATCCGACATGAAAACGCTTCTATGAATCGTGCAGTAAATTTCCAACCAAATTTCATCTTGAACGGACCTTGCTTATAAAATACTTCCCGGATATGCCAGATATGCGGGATCTTGACACATTTCGCAGCCACTGCTCCTTGAGGTACCATGGCTGAATTGGTATGTACGATTTGGATTTTCCATAATTTGATCAGTCGGTATATTTGGAAAATGGGGATCAGACAGAAACATGAACGCAACAATTGGGTAAACTCATATATCTGACATCTTAATGTATTCTTTCTCTTTTTATCCCACCAGGGCAGCCTGGCATGTTCATATCGGACATTCAGTTTTTCTAGTTCAGTCTCAAGCTCATAATTCGATCCATAAGGTAGTATTGCAAAAATGTTATATCGATTTCGGTCTATATTCTTCATTAACGTTAAAAGGCTGATCGCAGCGCCGCCCAGCGCATTGCAATGAATGATGTATAAAACATTTTTCATAATCTATCAGTCAACCCTTATGAAAAATCTTTTTTCTCAGAATATAATATCTTGCAAGAAAATTATTGAATTTACGCCTCAGCCTGCTGATTAAGATAATTTGACTGATTCTATCATTCAGTAAATAATGTTTCCCTTTTATAAAAATACGTGTTTTATGTGGCTGAGTGTTCTTCATCGAATTGACTGCATCTAAAACCTGGTCCACCTGAATCTGCTGCATACATTGATTGTTATCGCATAAGTTGAACAGATATGAATACTGACAAGGACTGCAGTAGCGGTTTGAATACATCAAAATAGATCCATTTCCATTTTTAATCCAGGGATGGTTCTTTTGTATCAGCGTGGGACCAAACAATGCGATCACCGGTGTACCTGCAGCAGTCGCAATATGCATTGGTCCACTGTCTGTGGATATAAGTACCTTAAAATTCTTAACCAACCTGGCCGTTTTGGGAATATCATAACGTGAGCAGACATTGACACATTGAGATCCAGAAGCAATCTCTTCAGCATGTTTTTCATCATCCTTGCCTCCTATTAGTACCACCTGATCGTATCCAATTTTTTTAATCAATTCAATCCATTTCTCGGTTGTCCATCGCTTTTTAAAATAAACCGGTTGATTTGAAGAGCCAATGTGAATACCGATCTTATCATTAAACCGATTCAATTCAGAATCGTTTTCAGACATATTAATATACAGAGGAGGAATCCCACCCTGAAAACCCAGTGAGTAAGCCATTGCCATATTTGCCTGGACTTCATGCATTATGAAAAAATTCTTCTTAGATCGAATCACAGGTCTGGGTGATTGTCTGCAAATCTGCCTTGTATTTCTGTCTGAAGGTTCTGCAGCGATAGCAATATCATAATCTGATGCATTAAAAGATTCGTGATAAGTATATATCTTATGAACAATCGGCCAGCTGCCGATTACATCGAAATTGGAAGATTTTATCAATAAATCGATTTTACCTTCTGGATACCGCTCATGGATAGCCTGGATTAACGGAGTCATTAAAACAGTATTTCCAATACCACTATTGGCTACGATTAAAATGTTCATAAGAGGAGTTATTACCCATAAGTATGTGTTTCATCTGCTTATATTGAGTTTTCATAATCAAGATTTCATTATGATTGAAAAATCGAGTTACCAGAAGCATAAGAGGAAATAATATCAAGATAAGGAACGATTTAACGAATATGACTGTTACTTCATTCAACAAAACTAATTTTTGTATTGAGTTCAATACAAAAGGTATTACGATAAAAGGAAGTATAACTCTAAGAATCCGGCCATATTCATATTGAATCGGTAACAATTTATAGTTAATGAAAAAGCGAATGGCAATTAAAACAGTATATGCAGACAATGTGGAAAAAGCGGCTCCCATAATCCCCCATTTAGGTATGCATAAATAATTCAGTATTAAATTGACAATGGCCGAAAATCCTATAATAAAAGGTGCAAAATAGGTTTTTCGTCTGATCGGCATACCTACATTAATAATACTGTCGACTCCCATAAGAACAAATGTTAGGCTGATCACCCCGATTACACGGGCTGATTGAATATATTCAGGTGTAGAGATTATTTGAATGATCTCATACGAATTGGCCGAAAGAAGTGTCACAATAAACAGTGAAATCAACAAATAATAAGTTAATGAACGACTGTAAAACTGTCTACAATTTTCTTTGTTTTGAATGGAAAACATGATTGGCGGCCAGGCCAGTTTGAGAGGTTGTATTAATACCAAATTAATAAAAGAACCAATCTGAAAACCTAAGGCATAAAAACCGACCTCTGCGATGGAACATTGTTCCTTCAGAAAAAAGCGATTTGCCATGCTCAATACCAATAAAGAGATACTAGCAGGTACCAGCGGAAGCCCGAATTTCAACAAACGGCTGAACTCATATAATGAAAATTCAAAATAAATATCTTTGAAAATTAAGACAAAGGAAACGACCACAGAAATAACAGAAGTAATCAGGATGCTGTACAATATACCTTCCAATCCCAGTTTTAAAACAATAACAAATAAAATATTTAACGCAATCTCAAAAATAAAAAAAACAAATGAAAGCAGTGAATAGGTTTTAACTTTCTGCTTTGCTCTGAAAATGGCGAATGGAATTAATTTTAATATGCCAAAGAAGGATGAGAATAACAGTAGTCTGAAATGATACATATACTTAATTGAGTTAAAGATAAGTTTTGAAAAAAATCCTGAGAACAGGTAGAGAAAACCGATAAAAGCAACATCAAAGATCAGGATGGTCCATAAAGCTGTATTGACCACCTTTCTTCTTTCTTTTTCTGTTTCATAATCATAGTAGGATTTAAACAGAGCGGTTGAAAAACCGAGATTGCCAATGAGAATGATAAATGAGGAAGTGACTGTAATCAAACCTAAAATGCCGTATATTTCTGGAGTCAGCCGTCTTGTATAAATAGGAATCAGTACAACAGTGACTACTCTTGAAAGAACGCCGGCCAGTCCGTAGGTTAATATATGTTTTGCTGCTTTTTTAAATTGATTAAATATAAACCATTCTCCCGACTACATTCACTTGGTTCTATAGATACCCTAGGGCTTTTAATCTTTCTTCAACAATTTTTTCATCTTCAGATCTTTTTGAGCTCACTAATGCATCTTTTTTTGATAATCCTTTACGATGCTCGATATGATTTCTTTTTTGTTTATTATAGAATTCTTTAAAAAAAGATAGATGAATTTTACCATCCATATCCTTTGTTAAGGGAACACCTAATGCATATAATATATTGGATGCCACATCCATAATATCCATATCATTTGACTCATTATTCCGTTTGATAATATTTCCCCAGCCGATAAAAATACCGTCATACTGATGATCACCTGTATTCAATTTGTTTGTTAGCGATATACTGTAGGGATTTTTTCTTTTATGTAATAGGCTAATATCGTGATTGATGATCGTCACAATATCAGGAATATTTTCTGTTTGTTCACCCCAATACAATCTTTCTCTTTGGTCGATTTGATTAAATACCGACTTGCCTGTCGCATATTCCTGGCTTTTCAATCGATTGATGATATCCTCAATAATTTTTTCTTTATTATTAGAAACAATACGTATCCCTGATTCCTGCGTATAAAAAGCTCTGGTTCTTGACCAGTCAATATGATGATGCAATGCAGAAATTGAATTTTCAATATCCAACATTTTTTTCTGATTATTCATATTGATATCAGAATCATGATCTGATAATGATTTTCTCACTCGATATTTGTTATTTATTCTTTGTAACAATTGGAGAATATTCTGTGGAACATGGATTTTTAACCACCTCTTCAACTCGTTTTCATTATAATATAAATAGCCATGATCATACAACCATTTCTGTATATTAAATGATTGATAGCAAGGACCAAAGCCATGATCTGAAACAATAAACACATTTGTTGTTTTCTTATCTATTTTATCCAATAAACGACCAAGAATAATATCAAGCCTTTCATAGAGACGATAAATCGGATTCCCATATTTTTTTAAAAATTCACTATGTCTTGGATGATTTTCATCAATACAGGCCCAGAACCTGTGCTGAATACGGTCTGATTCTGTAAATACAGCAAAGAATAAATCCCACTCCCGTTTTTCAATGACATCTAGAAAAAATTTTTCCCGGATTTCAATTGATTCAAAGGATTCATTCAGCCATTGATTCAAATCCTCTTCAAGTAAATTGATTTCAAATTTGTAATCTGGATATTTCTCTATCAATTCATATTTGAATTCTTTTGGATAAGTACAGTATTCATCAAAGTACGGAGTGAGTATGCTTGTAACCAGTAGGCCGTTCACTGGTTTTGCCGGGTAAGTGACTGGTACATTCAGGACAATGGATTTTTTTTGATATTCACCCATGATCTCCCAAACCGGTTTCGCCTTGATATCATCAGCGTTAGCGATTCTGTATTTGCTGTTTTGATTCTTTTCATCCTTAATGAGAAACGAATAGATGCCATGTTTTCCGGGATTGACGCCGGTTGTACAGGTGACCCATGCCGGCCAGCTGTTCGGGAAATGGGTGGATTGTAAATTGGCCCTGACACCCTCCCGAATTAGTCTTGCAAAATTAGGCAGCTTATCCCTGGAAATCAGAGAATCGATCACACTGAATGTGGCGCCGTCTATTCCAATGACCAGAATTTTGTTATCATTTTTATTCAAAGGGCTGCTGCCTCCTATCGCAACAGGAATATTTTCTTGTAATGTATTTTTTTGGTTGTGCGTACAACTAGGAAATAGAGACCGCTTGAATACATTCCTGCTGTATCGTCGAAACGGTTCCATTCAAGATAATGGGTATTATTTACATTTACCAGATGGTTCAGTTGCTGAATTTCCTGACCTCTTATATTTAAAATTGAAATTGTTAAATCAGAATTGTCTTCGGTTTCAATATAGATTTTTAAAGATTCATTAAAAGGATTGGGCAATATTTCAATTTTAATTTCATTTGACGCATTTTCATCAAATTTTAATACTGAAGTATTGATCCTGGTATTCTCTAACAGCCGGTCTTTCTCTTTTCCAACAGCTACATATAAATCCAGATCTTCATCACCATCCAAATCTGCCAGTTCAGCGGATTGCGGATTGGACCAGGAATCCATACTTTGAAATACATCAGATGCTATATTTTGAAAGGAATTATTGCCTAGATTTTCTAGTACCAGGCTGTGATTCTGATTTTCGACCAGGCCTGTAATGAATAAATCGACATCCCCATCCACATCCAGATCACCTGCATTGATATCACGGAAATGCGGCGATACGAAAGATTTCTGATCCAGTAACAGGCATGCCGATGTCTTATCAGCAAAGAATCCTGAACCGTCATTTTCCAAAAAATAAACAGCATTGGGTGTTAATTTTTCACCGCAGGTCACTGCATCTAGATCTGAATCTCCATCCAGATCGATTAAACATACACCATGTGTGTGATTGGGGATTGCAGGCAGCCGATTCTCTGTTTCATCGGTGAATACAGCCTGCCCGTTATTGATCCACAACTGATCCTGCATACCGCTCACATTCCCTAAAAGAATATCGATATCTCCGTCATTTTCAATGTCACCGAAATCCGCGTTCCTGCAGTTCCGGTTGTTGGTATTGGACGGCAGCCGCTGTTCAGTCTCATCACTGAATTGTCCCGTACCGTCATTAATCCATAAACGATTCTTCTGAGTATAATTGTTGCAGACAAAAATATCCAAATCATTATCCTGATCGATATCAACCAGATCGATGTCGAATGTGGCATCTTCAAATGGACGAGAATACATCCTATTATTTGCATCCTCCTTAAAATGACCAGCTCCATCGTTTATATAGATATGGTTTGGAGCCTTTCCATCATTCACAGATTCATTGTTTGCATTATTGCCGCAGACAATATCCATATCGCCGTCTTTGTCAATATCACCCACATCAATAGTGAATGTCAATGTGGTGTCGCCCTCATTGAATATATCCAATTGATATTGATCGGAATATGGATCTTTGAGCCAGATTCTATCCGGTTGGCCCTTCCAGATCCCTTCGCCAAGATATATGGCATTTGAAGCAATGACAATATCAAGCAAACCATCACCATTCACATCTGCGATCTTCACACTTTTTTCAATACCCTTATAATTATCTGAAGAAAAAACTGAATCAGTGATATCACTATATTCCAATTGTCCAAATATCACATTAAAATAACAGATAAACATCAAACTGAATATAAACAAAGTCATTGATCGCATGCCGTTTCAACTGTCTCTTCTTTGAATCGTTAAATTCATTCACCTATTCTCATTTAATGTATCCCAGAGATCTTAACCGTTTTATAAGTTCTTCATTATCACTTGATTCTGAAATAGATGAATTAAGATTTATTTCCGAATTTTGAGTGAATATTTCAATATTTTCAGCGTACGATTGACATTTTATTTTATTTTTATCAACAACATTTTTTAATTCAAGATTGTCATATTTCAGATTGTACAATTCTTCCTTATATCGATATATAGGAGATCCCCAAAATCCGATTCCACTTTCATCTGTTGATAGAATATATTTGTTATTCTGATCAATAATACATTTTCTTTCAGGGGCAACATGGCCCGCAATCTCTGCAAAAAGCAATCTTTGTTTCATTTTGTCTTCTTTTAGATTAAAAAACCTAGCAGGCTTTGACCCTTGCATGATGAATCGGATCGAATATTCAAATATTCCAGAATCGTTGGAAATATATCAATATGAGAAACATTGTCACTGATAATACTTTGGGGTATATTTGATCCATATAGAATCATTGGTATGTTTAAAACCTCATTATATAGTGAATGTGCATGTGCATCATATATTTTCCAGTCATAATGCTCGCCAAATTCTTCCCCGTGATCACTGGTTAAAATAATCAGAGTATTTTTAAATAAATCCAATCGTTCTAATTCATTAAATAAAACACCCAACATACGATCTGTGTATAAAATATCACTATCGTATGCATCAATATTTCTTTGTTTATCGGATGAATACGCGTTCTGTTCAATAAAATGATTATGCGTATAAGGTGCATGTACTTCATAAGTATGAAAAAAAAGGAAAAACTTTTCGTTCTGATGTTTCCTTAACCATTGAATAGTCTGTTGTACTTCTATATCAATTTCTGTATGAAGAGTACGACCAATTTGTGTATACGTATCGAAACCTTTATCAAAACCAAATTGTCCGCTTACAAATCCGCCTCCAGTAAAAGCTGCTGTTTGATAACCATTTTCTTTTAAAACCTGTGTGATTGTATGAATAGAATTATCTAAACGTTTTTTATAAATTTCAGGCCTTTTTCCAGAGATTCCATGCAAAATAGCCGGCATGCCTGTAAACATAGACATATGTGAAGGTGCTGTCCATGAAGAACTTGCGTAAGCATTCTTAAAAATCACAGAATTTTCAGAAAATCGGTCGATATTGGGGGTTGTTATTCGTTTATATCCATAACAGCTCAAATGATCAGCTCGAAAAGTATCAATTGAAATGAGTATTACATTTTTCTCATCGGATTCTCTTGGTAAGCAAATTCGTGGAATTTCTAAAATAATTGGAGCATCATAATTTGCATTAGTATCAATTTTAGTTATCGCATCAGATCTTTCAAATGTAATACCTATTCCATATTTATCATTTATATCTCCTGACAGTTTATATTCTAGATTAATCCAGATAGCATTTCTTTTGTTATTATTTAGAATATTTATTTCTTTTTTACGTGAACGATTATTCATGTCCTGATATAGGACATAAACTGAATAATAATCATAAAATGGATGGTTAAGGATTGAAAATTCGAGACGTGAATTGTCTTTAATAAATGACTGACAATTTATTGTATCATTTGGATAAATGTAACAACAATTTTTGATTGTATTCCCGTGTTTTATTTTTTTTACAACAATATTATCCTTATTGATAAAATTCCAATGATCATAAATAGATTCAGTTGTATTAAAAGTCTCCCAATTTTTTAAAATATGATAAGGATCAACATAAAATTTTTTCTTTCTTACACTGACTCTATTTTTAGGAATTGAAAAAAGAATAATAAAACCAATCGAAATAATAAATAGAATCATTTTGAAGAATAAAAAAATATCTTTCTTTAAATACCTTAATATATATACAATTAAAAATACTAAATAGAGCATTATCGTAACACATATTAAACTGCGTCCCATATAATTGATTGGTTTAATCATTTGGATAAAATATAAATTGAATATAAAGAATGAAATAAATGGTATTGAAATAAAATAAATAGCACGATTAATTTTTAACTTTAATATAGTGGAAAGAATGAAGGTTGAAATCGAAATGTAAATAAAAAATCCAATAAGAATAAAAAGAGGTATCAATAATAATTTGTAACTGCCTATATAGTGCCCGAGTCTAAAGCCATAAGTATAAAACCGTAAAAAAATAAAATGGTTCAATGATAAAAAAGCAATAAAAATTGGAATACTTACAGATATAAGATATTCTTTTTTGTTTACATTAAAATCAGGCAGTATCATGTTAAGTACCTTAAATTAATACAGAGTAGTATCGTTACTTAATATACCCAAGCGACCTGAGCCTTTCAATTTCCACTTCACTTAATGAAGGTCAATTTGAATTCGATATTAATACATTCATTGAAAAATCCTCATTCCCCGTATACTTCTTAAGCACACCTTCCATCTTATCCAGCCATTCCTGTCTTAATGCGGAATCTTTTTCAATTAAATTGGTTACTTCATCAGAATCCATGGATAAATCATAAAGTTCAGATAATCCCATATGAACATTGTGGATGAATTTATATGTTCCTTTTCTCATGGCAATCTGTGTTTCTTTACCCGTCCAGCCTGCGGGCCCCTGACTGTTAAACTGGGGCGTCATTGAGAAAGCGACACGATCACCTGGATTGTTTAAGGATTTTCCGAAAAATAAGTCAATGTGAGGCAGTCCCAGTTGATCTGTGATGGTTGGTGCGATGTCAATGGTGCGAACAATATCCTGAGAAGCAGAGAAACTGTGCGTACCCGGATATTTCAGAATCAGCGGGACTTTTAAATTGGGTTCATACAAATTCACGACATGACTGAAAAATCCCTTTTCACCCAGGCTTTCACCATGGTCGGATGACAGAATAAAGAGAGAATTATCAAATATCCGCTTTTCTCTCAATTTTTTAATCATGCAGCTGACCTGATAATCCGCGAACAGAATATTGCCGTCATACAGATCGATCAGATGCTGCAAGTCCGTTTCTTCACAAGGGATCTCACTTCTCATCACTCTGAATAAGGTCTCGATCTCTCCATCTATGGTGCCTTTATAGTCTTTGTTAGTGAATTCATTTCGAAAAGGCGGAGGCGGCAGATAAGGGGTATGCGTATCCCAGTACATGTGATACCAGATAAACAGGGGCTTTTCGGACCGATACCGGTTCAGATAATGGAGAAGCGACAAAGTGCGCGGCAGGCAGTTTCGGCTGGTTAAACCTGCGGAAAACCAGGACAGTCTTTCCCCGATGATTTTTCTTAAGGGCGACGCTTCAAATACTAAAGCGTTCAGTTTAACTGAAAATCCCTGGTCAAAATGCCATCTTTTAAACAGAGACGACTGATCCGATACAAATACGGTTTTGTATCCCTGTTCCTCTAAAATTTCTGAAACGGTCACGGCACTGTCAGGAAGCACGGATCCCACTTCCATACATCCGTGTTGAAAAGGATAGGACGAAGTGATGATGGAAGGCAGAGAAGCCATGGTATAGGGAGCAGCCGTATACGCATTTGTAAAGATTTTTGATCCGTCTTTAACCATTGCATCAATACACGGTGAGGTATTTCGCTTATAGAAATAGCAGGACAGATGATCCGCTCTGAGGGCGTCAATGGTGATCAGGATGACATGCGGTTTTTTGGATTCTGGCGTATCGGGACAAAACAATCCCTGTTTATGAACAAATATGGAAAAACATCCCACAAGACCGGCAATGATGAAGACAGTAAACGCCTTTGTTTTAAACAGACGATTGAATAAAAGAAGTATCAGAAAGATAACAACGGCAAGACTTATAAAAAACAGGCCAAGCCTGAAAAGGGTAAGCGGTGCGGTCCATCCGTCCCATGGATCCAGATAGGGCAAAAGCATCATCAGGTAGAGTGTACTGAAACATGTAAAAGTAACAGACAATGACAGGATAGAAAGCCAGAGCGGCTTGTTGATCTTAAAAAATTTGAAAAAAAGCTGCAAAACACCATAAATCAAACTGGTGCAAAGCAAACCGAATATTGAATATATCAGCATACTGACGACAATAAACATCACAGGCTGCGTTAGTAAAAACACATCATCCCGAATCAGAGACATAGATTCAAAAAAGGCGAATGCGCAAAATATAAGGACAGAGACAATGACTGTATTTATATATTGTTTCATTTCCAACTTTTTTACCCCTTTTCTCATATTCACCTTAATACACCTACCAATCCGTAACTCACCCATCAACCCACGAATCCATGAACCATGCATAGACCATTTCAATCCCCTGTTCCAGTCCGGTCGAAGCCTTCCATCCCAGGTTATTAATCTTTGTCACATCCAACAGTTTCTGGGGCGTGCCATCCGGTTTGGATGCATCCCAGACAATCCTGCCACTATAATCCGTGATTCTTTTAATCAGTTCTGCCAGCTCCTGAATCGTCAGATCATTGCCCGTTCCGATATTGATGAGTTCACCTGTTTCATCAAATTCATGGTGCTTCATTAAATGGATGACTGCTTCGGCAAGATCTTCAGAATACAGGAACTCACGCCTGGGACGACCTGTTCCCCATAATACAACTTCAGGAAGTTCTTTCAATTTGGCTTCATGAAATTTTCTGATCAATGCGGGTAAAACATGAGATGTCTCAAGATTAAAGTTATCATTCGGACCATAAAGATTGGTCGGCATAACCGATAAAAACTGAGTATTGTACTGTTCATTATAGTACCGGCACAGTTTAATGGCTGCGATTTTCGCGATCGCATAGGGTTCATTGGTCGGTTCAAGGGTACTGGTCAGCAGATACGATTCTTTTAACGGCTGCGGAGCATTTCTTGGATAAATACATGAAGATCCAAGATTCAGCAATTTCTGTACGCCGTTTTGATAGGCCGCATGAATCACGTTGCACGCGATCATCATATTGTCATAAATAAATTCAGCCGGATAAGTACTGTTTGCCAGTATGCCTCCTACTTTCGCGGCTGCCAGAAAGACATAATCAGGCTGTTCCTGTTTAAAAAACTGATTCACCTGGGCTTGATCCCTGAGATCGTACTCGGGATACGGTGTGAAAATCAGGTTTGTGTATCCATCTTCATTAAGCTTTTTCACGATCGCGGAACCCACAAGACCGGTATTTCCGGCCACATAGATTTTACTGGTTTTATTCAGATTAAAACCCTCTCTTCTTCACTTTTTCCACATCCGAGTGTACCATAATCTTCACAAGTTCGGAAAACGAAGTCCTGGGCTGCCAACCCAGCACCTTTTTTGCTTTTGAAAAATCACCGATCAGAATATCCACTTCGGTGGGTCTGTAATAAACCGGATTTACCTCGACACGAATCCCGCCTTTTTCATCCAGGCCCTTTTCATTCTCACCTTTGCCTTCCCAGTGAAGTGACATGCCAATTTCTTCAAACGCGAGATCAGCAAATTCCCTGACTGTGTGCGTTTCATGGGTGGCCAGAACATAATCATCCGGCTTGTCCTGCTGCAGCATCATCCACATGCCTTCCACATATTCAGGTGCATACCCCCAGTCCCGTTTGGCATCCAGATTTCCGAGCTTTACTTTATGCTGTAATCCTTGAGAAATCCTTGCCACAGCGCGTGTGATCTTTCTTGTGACAAAAGTTTCTCCACGTCGCGGAGATTCATGATTAAACAGAATCCCGTTGCAGGCAAAAATCTGATAGGCTTCCCGATAATTCACCACAGCCCAGTAGGCATACAATTTAGCAGCAGCATAAGGAGACCGAGGATAAAACGGCGTCATTTCATTTTGAGGAATCTCTTGTGCCTTTCCAAACATCTCGCTGGTCGAAGCCTGATAAAACCGCGTCTGAATACCCGTCTCTTTGATTGCATCAAGAAGTCGCAATGTGCCGATAGCATCCACATCGGCCGTATATTCTGGTACATCAAAGGAGACTTTTACATGACTTTGCGCTCCCAGATTGTATATTTCATCGGGTTTGACTTTTTCTAGCATTCGGTTCAGATTGCTTGAATCAGTCAAATCACCATGATAAAGAAAAAATGTTTTGTCGTGAAGATCAGAATCGTTGAACAGATGATCGAGACGGTTTGTATTAAAACTGGAGCTTCTCCGGATAATTCCATGAACCTCATAGCCTTTATTTAAGAGCAATTCTGTCAGGTACGACCCATCCTGACCTGTAATACCTGTGATTAACGCTTTTTTGGGTTTGGTCGTCATACAGTTAAAAATTCCTTCTTCGAATTTTAATATGGATTGATTCTTCAGGAGGATTCTCCACAACCAAAATCAGATAACCGCCGCCACCGGCACCGGACATCTTCCAGGCAAGCGACTTTGAACTGTACGAATCGATCACCTTGTTTATCTTGTCATTCATCATGGCTGGAAACATTCTGACCTGAGCATGAAAGGAATCAAGAAAATATTTTGCGAACAATCTTAAGTCCCGTTCAAGAATCGCGTTCCAGCAATTTTCTGCAGCAATGGTAAGTTGTTTCACATTATCTTGATTAATGTTTGTTTCAGCAAGTACATTGAAATTCAAGGGCCTGGGCCATAGTGTAATCATGCATAGATGGTTCTCAAGCCAAGCAAGAATGTTTTCATCGTGAACTGATTCTATTTTGGCAGGCCAGTATCCGCTTCCATCATAGTAAACTTTATTCAAACCTGGCAGAACAATACCCAGCGCATCCTGAGATCCCGATACTTCCTCGGTACCCGGGGGATTGTCATAATAGAAAAGCATGCGTGCCAGTTCTTCAGGTTTGCTGTTTGGCAGGCCGCCAGGCCACTGCTTCAGTGCGATTTTACGTGTGCTCGATGCCATACCGCTACGTTCATTGAATTCAATTGTAGGTTCAATTGAGATAAGAACGGCCGATCCGGGATGAAACCGATTGACATACGGCTGATCGATCCAGGTACCGGCCAGGTCGATTCGGTAGGGAATTAACTCCTGGGTTCTCAGGGCAGTGGTTGAGCGTGCAGGCAGTCCGGGATGGGGGATGCGTTTGAGGATTTTATATTCAATATTTCGTTCTTTGCACAAGGCTGCTTTTTCCGGGGTGGCGCCATCTTCGTTCACAATCAGAATATCGGGTTGAATGTCATCCAGCTCAGGAAGAAAATCAAGAATGCCCTCTCCCCGGTTGACGCTGCAGGATGTCACACAGCGAAGAGCCTGAATCATATATTTACGTTCATCCTGTCCGTTAACCAACGGACGACCTTTAAGGGCTTTGATTGTTTCATCCGAGCCGATACCGACATAGAGATCCCCATATGTGGCGGCTTCCTGCAGAAACGCCACATGTCCGCTGTGAAGCATATCAAAACACCCTGAAACAAACACTTTTTTTCGGGATGATTTTTCCAATGTCATTTTGTGAATTGGATTTTAAAGAATTTGAGTAATAAGATCAAATTGTGAATTGCTTTCAGTAGTCTCAGCTTTTAATAATATCCAACTTTTTTTAAAACATCAATGTTTTTTTCCACAGATTTCCCATCCCATATTGGCGACTACAGACCCTATTTGGAATTTTTCACAGCATCATAATATTCATAAACGATGCATCAATACGCAATAACCCATTTACACATATACACTTATACCCATATACCCCTCTAGTGCTCACTCTTCTCCGCCAGAGGCGCGGAATCCCAGATGAGATCTTCTGGCATTTTTGATTTGTCTAATAGATAATCATTCAGAACCAGATAATCCATACCCGTGCCTAAAAAGCAGCTGACGGCGTCTTCGGGCGATCCGACAATGGGTTCTCCGCGGATATTGAAAGACGTGTTCAGCACCACGGGCACGCCCGTGATTTTTCTGAACTCATCGATCAGGTTCCAGTATCTGGGATTGTATTGTCTGCTCACGGTCTGCACACGGCCCGTATGGTCCACATGGCTGATCGCAGCCACCTCATGCTCTTTTTCGGGCCTCACCTTGTAGACGAGAATCATGAAAGGCGACGGATAATCCACCTCAAAATAATCGGACACCCGTTCTTCTAAAATCGACGGCGCGAACGGCCTGAAGCTCTCCCGATGCTTGACGCGCGAATTTAAAATATCCTTCATTTCCGCTTTGCGGGGATCCGCTAAAATACTGCGGTTGCCCAGAGCCCGGGGCCCCACTTCCATCCGCCCCTGAAACCAGCCCACGATCCTGCCGCCGGCAAGCAGTTCGGCTGTTTTCTCTGGCGCATTGTTTAATTTTTCATAAGGGATGTTTTTTGATTTTAAAACCGTCTCAATCTGTGCATCCTCAAATGACGGGCCCCAGTATGCATGGGGCATTTGGGCCTTGCGCTCACCCCCGTATTTATTGTGCAGAACGAGCGCCGTGCCCAGGGATGTGCCCGCGTCATTGGCAATGGGCTGAATATAAATATCCTTAAACGGCCCCTCGCTTAAGATGCGTCCGTTCATCACACTGTTCAGGGCCACGCCGCCGGCCATGCAGATCGTGTCCATGCCTGTTTCTTTATGCAGATATTCGGCGCAGTGCAGGCCCACCTCTTCGGTCATGAGCTGAAGGGAAGCGGCAATGTCCGCATAGTGGGGATCCGTGGCCTTTTCTGTGGTACGTGCAGGGCCGAATTCCTCAATGAATTTTTTGGATACCCAGTGCCCCCTTCCCTTTTTATGAAAGTCAAAATAGCTGAGGTCCAGCTTGAACCCGCCTTCGGGCTTCAATTTGACGATTTTCCGGAATTCATTGATATAGATAGGCTTTCCGTAGGGGGCCAGTCCCATGACCTTGCCCTCGCCGGAAGCAAACTTAAAGCCCAGATATTCGGTGACAGATCCGTACAGCATGCCCATGGAATGGGGAAACCCGATTTCCTTAAGCAAATATATTCGGTTTTTTTTGCCGTATCCGTACCATGTGGATGTCCATTCACCCACGGCGTCAATGGAAAGAATGGCGGCCTGTTCGAAGGGAGAAACCAGAAACGTGCTGGCCGCATGGGCCAGATGATGTTCCACGTATTCAAACCGGGTGTCCGCATGATCGAGGTTCAGGGATTTCCAGATCAGGTCCCTGATCTTCAGCATGGGGAAAAAATCTTTTTTGGTTCTTGACCGGACCAGCTCGATGGAATGCGGAAAATAGCGGAGTATGTGCCAGATGCGCTGGCCCACACCCAGGCTGGGATCCCAGTAATAGCCGACCATATCCAGCTGGCTGCCTTCAATGCCGGCTTCCTCAAGGCAGTATTTCATGGCGTTAATGGGAAACGAGGTCGTATGTTTTTCACGGGTAAAGCGTTCTTCTTCGGCAATGGCCACAATCTCGCCGTCTTTCAGCAGGGCAGCAGCAGAGTCATGTCCGTAGCAGTCGATTCCTAATATATACATTCAGTTCTCCTGGTTCACACTTATTTTTTTGTCCGGCAAATGCGCGATCGCGGCAGCGGCAAACATCATGACAAAGGGCATAATGGGCAGACGGTACCGTCCGGCAGTGACAAAGACAATATGAATGGCTGTGAAGTTTAAAAATATCAGATACGCAAATAATAAACGGTTCCTTTGTTTGCGGGTGAGTATCACGCCGATCAAGCAACATATCAGCAGAGGGTAATAGGTCAGCATAAAGACAATTTCATTCAGGATCTCTTTTCTTGAATACTGAAACTTAAAATGCGGGGACAAGTGCCACATCCACACAAACTGTTTCGGCAGCAGTTTCAGGAAACGGACCGGATCCTTTTTAATCTGTTCCATGGCTTTCTGTTTTAAAAACCGGTCCCATTCATATTCTGTATTGATCGAGTCAGGAAATTCCGGTGCGGGCGCGTACCGGTTGTCACTGACCGGATCCACACCCGGACCCACGGCGCGCCAGAGTGACAGACCGGACTGGGTGGACAAAGGCACGAAATGACCGTGAATCAATGTGTTCCGGATGGACCAGGGACTAAGAATCAACAGGACAATCCCAAACAGAATCCCCCATTTTTGAACAGACTTGAAAAACAACTTGTGATGAATTAAAAAAACCGGGAACAGCAGAATCACGTAAGTAAAGGACGTGGCCCGGGTCAGCACAGACAGCCCCAGAAAAATTCCGGACAGGATGAGAAACCTGACATGATCTGTTTTGAAGTATTGGATCAGCAAATAAACGCCCCACATCAGCAGAAAAATAAACAGGGTTTCCGTGGCGATCCAGTTGGTCCAGCGCAGAAAATTGGGATAAACCGCAGCAATCACGCTTGCAATAAAGGCTGTTTTGCGATTAAATACCATTTTCGCGATCAGAAAAACCTGAACCGACAGCAGGGCGCCCATCAGGCATTGAAGGATTCGTACAAAAATAAAATTGAATCCGCTGATTTTAAAACATCCGGCTAAAAACAAAGGATAAAGCGGCATGCGCACGGAACGCACTTCATCTAAGATCGCGTACCGGATCTTCACATAGCCCTTGCCGTCCAGCAGGTTCTGCGCGTACTCAATATACTGTTCCGAATCGAATCCCTCGGGCGAGTTGAAGCCCGTGACCATAATGCCGAAAAGAAGACGCAGCACCAGTGCCCCAATAAAAACGAAAGTCATGGGTTGACGAAGCACGTGAAAAAGTGGCTGAATACATTTCATTGGACAGGCTTCATCTCCTTCATGGCATTGTCACGGTCCCGGAGCTCCTGCAGTATTTTAATTAAAAACGTTCCCATAAAAAGCTGAACGCCCACCAGAAACAGGGTGGTACCGGTGATAATCAGGGACCAGTGCACCGTGATATTTTGAAACGCGATATATTGATAGACCGTGCGCCAGTTCAAGACAGCGGCAGCGATCATGAAGATGATTCCGACCTTGTCAAGGTGCATCATAAGCTCTGGTTTGAAAAGGGTCCGGTGCAGCTTGTCATCCGGCTGAATCTCCCGGCGATGCATAATCGACAGCACATTGTTCATAAACGCGCCAAAATGCGTGATATTGATGCCCGTAATAAAAAAAACCATAATCACAAAAAACCGGTAAATATCCCGCTCAGGAATATGACCGGTCTGCACATATTCCATGACCGGTTTGACAGCGAGGATGATACCTAAAAAAAGAATGGTGAGCCCGATCATGCCAAAAAACTTGAGCGGATTGTACAGGCGCGCGATACTTAAAATACTATTCAGGAAGCGGAATCCGTCTGTCACGGCATTGAGTTTGGATTTGCCCGTGCGCTCCGCGTAACAGATTGGCATCTCGATTATGTTAAGCCCTTCATGAAGCGCCTGCGTGCTCATGGCCGGTGTCATATTCAGTCCGTCCGGCAATGGGTAAAGTCTGGGCAGAATGGATTTTTTAAAAACACGCATGCCGCTGGCCGTATCCGTGATCTTTCTGCCCACAATCCAGCTTAACAGGATCGCGAAGATCCGGTTTCCGATTTTCCGCTGAATGGGCATACCCGTATCTTTGCGCATCATGCGTGAACCGATCACAATATCCGCGTTTTTTTCAGTCAGTTCATGGCACATGTCAGCGAAAAATTCAGCGGAACAGGTGCCGTCCCCATCCAGAAAAGCTAACAGACCGCCCCTGCCTTCAGCAAACCCTGTTTTCAGGGCGGCCCCGTATCCCCGGTTCCTCTCATGCTGAACGAGCCTGACGTTTTTAAACTGCTTCACAACAGAGGCGGTATTGTCTCTGGAGCCGTCATCCACCACAATGCATTCGATTTCAGACAAGCCAGGATTCTTTTTCAGAATTTCTGTTTTTGCCTCCAGAACATTCTGAATCGTCCCGGCTATGGCATCTTCTTCATTGTACGCGGGAATGACAATGGATAAGATCAATGAGGTATCCTTAATTTTTTATCAGACACTTCAAGAGGTGGTATTCTATAGCCATTGCCCAAAATGTTCTTCTTTCTTTATAATTGACTTTCAAGTTATTTCTCTTTTATGTACGGGTGGAGTTTCTGGCATCCGGAAAATCTCCGTTAAAAAATTCGAATTGAGTGAACGCCCGGAAGAACGGGTGTTTGACCCCGTGAGATAAGCTTTACTATCTCAATTGTAATCATCATTAAAAAGGTTCGATACGATTTTTATTGATTACATATAAACATTATATTTAACACTTCATCTCGTTCTCACGGTCCTGAGTTTGTGTGAAAAATTCAATACACATATAGTACATGTCATTTCGAGCGAAGCGAGAAATCTTACTAAGCTTATTGTTATAAAAATGAATTTAAGATTTCTCATCCGCCCCAGGCGGATTCGAAATGACAAAAGAAGCCGCGTTTTTACACAGTCCCTCCTCCGTGGGAACGCATTCTCATGATGCTCTGCGTCATTGACAAATCGCTCAAAAGGTCACCCGGGGATCCATATAATATTTCGTACCTGACGGCACTTCGCCACTATAACTATCCACTGCTATAAATATCAAGCACCTGACAGCGCTTTACCTTCTTTCCCAAGATCCGAAGAGCATTTAAACCCCGGGTGTCGAGCGAAGCGAGTCCCCGGGTGTTTTACTGGTGCTTTTTTCTCCATTATTCCAATACACTGCTTCTCCATTTTCAACATATTAGACACAACGACCCAAGGACTCAAAACATTCGACACTCTCACTCCGTCTTCTTTTGCATCACCCATTTGATATTATCAATCGCGGTCCGGACAAACCACCAGATATACGAAATGCCGCCGGCATTTTTCATCAGGTTCCAGATCACCGAAGGACGGGCGTACCATTCCCTGAACGCGCGTTTCAGGCCCTTTTCGATCTCTCTCGCGGGCAGATCCGGATAACTGACATTGTACTGATCATTCATATCGAACGCATCCCAGTTGTCAGAAAGCAGCCACCCCTTTTCATGGGCTTCTTTGTAAAACGGCGTGCCCATATAAGGGGCTGCCACATGAAACAGCGTGAGTGTCAGCGGCAGTTCTTTGGAAAGGTCGATGGTCTGCTGAATGGTCCCGCGGGTTTCACCCGGCAGGCCGATAATAAAATATCCCCAGTTTTTAATGCCGGCACGGTGCGCCTGATGAATGGATTCCCGTGTTTTCTGCAGAGTAATCCCTTTATTTGCATGATCAAGCACTTCCTGAGATCCGGATTCAAGGCCCCAGGCAATCAGCCAGCACCCGGCGGTTTTCATCAGCTTCAGCAAATCCTCATTCACGGTATCCACGCGGCTGTTGCAGGTCCACCGGACCTTCAGATTGGCCCCGATAATGCCTTCACAAAGCTCTGTCACCCATTTTTTATTAAAGGTAAAAAGGTCTGCCTGAAACATGATATTTATCACATCCAGTTCATTTTGCAGCCATTCGAGCTCATGAATGATGGACCGGGCGGACCGGTAACGCACCTTATGCCACGAAAGCACGGCTTCCACGCAAAATGAACAGTGAAAGGGGCACCCCCGGCTTGAAAGCACATAGGTATACCGTTTGCCGATCAAGGGCATCTTATACCGGTTTAAAGGCAGCAGGTCATGCCTGGGAATGGGCAGGGAATCCAAATCCTGAATCACGGGGCTGTCAGGATTATTGACAATTTGTCCGTTTCTGCGAAACACGATGCCGGGTACCTGATCGAGTTCTTTGTTTTTTTCACAGGCCTGAATCAGACCCGGAACGATCCCTTCAATTTCATTCTTTGCAATAAAATCCAGATCCGGAAATAAATTCATGGTTTCCAGGGGAAGCCCGGTGACATGAGGCCCGATGGCAATGGACCGGGCGCCCGCCTTTCTGGCAAAAGCAGCAACCCTTGCATCATTCTCTGCCGTGGGATCGGATATATGATGAACCACATACTTCGGATTCAGCGATTTGAACTTCTTTTCAAAATCATGCCACGAGGTGCGTTCGGCAATGCAGTCCATGACAGCCACTTCAGCACCCAGTTCACTCATGACAGCCGCAGGATAAGCGAGACACGTTTGCGGCCAGATCATGCCCTCATGGCTTTTTCTGCCCCGTCTGCAGATATCGCGGATCCAGATGGCACCGTCAGGGGACGGCGGATTGACAAATAAAATATCGGCTGCCAAAATTACCTCGTGATATGGCTTTTCACAAGAAAAAAGATACCGCAAATAATCAGGAGAACTCCGGCAATGCGGTGCATATTAATGGTTTCATGAAAGAAAAACCGGCCGATGATCAAAGAAAACACATAGGTCAGGCTGACCATCGGCAATGCCAGGCTGAAATCCAGCTTGGACAATACATCCATCCAGGCAAGGGAGCTGAATCCGTAAAAAAGAAATCCGATGAGTATCCACGGCGTCTGAAAAACTTTCGGTATGTCTGCAGCGATGCGCGAAAGGTGAAATCCGCCGATCTGGGACAATCCGTATTTTAAGGATGTCTGCGCAATCGTCAACAACAATATCGCCAAAAATCCCAGCAGAATTGTGCCTTTAATCAAAGGAAGCTCCCCTCTTATTTTTGTAAATGGTTTCATCGAAAGATCATTTTAAGTTTTATTGATTTTATATTTAATTGTTTCCTTCTCTACAGGGATACTTTATCGAAATAATTTCCCTTATACAAGAGCAACATTTAATAATGTGTTTTCGGAAAATGTACCTGTAGGAATACCAAAAGTCCCTTGATGTATTTCTCAGCACATTGTTGTGCATGAAAGCAAATTGTATCTGTAGGCGGATTGTCCATCAACATTGTATGTTCAGCAGTAATTAAATCGTTCTCTGCTTTTTTTATCCATGCATTGACAACATTCGAACGATCATCGTTCATAAAGCACCTTTCCCTGATGAGCAGCGGTGTATACAATAGATCCGGCAAAATCTTTAAATCGATTAAACTCTTCAGGTGTTTTTACAATAATATCCTTTGGAATTCCAGATCCTTTGAGAATACGTCGAATGGGTACAGCTCTTTTATGAGGAGGCATATTTGTATCTAAAATTACCATAAGATCAATATCACTATTTATATTTGCTTCTCCCGTAGAATAAGAACCAAATAAAATGATTCTTTCAGGATTAAAATTGGTTTTTATTTTATCAACCATTTTACTTAAAATAGAGTCAACGTTCATTGTATCCATTGTCTTGCCCTATCATGATTTTTAGAGACGCAAAGAGCGCAAAGAAAAGAAAGACCAAAAAGACAAGAGTAAAGAATCTTCAAAACTAAAAACATCAAAATTTGGATTAAACAACGACACTTATTTAAACATGCCTATTTTTCTCCTACGGATATGCTTTTCAGTGAGAACCATGAAATAATCGGCCAAAGTAGTTTTATGACTCCTTAATAATTCCAGCAATTTTTCTTTTGCTACATTCTCATCCAATATCCTAATTAACACAACACCTTTCACTTTGATAAAATGACGAAATACCAATTCACCAAAATCTTTATCATAAGTAATGATGATTCTAGAATCTTTAACAGCCAATTGAATAACAGCTTCATCACTGATGCCTCTATTTGATTCCCGAATCCATAAAATATCAAAATGATTTTCTTTTAGAAAGTCAAAAACAGATCTTGGAACATTTTCATCAAGAAGCAATTTCATTATTTAAAGTGCTTCCAGAATTTCTTCATTGGCAATAAATTCAGATGCATAAATAAGAGCAGCTTTAATATCATCTGCATGCAAATCATATTCTTTACAGATTTTTACAAAGTCATCACCATCCGATAACTTTTCCAGAATGAGTTCAACTGAAATCCTTGTTCCTCGAATGACAGGTTTGCCACAAAGAACTTTTGGATCGCTTTCAATTCTTTTTAAAAGGTCTTTGTTCATTGTATTTTTTCCTATAGATTTGAATTAATCTGTTTTTATTCCTTTTCAATAATATCCCCCTATCCCACCAGCTCCCCCAGCCCCTCCTCAAATCCTTTCACAACCTGATACTTCAAATCTTTCTTCGCCTTTTCTATCCCTGCCTGCGAATGCTTCACATCGCCAACCCGAGCCTCATCATACTTCGGTTCAATCATTTTACCCGTCAATTTATTAATCGTGCTCACCAATTCATTCAGCGTAATCCGCTGATTGCATGCAATATTAAACACTTCACCGGAACAATTAACCGCATCCGCCTGACATGCCAGCAGATTCGCACTCACCACATTCTGAATATACGTGAAATCCCGGGATTGCTGCCCGTCCCCGTAAATTGTGGGTGTTTTTCCCGCTTTCATGAGGCTCACAAATTTGGGAATCACCGCCGAATACTGGGAGGCCGGATCCTGACGCGGACCGAACACATTAAAATAGCGGAGTGCCACTGCAGGAAGGCCGTACACTCTGTAAAACACCTGGCAGTACTTCTCTCCGGCTAATTTGGCCACAGCATAGGGGGATAATGGATTGGGCGCCATATCTTCGGTTTTAGGCAGGACCTCAGAGTTACCATAAATCGATGAAGAAGATGCGAAAACCAGGCGTTTCACATTTGCCTCTTTAGCCGCATCCAGCACGTGCAGCGTGCCTGTCACATTCACTTCATTCGTAGTCACCGGATCCTGAACGGATCTCGGCACGGAAGGCAGGGCCGCCTGATGCAGCACATAATCCACGCCCTTCATGGCCTCGTGAACAATGTGATAACTGCGAATGTCGCCTTCGATGAGTTCGATTTTATCCAGAAAAGGTTGAATATTTTCACGTTTGCCCGTTGAAAAATTATCCAGAACGCGGACCTTCTCGCCTCGGTTGACCAGTTCTTCGACAATATTACTTCCGATAAACCCGGCTCCGCCGGTGACTAGGTATAGAGACATGAATAATCCAATTTTTAATTAATGTATATGGGTATATGAGTATATGGGTACATGTGTCCTCCCCATTCCCAAAAACATTTTTTTACCCATTTACTCATCTACTATTCTACTCATTTACTTTTTTCTTTTTAAATAGCGAATTAAATTCAACAGCTTTTTTCTAATTAATTCCAATTTCATTAATACATCTAAATCATTTAAATAATTTAATTCTTTTACGAGAATCAGTTGTGTCTCAAGCTCAGATAATGATCCTAATGAAATATATAAAAATTGAATATATTCTTTATTTGAACTTCTTGCAGCACCTTCCGCAATATTTGAAGGAATAGATACAGCACATCTTCTCATTTGGCTTATTAGTCCATATTGTTCATCACGAGGTAATTTTTTCGTGAGTAAATATATGTCTTTTACCATATCAATACCAAGTTTCCACACATCAAGATCTTTATGTGTTTTCATTTTGATAAATTTATTTACGGGTATACGAGACCCACTCATATTAATAAGCTTTTTCTTTTCCCCATCTACTCATCTACCCATTTACCCATCTACTTATTGTTAAGTCCTACAAAGTATTTCCACAATTTTATCAGCAGCTTTTCCGTCTCCGTAAGGCTGAACCTTTTCTTTTCGGAATGCATCCAGGCCGGTATATTTATGCCAGAGCACGTTCCAGCCCGCATCAATGGTCTCGATCCACTCGGTTTCATCTCTTAAGGTAATGCAGGGCTTTTCGGCCCAGAGCGCTTCTTTCTGCAGTCCGCCGGAATCGGTCATGACATATTGGCTCGAGGTTAAAAGCTGAAGAAGCTGAAAATAGCTGACCGGTTCGATCTGGCGTACATTGGAAGTGAAAGCGCGCAGCTCTTTTTCAAGACGTTTTTTAACGCGGGGATGAACAGGAAACACAACCGGGGTTTCTTCTGCCATTTGATTGACAAATTTGACAATGTTTTTAAACCGGCCAATGTCATTTGTATTTTCCGCCCGGTGGCAGGTAAACAGGCTGTATTGTCCCGTCTCGAGGTTCAGAGATTCCAGAACGGACGGTTTTGACTGCGCCACATTGCACGCGCCCAAAAACAAATCATACATCACATCCCCGGTAAACAGGGCGGTTTGTCCGGACAGGTCTATTTCGGAATTTCGTGTGTTTTGAGTGGTAAACCCTTCCCGTTTTAAAAGATCCACAGCCGCCTGACAGGGGCAGAATAAAAGGCTTGAAATCCGGTCCGTGCAAATCCGGTTGATCTCTTCGGGCATCCGGCGGTTGTAACTTCGCAGTCCTGCTTCCACATGAGCGACTGGAATATTGAGTTTAGCAGCAGCGAGGGCACCTCCCAGGGTGGAATTGGTATCGCCGTACACGACCACACAATCCGGCTCTTCCTTCTGAAGCACGGCCTCGGTTTTCATCAGGATGCCGGCGGTCTGCTCACCCTGCGCCGCGGATCCGACCTCCAGATGATGATCCGGCTTCCGTATGCCCAGCTCGTTAAAAAACACCCGGGACATGTCATAATCATAATGCTGGCCCGTATGGATCAATACATCCCGGATGTTTTTTTCGTTTTCACGATTGTATTTTTGGATGGCCGTTGAAACCGGAAAATACTTGAGAAACTGGGGCCGCGCACCGACGATGTTGATGACTTTTAGCATTTATTCAGATCTAATTGAACACCGCAAAGACGCAGAGAACGCAAAGTAAATTTTATATCAATTGGATTTTTTATAAATATCAGAAAGAACATCAACGATTCGTTGAGCAGTCTGGCCATCCCACAGCGGTGGGATTCGGCCATTTTTAGGGTGATCGATGGCATCGTGGAATGCGGTAATAATACCTTCTGTGTTTAGTGGGACAAGCCGGTTGGTACCTAAAGTAACTGTGCTTGGCCGTTCCGTGTTTGGCCGTAATGTCAGGCATTGAATTCCCAGCCATGTGGTCTCTTCCTGAATACCTCCGGAATCAGTCAATACAATTCCTGCATGTTTCATTAGTGTTAAAAAAACTAAATATCCTACAGGATCGATAAGATGCAGATCAGGCATGGCGTCCACATGCGATTTTAATCCAAACAGATCGAGCATTTTTCTGGTTCTGGGATGAATCGGAAAGATGACAGGCATTTCCAACTGGATTTTTCCAAATGCATCGATGATCATTTTTATACTGTTTTCCTGATCCACATTTGACGGCCGGTGCAGAGTCACCAATGCATACTTTTTTGGCTGTAATGAAAAATGGTTGAGTATATCGACCCCGTTCAATTTTTGCAGATTATCAATCAGCGAATCGATCATTACATTGCCTGTAAAATGAATTTTAGATTCTGAAATACCTTCCGATTTAAGATGATCCAATCCACTCTTTTCGGTAACAAAAAGATAATCTGAAATCGAATCTGTGATTATTCTGTTGATCTCTTCTGGCATTGAGCGGTCACCGCTGCGTAAGCCAGCTTCAACATGAGCGACAGGGATAGATAACTTGGATGCCAATATTGAGGCGGCCAGCGTGGAATTCACATCTCCAACCACCAAAATGAGATCAGGTTTTTGGATAATTATACTTTTTTCAAGAGCTACCATGATTTTTCCGGTTTGCTCTGCATGTGATCCGGAGCCGACGCCCAGGTATTCATCTGGTTTAGGCATACTAAGATCTTTAAAAAACAATTGAGACATCTTTTCATCATAATGCTGTCCAGTATGGATCAGTATGGGATGAAATCGGCCAGACTGCTGCATCTGACGATAAATGGGTGCGATTTTAATGAAGTTAGGCCGCGCACCGACGATGTTGATGACTTTTAGCATTTATTTCCTTAAAAAGCGCATGGAGCATGGGGCATTGAGTTATATCAGGCGGTTATCATTTTTTCAGTGATTTTTGAAAGTTGGTTATTTTTCGACACAGAACTTCAATATTATCAAGAAAATTTTCTTTCATTTGATACGAAACAAGATTTCTTTTATGCAGAATATTTGAAAATCGAAAACGAGCCAATATGATATCCTGCAAATCTGATTATTTTTTCACCCCAAGCCCTATGCCCCATGCTCCATGCCCTATGCCCCATGCTTTGAACCCCATGCCCCATGCTGAATTCTGTTTTTCACGGTCAACGATCCACTGTCCACACTCTTCGGTCAACGCTCGAATTTGTATCTACTCCTCAAGAAGCATCCGGTGCTTTTTCTCAGAATCGCAGTTGACCACATCGGCGCACCGCATTTTCTGCACCAGCTCAATGGAAGGACGGGCGTCTTCAAGCGTGTATCCTTTTCCGGCAATGGCCTTTTCATATAACAAGGTATGAAGATCTGTGAATCCTTCAGAAAATTCCAGAGGCCGGCCGTCGATGGTAATCAGCCGGTAAGTCGACTGATTTTCCTGATTGACAGACTCAGGCAGATCGGACCGGTTCAAAGACAAATACCATTTGATGCGCGCGTTTTTCAGTTCCAGAAATCCCGCGGCTCTGCGATGTTCCATGACATGGATTTCGGAATGCTGTACGGCTCCAAATATCCAGATCAGCATATCAAAAAAATGAATACCGATATTTGTGGCAATGCCGCCGGATTTTCTGATATCGCCTTTCCATGAATAATCGTACCAGATTCCCCGTCCGGTGATGTACGTCAGCTCGATATCATGCTTTTCCGACTGATTCATATTTAAAATCTGCTCTCTCAGGGATTGAATGGCGGAATGCAGCCTGAGCTGAAAAACCACATTCACCCGCTTTCCGGTTTCCTTCTCCAGATCCTGAAGCGCATCCACATTCCACGGATTCAGGACCACAGGTTTTTCACAGATCACATCAGTGCCCAACCGGAGCGCAAACCGGATATGCGCGTCATGCAGGTGATTCGGTGAACAGATTGAAACCCACTCGATCCGTTTGTGTGCTCCCATGTGGCGCAGTTTTTCCGCGTGCCGGTCAAACCGCTCGAATTCAGTAAAAAAATCACATTCCGGAAAATAGCGGTCAAGAATGCCCACAGAGTCCGAGGGATCCATCGCACAAATCAACTGATTGCCGGTTTCCCGAATGGCATTTAAATGGCGCGGGGCGATGTAACCACCTGCGCCGATTAATGCGAAGCGTTTCATATCTCGAGTCCTTGAGTCATTGTGTCTTTGAGTCTTTGAGTCATAGAGTCATTGTGTCTTTGAGTCCTTGAGTCATAGAGTCATTGTGTCTTTGAGTCCT
>JAFGCO010000002.1 GCA_016932575.1 bacterium
GGGGCGATTAGCTCAGGTGGCTAGAGTGCTTGCTTGACATGCAAGAGGTCACTGGTTCAAGTCCAGTATCGCCCACAAATTTTTTTTATTTTATTTTTAATAATAGTAAAAAGTAATATTTGAGATAAATGAAATCATCCGAAAAAATCATTGTTAATCTGCCTGAAGGTCGACAGGTCAGCGTAAATTCGGGCACGACGGCCGGTAATATTGTTGAAATGGTATATCCGGAAGCAGTAAATCGCATAATTGCAGCCAAATTTGACGATGAAATTATCGATCTTCATATGCCTCTGAACAAAGAGGGTAATCTTCTATTCCTCGAAACTGGCATGCCTGATTCGCTGGATGTTTTTTGGCACAGCACATCCCATATTATGGCCCAGGCTGTCAAACGTCTTTATCCTGAATCACAGTTGGGAATCGGTCCTGCAATTGCATGTGGATTTTACTATGATTTCAAACTGGATACAGCAATTACTTCTGAAGATCTGCCAAAAATCGAAGCAGAAATGAAGAAAATTGTTGAAGAAAATCAGACCTTCAATCGAAAGAAATTGACCAATAATGAAGCGATCGATCTGTTTGAAAAACGAAATGAGCCCTTCAAAATCAGACTGATTGAAGAGATTTCGGATGAATACGTCACTGTATATCAAAATGCGGAGTTCGTTGATCTTTGCAGAGGGCCACATATTCCTTCAACACGGTTTGTTAAATATTTCAAACTTACATCTGTCGCAGGTGCTTATTGGCATGGTGATGAACGTAATGAAGTAATGCAACGCATATATGGCATTTCTTTTCCGGATAAAAAACAGTTAAAAAATCACCTTCTACATATTGAAGAAGCCAAAAAGCGGGATCATCGAAAGCTGGGTAAAGAGCTGGATCTTTTCAGTTTTCATCAGGAAGGTCCCGGATTTCCGTTTTGGCATCCACATGGTATGGTCATATACAATACAGTTCAGCAATATATGAAAGATACGCTGGATCAGCACGGATATCAGGAAATTAAAACACCGTTGATTTTAAATGAATCACTTTGGCATTTAAGCGGACATTGGGATAATTACCAGGAAAATATGTATTTTACTGCTATCGATGAAAATCCCTATGCGGTTAAACCCATGAATTGCCCTGGTCATCTGCTTGTTTTTCAGAATAAACATCATTCATATAGGGATCTTCCAATTAAAATGTCTGAAATGGGACTGGTCCACCGTCATGAAAAATCAGGTGTTTTACATGGTTTATTTCGTGTTCGCATGTTTACTCAGGATGACGCTCATGTTTTTTGCACTCCGGATCAAATCGAAGATGAAGTCATTCAAATCATTGACCTTATCGATGAAGTATATAAAACATTTGGATTCGAGAAATATGATGTGGAATTATCCACACAGCCTGCCAAATCCATTGGATCTGATGAAATGTGGCGTAAGGCAGAGACCGCACTGGAAAACGCCTTGAAAAAGAAAGAAATGACCTATCAGTTGAATCCCGGTGACGGCGCTTTCTATGGACCAAAAATTGATTATCATATCCGGGATTCATTGGATCGTACCTGGCAATGCGGTACTATTCAGCTGGATTTTTCAATGCCTGAACGCTTTTCCCTTGAATATATCGGTCCTGATAATGAAAAGCACCGTCCGGTTATGCTGCATCGTGCTATTTTAGGATCAGTCGAACGATTTATTGGGATTCTTATCGAACATTATGGAGGAGATTTTCCTTTATGGCTGGCACCTGTTCAATGCATAGTCATGCCAATCAGCGAAAATCACCTTGATTATGCAAATGAATTTTATCGACAGCTTAAAAAATCACGGATCCGTTGTGACATAGACAAACGAAGTGAAAAAATTGGATATAAAATTCGTGAAGCGGAAACAAAAAGAATCAATTATATGTGCATCGTTGGAGACAAAGAAATAGAAACAGAAACAGTATCACTGAGGCAGCGGAGAAAAGGAAATTTGGGAGTTTTTTCGATATCCAGTGCGATCGAGAAATTTCAAGGTGAAATAACAAGGAGGATATACCATTAAACAAGACCATATTCGTCTGAATGAAGAAATACGAGTCAAGGAAGTACGCTTAATCTCACCGGATGGTGAACAGATCGGCATTAAAAAAACAGAAGAAGCACTGAGTATTGCCGAATCGTACGATCTTGATCTGGTTGAGGTTGCACCAAATGCATCTCCTCCAGTATGCCGGATTATGGATTATGGTAAATATCGTTACCAGCAAAGCAAGAAAGAGAAAATCAGTAAAAAGAAACAGCATGTGATTCATATCAAGGAAATCAGACTTAGACCGACCATCGATCAGCATGATATTGAATTTAAGATGAAACAGGCAAGAAAGTTTATTGAACAGGGAAATCATTTGAAAATCAGGATTTTGTTCCGAGGCAGGCAAATCGTGCATCGTGAGTTGGGACAAGCCGTTTTAAAGCGTGTTGAGGATGAACTTGAGGATATTGCAAAAATGGAATCGGATCCAATTCAGGAACATCGCAGCATTACAACAGTATTTATACCGAAATAAATGGGAGTGAATAAACTATGCCAAAAATTCGCACCAATCGAGGAGCGAGCAAGCGGTTTAAATTGACTGCTAAAAATAAAGTTAAGCGTAATAAAGCTTATGCAAGTCATATTTTGACAAAAAAAACATCGAAACGAAAACGTAATTTGAGAAAAGGCGGTATTGTAAATTCTGCTGACGAACGTCGTGTAAAACGTATGATTGTAAAATAGCTTTATAAAAAAAAATTAAAAGAACATAAATTTTTCGAGGAACAATTATGCCAAAAGCAAAATCTTCCGTGGCCTCTCGAAGACGACGGAAAAAAATATTAAAAGCTGCCAAGGGTTATTGGGGTGGTAAAAGTAAATTACTTAAAACTGCAAAAGAAAGTGTTGAAAGGGCGCGTCTGTATTCATATAGGGACCGCCGTGTTAAAAAAAGAGAATTTCGAAAACTGTGGATTACACGAATCAATGCAGCGACACGATTGCATGGTATGAGCTACTCTCAATTTATGCACTTATTACATACTCGGAATATTCATCTCAATCGTAAAATATTGTCAGATTTGGCTGTTTCTGATCCGAATGCATTTGCGAATCTAGTCCAAAATATTCAAAAATAGGAATGGAATCGCAAGTGACAGAAAAATCTTTTGTTCAGCGTATTCAGCAAATTCAGAATGAATTTGAGTCTGAGTTAAACCAGATCAAATCACTTAAGGATCTGGAGGGAGTCCGAATTGCATATGCTGGGCGAAAGGGTGTCGTTTCCTCGCTATTTAAACAACTGGGAAATATACCTCCTGAAGAACGGAAGGCTGCAGGGCAATCTCTGAATTTGTTGAAACAATTTGTCTCGCAAACGATTCAGTCAAGAGAGAACTCACTCTCATGCAGGAATGTTAAACAAAAAATCGATATAACATTACCGGGCGAACCTCATTATACGGGACGACTGCATCCATTAACCCAAGTACTTCGGGAAATAAAATTGTGTTTTCAGAATATGGGATTTTCCATAGCGCAAGGACCAGAAGTCGAAAGTGAGTACTATAATTTTGAAGCGTTAAATATCCCAAAAGGACATCCTGCACGTGATATGCATGATACAATATTTGTGGATGATAATTTGGTTCTGCGTACGCACACTTCACCGGTGCAAATACGTGTTATGGAAAATCAATCCCCACCCGTTCGAATTATTGCACCCGGACGATGCTATCGTCGTGATACACCGGATGCAAGTCATTCACCCTTTTTCCATCAGGTGGAGGGATTATGCGTTGATAAAAATGTGAATTTTGCAGATTTAAAAGGGGTCATACTTACCTTTGCACGACATATGTTTGGATCTGATATGAAAATTCGGTTTCGTCCCAGTTTTTTCCCATTTACAGAACCCAGTGCTGAATATGATTTTTCTTGCCTGATTTGCCGCGGTCGTGGCTGTCGCGTATGCAAAGGAACCGGATGGGTAGAAATTTCCGGTGCTGGCATGGTGAATCCTGTTGTATTTGGGTATGTTGGATACGATCCTGAAGAATATACCGGTTATGCCTTTGGAATGGGGATTGAACGTATTGCCATGCTTCTTTTTGAAATCCCTGATATTCGGTTGTTTTTTGAGAACGATATGCGATTTCTCAATCAGTTTTAATGGTATGACATTATGAAAATTAGTCTGAATTGGCTTAAATCCTACATAGATTTTGAATGTGATCCAAATTCACTGGCTCATAAACTCACCATGGTCGGTCTCGAAGTTGAAGAGATTCAGCCGATTGAACCACCATTCTCTAATGTAGTGGTCGGTTATGTGATTTCTGTAAAAAAACATCCAAATGCTGATAAATTATCAGTTTGTCAAGTTGATATTGGATCAGAGAAATTGTCTGTTGTATGCGGCGCTCCGAATGTTCGTGAGGGCATTCTTGTACCTGTTGTAAAAACTGGCGGACATGTGGGCGAGATGAATGTGAAAGAAGTAAAAATTCGAGGTGTTGTCTCTAGAGGGATGATATGTTCCGAACGGGAATTGGGACTGAGTGATAATCATAAGGGTATTCTTATCCTAGATAAGAACTCGCAGACTCCTGGAAAACCATTTCTCGAAGAAATGCAAAAGTCTGATACAGTACTTCAAATCGATGTGACACCCAATCGTCCGGATTGTCTCAGCCATATTGGTATTGCCCGGGAAGTCGGAACGATTTTTGGTAAATCATTGCGCATCCCTTCTGAACATGTCGAAACAACAGATATTCCAATTGACTCATTGGCTGATGTTACAATTCAGGATCAAGATGCCTGTCCGCGATATACTGTTCGGATCGTAAAGGATGTTCAAATAGCACCATCTCCTGATTGGCTGCAATCCAGGCTTCAATCTGTAGGGATCCGTTCAATCAACAATGTGGTCGATATCACAAATTTTGTTTTAATGGAAACTGGACATCCATTGCATGCATTTGATTACGATTACATTGAACAACATAAAATTATCGTACGAAAAGCTAAAAAAGGTGAAAAATTTATTACGCTTGATGATACAGAACGAATTTTGACAGTTGATGATCTGTTGATTTGTGATGGAAGGCGTCCGGTGGCTTTGGCTGGTATCATGGGGGGGCAAAATTCTGAGGTGTCCGATACGACAAAACATATTCTTTTGGAAAGTGCCTATTTTGATTCTATGACTATTCGGAAAAGCGCAAGACGGCTGGTTATGAGTACAGAAGCCTCTCAACGATTTGAACGTGGAGCTGATCCGAATGGAACACTTTATGCCATCAATCGTGCAGCCAGTTTAATTGCCGAATTTGCCAATGGAAAAGTAGTAGAAGGAACAATTGATGTATACCCCCGTCCTATAAAACCATTATCGATATCGCTTCGAAGTTCATATTTGAAACGTGTACTTGGTGTGGAAATACCGGATGATACCGTAGTGACTATTTTAAATGATCTTGGGCTGGAGTGTAAAAGTATTCATCATCCGATTACTGTCAGTGTACCAACGTATCGTCCGGATCTTCAAAATGAAATTGATCTTGTTGAAGAAGTGGTTAGGCATTATGGATTTGAGCACATTCCGGCAAACACAATCAATCACATACAATTGACAACAAATCGGAATGAAGCGCAGGAGAATACAGAGCTGATTCGTGATATTTTTTGTGGTCTTGGATTTGCTGAAGTCTGGAACAATACACTTGTTTCTGAATCTCATGTAAAATCTTTAACTCCAAATATCAAACCCATATCCATTCAAAATCCGTTAAGTCCCGAGACCCAATATTTACGAACCAGTGGAATTGCCAGTATTTTGGATAATTTGCAATGGAATCTCAATAGGGGAGAACGCAATCTGCGTTTCTTTGAAATTGCTCAAACTTTCCAATACGATACAGAGAAATGTGGTTTGGAAAAATGGATGATTGTTGGCGGTTTAACAGGGGAATGTTTTCCAAAACCTTATTGGAAAAACAAATCCATCACTGTCGATTTTTATCATTTAAAAGGATTGCTTGGCAGTTTTTTAAGCAGGCTTCAAATTCCCGATATTACTTTTCAGACAACGAATGATCATTTGTTTGAAGATAACTCTGCTGCGATTTATTCCAAGAAGAAAAAAATCGGCATTTTTGGTGAATTTCAAAAGCATCTTATCGAATGTTGGAGTTTAAAACAGCAAGCGTATGGTTTTCAGCTTGATTTTGAAGCACTCACTGAAGAGATTCCAAAAATTACAAAATACAAGGACATTCCCAAATATCCGGCAGTTAAACTGGATCTGGCCATGATTGTAGACGAATGTGTGTCTTCCGAACAAATGATTGATGCAATATTTAAAAGCGGAGGAAAACTGGTCGCACAGGTCGATATTTTTGATGTATATCGTGGAAAGCCATTGAAAGAAAATGAAAAAAGCGTCGCATTTGCATTGACATTTATATCGAAGGATCGTACTTTAAGAGAAGATGAAATTAATCCTGTATTTGATAAGATTATTCAGAATCTTTCAAATAAATTTCATGCATCATTGCGCTCTTAATGGAAACGATGGAGGCATGGATGGATAAGCAATCCTTTGATATTTTAGAAAAAAAAATTGATCAACTGTTAATCGCCTTTAAACAATTAAAAGAGAAGAATCAGGGACTTCAACAAAAAAATTTAGAGCTGGAAACAATGATTAATGAAAAAGATAATCAATTGATCACTTTAAAAAGTGAATTGGAGAAATATCAGAATGCACAGTTAGAAATCGTTGATTTTAAGAATAAACAAGATCGTGTTAAAAACAAAGTCGAAACTTTACTTGAGAAACTGAAAGAGTTTGAAGCATTAGAATAATATTGCGGGCGATGCCCATTTTGAGTCAATCGTTACTATTGCAAATGTAAAATAAAACCCGATGGGGTTTTCCGATGGGTTCTGATAAAAATATCCTCAAAGTTAGAATTTTCGGCGCTGAATATTCCGTTCGCGGATATGCCGATGCAAATTACATTAAGGCAATTGCAGATTATGTTGATGGAAAAATGCGTGAAGTGGATCAATCATTGCGTGTTGATTCTTCACTCAAAATAGCCATTCTTGCTTCATTGAATATAACCCACGAGTTGTTTCATGAACGCATACAAAAAACGCAGCTGCAAAAGAAACTAGAGGATAAGATTACCAAACTCAACCAATTGATTGATCAGCAGATCTCGGAAAAACCCTAATCCATTCTCATTTTCTAATTTTACATTTGCCAGCTTAACAGAATCCTCAAAATTGGGTATCCCGAATTTTTGACGGGATTTTTTACCATATGGAGGAACTATGGATTCTATTTTTATAATTGTTGGTTTCGTTTTATTCAGTGTCGTTACTTTTTATCTGGGTTGGATTTTAAGTACAAGGTTAGGTCAAGGGAAAGTTGCCAATGCAGAAAAATTAGCTGAAAAAATTGTATCTGAAGCTGAAAAGGAAGCAGAATCATTAAAAAAACAAAAAATTATCGAAGCAAAGGATGATTTGTTTAATTCAAAACAGAAATTTGAGAAAGAAATTCAGAATCAGCGACAGGAACTTGAAAAACAACGGAGGCAGATTGAACGAAATGAAATGGAATTAAACAAACGTTTAGATCATATCAATCAGAAAGAACAGGATGTTAAACGACTGGATCAAAGCGTTCGGGATCGCCACGAGCATCTGCAGAAAAAGCAGGAAGAATTGGATAAAATTATTGAAACTCAAAATGAGAGGCTAGAAAAAATATCAGGCATGTCAAACGAAGAGGCACTGAAAGAGCTTAAAGAAAATTTAATGAGCAAAGCCAAACAGGATGTGGCACAAATGGTTAAAAATATGAAAGATCAGGCACGTTTGACAGCCAATCGTGAGGCAAAAGAAATTATTATTTCTGCTATTCAGAGAACTGCAGCGGATCACTCGACTGAGGCTACTGTTTCTGTTGTACATTTGCCGAATGATGAGATGAAAGGACGGATCATCGGTCGCGAAGGACGCAATATCCGTTCTTTCGAAAATTCAACCGGCATTGATGTCATCGTGGATGATACACCCGAGGCTGTTATTCTGTCTGGATTTGATCCATATCGTCGTGAAATCGCCAGACGTGCCCTGGAATTTTTAATCACAGACGGAAGAATTCATCCGGGCAGAATTGAAGAAGTTGTTCAGAAAACTGAAAAGGAAATGGAAGAAGTCATTACACAATTGGGTGAGCAATCCATGCTTGAAACCGGTGTTCATGGATTGCACCCTGAATTGGTTAAATATTTGGGAAAACTGCATTTCAGAACCAGCTATGGTCAAAACGTTTTAAAGCACAGTATCGAAATGTCATTTTTAGCTGGTCTTATGGCCAGTGAATTGGGGCTGGATCCGGTGGTCGCAAAACGTGCAGCACTTCTTCATGATATTGGAAAAGCCATTGATCGAAATACTGAAGGTACACATTTTCAACTGGGTGCAGATCTTGCTAAGAAATATGGAGAGGGTCCAATTGTGCAAAACGCCATTGCCGCCCATCATGGTGATATAGAAATGATTTCTCCGATTTCAGCCTTGGTGCAAGCCGCGGATGCTATCTCCGGATCCAGGCCTGGGGCCAGACGAGAGACATTAGAAGGGTACATTAAACGACTTGAAAAGCTGGAAGATATTGCTGAATCATTCCAAGGTGTGTCAAAGACGTTTGCCATACAAGCGGGTCGAGAAGTACGTGTACTTGTTCAGCCGGAAAAAATTAACGATGCGATTGCGGATCAATTGGCAACGGATATCGCGGATAGAATTCAACAGGAGATGGAGTATCCCGGACAAATTAAAGTCACAGTTATCCGTGAATATCGTGCTGTTGATTATGCGAAATAATTCATTATGAGTGAGTTGACACACATCCTTTTCGTTGCGGACATTGTCGGCCAACAGGGTTTAGACACGCTCGCTTCAATTCTGCCACGGCTTCATCAGTCACATGAAATCGATATGGTTATTGTGAATGGGGAAAATGTGACGAAAGGGAAAGGATTGGATGACAAATCCGTTCAAATTTTATGGGATATGGGCGTTCATGTGATCACAAGTGGAAATCATATCTGGCAGCGTCGAAAGTATCTAAAACAATTGGTTTCCAACCCAAATGTTTTAAGACCATTAAATTATCCCAGCGAAGTACCGGGGCACGGCTCTTGCATTTATGAAACGAAGAAAAATATCCGAGTTGGTGTGATTAATCTGCAGGGAAGAAGCTTTATGTATCCTATTGATTGTCCATTTAAGTGCGTTATCAGTGAAATTGAGTTATTGAAAAAAAAAGATGTTCAGTGTATCATTGTTGATTTTCACGCTGAGGCAACCGCAGAAAAGATCGCATTGGCATATTTTCTTGATGGTAAAATAAGCTGTGTTGTAGGTACACATACACATGTACAGACTGCTGATGAACAGATATTACCTCATGGAACAGCTTTTATTACAGATGTTGGAATGACTGGATCTCATTATTCAGTTATCGGAATGGACATTGATACAGCCATACAGCGTTTTATTACACAAATACCCATTCATTATACAATAGGATCAGATGTTGATTTAAAGTTTTGTGGTGCTTACATTACTGTAGATCATAAAACAGGGAAGGCCTGTTCGATAAAGCGTTTACGAATTGATATTTAGTTGATTGGGGCGGGTTTATGATAAAATCTAAAATTATTACAGCGAAGATAAAAATTAAAAATATTATTCAGGATTCTTTTTTCTTTCAAATTCCTGGAGAAAGCACCAATCACTCTGAAATTTTAAAAATTGCTTTAGAAAAATATTCAACAAAATACGGACATCTAAAGGCTGACATTCAGGGCAATCTGCTTGTGATGCAATGGAAACCTGATAAACTTGACAACTCAGCAGAACAAATTCATCAGTCTGCGATTAAGCTGGCAAAGGAAAAGCATTTTGATATCGCAGAGAAAAAATGGCAGCAGGCCATTCAGATGAATCCTTCAGATGTTGAATATCCATATAAACTCGGACTTTTATATTTTGAACAAAAAAGATATCAGCAATCCATTGATATACTGAATCATGTCATTGAAATATGTCCAATTCATGAACGTGCTCATCTCATTCTTGGCATTGCATATATTAAATTGAGAAAAATCAATCGTGCAGAGATACACATATTGCATTGTCGCAGATTAAATCATCAGAATGCGTTGGCATTTTTAAATTTAGGAGCCATCTATAGCATTCAGAGACGATTTGAAGACGCTATTCATATGTTTCAGAAAACGATTTCTTTGTCTCCAAAGGAAGTCAGGGCATATTTGGGATTAGGTCAGATTTATGCTGTACTCAATGATACTGAAAATGCCAATGAACAGTTTAACAAAATCATTCAAATTGCTCCGAATTCAAAAATTGCTGAGACAGCAAAAATTTCAATAAAAACAACTGATTCTGCAGAAAATGTTTCAAGACCGGATTTTGTTGAAGTAAAAAAAGAAGAAAAAATAGCCACTGGAATCGGTTATTATCTTGCAGGAGATTACAAGAATGCCGGCAATCTGTATAAAGACTATTTAAAATTCAAACCTTCCGATGATTTTGTCTGGTATCTTTTATCAGAAGCAATGCTGAGAGTCGGTAAGATTGAAGAATCTGCTGACTGTTTAAAAAAAGCCATACGCACCAATCCGAATCGAGCATTATATTATAAAACACTTGGAATTGTGTTACATCAGCAAGCGAAAACAGAAGAAGCCATAAAAATTTTCAAAAAGGCCATAGAACTCGGAAAAAGGGATCCATTGACACATACACTATATGGAATTAATCTGTTGAGATTAAAAAAACATAATGAGGGTATTCAGCAATTGCAGAACATACTGAAAAAAGACCCAAATAATCCACTGGCAATGTATCATTTAAGCCTGGCGTTGTTAAAACAAAAGCAAAATAAAAAAGCAGAAGAACTTGTAGAAAAAATTCTGAGCATCAAATCAGATTTTCCTGTGAAGAGGCAAGCAAGAGCATTGAAAAATAAATTATGAATTTCAAAAACGAAAGTAAAAGAAAGTAATTAAATACTTCGTATAATATATATTATGTTAAGTTAATTATTTTATCCATATGCAAAAGAGTCAATTTAATATCACTCGTACTTTAGATACTCATCAATGGAGTTCTTTTGTAAAAAATCATCCACAAGGCAATGTTTTTCATACACCTGAAATGTTTCATGTTTTTTCAAATGCCAATAATCATATTCCTGAATTATGGGCAACTTTGGATTCTGATAATCAAATTGCCTCACTTTTTTCTCCAGTTATCTTAAACGGACGAAATAAATTATTTGATTTTTTTATGCAACGCAGTATTAGTTATGGCAGCTTATTGACCAATCTTGATACTGAAGACCTGGGATCTATTGAGAAATTAATAAAAAGCTATTTAAAAACGTGTAAATTATTACCAATATTTATTGAAATGCGTAATTTAACTGATCTTTCGTATTTACGTAATATATTATTATCATTTGGTTTTTGTTTTTATGATTATTTAAATTATATTATTCCATTGAATTTGCCTTTTGAGATCATGCTTAAGAGAATCTGTCGTTCTACTAGAAAAAGAATTCGTAAAGAATTACGTGATCCAAAACTGGTAATTGAAACTGTGAATTCATCTGAAAAGGTTTCAATCTGTTATGGAATTTTAAAAAATTCTTATCGTCATAATTGCGTTCCACTTGCTGATATCTCTTTGTTTTACAATGCTTTTAGAATATTATCTCCAAAGAATATGATAAAATTTACATTAGCAAAACATAAAAACATTTATATCGCGACTTCCATTGATCTTCTATACAAAGATACAATTTATGGCTGGTACGGCGGTTTTGATCGACATTATTCAAAATTTTCTGCGAATGAAATTTTAATGTGGCATCTTCTTACATGGGGTGCCAGTCAGGGATATAAATTTTATGATTTTGGAGGTGCCGGTAAACCCGATGAAACATATCGAGTAAGAGATTTCAAAGCTAAATTTGGAGGTAATCTGGTAAATTACGGACGCTTTTTATCTGTCAACGCTCCTGTTCGATTTTATTTTGGTACAGGAGCTTATAAATTTTTTCAAAACACGATACATTTCTTCAAATCAATAAATAAAAAAACAAATATGATTCGATGAAATTTTTTCGTTTTTATTGTCATTCATGATCTCGATTTTAATGCAACCCGATATAAAAACCAACCCAAACAACAGAATACAATCCCGGATACCATTTGTCCCATCCATTCCGACGGATAAATAATTTTAAAAAATTCGGGTCGTCGTGTTTGAATAACGGCAATGATGGCGATAACAACACCCATCAATCCTTCACCTGCAATAAATCCGGAACTTAAAAGAATACCCTGGTCTCTTCCTTTTTCTGAAAACGATTTATCATTTTGGATCCTGTGATCCAAGACATGACGTAATAATCCCCCAAGAAATACAGGAGTCATTGTGTATAATGGCAGATAGACGCCTACAGCAAACGGAAGCGGTGGTATGCGGAATAAAAAAATAATGACAGAAATCAATGCGCCAATGCCAACAAGTGTCCAATTCAGATTTCCATCCAACACACCGTCTAACACTGTTTTCATCAGAGTTGCTTGCGGTGCCGGAAGTTCCGAACTGCCGAATCCGTAGGCCTTGCCCAGATAAAATACTGCTAAACAGACAAAAAAGGCGGAACCGATTGCACCGATAATTTCACTTATTTGTTGTTTTCGTGGTGTTGCACCCACAAGAAAGCCGGATTTCAAATCCTGAGAAATATCGCCGGCAATGGATGCAGCAATACAAACCACCGTTCCAATTGTCAATGCTGTAATTTTACCTGTAAGATCTGTCCATCCTAATAATTTAAATATCATACCGACACCAAGTAAAGTTACAATTGCCATACCTGATGTCGGATTGCTTGAAACACCAATCATCCCGACAATTCGAGAAGAAACTGTAACAAAACAGAAAGCAAATATGACAATTGCAATACCGCTGATCAGCCTCATCAAAAATCCGGTTTGCATACCGATAATTCCGGGAATAAAAGCAATGATTGCAACAACAAAACCAACACCGATGATGACATAATGAACAGACAAATCCTGTTGCGTACGCAGTTTTCCCTTCCCCATCATCCCGGCACTTGCTTTCAATTCATTTAATCCAATACGCAATGATTCAATCATCGTCGGGATGGATTTGGCAACAGTGATTAAACCAGCCATAGCCACAGCGCCCGCCCCAATAATTCGAATGTATTGATTCCATATTTCTTCCGGTGCCAGATTTTGTGTAACTTCAGGAAAATGCCATGCAATAAAAGGTATAATGAAAACCCATGAAAGCAGGCCTCCGCCAACCATAATCGTTCCGATACGCAGACCCAGGATGTATCCAACCCCCAGCAATGCTGGTGTGGTGGATATACCGACATTTGCTTTCGGCAAAACCGGCAGTTTTATATTCACTTTCGAAGGCCATAAATACATCAAAGAAATCAATCCTTTGTAAAGCGCACCGATACCAAGCCCGCGAAAAACATTTTTTGCAGTTGATCCTCCCTCATTGGCTGCTATCAGCACTTCGGCACTGGCTGTACCTTCAGGATATGGTAAAAATAAATGCTCCTTGACAATAAGAAATCCCCGTAACGGAATCATAAATAGAACACCAAGAATACCACCGCACATTGCCAGTAAAGTCATCTGATAAAGCGGTACATTGTATCCCCAAATATATAAAGCCGGAATGGTAAAAATAATACCTGAAGCCAGCGACGAACTTGCCGATCCCGCTGTTTGAGAAATGTTGCATTCAAGGATAGTTGATTTTCCTAAGAGAGGAGTCAGCATTTTTAAAATTGCCACTGAAATCACAGCCAGCGGAATGGCTGTACTAATGGTCAACCCAACACGTAAACCAAGATAGGCGTTTGCACTGCCAAAGATCGCACCAAGAAACACACCGAGCATAACCGTTTTCAGATTAAAATCCGGCAGAGATTGACTGGCTGGAATAAAAGGTTTATGATTAGACATTAAAAACTCCTGAAAATTCGATTGATCTGATGGAAATAATCATTATATTAAAAAAAACAAAATTTAATTAAAATGCAACCGATTCTTTATGAATAATCGACGACTTCCTTCATTGACACCAGAACAATGCGGTTCCAGAATATTGGATGCAAAATGTATTGTCGCCTTCACAGGCGCTGGTATTTCTACGGCAGCTGGTATTCCCGACTTTCGCGGGCCCAATGGATTATATACGACTGGAAAATATAATGCGGATAAGGTTTTTGAAATTGACTATTTTCATAAGCATCCTGAAATGTTTTATGAATTCAGCCGGGATTTTATTCAAATCCTGAAAAAAATTCAACCGACAATTACTCATCGGTTTCTGGCTCGTCTCGAATCCGAGGATCTGCTGACTGGGGTGATTACCCAAAACATAGACACCTTGCATCACAGGGCAGGCTCTATAAATATCGCTGAAGTGCATGGCTCATACTGGAGCGCTTCATGTCTCAGTTGTAATCAATTTATAAAAAATGGTGCCACCCTCGACTGGTGGGAAGAACAAATGACACAAAGTCCGCGATCTCCGGTTGTTTTATGCCCGCATTGCGGTGGTATTATTAAACCGGATGTTGTTTTTTTTGGGGAACCTGTCCGTGATCTTGACAAAGCTGAAACTATGATAAAATCATGCGATTTGCTTCTTGTACTGGGTTCATCATTAACGGTTTATCCTGCTGCCCTGCTTCCACAGCTTACTTCTGCTTCAACAATTGTGGTCAACCAGGGAGATGTTATGATTTCATTTCGACAGGATATGTATTTTATCTTATCTGACCTGGATGCTTTTTTTAAAAAAGTCATTGATTTTATTGACTCCTAAGTTTTGCTTTATTATATTTGATATACTTAATAAAATACCAATGGAAATTCCATGAGTCAATCTTCACCAAAGACAATTCTCATAATAGAAGACAATCCGGCCAGTATCAAATTTGTACAAACCCATCTTCAAAAGAATGATTATAATACAGTCATTGCCAAGGGAGGTTTCGACGGTCTAAATAAAGCGCGCTCTGTTAAACCCGACTTAATTTTACTTGATATTATGCTTCCCGATCTTGATGGGCACAAATTATGTAAAATGATTAAATCCAACAATGATCTCAAATCAATACCTGTTGCTATGTTTACTTCCCGCGATACAGACGAAGATGCTGATATGGCCAAAAAAGTCGGAGCAGATGCTTTTATTTTAAAGAACACACGCATTCAGATTGTCATGGATATTATCGAACGGCTGATTGAAAATTCGAAAAAGAGAAAGCATTCCCCGAAAAAGACAGAAGATAAGTCAAAAGAAACATCTGAATAATTCATCTATAAATCACTTAAAAATAAATTATTTCAATTGAAAATCGCTTATTGATGAAAGAAAAATGCAAACTTCTTGTGATTGGAGATCGTGTGCTTATAGCACCCGACAGTGGAGAAGATCGCACGGCAGTCGGACTTTATCTTCCCAAAACTGTGACTGAAAAAGATGAAGTACAAAGCGGCCGAATTGTGGCAACAGGGCCCGGCCAGCCTCTCCCCTCACCCAAAGACGTGGACGATGAACCATGGAAAGCAGGCATAAGCGGTAATGTACAGCATGTTCCTATGCAGGCTAAGACAGGGGATCATGCCATTTTTTTACGTAAGGCTGCAATTGAAATCAAATATGAAAAAAAGACATATCTTGTTGTGCCTCAAGCTGCGATTTTAGTACTGCTTCGCGACAGTACAGATATCATTGATATCTGAACGTTTTAAGGATCTTGAATCCAGAAACGGTAACCTTACAGTGTAAAAATTTAAAAAATATTTTTGGGAGGATAAACATAATTTATTTAATATTTTCATTGCCAAACCAATTGAGAACCAATAAATCATTATGAGTGATATTCCAATGAATCCGCAGAGAATTCGAATTTATCATATCGTTAAAACCATTCATAATAAAATTATCAAGCATCTTTTCAAATCTGCTGTCATCACTTCAGGTTTCATACTACTTGTCTGTTCATTATTGCTGGCCATTGAACAGCATATTTCACTTCCCGGGGCATTTTTAAAAATGTTACCATTATTATTTGGAGAACTCGGAAGCATAGAATGGGAGAGTCCTTTAGCCAGACTTGCAGCGACATTTGGACTCATTGCAGGCGTCGGTTTTATTGCAATTGTCGGAGCAAGTTTAGTATCCTGGGTTGTTAATTTTTCTCTCCGAGGAGGGAGGATAATGAAAAGAGTAAACTGTAAAAATCATATTATTATCTGCGGCTGGAATATACAAGGTTATAATATTATCAATCAGCTTTTATCTCCAGATATAAAAAATAATCGTCCAATTGTCATATTAGCGAATTTATCGAAAAGACCAGATATCGCTGATATTGTTGATTTTATATCGGGAGATCCAACGAAAGAAGAGGATTTAAAAAAAGCTGGAATAATGACAGCCGATACGGTTATCATATTGCCCGAGTTTAATAATAATAATAAAAATGGCATAAATCCAGATACTCAGGCTGTGTTAATTACACTTGCAGTTGAAACATTGAGACGTGATGTGTATACGTGTGTTCAGCTTTTTAGCTCAGATTATAAAAAGCATCTTGAACATGCCCATGTGGATGAGTATATCTGTCTGGATGAATTAAGTGGAAATTTAATGGTTTCTTCTGCATTGAACCATGGTTTGTCATGTGTGCTTCGCGAATTACTAAAATTTTCATCGGGAAGTGAGTTTTACAAAATCGCTTTACCCAAAATATTTGAGGGTATGTGTTTTAGAGACGTTGCGAAAATTTTGCATGATGAAAGAATGATTCTATTCTCTGTTGAGACAAAGGAAAATATACCAAAAATTGATGAGGATGGAAAAGAAATATTTAACAAAGACGGAAGTCATAAATATGAAAGTGTGCAGAAATATATCATCAATCCTCAAGAAAAGGATTATCCGGAAGACTATAAATTCAAACGGCATGATAATATTTTTATTATCGCAGAAAGCGAACCCACAGTAAAAAAAATGAATTCAATTGCAAATAAATATCAATCAATTTAAGATAATATACTGTTTTTGCTATTGTGAAATCACTGCAATGACAATGTTTTCATATTCTTTTTTTTGTATCCTGTGATATATAGCCAATGGCCCCCTGTGTTTTGTCACATAATGAATAATATCAATTTCATGTTCGAAGGTTAATGGCATCACACCCTTCCCTGTAAAAATCAGTTTTCGGTTGGTTAAAATGTCCTTGTATTATGGAAAAATTGTTCTGAAAAAAATGAAAAGGCGGAATAAAGTTTATACTATCTATATAAGTATTTGATTTTGTTAAACTTGTACATCTGTTTTAAACAAGCAACAGAAATGCATAGGTATTGATAGAATCGGTATAGAATCGGTTGAGATATATACGGATTAATAACAGGATACATCCTATAGAAAGCATTAAAGAAGGCGGGTATAAAATCCGCCTCATTGCACCCATTTTATTGCATGAAAGGCATCTTCCCTATTCCAACACCATCATTTTTCGGATCATCTGGTAGTTACCGTATTCACTTTCAGATTCGAGCGGTTTGGCTCGCATACGGTAAAAATAAAGTCCTGCTCCCGATATTCCAGGTTGCCAGACAACCTGGTTTTCTCCCTTACCGATCCAGCCGTTTAACAGTAAGGCGACTCGCTGACCCAGTATATTAAATATCTCAATTTTTACATGACTTTCTACCGGTAAATCATAACGGATCGTGGTTGTGAATGAAACAGGATTTGGCGCATTCTGATAGATTCGATATTCCGTTATCTCCGGTTCCGGTGTTCCAGATGTATCCATGGAAAAATAACCACTTGTTCCAAATAAACTGGAATCAGAAACACTTCTCACACGAATTTCATAATTGTCGTCCAGCGGCAAATTATAAGGAACATCCCAATGATAAGCACCGATGCTTTTCACCGTATCGATAATCATATTAAGTGTATCTTGATAAAAAAGTTGAACAATCACATCTTCATCCAGGTTGTCCTCCCATTCAATAAAACGCTTCAAACCCACAAACCAGGTATCGCCGGACTCTGGTGAAGTCACTTCAATAAACGGGAATACGGTTTCAAACCAGGCTGTGGACCAATCGCTGGTATCTATATCTGTGGAAGTTCTGACGCGCCAGTAATAACGCATTCCTGATTCGATTGAATCGAGTCTGTAAATGCTTTCCATCAGATATTCTTCCTCGACAATTAAATTTGTAAAAAGAGAATCACTTGACACCTGAAGTTCATGGTAAGTGGCATATCCGCGGGCGGACCATGTCAATTCAAGTGGCAAAGCCGAGTTTACTGTATCTTCAAAGACCGGGTGACTGAGTATAGGAGGCATCATTTTTACTGAATTAACAGGGTATGTAAATATAAACTCTCCGATTTCACCATCGCCACCAAGACCGTTTCTTTGCACAATAGCCTTTAATTCCTTTGTAACGGGATTATAGTTGGTTTCAAGTGGAAAAAACATATACCGATCTTCAAACATCCGGTAATATATCGTAATTTGTTCAGGATATTTTAATCCCAAATATTCTACATCAAAAATCATTTCGAGACGCAGTTGATCAATAGAGAATTGATCCAAAACATATCGCATCGGAAGCACAAGAGGCGCCTGTTCTGGAAATTCCGGCTCAAAGGGTCCGTAATTATAGTAATAACCGATCAATTCATTGTATCCAAAACCTGGTTTTTCAAGGATGGTAACCGTAAGACCGAGATTCACATCAGCATTTTTAAATGCATAGGTATTGCCTTCCTGCACTTCAAAGACCGTAACTGTTTTTGCTGGTTCTCTTCCTTCATATGGATACCGAAAAACACGATAGCTACCAAAACCCGACTCTGCAAACCGCATTTCCATAACTACATTTCCGTCAGCGTCCACTTCAGTCGCCACGGGGTATCCCTCTTTAAGGGATGCGAATCCCCAGCCAATCAGTGTATTGCCATTTGGCAATCTTTGTGCATTTCCCATGGTTGGTACAAAAATATCCGGATCGTGACGATATTCCCAAACTTTGGTGGCAGTCATGGCAGATTCATCAATGGCATACTCAACCACACGGGAATAATTCCGGTTAAACTGGCTCGCACCATTATCAAACATGGTAATATTTCCGTTTGAAAGACATCTTACATCATGCTGAAACATAAAATAAAGAGGCGCATAGTCATCAGATTCATTTAAAAATGTGAAATCATTGTTTTTACCACCCATCCTCCACATGATTTCTCCTGTCTGGCGATTAATCTTGGTTACTTCGCCTAAAGCCAAAACAGAGACAACAAGATTTCCATCATTTGACACATCGACGGAATTTATATGAATCGCATCAAAATTCTTGTTACTGAGATCATTATAAGAATCCGCCAAATTAAAATAATCCCAGCTGCGCCATTGAAAAACCACATAATGATCAATATCCAGTTCCTGGATGATTGATCCGGCAACCATCGCATCGGGTCTTCCATTTTCTACAATTTCGCTCATATCTACCGGTTGAAAATCATAACCGAACAAAATCGTATGGCCGTTGGGCAGGTATAAAAAATCATGAAAGTCAGCAATATATTCATTTCCCATCTGATATTCATCGATTACGGAATATGTATCGTTCATAACATAGAAATCAGTATAACCGCCGCCTGAAAATGCAAAATATTCATATAAAAGACCATAAGATATCAAACCATTGGGCTGCAGTTTGAAATCAAAGGGTACTTTTCCATTTACTTCTTCCTGATAGAGAATATCGGCATGATCATTCGTTATTAAAAGATATCCATCGGCTGAAAAGAACTGTGTTGGCGCTAAAAAGAGTTTACCAGGCGCTGTTTCGCCGCTTATCGTGATATTTAACTCAGGAAGAGAATCGGCTTTCACAAATGTGTTTTCCATGAGTGGCATAGCTTTAGAGGATTCAATTTTTTTACTGGCGATGACCGGATTTGACAGGATTGTTGTATGAAACTGGAAATTAAACGGAGGGATTTCTGCTCCCTGCCCTGATTTCAGAAATATATTGGTTTTCACGGTCACTTTTTCTTCAGAATCAAAGGGGATATCCGGATAAAAAAGGATCGATCTGCGATCTCGGGTGATGACAATACGTCCGGTATGCGGTCCGCTTTTGGATCCATGTACTTCAACCAGCGTATCAGATATCCGGTGATCAGAATCGATAATCGATCCCGGTTTGATGATGATATTGGTATTTCGTGAAATCATTCTGGATCCATCTTGAGGAAATATATATTGCAGATCGACTGGCACTTCTGCATTCATTATAAAACAGGATACAATAACAAAAATGAACAATATCTTAATTTTTTTAATTTCCATAATGTTGGCCTTTATCATAATTTTTTTAATCCAAAATTTTGTAAATTATATGGGTATTTTAAATGTGTCATAAATTGACGCGTAATCTTCGAGTATACGTTTTTCACTCAGCCCGAATTGTATCAGATCATATTGATGTTTGCTTTTATATTGCCGCTGCTTTTCTGCGGTTTCACGTATATTTTTTATAAACGCATTGGAGGGAGTTAAATTTAAAAAATGAATTATTTCATCCATCAATCCGTCAAAATCCTGCATAATACGGTGATATGGTACAATCATCACGCGCTCTTGGGATAACTTTCCTGCGATATAATCGTTATGAAATAGAAGGCTTAAATCCAGAAACGCCTGATAAAGCCTGCCGAGGTATCTCTGCCTAATATCGTCCGGTAATGACCAGAATTGAAAACGCTGATCTAAAACACCGGTAACCAGACTCATTCCAGAAGGTACAGTCGACCTTGGATCCCGGACCATATACAAAATATTTGCATCTGGAAATTTTTGCAGAAACTGTGGCATACGGATACCGAGTGAAAACAATTTTGCCAGTACACGATCACTTTTTGTACTGATCAAATTTCTTCGCCAGATGGCTCTGTACCATCGAAAATCGCGTTCTGAGGTGTCTCGTATTTTTGGATCAAACAATGCAACCGGATCATTCTTTGCCCAGGCCAGAAAAAAACCATAAAGAAAAAAACCGTCGAAATACCTGAAAAGCGTAGAAGGATCATCCGTCTCAACGGATGTCAAGCTTGTCGCATGAGCTGCTTTAGAATGATGACGGGTGGGGCTGAATTTTTCCATGACCGGAATGAATGGTTTAATCAGTGCCTGCTGCAGTAAGGATGGATAGATCATCTTCCAGACTTGCATGCCGACGCCTATTTTGTTTTCAACGAGGAATCTGTGTATAAATGTGGTTCCGCTTCTAGGATTTCCAACGATGACAATGGGTCGTTCAATTTGTTTTTTAAATAAGGAAGGATAAAAAAGATAATCAAGCTTAAGAAATATCGATACAATAACATGATGTATTAATAAATTAATAAACGTGAAAACCGGACTTATCCACTTATGAAAAGTGTGTCCAATCGCCAGATAGGTCATCCACATCCTTTTTAGCATTTGCGAAAAAGTCCTTTCGTTAATTAGGATGATTGTTAATACATCGGCTTCATTAAAAGCCGCCGCAACATTCTATGCTTTTGAAATTTACCTCACCATCTGATTAATGCGTATGCAATCGAAAGCCCTGCTCCTGAACCCCCGATCAATACAAGATCGTTGCGTTTCAGCAGGTCTTTTTGATGGGCCCATGCCATTGCCATTGGTGTGGAAGCAGCGATGGTATTACCCGTCTTTTCAATAATATTGACCAGTTTACTTTTATCAATTCCATAGCTGGGTGCAGATTTGAGTGCGGGACCGGATGCCTGATGGGGAATTAGCCAGTCAATGTCCCTTGCCTTGATACGGTTTCGTGTCATCAGTCTGTCTAATATAATGCCGGTATATTTTCTGGCCATTTTAAAAACTTTCGGTCCTTTCATATGAAAAAAATAGTCTTCAGGCACGGTTTTATCACATGTATAAGGCGGTCTTAGAATGCCCGCTCCTCGAAATTCAGTGAGATTTTTACCTTCTGGCCATGTTGCAATCTCCCAATCCAGCCATGCACTGGTATCAGAATCAGGGGTTGACTCCACAAGGACAGCTGCTGCGCCATCTCCAATAAGCGCTGCACTTTCTGGTTCATTCATATTCCGAAAACCGGATCCAACCTCTGAAGATACGATCAGTATGCGCTTATAACTTCCTGCATGAATCATGACAGCGGCTGAATGCAGGGCCACTAAAAATGAAAGACAGGTCGCATGAATACTCCAGCATGGAATGCCTGAATAGCCCAAAGCTTCTTGAATAAATACCGAACTGTCCGGAATTAACTGCATGGGTGTAACAGATGCGTTTAAAATACAGTCCGGTGGCGGTTCGTCTGCCATGGCATTTCTAACGGCCTTGGCCGCATTGAGATGCATCGGTTCTTCAGAAATATGCCTTTCCAGAACGCCGGTACGCGATGTGATCCACTGTTCACTTCGGTTGATAAGTTTTCCAAGTTCCCAATTATTTTGAATTCTGGGCGGAAGATAAAAACCGGTTTTTGTTATTTTTATTTTGTACATCCAGGCTCTCAAATCAATCATTTAACTTCTGAATTCAATTTCATTTAATGTATGCTTTTGGTTCAAAGGAAATGTCATTGGCATGTAAAAATTTGTAAAAATTGTTTTATCCATTCTAGTGCTCACTTCAGTGATAAAAAGTCAGTCCTCAGTTGATAAATATGTGTTCATAAGACATCCATGAGGCAAATGATTATTGGACAACCAGAATCGTACCGTTCATTTTTTTGATACGATTGACTCGCATTCCCATACTGATAACTGTCTCATAATACTTCTGATAAGCACCCAAAGTTTCCGTCCCTTCCACTACTTCATCCAATTTACCATCTGCATTTTTGTCAATCACGATAATATCTGCTCTGAAAAAGGTACGGTCGACAACAGTTAATTTATTATAAATATCACCAAAAGCCAAAACATAAGTCGCAAGTATATAATTCCTTAGGTCATCATTATATCGGTATTCCCTGGCAAATGTGCGCTTTTTAATATATCCGCGTCGCTCGCCTTCGGCAATGCCCTCCTGATAAATCCGTCCGGCTTCCTGCAGTGATAAATTGCCGGCTGTCACTTCATCCAGAATACCATCCTGCTCTTTATCAATGGCTTTCAATATCAACTTTCCATCGTCTCTGCGCATCAGAATATTATATCCCTCCGAAATTGTGGGTGTCACACTTTGTATACGGTATTCTTTACCTTCGTAATTAAATGAATAGCCTCCAACTTCAACAATGTTTCCCCGTTTGGAACATGAAAAGACAGAAAATATCAAAACCGATATCCATAAAATCAATTTCATTTTCTCTCCCCTCTTTTTTTTAAGGCTTCACTGATAATTTTATCAATACCGCTCGTTAAATTCAGCTTATCCATATCATTATGTAATACCCATTGATAACCGGATGCATCTGAACTGATAAGGATATTTCCGTTTATTAAATCACAAATATAATTCAGTATTACATAATGATACTGAATTTGATTTTTTAAATCATAAAATATACGAGAAGAAACACAATTCAATTGTCTTATAGCAACTTTAACTGCACATTCTTCCAAAAGCTCTCGTTTAAGTGCATTTTCCGGTGATTCTCCCAATTGCACTACTCCCCCTGGCAAAGTCCATTTACCCTTATCCGGGAGTTGGTTTCGTTGGATTAATAATACAGCTTTATCGGAATTAAATATCGTTGCACTAACAGCAAGGATAGGATATTGAGGGTATTCCCGATTCATATGGGTCAAGATTTTTTAAATAAATCAAGAAAGCGGTCCAAGTATTCATCGAACAGTCCCCACTTATCCAATTCTTCTTTAAGCCTCATTTTACTTTTATATGTGTCATCATATTCGGCCTGTCGGAACATCTTTTCAATGATCAAGTGCACAGATTCGGGTACTTTGGATTCTGACTCAGGAACGACTTTTTCCTGAACATCAGGCGGTGGTGACGATTGATTATCTTTGGTAAGCAGTTGTGCAAGGGGTGCTATTTCTTTATCTTTTTTGTTGGCATACAACTCAAGATCAACAAGGTCTATATTCTGAGACAATACTTTTGTCATTACAGATACAATTTCAACCGAAGCTTTTGGAAACTCAATTTGAGCTGTAAAAAATGGAATTTCACCAAGCATGACCATACCCATTAAACCCATTTCTGCAGCTACGCTAACCAATAAACCATTCATTCCGGCAATAGTACCTTCTTTTAGGAAATGAACATGATATTCCATCATGGTTTTCATCAGGTCAGGATGGTTTGGAACTGCGAATACACGGGGTGTATCCTTGTAATCCATATCCGAAGGTGTTGCAGCAAAGGTTATTACCTGGTTAATATCAAAACCTCTGGCAAAATTGAGTATTTTTTTTGCAAATGCATATTCCATATGTGGAACTGGTTGGGCTGTTCCTATAAAAAAAAGAATATCATGTTTTTTTTCAGGACATTTAAAATAAAAAAACTGATTGTCAGGAGAATCTGGAGTCTGTAGAATCTGATCGGTCACAACAGCACCTGTGGGAGCAAAATATTCCGCTGGTGCTATCTCCGCTAACAGAGACGCTCCGAGCTTTTCTTTTATATAAGAAATCGCAGTAATGCCCACATTCCCCATGCCCGGCCATGCGGCTAAAAAAATTGGACGATTTAACTTCATCTGCTGTGCGATGGATACATTCATGATTTATTTTTTTTAATGATACTTTATTGTCCGCCATTCATCAACATTAGACTCTGCACATACCGCTGATATGCCTGTAAAGCTGTGGCTTCTCCGTATATTCTTCCGGGCTCGATAAAAGCAACAGAAGCATTGCCCTCATTGACAGTAACCCAGGTAAAATGATGAAAAAATCCCAACGCAGGGTTACGCTGCATACGCATTTTGCCACCCGTCGGTCCGTGAATAAGCATTAAAGCCCCTTTTTCTCGTTTTGATGCCAGTACATGCAAATGCCCTGCAATGACCGTGTATTGACGCTTTCCGAAAAGTTTCTCTAATTCATTCCACTGCCGGCCCAATTTGCTTTTCATCATCCATATTGGCTGATGCATAAAAAGGAACAGATGGTCATAGGTATGGTTTTGAATTTCGTTTTTTAAAAAATTGTACTGCTGTGTACCCAATCCCGTTTCACCAATACCGTGAGCTTCTTCTGTATTTATAATCACAAAACGGCATCCGTGATAAGAAAAGGAATAATAGGTATCACCAATTATTTTCTTCCATGTTTCATAACTGGCCCGGTTGTAAATGTCATGATTGCCAGGTACAAGAAAAAGCGGAATTTTCAAGGAATCAAGGTGCGAAAAAACCTCGTTCCATTGAAAATGTATCTGCCCGGGTTTCGGGCTTCCCTCAATGGCATCACCAATCATGATCGCAAAATCAGGCTTAAGGCGATTTACTTCAGCAATGGCGCGGTCTAATATTTTCCAGCTGTCCGGCCCGGCTCCTGTACGATCACCGATAATAGCAAAGTTAAACTTATGATCAGATGCCGGAAGCTGTCTGGAATCATTTAAAATGCCAGCATAAGATAATGGCCCTGCTAAATAAAATGTCAGGCAAATAAAAAGCAGGCACTTGATATTTTGAGTTATTGTTCTCATCATTTTCAATGTAATGATAAATGAAAAATCTGTCAAGAAAAACATGTAAAAGTAATAAAAAGAAGACATTCTTTTCCATGATGATTAGATATAATAACCTGAACCGGTTACTTTAGTAAAATCATTTTATTTATATCGACATTGTTATCAACAGATAAAACTGTGAGATATATACCGGAACTCAAATGACCGGCATAATAAGTCACACAATGTATTCCTGGCATCTGTTTTCCATGTAATAAAGTAGTGATCCGTCGTCCCAATTCATCATACACAGACAGATCAACACGAGCCGCATGATTCAATTCAAAAATGATCTGTGTTGTTGAATTAAAAGGGTTGGGAAAATTCACGATAGAATAATCCCTCGGTAACGTTTTAAAATAATCTGCATAGACAATATTACCATTGTTCCAGAGCACGCGATTTTTCCTGATCCATTCATTATTAACTTTTTCATAAATCACAGTTTTTTTGAGTAAATGGTTCTGAAAAGTATTTTCCTGCTTTTCTTTGTCCTTCCACAATCCATTTTTGATCTGATACAGAACGATTACGGGATCGTCATTTGCATCATACTGCGTCAGTTCTTGCTCCACAGCATCCCATCCGTTATTCCAGGTTTGAAATAACCAACTTTTGAGTCGGCATTCATCGTATTTCAGATATTCTCTCTCTTTTAAATTCCAAATATTATTTTCCCAATAAGAATAAATATGTTCGGTCATGTTGGAGCTGGCATCCCATTCAAATTCATCAAGATTTGTATTCAGCCAATCAGTCATAATTTTCGGTGTGATCGATGCTTTTCCAATGATGTCGGGATTGATCTGTTTCATAAAGGTTAACACATTTCCCTGCTCATCAAATGTTCGTAAAATCTGATCGACATCGGTCCAGCCTAAAATGGGATATTTTGTCTGAGCAATTTCTTTGATTGGAAAGCCATAGTCGTCATAATAAAAAAGAATTTGAAAAGACTCGATCCATTTGTTTTCTATGTACAAGGAAGCGGAATATCGTGTTGGATAATATTCAGTATTATAAGAGAAATTAAATTTTGCGACATTCGTGACAGATGTTTTTTCTTTCAGTTCAGCTTTTAAAAGAAGCTCCGTGAGATATGATTTATTGTCGTGGGTCAGATATGCCTCCAATACATTATTCCACATCGTTCTGCCGGATTTTAATAATCCGGCTCCGGCAGATTGAAAAATCAGTTTTGAGAGCAAGCCCGCTTTGTCTGTTTCACTGATAATTTGTATTTGATCCTGCCAATCATTTCCATTCCAGATTTGATTCAGGTAATAAAAGTTAGGAATTAAATCCAAGTCGAGGAATGCGTAAAGAATATTTCTCGGATCTTCTGCAGTGGCTTCCATGGAGCTTTCGAGTTGGTTTAAAAACTCTGTGATGACTTCCGGATCGCTCCCGGTATTGATAATCGTTCGGGATCGATTTATCCATATTCCGGTTTCCCAGTTTTGATTAATAATTTCAGTAAAATTGTCATACAAAATCTGTGAGTTTTTTTGTTGCGGATGAAGTGATTTTAATCTCACAGTCCTCCTGTCATGCGTATGTTCATGAATCAATATCTTATTTTTTATCGGATACACGTTATCAGAAATGTCTCCAAAAATAAGGCCGCAGATAAGCAGCCAAATCAATAAAACGGCGGATCTTTCTCGCATTGGAGAATCTCCTTACGGAAATATTTTATTCATTGTCATTACAGTCTGTTACTGTTTTAAATACCCTGGAAGTATTAAATCGCAGATATTTCTTTTTACCAGTCTGATATTGTTTTATTGATAATATCTTCTGCAATTTTTTGAACAGCCTCTTTGATTGCATCTTCGCGCATCGATTCAATATTATCATAGGTTCCGAAATCTGAAAATGTGCTTTCCCAACGTACTTCGCGTTTGTGTATATCCTCAAATGAAGCCTGAATCGTCAGATTCACCCGAAAATCAGAAGCAGTTTCATTTGCATTATATTGTCCAACCGGTTCCCTAATGCTCATAATAATGCCGTGAAGCAATGCATCCGAACTTCCAGGATCAGCAATTTTTAAAGTATTGTCTGTCCGTATTGCTTCAATGATAAAATCCGTGATCTGGCGATCAATTCCAAATTCAGCAGTTCGATCTTCAAAAAGTGGAATACCAACGGTTTTTATATGCGGCGGAAGTGTCGAGCCCTTAAATGAATAGACGCCACATCCAATATGACTTATTGCCAGGGTGAGAAAGCATATTGAAATTATCTTATTCAAGACCATACTCCTTTAGTTTACGATATAAAGTGCGTTCACCAATCCCAAGAGCTTTGGCAGCCCTGCGTCTGTTATGGCGAAATCGAATCAATGCTTTTTCAATCTGTTGTTTTTCCAATTCCTGAATGGTTAATATGGGTGTGTCATGATCAATGCTGTTAGGAATAATTTCTTTTCCCGATGGGGTCCAGGATGATTGAGCGATAGAGCGTTCATGATATGTAACAACAAGACGTCTTAAATCTTCGAGAGCCACCCGGATATCAAGAAGTGCGCGGTAAATCAACTCGCGTTCTGCCTGATCAGTGGTCTTGTTGATGACCATCGGCAACTGCTGTTCCATACTTCCAGGTTGCTCCAGATGACGCTGTACAATGGTACCGTCTATAGTCTGACCTTTTTCAAAAATAATCAACCGTTCTACTATATTACGCAATTCACGAATATTTCCAGGCCAATGATATTCTGAAAGCCGGTACATAGCTTCTTCAGTAAACTCGGGACACTGAATCCGATTTTCACTGCATATTCTCTCAGCGAAATGTTGTGTTAAAAGTTGTATATCTTCCCGGCGTTTTCGTAATGGTGGTGCGGACAGATGTACAGCGTTTAACCGGTAGAATAAATCTTTCCTGAATTCATCATGCTTTACTGCCTTTTCAAGATCTTTATTGGATGCGGCAATTACCCGTACATCAACCTGAATAGATGTCGATCCACCGACACGCATAAAAGATTGAGATTCTAAAACCCGAAGCAGCTTAACTTGAGTGGATAAAGGCATTTCTCCGATCTCATCCAAAAATATCGTCCCGCCGTTTGCAAGTTCAAAGTACCCCTTCCGTGTTTCCAAAGCACCAGTAAATGCGCCTTTGACATGACCGAATAACTCACTTTCTAAGATTCCTTCAGGAATGGCGCCGCAGTTCACGTTAATCAGCGGATGGTTTTTTCTTTGACTTAAATGATGAATAGCACGGGCGATCATTTCTTTTCCGGTTCCGCTTTCTCCGGTAATCAATACGGTGATCTGCGTAGGTGCAACCTGACGAATACTTTCAATCAGCTGCATAAATGCAGAGGATTGTCCTATAAAATCCGGCATTTCAGAAATAGGAGTTTTTGTCATTTTGTTACCCATTTAAATAGAAATGATCGTATAAGTAATCTAACATGAATCGGCATTAAACAGCAAAAGAACAAATACAAAGTCTCAATGGTTTATGATATTGGATATTATGTTTGTCAATTATGAACTTCATTGGATAAATAGCCAATATACGAATTCCTATCACACCTCAATCACATCTCCATCCTTGACAGCACTTACATCAATAACAGGAGATTGAATTGTATAAATGGATGTTTCCAGTTCTGGTGGAATATGTGTAAAAATGACACGATCGATATTAAGGCGCATCGCAAAATGAATAATATGATCGGGTTTAATGTGCGTACATTCAGACAGCAGGATATGCGTATTTACAGCTGCAGACCGCAGATACTGAATCTCATCAATATCTGCAGTATATACCAATTTTCTCCCATTTACATCAGTAAAAGCAAAGCTGAACGATTCTGCCGTAATACCGTGCCTGGAAGCATACTGTTGATACTGTGACACATGTCCATTCTTAACAGCCTCAATTTGAATTTGGTGATCTTTAAAAACGAGCCCTTCCATAATAGGCTTCAGTTCAAATGTAAAAGGCCATTTTTCTTTAAAAATATTAAAATAAGGAAATATATCCTGAAAACCTGGCAGTACACCTCCAGGGATATATATCACCAGTGGTTTTTTTCGCTTTGAAATATACATTTGCTGCAGCAAAAGAACCAGTCCTCCTGCGTGATCAGGATGTGTATGACTGATCAGAACGCTATTAATTAGGCAGGGATCAATATGATACCGGATAATCTGTTTAGAAACCCCATCTCCAGCGTCGATTAAAACTTTAAGGCTTCCGGATTCTAAAAGATAGGCAGATGCGTTGCGCTGGGGTACAGGTTCTCCGGATGATGATCCTAAAACCCGGATTTTCACGAATTTTTATCCTTAAAAAATGCAACCGTCCTTTTTAAACCCTCATTCAATGCCATCTCCGGTTCCCATCCCAATTTCTCCCTGGCTTTTTGATAACTGATAACACTCCGCCTTTGTTCTCCTCCTTTGGGGGGACCATGATTCTCTTTGGCCTGTTGTCCGGTCAACTGGTTCAGTTCGTTGAAAATTTTATTTACATCCGTTTCTATTGCTGTGCCAATATTGAAAATATCATTTTCCTTATAGTTCAGAGCAGATAAGTTCGCTCTTGCCACATCGCCTACATATACATAATCACGGGTTTGTTTGCCATCACCATTTATGACCGGCTCTCCTCCGGACAGCAATTTTTTCGAAAATATGGCAACAACACCGGCTTCACCATGTGGATTTTGTCTTGGACCATATACATTGGCGTATCGAAGAATCACATAGCCAAGGCCAAATTCATTGGCAAAATAATAGAGATACTTCTCAACACATAATTTGGTAATGCCGTATGGTGATACAGGACGTGTTGGATGCGTTTCATCACAGGGATGCTTATTCTGATCACCATAGATCGCACCCCCCGTGGATGCAAACAATACTTTTTTTACATGATTTTGAACGCAATTCTGTAAAATATTCAATGTTCCCTTCACATTGACATCGGCATCGAACATGGGATCTTCCACGGATTTTCGTACATCCATCTGTGCGGCCTGATGGCAGACGACATCAATTTTTTCAAGTTTAAAAACTTTACTCAATGTCTCAGATCGAATATCCATCAAATAGAATTTGGCTTCGGGATTGACGTTTTCCATGCAACCCATGAGTAAATTATCGACAATAACCACTTCATGTCCATCATGAATAAATGCATCCGCCAGATGCGATCCAATAAATCCGGCTCCTCCAGTAATCAAGATTTTCAAACGTATTCTCCTTTTCCGATTAAATCTGTCCGCTGTGTTATGATTTATATATACCAAATCTTGAAAACGCTGATATTTTTATAAACATAACATATTTATTATTTAAAGACTGTCCCTAAATAAAAACATTCATCCCTTATACGTTTTTTATTCCATCGACAGAAAATAAGCGTGTTTATCTGCGAATCACCCCGTTCCTCAGAGTGCCCAATCCGCTGATTGTAATTTCTATCTTGTCGCCATGCTGAATGGAACCAACGCCAGCCGGTGTTCCTGTTGCAATGATGTCTCCGGGATTTAAGGTCATGAATTTGGAAATCTCAGTAATTATTTCAGGAATTTTAAACATCATTAATTTAGTGTTTGCTTTTTGTTTCACCTGCCCGTTGACTGACAATTGAATATCAAGTTTTTGCGGATCTTCTATGGCATCCACCGGAACCATATATGGACCAACAGGACAAAATGTATCCAGGCTTTTCGATCGAAACCATGGATTCTGTTTTAACAAATCTTTTTTCTGCATGGATCGAGCAGTGACATCATTTACAATTGTATATCCAGCGAGATACATCAACGCATCATCAGCAGGAACACAATATGCATTTTTTCCGATAATAAGTCCAAGTTCCGCTTCATAATCGACCTGACCTTCGACCCATTCCGGGATCACAATATCTGCTTCATGCGGAATCATAGCAGTGGGCGCTTTAGAAAAAAAGCAGAGCTCGTCGGGCATATCGTGTTTTAATTCTTTTACATGTTCGGCATAGTTTCGGCCGATTGCGATTATTTTTGAAGGACGGGAAATAGGGACATCGAATTTCAGTTCTTCAGTCAAACGAAGCTTTTCAACTTTTGAGCGTACCCATTGATCTTCAAATATTTTCTCCACTGTTTGTGCAGAAGCGTAGCCCATTTCAACCAATACTTGAAGAAATCCGAACGAGATTGGATCAGACACATGCTTCATGTGCTGATAAATATCAAAAGCCTGCGTCAAATCAAGAATGCCTTCAATGGTCTCAACACCAATACGCATTCGATTGTCCTGTGTAATATATGAAAAAAGCTTCAAGTGTACCCCCTTTTTTTCACAATGAATCCTGTTACATATTTTAATCATTACATATAATTTATGCAAGCGATAAATGCCATTTTGGCATTATAACCATAATAATCAATCGAAATTATTGTCAGAGTGGCGGAAGCAATCGCTCATCAGCAAATACAGCAGACGCCTGACGCATGGTGTCCATTTTAAGATAGCCAGATCAAAAAGCATAACAGAATAAGCTGGTTTAAAAAAAAAAAATGGTTATCTTTAAATAATAACAATATATTCGAATATAATAGCATTTAAAGGATCCTCTGTGAATCATTTCCTGAAAAATATCCGAATCGGTCCTGCAGGATGGAATTATAAAGACTGGTACGGCATTGTTTATCCGGAAAATCCCGGCAAAGGATTCAAGGAACTGGATTTTATCGCCAAATATTTCGATATGGCGGAAATCAATTCCACTTTTTATCATCCGGCCAATGTATATATGAGTTATGCATGGGTAAAAAAAGTATCACATAATCCCAACTTTAAATTCACAGCCAAATTATGGCAGCGATTTACGCATGACCGTGCTCCCTATTCACAGGAAGAAATTGACAAAGTCAGGCAGGGCATGGATCCGCTCGCGGAAGCGGGACTTCTGGGTGCTGTACTGTTTCAATTTCCCTGGAGCTATAAAAACAGCGAAGAAAATCGCGAATGGCTTTCCGGATTGATTGATACATTCTGCGAGTATCCTTTGGTTATTGAAATCCGTCATAAGAGTTGGGATGTATCTGCATTCTATGATATGCTTGATAAACAAAATGTGGGATTTGCAGCAATTGATCAACCTGTTATTGGTGAATCGATTGATTTCAAGCCCATTCGTACCGGAACAGTCGGTTATATTCGAATGCACGGACGAAATTATCAAAGCTGGTTTCCTAAAAAAGGAGAAAAACAAACCGGCTTTGCCAGATATGATTATTTATACACAGAGGACGAAATTAAAATCATTTCGAAAACCGTCAAAACCATTGCCGAGGGTGCAAAAGAAACCTATGTGGTGCAAAATAACCACCCTCGCGGTCAGGCCGTAGCCAATGCCGCCCAGATCCGGGCCGACCTGGGAGAAGCGATGATACAATTACCGGAAACCCTGATTGCTCGTTATCCGCAGTTGAGAGGGATTTCGAAAGCTGAAGAGCATGAACATTAAAAAAATCCTAAGACGGTATTAAAAAAACCCTGTCGGGTTCGGAACCCTGACTGGGTTGATTTTCAAACCAATGCATTCAATTTCTGAAACCATTGTTACTATTTTCTTCTCAGAAGTGCATACACTTGCCTTACTCCCTATGTAACATTATGGATGTTAACCCTACCACCCGTCCGCAACATCACGGATGTTGTACTCCAAAATTTGGAGTTAAATATATCCTCGATATTTCACGAACAGCACATGCATCAGTTGAGAGCTAATAATCTTGTATTGTGAAATATTGTCTGCTTGAACCGGCCCGGGCTTACCGGTGGATTATATGGATAAGGAATTATACGAAAATCGAATAGGTCACGAATCACCGGACAATCAATCGTTTGTACCAGATATTCATACTTTCTATTTTCCCTGAAATATTGGTGTTATTGATCAAAGTGCCTGAAAAACGGTATCCGTTCTTGGCGAAAGTGATATTCATGCCGGCTGAAAGCGCCCGGGCGATGGTGTAAAGTGTGAAAACTCCACGGTCCCTCATTTCCTGCTCCATCACCTGCAAAAGCGCCGAAGAAATACTTTTACCTCGGTATTTTGGCAAAGTGGCAAAATCAGTCATTTCTGCGTTCTTTTCTTTCAGGTCCATTTCAGCAGAAGATGCAGCCACCAGCCTGTTTTGATCATACATACCAAAATAAATAATATGACTTTTCATGGTTTTCCGGATGTATTTGGGATCATAAATCGGAAACGGATAGGATTGAAAAACCGTCTGGTAAATATTCGCCAGATCTTCGGAATCGCCCGGATTGCATAGACGCATGGTTAATCCCGATTTAATTGTTGCCTTTGACGGAGATAGATTTCGTCTAATCAGTGCTTTCTTTAGGTCATCAATAATTAAGGAAGCATGCGATTCCTGGATCATTTCTCGTTTTGGATCTATAAATTTGGACATAAAAAAGATATCCCCTTCTCCATGATAAAAAGCGGGAATAAATGCTTCCTGAACATATCCACGATTTCTCAGGCCGGCATAGGCCCATGCCGGTACTTTTGTAAATATTTTCGTGTATCCCCGGGATTGAACGAGTGACTCAATTTTTTCCATAATATCAGGATAATCGGAATGAGCCAGTTTGATCAGGTAAATCCGCTGATTGAGCGGACCATGCTGAATCCATGATTTACCGATTTTTTCCATTTGATCAGCCATGTTTCACCTGCCTCTCGTATCGGATCCATGAAACAGGAAAAAAGATGAGTACCGAAAATCCAATCCCGAAAATACTGGGATCCAGATTCATTGGTAAAGACAAATTTGTAAAAATCAGAAAAAGGGTCAACCCACCACCGGAAAACATAGACAGAAAAGCGGCTGTCGAATCACTTTTTTTCCAGAAATAAGCGCCAAGTGTCGGAACCACCAAACCGGATACCATAAACGCATAGGCATGTAAAATAATTTCAAGTACCGTATTAAAGGAAGCGGCAATCCATACAGCGATGACGCCAATGATCAGGGTTATGAACTGTGACCAGTGCATCAGAGACTTGTCGGATTGATTCCGGAGTATATACCGTTCAAGCACATCATTGACCCAGTTTCCAGATGAGGCGATAAGGCAACTGTCCGCAGTCGACATGATCGCAGAAAAGTATGCGGCGACAACAATCCCTCGAATGCCGACCGGCAGTACTTTGGCCAGTACCATAGGCAGGCCCATTTCCGCTTCGGTTTCCGGGAAAAAAATACGTGCGGCCATACCAAGAAAAACACCAAGAAACGCCATCAATGGATATTCCAGCAGACCGGCGAGGAAAAAGGCTTTCTGAGCATTCTTTGTGTTTCTGGAAGCATAGATACGCTGATATAACGTCATGGCCACAAACCATACCGGGACAATGGTAACAAACCAATTGATCCATTTAACGGGAGAAATATGTGTCAATTGAAAAAAGGAAGCTGGCAGCTTGGCAGTCAAAACGGACCATCCCTGTGAGAAATATTCAAAGGATAAATCAGAAACGGCTCCGGACCATCCTCCTAATTTAAAAAATGTGAATGGAATGCCAAATAAAAACAAGCCGCTTAAAAGGATAAACCACTGAACCGTATCCGTATAAATCACTGCTTTTAATCCGCCCAAAACCGTATATAATAAAATCACACCTGCCATTAAAAACAGGGACATGTGAATCGGATTCATAAGAGTGATATCTGAAAAAACTGTCCCTGCTGCTAATTTGGCTCCTGCCAGTATTTGGGCCCCGGTAAATCCGAGATATCCAAGTCCGGAAATGACAGACGCTGTAATCGCGACCTTTGCGCTGTACCGGTGAAGCAAAAAATCAGGATACGTTAAGAATCTATGTTTTTCATCCAGTTTTTTAATCCTTGGAATAATAAGGATTGCCACCATCCATGCACCCACCAGACCGCTGAAAAGCAGCCAGCTGCCCGATAATCCCATCAAAAAACCGAGCCCACCGAGTCCGATTGAAAAGCCTCCTCCAACATCGGTAGCAACCAAAGAGAATCCAATATGTTCCCAGGAAATCTGCCTCCCTCCTACAAAATAATCCTCACGTGTTTTGTTTTTAAAATAAAAATAAGCACCAATTGTCAAAACAGTAACAAAATAAGTTCCGAAAATCAGATAATCAATCAGGTTCATACAGCTTCCTCAAAATGGTCAGATTCTTCATTTCTCCGTTCAATACGCTCTGTATTTTCGGGAATGAGAGATATAGCCTCATCAGCATCTGAAAGCAATTCAGCAATACCTGTTGACAAATATTCATCTGCTTCATCCAGTTTTAGCTGAAGATCACAATGGTCACAATCTCTATCGCAAAAAACCGGCTCGTAGGAATCCGGTTCTTTATAAGTAGTAATCATGCCTTCATAATTTCGAAGAACCACTTTGTTTGTGGACCAGGATATCAGATAATTTGGCATGACAGGAATTTTACCCCCCCCGCCTGGCGCGTCAATTACATAAGTCGGAACAGCGAATCCACTGGTGTGTCCGATGAGATTTTCAATAATTTCAATGCCCTTTCCGACAGGTGTGCGAAAATGAGACAGACCTTCAGATAAATCACACTGATATAAATAATAAGGCCTGACCCGATTTTGAACCAATTTATGCACCAGCCTCTTCATAATTCTGGGACAATCGTTAATTCCAGATAAAAGAACGGTCTGATTTCCCAGGGGAATTCCAGCGTCCGCTAATTTGTGTAATGCCTGTTTTGAGGAAGCAGTGATTTCTCTGGGATGGTTAAAATGGGTATTGATCCAAAGCGGATGGTGTTTTTTTAATACTTCAATGAGTTTATCTGTAATCCTGAAAGGAAGCACTACTGGAATCCTTGTTCCGATCCGAATCACTTCAACATGCGGAATTTTCTGAAGTTCACTAAGCAGCCAGTCCAGGTAATCATCGGAAAGCATGAAAGGATCTCCTCCGGAAAGTAAAACATCTCTAATATTACGGTTATTTTGGATATACCTTATCCCTTTTTTAAGACTTGCCCGATTTGGTATATCATCAACATCTCCCACTTTCCTTTTTCGTGTGCAATGCCTGCAGTACATCGCGCATACATTACTTACATGAAATAATACACGATCGGGATAACGATGTGTGATATGGGGGACGGGACTGTCTTTATCTTCTGCTAACGGATCATTCATGTCACAATCTTCCATAACCAATTCTGAGATTGAAGGAAACGACTGCTTAAAAACTGGATCGTTATGGTAATCTTCCCTGTCAATTAAAGATAAATAATACGGTGTAATTGACAGAGGAAATTTATCGATAGTTTGAGTTAATTCAGATCTCTCTTTGACATCAAATTTTATCTTCAATAATTTCTCAAATTGATCGATTGTCTGAATCACGTGCTTAACCTGCCATTTCCAATCTTTCCATTTACTGATCACTGCTCCTTCTTCAATCGACTGGGCGATCATTTGTTCTTTTTTACTGTAGTGACTCATATCTCAATCCTTTATTTTTTAAATATATTAACTATCATTAAATCAGCATAAAGGAATCCGGAGGTGACAGAATATGCATTAAGGTATTAAAATTTTCATATGGACTAAACCAATGATTTGCTCCTGCTTTGAAGAGCAGGCGCTTCAGACAATTGCTGTTTTTTCCGATGATTGTAATTGAAGTTAGTTTATATATATCTCGAATATATAAAACAAGTTCTAGTGCATCATAATCCGGCAGATCTGTATGGAGAAAAATATGACTGAAATTATGGTATCGAATCTGATCTAAAAGATCGATTCCCCGATTGACAGCGATCACATGATCGCCATGGTGTTCCAACTGATAAATAATTTTATCCCGATATTGTCCAAAAGGCATTGCCACACATATTGACATTGCGGATGCCCTCCTTTTTAAATTTTCGTTATTCAATCCGTTATCGATAATATTACGCAAAGGATGTTCCAAACGGATATTTTTTATTATTTATACGGTAATGAAAATGAGCGTAACTTATTGTATAAAAAGCAATAAGAAGATATATATACAGTAAATATAGCGTAGAATCAAGCAATACAAATCATATGAATAACTGTTAAAAGACTTAAAAAAGGCAAAATATATACACTTTACATAAAATCCTTAAAAAAATGTGTTTAATTTTCTCAATTAACCTCTTAATCGAAGAAATATGTACATTTTATTCACATATTAAAATCGATTTTTATTTTCCATTAGAATAACGATGATAAAAATTAATCGTGATTTTATCAACAAATTAGTATTTATTGATCTTGTTGTATAAAGCTCTCCTGCTAATACCCAGTATTTCAGCGGTTTTTTTACGATTTCCTTTTGTAGATTCCAATGTTTTTTGTATAAGCACTCGTTCCATATCCCGAAGAGATGTTCCAATTGGCAAACATATTTCAGCAGTTTTCAATTTTTTTCTCCGTATTCTTGCCGGAAGATTATCCAGAGAAATGCGATCATTACGGCATATGAGAACTGCTCTTTGAATTACATTTTTTAATTCACGAATATTACCCGGCCAATGATAGGTTAACAGAATGTCAATAACTTCAGATTCAAACGATCGAATATATTTATTAAATTGCAAATTGGCCTGATTTAGCAATTCCTCGGAAAGCAGAAGAATGTCCTCTCCCCGTTCTCTCAAAGGTGGAAGCGTAATGGTAAATACACTCAGTCGATGAAATAAATCCTGTCTGATAATGGCATCTTGTGATAAATCGCTATGAAATAATTTCTTATTGCTGGCAGAAATAATACGGACATCCACAGGAATAAAACGACGCCCTCCGATTCGCTGAATTTTCCGTGTTTCTAAAACACGCAGCAAACTGACCTGGGTAGCTTCATCCATAGTGCTGATTTCGTCTAAAAAGAGTGTTCCCTTATTCGCCTGTTCAAATTTTCCCGGTTTTGTATCAGTTGCACCCGTAAAGGCTCCTTTCTGATGTCCGAAAAGCTCACTGCCGACCAGATTCTTTGATATAGCTCCAGTATTTACAGGAATAAACGGTTCATTCGCACGACTACTTCGGCGATGAATTGATTGTGCTACCAATTCTTTACCTGTACCGCTCTCACCCAAAATAAGCACAGTTACATCAGTTGCTGCAGCATCACAAATTCTTTGAAATATAGTTTGCATTCGAGGACTTCGTCCTGTCATGTCATCAAATTTTGGTATTTTTTTTTGCATATGCATCGTAAATTATGGTGTAATCATTTCAAAATATATTTCAGTATTCAATCATTCCATTTCTTTATGCCAAGATAAATTTACGGAATGATAATTATTTCATTCTGAATATGCTGGAGTCGCAATAAAAAGCGACCAGCCTGCCCTTTTTATTTTGTCTAAAGTAAATAGATTCGGATGGTAGTACCCTCGCGTAAATAAAGGAATCTGATCCTGATAATGGGTGTCATTCATCTGTCCGGATTGCCCAGTGGAAATAATAGAAATTGTATTATCCAAATCATTCAAATCAACAATCATTCTTGCGACTGTTCCTGCGGAAAAACGATCGTTATTGCAGTCAACAGAATTTCCAGAAATCGATGCATAACATCCGTCCAGGGAATAAGGACCCATAAGTAAAGGATACCGAATACCGAGAGACCGGCTCATTTCAAATGCGTCAATTTCTGAAAGCAAATGTCTGTATGTAAGCGTATGAATCCTTCCCCATGACCATTTTGAAATGTCTCTGCCTTGTTTTTTTTCAGTTTCTTCAATTGCTTCCTGGAATGAGAAGCGAATTATCTTTTCAATTGATTCATTAATGGATTTTTTCTGATCATTGCTCTGCTGACGCTTTATATCAAGCAAATATGCAACCAAAGAGGATTGCCATAAACCTGGTGAAGACATTAATGATTCAAACATAACAGAATCCAATTCATTTGAAAAAATATTTTCTGCTAGTTTTCGAATCCATGTTTCGAAAAAAATGGCTTCTTCATCTCCGATGCGCATGTTTTTATCCCATTGATCTAGCTTATGATACAAGACATGATTATTCTTTTGTTCTGATATCGAATGTAAAAGTTGCGGTAATAAATGTTCTGCCAGAACGGATTGGTTATCCATTTGTATCTTCTGACAGTCTATTATCGAAACAGGTGAATAACTTCGTAAAAGTTTTCGAAGGCGTTGATCAAACCAGTAAGGAATTTTACCGGAATACAAAGAATCATATTTGTGCTGGCTGTATACCACAACACCATAAGTGTCTGCACAAACCCAATGAAGACCTGGCATGCTTGATTTGCGAAGAATGGAATCTCCCTGAACAGCATTATGGGCCTGCGAAATATGAAAAATGGCTTTCCCCGGATCATTTTGATAATTGATGCCTAAAAGGTGTCTTGTTCGATGTTCTGAGTTGTTATTGACGGATTTATATTCATCCGTATTTTCAACACGATGATTCAATAGACTCCATACAACAGAAAAATTGTATCCGCAAAGAATACCGGGAAATCCAGGTAAAGAGAATCCGGCTGCGTTCCGTACAGGAGAATAAAGATGAATTTCATAATATAGTACCGGTAAGGAATATAAACCCGGCAGGCTCAAAGCAATTAAAGATTTTCGGGTAGTTGTGAGTGATTCAGGTACAACGCATACGCGGCTTTCGCTGATAAAATTGGGCAGATAGCTTTCTTTACGGGCGGCTTCCCATTGCTTGATAAAACGATTATCCAAAGATACATTTCTGATCTTTGAATCGTTGACAGCAGTCCATAATAAATATTTCTGAAAAGATTTTAAATTACTTCGGTCTGCCATCACCTGAAGAATAAACGATTCAATATTTCTATATCTCATAAAAAACGAATAACATATAAAAACTGCAAGGCAGTCCTCAACAGACCATTTATCAGGTTTATTTTTACAAACCTGATACTCAAGCGGAAGTTGGTTATAATTTTGATTAAGGTAAGCATTTACACCATTAACGTAGGCTTGATATATTTTCAGATCTTCCGGAGATATTTTCAATATCAAAGCATCAACAATATTTTCTATATCCAAATAATTCATGAAACTGTCTGTATACGCGCAACCTGTACCCACCAGGAATGAAAGATTTCCTGATGACAAATGCCGCCAGTAATCCAATTGAAAAAATCGATCCTGTGCTGTTACGTATCCCTGCATAAACCAGAGATCAAAGTCATTTGTTGCTAAAATATGAGGAATATGATAACCATCCCGATAAATATAGACAGAGTCCGCCAGTCCTTCAACAGTATTTTCTCCCATTGTCTTTGGCAAAGAACGGTTCAACCAATGGTATCCAAAGGTTGCGCAAAGGAAAAACAAAAAAAGAAATGCGAAAAGTACTGTAAAAAATATTCTTACGACACGTGTCATGAATATTAAACCTTCTTAAAATAATTCGAGTTTAAGGCTTTAAATTGTAATCAATGAATGATTAAAAATCAAGGTGAATTTCATTTGCCTTCATATTGATTTGTTTTTATATTCTCTTATCAGTAGCATTTGATAATCCTTCATGATATATTAAGGCTGTTTTTTTTTATTTTTTCTACTGCAGGCTTTTTCTAATAGTGCTTCCGGGAAGGAGTTAGAATGAGAAAAATATCGGATTACAGACACATAGTAGGCGATGCAGTCATCGGCGAACTATATCAGAAGGCAAAATCACTCTATGGAAAGCGTATTCTGCATATCAATTCCACCTTCATTGGTGGTGGTGTCGCTGAAATATTGAATAACCTGATTCCATTGATGAATAATTTGGGACTCGATGTGGATTGGCGTGTATTGCATGCCACACCAGATCTGTATCATTTGACAAAAAAAATGCATAATGGATTACAGGGTGAATCAATTTCATTTACAGATCATGAAAAAAGGCTATACATCCAGGCCAGTGAAAATTTTTCAGTTTATGCGAAGATCGACCATGATCTTGTGATTGTCCATGATCCTCAACCTTTGCCGCTTATTGATTTTTATAAAAAGAGACAACCCTGGGTTTGGCGATGTCATATTGATCTTTCCGACCCTGACATGGCGCTCTGGGATTTTTTAAAAGGCATGATTATTCGTTATGATTTGGCCATTGTATCGAAAAGGGATTATTCAAAAAAAGATTTGGCTGTACGGCAGCGTATTGTTGCTCCGGTGATTGATCCCCTGACACCAAAAAATATGCCTCTTTCTGGACAACAGATATTCCATTATTTATCTGAATTTAATATTCCACGCGACAAACCACTGGTTACACAAATATCAAGATTTGATAAATGGAAGGATCCGCTTGGGGTTATCGAGGTAATAAAAAAAGTGAAACAAAAAATAGACTGCCGTCTCGTTCTTTGCGGAAGCATGGCAATGGACGATCCTGAAGGCGTAGAAATTTATAATCTCGTAAATAAAAAAGGGAAAGACTTAATTAAACGTGGAGATTTAATTTTACTGACGTTTGAAAACACCTTTTTAGTTAATCTTCTGCAACGTGTCAGTGCTGTCATTCTTCAAAAATCAATTCGAGAAGGTTTTGGTTTGACTGTCACTGAGGCGATGTATAAAGAGAAACCGGTTGTCGCTTCAAACGTTGGCGGTATTCCTCTGCAAATTACTGATCATGTTGACGGCTTGCTTGTTGAACCGGAAGATTATCAGGGTGCGGCGGACAGAATAATAGAATTGCTGAAAAATCCGGAGTGGGGACAAAAACTCGGAAAAAAAGCAAAAGAAAAAGTGCAGGAAAATTTTTTAATTACACGATTGCTTAGAGATTATCTGGACATCAGCTATAATGAAATCATTCAAAGATAAGTGACGGAGTGATGCCATGAATAATTCAATAACAATACTTGTAGTGGAAGACGACATTATCATCTGTGAGGACATCAGAAGTAGCTTGGAAAAATTGGGATTCACTCTGCTGGATACCGTTTCTTCAGGAGAAGCAGCAATAAAAAAAATCAGACAAAAAAAACCCGATTTTGTTATGATGGATATCGTACTTAGCGGCAGACTTAACGGTATTGAAACTGCCGAAATCATTGTCAAGACATATCAAATCCCAATTATTTTCGTCTCTGCATATTCCGATCCTATCACGAAAAAGCGTACAGAAAATGTGCATCCCTATGGATACCTTACAAAACCGTTTCACGCAGAAGAATTAAAAAAGGTTATTCAAAATGCGCTAAAAAAGAGAAAAAATGAAAAGAAATCTTAAGCAGAGGATTGATCAAATATAAATGGTTAAAAAAAACATTATTATGAAATTCGTCTTCATTCACTTAAGGATTGATTGTATTCCGGAATAAGTTGATTTATTTTTTCGATCATCGTTTTGTATTTCAACTGGTGTGCATCTTTAATAATATCAAAAGCAATTTTTTTAAAATTAGAATGCAGTTTACCGTTACTTAATACTTTATATATTTTAGGATTTTCTGTTTTCTCTCGAATTTCTGAGTCGTACCACAATTTCTCGCCTAATTTTTCACCTGGACGCAGATCACTGAATATAATCGGGACATCTTTTTCCGGTTCCAGACCTGACAGATAAATCATCTGTTTGGCCAAATTCAATATTTTTATGGGTTCTCCCATATTTAGTAAAAATGTACATCCCGCTTTTCCTAAAGACGCAGCTTCCAGAACCAGTGAACAGGCTTCCACAATAGACATAAAATAGCGTTCCATTCTGGGATGTGTAATTGTAATAGGCTGACGTAACTGGATTTGTTTTTCGAAAATTCTAAATACACTTCCCTGACTTCCTATGACATTACCGAATCGGACCACAATAAAGCCCTTTCTACCCAGTTCAGTAAAATGTTTGATGTAAAGCTCGCACAATCTCTTTGAAACCCCCATCATATTGACAGGGTTGACCGCTTTGTCTGTGGAAATTTGAATAAATTTTTCAATTTTATATTCGTTTGCCATATTGGCAAGAGTGATTGTGGGCTCAAAATTGTTTACAATTGCCTCATCTGGATACCATTCCATGCAGGGAACATGCTTATAAGCTGCAGCGTGAAAAATGATTTGCGGTCCAAGTATTTTAAAAATATGACTCAGTTTGTCTGTATTCTGGAGCTGCATCACAATCGGATGAAAGTGGCAAATATGTTTCATTTCATTATACAAATAGAAAAGCCTCGTTTCGTCTTTATCAATTGCAACGATCATTTTCGGATTGAACCTCTGAATTTGGCGGCATAATTCAGAACCGATTGAACCCGCAGCTCCAGTAACCATAATTGTTTTACCTGACAGAAGCCGATGTAACCTTTCATGGTCGATCACATAGGGTTCTCTTCCAAGCAAATCTTCAATCCTTACCTGGCGAATATCACGATAGCTTACTTCTCCCCTTACAAGTTCATGTAATCCCGGCGTTGTTTTAAAGGGAACTTTCACTTTTTCACAAAATTCCACAATCCTCTGCATTTGTTTCGAATTTGCAGATGGGATAGCAATGATAATTTCGTCGATCTCTTTATCCGGTACAACAGCCGGAAGACTCTCAATATTTCCAAATACTTTTAAACCATGAATGGTTCGATTAATTTTTACGGGGTCATCATCCAGAAAACCCATGACGCGCGAATGTAAATCCGGATGATTTAAAATTTGCCGTGCCAGCATTTCGCCTGATTCACCTGCTCCTACAATTAAAATACGCCTTCTGTGATTTTCAGAATTGGAGGGCACAATCATGAGTAAACGGGCAGCCATACGAAAGCTTGAAAGAAACACTACGGCGAGTACCCAGTAAAGCACGTATATTGAGCGCGGTAAAGCATAAAAATGAAATAAAGAGTTCACAATATAAATAACACCAACAATTCCGGTATGAATATAAATAAGACGCTTCAGATCACGAAAGCTCCAGTAAACCCACATTTCTGAATAGGCACCAAAGATCTGGAAAGCAAGAGAAGACATGATCAGTGTTTGCCCCATAAAAATTAAAAAACTATGAATATATTCCGCATCGATAACCCATTCAAAACGGAGCCAAAAAGACAATACACAGGAAACTGGGATAATAAAAAGATCAATCATGATTTTGATAATTTTTCTGCACCGAACAGGAAGTTTGAACAACAGAAATTTAAGCAATTGTGGTGGGTATTTCATCGAACAGGTCCTCGTGGGATGGGAATAATCCATTAGAAATGATCAGCTGCCTTTCGTGATTCTGCGTAGACATAGAAAAAATAGCAAAAATTTTTCCAAAATTCAATATAATAATCTGCTCCAGGTGAGTCAATTCAATAAAATTGAATGAATTATGCTATATTTTTATATAAACGATGGGATGTCATTTTCTATAATAATACAATGATTTCAGACATTGAATGAATGATTTTGATGCATTGCATGATTATATCCAACCAAAAACAATACATACCCGATAATTCAACCTTTCATCAACAAGCTCAACCAAATCTTCATAACGTTTCGTGATTTTTAATTCGAACACTGATTAAATATTTTATTCAACTCAATGAATAATGCGTTTCTTATGAATTTATATTGTCACAAGTCCCCATTTTTCGCTTCAACCGTTTCCTGCGGTACATCAATTCTTTTCGATCATGAATCAACTGTATTTCAGAATACAACTGTGAAAGTATGTCCAGACGCTCTAATGCACGATCAACCCAATGGATCGCATTTGAATAATCCCGAGCCTGATGTTCGTAATACTTGGCAAGTTCTTCGAAGGGATGGATATGAAACTGTTTTGCCTGTGTCAGTTGCTTCCATTGATGAATGGCTCGTTTCCAATCTCCCATTCTTTTGTAAGTTAAACCCAGCCAAAACCTGATTCCCTGGTTATTTTCAGAATCATATAAGGATTGAAGTGCAGTTTCATAACATTCTGCAGCATCCGCTAGCAAATTATGGGATTCAAAAATGCGACCAAGGCTTAGCCAGTCCATTCCGTGTTCTATCCAGGAAGCTGGATCATGATACACAAGGCCAGTATGTATTGTCAGTGCTGCTAAAGAAAGAATATCCAATCGGTTGTGATCGAATATCTTGGAAAGCCGATGTCCCTGGTGGTTCCTGAGATATTCGAAATAGATACCTGGAATCAAATTTCCAGGAATATCGAAATCCCGGTTAAATTGCAAAATATGTTTTTCAATATTTCCCAGAGAACAGTCGGACAAACGTCGTTTGTATAATCGCCGCACCGTAAATAAAAGATCCAGGTGTGGTATTTTATTGAGCGGATTTTTCATACGATGCAGGATCATTCGCGAGTTAAGTAAATTCACATCATAGCATTTACCATTATAGGTCACAATTGCCTCGAATGCTTCCAGCCGTTCGAGAAATTCGCTAAGAATTGCACGCTCTTCCGGATAATCTCTCATAAATAACTGTTCTACTTTAAATTCTTTTTCCTGATAATAGCCTAATCCAATCATAAAAGGTACAGTGCCGGTTCCCCCCGCAAGACCGGTGGTTTCCGTATCAAGATAAATTGTGTTTCTGGGGTCGAATGTGCATAGGTTTTCATCATTGGCTATTCTTGCGTATATTGTTTCGGGTAAATTCGAAAAAATTTGTAACGATTGGACTCCATGGCGATAGTGCAGCGGAAATGACTTTCTGGCCAGGAAAAAGTTGCCGTGTTTATTTTCCATTTCCGTACCTTCAACCCATTGCCTGATATCATAGGGCTGTGAAGCGTCATGCTGGCTGATTGCTGGTTTTAGTGACGACTCGTAAAATTTCAATTTATCTTTCAGATCCATATTCTTAATCGACTACTGCATTTTAATCACATTCCAAGGTTAAGAAAGATTTTTTTACTGTGTTTAAATGTCGGAAAATGTTCAGAAATAAACAAATAAAAAATCCCCGTGATATTCCGGGGATTTATTTTCATGAAAATTTTGGGTTGCTTAATCAATGATTACCGTATCAATTGCATTTTTCTGATCATTGTGTGATTTTTATTTAACTGATCAGTAAAGTTCAATCGGCAAAGATAAATACCTGCAGGGACGCCCTGTCCTTTCAGATCATCCCCGTTCCAGATAAAACGATGTTTTCCTGAATATTGGAATCCTTCAGAAAGAATGCGTACAATTCGACCCGTAATATCATAAACGATAAGTTGCACGGGACCCGAGTCTTTTAAATCCACTTCAATTTGTGTTGAAGGATTGAACGGATTCGGATAATTCTGACTTAATTTAAAAGTGGATATTTTACAGTATGCTTGTGATTGAATATTGGTCAGATCCGAGATATCAGCGCTGTCCAGAATGCCGATCAACTCTCCTCCCAGTTTGTATATTCTTAATTCGATTCTTGCCGTATTTGCAGGAAAGGAAACGGATTCAGAATAAGAAAAATTATCTAAAGGAGTGACATCCCATTCTTGTCCTTCTCCGAGTATGGCACCTGCTTCATCAAGAAATACAGTTTTTGCTTTACCAGTGTAAAATACACCATAATTTCCAGTGATTGATTCGTCCGATAATGATAGAAAGTGATTGACAGCACAGACATTGTTTACATTTAAAATGGGGCCATTTACTTTCGCAGCCCACCAGTTAATAGTGAAATCGATTTTTCCCTCATTGGCCGGTATATCTTCCACAGGACCCATAACTTCAACTTCGACATAATTTGCAGCCATATAAACAGCCACTCTTGCCTCGTCGTCCGGATATGAAGATTCTTCAAAAACTGGAAACGTTTTGGCGTATGCGACGCCATCACGTTCATCGACATAACAAATCCATCCATTGTGAGGATCGGCAAAAAGTTTTTCCGCACCTGGAACAAATTGAGTGCCGTAAATGCCGGAAGCAACTTCACCAACCCATGCTGCAGAAGAACGCTGGGTAGTAACGCCATCCGGACCAAAAACGCTCTGAGGGTTAATCGGAAAATAAATCCAAAAATATTCATAATCATTTTTACCGATATGATTGGTAATTGCCTGTGTAATATCCCAAATACCCCAATTCTGGCTGCTTGCGGCATGATTGATCAAAATCTGTTTCATTTTTACACGGCTACTATTTTGATAAAGTGTCATTTCGCGTATAAATTGTAAATCGGGAGTTCTGTATTGTTCAACCGGACCTGTAAATCGGATGACGACAGAATCGTCACAACTATTAATGATCTCTGATGTGTACTCACCGTAATCCAGTGTCGGTGGCGGCGGCCATCCCCACCGTCCAGAACCATATTGAGGTGACGGCCAGTTCTTAAATCCTCCGAAATTATACCAGCTGTTATTGAAAGCAGGTTCAAAAATATCACCATCCATGCTATGATTGTGAAAAATGGATGAATGCTGACCCAAATCATATTGCATGACACGCGCACCGATTGCTGGTACGGTCGATGTTGTAATTATTCCGTTTTCCGCGATAATTGCTTCCCATCCATTCCAATTTTCATTTTGAGCGACAGATGCTTCATATGGTTGCGCTGTTAAAATCGCGGTTGAGAGTATGATAATTACTGGTGCTAATAATCGCATCAATTTTCCTCCTGTTTGTTGTACTACTTATTTAATAACTCGTTCTATCATTGCTTTTAATTTAAAAATTCTCAGGTATGAAAATAATATATGAAATAATGAATTGAATTGCGAGTAGATTTAAAAATCAGACAAATTATGACAAAATTGAGACTGCGTTTATTTCAGGCCCGGAAAAATTTCTCTTTTTACTGGATAAATAAAGAAGGATGATTAAAGCTGACACCGGGTATCATCATCAGCGGGATGAAAAATTAAGATTAAATACTTACTGCATGAATTCTAATCATGCCAAATGATTTTTATTATGGCTCGGGTTCCTTTTTTATCTGATTGAATATCAAAGATTCCCCTGTATTTTTCAACCAATGTTTTAACGATCATCAGGCCAATACTTGTGCCTGAATATGAAGGATCATGCTTACAATTTTTTTCCTTTCCACTTGTTGTAAAAAACGGATCCATGATGTGATTTATCATATTTTTGGGAATGCCTTTCCCAGTATCACGGATTTGGATATAAACGTGAGAGTCATCATGGCGGGTTTCAACAAATAATTTTTTTTCGGGACTTTCTGTCATGGCCTCAATGCTGTTTAACAACAGATTCATGATCATCTGACTGAAATCAGAGTAAACACCCTGAATAAACGGCAATTCAGGATCCAAAGACACGTATTTTTTAATTTTGTGCTTAAAAATCAGATTCGCATTCAGAAATTCTAATTCAAGACGGATCATATCGTTTAATAAAAGCTGACGAATCGACATGTCTTGCAATTGACGCATTATTCGCAATAAATTGTGTGTAATCGATTGAACAAGCTCCACTTCTTTTAAGATTAATTCTATCTCTTCAATTTTACCCCGATCCAATTGGATCAATTGAGCATAACCTTTTATTGCAGTTAACGGAGACTGGAGGTTATGTGCCAAGCCATTGGCCAAACGCCCAATTCTTGCATATTTTTCATTCTCAATGAGGTATTGAATAGCCTTGTTTTGATTCAACTGAGACATATTTCCCATCAGTATCCGGTCCCTTCAGGAATTGCACATCCTATTTAATCATGATAAATGGAGTCATCCAAGGTATATCAGCAAAATAACTGAAAATTCAAAAAATGTGATTAGCCGTTCGATATTGTTGCAAGTATTTATTGATCGGTTATAACCGAAATATAGAACCTGTATCGGATTTATTTTTTTCCTTTTTGATTGGGATAAAATTCTTCCATCACATCCATTAATTCCGAAAAGCCGTAAGGTTTTTGAAGAAATCGGAACCCTCTTTCGCGGATCACTGGCCAACGTGATTTCTCATCCGTATATCCGCTGCATAGCAGTATTTTTAAATTTTTTTTCTTTTCAATCAATTGATCGACCAATTCAATGCCCGTCAGGTCCGGCAATTCCACATCACTGATCACGAGATCAACTTTTGTGTTTTTTTTGTGAAAAAGACGCATCGCTTCGTTTGCAGTGCTTGCAGATGTGACATCAAATCCCATTTTATGCAACGCGCGACTTGTAAATTCCCGGGCGCCATCCTGATCTTCAACAACCAATACTGATTTTTTATCGTAAGTCACAGATTTTACGGGTAATTTTCTTTTTTTGGTTTTTTTAATTCTGGCCTCTATTGCCGGGATATAAATTTTAAATGAAGTACCTTTGTTCAATTCGCTATAAAGATGCACCCATCCATTATGTTCTTTGATAATTCCATAGACAACTGAAAGGCCCAGTCCTGTTCCCTTTCCAGATCCTTTGGTTGTAAAAAACGGCTCAAAAATTCGATGCTGAATTTCGGGTGCTATCCCTGAACCGGTATCTGAAACAGAAAGGCAAACAAATTTTCCTGGCCATGCACCTTCTATCCCGATGATACCGTTTTCATCTAAGTGGGCATTTTCGGTTTTTATCGTCAATATTCCTCCAGAAATCATGGCTTCTCTGGCGTTCACAGCTAAATTCATCAGAACCTGTTCCAAAGTAGATTTGTCTCCCATGATTGTCCAAAGATCAGGGTGCAATTCAGTTCGAATTTCAATGCTCTCTCCAAGCAATCGTTCCAGCATACGGATAAGTTCTGCAACTGGTCCGTTTAGATTGAGCGGTTTTGATTCCAACGGATGCTTCTGACTAAACAAAAGAAGCTGTTGTGTTAACTCAGCCGCTGATTTAGCAGCATTTTTAACTTGAACCAGTTCTTCATGCATAGGCTCGGTAGATTCAACACGCATCAGTGCCATATCTGTAAAGCCTCGCATGGCTGTCAACAGGGTATTAAAATCGTGGGCAATACCACCGGCAAGCTTTCCAACGGCTTCCATTTTCTGGGATTGCAGCAGTTCCTGACGGATCCTTTCTTTTTCTTCATCAAGACGGTTTTTCTCAGTAATATCCTGAATAACAATCACAGCACCGATAATTTCATTTCTTGCGTTCTTAATTGGCGAGCCTGAATTCTCGACAGGAATTCTATCACCGGATGGATTGACCAGCCAAACATCCTCACTGATGCTCAGATAAATACCTTCATTTAATATTTTATCAAAGGATGGATTGATTTTTTTACCAAATTTCCCCTTTTCCAATGTGATAATCTGGTTCACTGGTTTATTATACGCTTCATCAAGGGAGATTCCTGTCAATGCTTCAGCAACAGGATTCATAAAGGAAACACACCCAGCCTTATCAGTCGTAATCACTCCGTCAATTATGCTTTTAAGCGTCGTTGAAAAATAAGCTTCCCTTTCTTTCAGTATATGTTCCATGCGATGTTTGTACAATGCCATTTCGATAGTAATACGAAGTTCGCGATCATCAAAAGGTTTGAGTAGATATCCATATGGTTCTGTTTTTTTGGCTTTTTCAAGTGTATCACGATCCGCATAAGCAGTAAGATAAATAATAGGGATATCAAATCTCTTTTTAATTCGTTTTGAGGTTTCAATTCCATTCAGCGTGCCCCTGAGCACAATATCCATCAATACAATATCAGGTTGCAGACTTGGAATGGTTTTTATGGCTTCCTGACCAGAAGAAACCACCTGAGGAACTTTATACCCCATATTCTCAAGACTTTGAAAAATATCCTCGGCCACTATCCCTTCATCTTCAACAACAAGTATTTTAATTTGATCGTCCATGGATAAGCCGCGGTTAAATTAAATCATTGATCATTTTGAAGCAATTTGATATTTACAAATAAATTTGAGGATTTAAAAAAAGATAAGGCAAATTCCATATAATGTCAATAAAATAATATGATATAGAGGCATGGATTCATTTTATATTAGAATTTACAGATCATTTCATTAAAGTATCAGGGAATCCTGCTGATCTTGTTTCGGACAGTCAAATGAAAAAATAATACGGATGCTGAAATGCATACCATACCCAAAACAGAAAATATCTCGGGATTTTCTCCAGGCAGGAGGAGCCAGCTTAAGATGGCTCCAAGAACAGGGATAATAAACTTCCATATATTCAGTTCGGAAACCTTTATTCCTGCGCGCTTCAGAAGAAGAAACCAGATGGAAAAAGCCGCAGCAGAAATAAAAGACAGCCATCCCAACGCCATAATAAAATCCGGACTAGAAGGCCAGTGTGGAAGGCCTTCCACTGGAAAAGAAATCAGTGTCAGACAAAAACCGCCGAAAAATATCTGAACAGCGTTCAGCAGGAAAGGATGAAAATCATTCCGGTCTCGTGAAACCAGAATATTTCCGACTGCAGAGCATATTAATCCACATATTAACAGGCAAATACCAAGCATTTCTCTCATTCCGGCGGATGTCCAGGGTTTTCTGTTCAGACTGAGAATAGCAACACCCGACATACCGAGAATTAGGCACAATGTTTTCTCCCATGTCAGTTTATCATCACGTAGTATCATATGGGCAGTGAATGCGATAATAAGCGGGGACGAACCGATAATCATAGCTCCCAGTGCACTTGGAATTAGTGTCATGCCTAAATAAAAGAATCCATATAAGAAAAAAGTCTGAAAAAGACCGATAACAAACGCCAGTCGAATGAAAGATTTTTGATGAAAATGGGATTTTATTGAATGAAGGGAAAATGGTAAAATTAACAAACCCGAAATCATAAAACGAATACCTGCAAATCCCAAAGGTCTGGCAAATTGCAGCCCATATTTGACACCGACAAAAGCAGTGGCCCAAAGCAAGCATGCAACGATCGCGAGAATGGATGTGGAAGATCGGCAATGATCCGGAGATTTCATCCTATCAGAAGTCCCACTCCCAAAAGTGTGTCTGTCAACAGTATAATCAAGACATTAATTGCCAATATCGGAATCAGTTTTTGCGTGTTCGAATGAAATTTAACCGTACCACGGCATGTAATAACTGTCAATGGTAATGGTCCCAGCCCTAACCACAAGGTCGATGGAAAACGGGAGATCCCCGGTATGATACCAATAATAAGAAAACAAAGGGCCATCAACAAACAGTAAAATACAGCACTTCTGGCCCTGCCCCATTGAATAACCCAATGGCGCCTTCCTCCCGCGTGATCTGCATCTGAATCAGGAAATTCATTCAGAAACAATAGTTGTGTTGTTAAAATACCCGGAGGAAGAGAAAGCAGAGCCACATGCCAATCCAGAGTTCCTGTTAATGCTAAATAGACGCCTATCACAACACAACTGCCTAATGTCAATCCTGAAATAATTTCACCTACCATCCATTTGGCAAAATGGGACGTATAAAAACGAATGGCAAGTCCGCCCAAAATCATTAAAAATATAATCGAAATGTTCGATGTAAAACAGAAATATGCGCCAATCAATCCTGCAGAAAACAGATTGATATAAGCCAGTTTACGAACAGAACGGGGATGAGTTAGATTGGTCTGCATCATTTTACTGCCACCACTGAATGGAGTCTGTGTTGTACCGGAATCGATACCGGTTTGATAATCTGAAAGCTCATTAAACAGATTCACGGCGATATGGGCCTGAATGACTCCAATCAGCAGCATCAGAGCATGAATCCAGTGAATAAATCCATCATGCACGGCGATTGAAAAACCCAAGAAGACCAGCGCAGCCGATAAAATAAGAAACGGGCCCCGTATCTGAAGAAACCAGATGAGCAGATAATTGTTTTTATCACAAACCTTGTGTTTGGTCTTCTTCAATATTCTTCATTTTCCGTTCGAGATTCGATATTTTTTTGTATGGCCGCTTTTGGATTCATGATATTTCTGTCTCTAACACCGTATAGATTTTTGATACTTTTGCCTCGAATAAATTAATGGCCCTAATCGTCATGGTATTATCTTCCAGTACCCAGCCCATGTCACAATAATTATATTGTTTTTTATCCGCATATTTTTTCAAACATTGAAGCATAACACCATCCAATCCAAGTCGGCGAAATTTCGGACGAACTCCCATATAACCCAGCCGAAATCCCTGTGTTCGATTTGCACCCAGTAACATTTGAACAGCTCGAACCAATTCACATCGCCTGCACCATGAGACAGGAGTTAATTTTTCTGTTACATTGGGTACGGCTCCGATAAAGGCTGCAGGTTCGTCCTTGATATAAAGAAATGTAAACATCTGTCTGTCCATAATCAGCATCATATCATCGATAATTCTGAAAAATTCTTCTTGTGTAAACGGCACGAATCCCCAGTTATTGTTCCATGCTTCATTGTAAATCATCAACATTTCATGTTTTCGTTCATTGACAGAACGCTCTCCCCAATTTTCAAGACGGACGTTGTATCTGTCAATAATTTTTTGCGCCAGGCGTTTGATTTTCTCCGGAAACGTGTCTTTGACGCGCACTTCCCAGGAAAGCACTCTTTTTACAGGTTTCAGGCCATAGTTCTGCAATAGTGTTAAATAATAGGGTTTATTGTAATGATAGTACATGACTGGACGTGAATTGAAACCTTCAGTCAGAACACCTGGGGTTGCTTCGTTTACAGGTAAATTTAAAGGGCCTCGCATGGTTGTCATGCCTTGACTTTTTAGCCAAGATTTAGCGGCATCAAGCAATTGTGCTGCAATTTGATCATCCTCTATACACTCAAAAAGCCCGAAAAATCCTGTTTTATCCTGCCAATGTTTGTTGTGATTGTAATTGATAAAGGCAATACACCGGCCAACGACATTATCTTCCTGCAGTGCCAGAAACCATACCATATCTGCGTGTTTAAAAAATAGATTGTCTGGTTCAAAGAATCCTTTAATCCCGATCAATCTGAATCCCAGATATTCATAGTCCAGTAAAGGGATATATTGCGAATCATTTACATAATGTGTCCAGTGAAAATTGACAAATTTTTTTAATAATCTTTTATCGATTGTAGACTGATTGCCGAAACGAATAATTTCAACGGTTTGATTTGGCATGAATCGTCTCCTGATCTTACTGGGTGCGATGGATAATGACCAGCGAGGCATCGTCTTCCCAACTGGTTTGTCCTCCGAAATCATAGACTTTTTTAATAATTGTTTCAAGCAGTGTTTTCACATCCTGATCGATATGTTCAGAAACCACCTGCTGCAATCTTTCAAGACCAAACTGTTCTTCATCGCGATTTATTCTTTCAATAATGCCATCCGTATAAAGCACCAGCTTAGCACCTGGTTCCATATAGACAAAATATCTGTGCAATTCAATTTCCGGTAAAAATCCCAACGCGATACCCGAGGCTTCCAGCATTGTGATCTGATTTCTCGAAATTAAAAAAGGCGGTGGGTGACCGGCATTTACATAGAATAAATGACCTGGTTCTTCCATTTCTCCGATAAAAAGGGATATGAAATTTGTGGAGTACGTGCTTCTCTGAATAACCTGATTTAGTTTCTTCAGTGTGTGCATTATACGAACATCGCGGCTGAGGCTCATACGCAGCCCAATAACTACATCGCGAACAAGCAAGGCTGCAGGAATACCATGTCCGCTCGCATCACCGATGGCAAAACCCAAATGATTTTCATCAAACTGAAAATACTCATAAAAATCGCCCCCGACCAGTTCAGCGGCCAATGAACGCTGTGCAATATTGTACCCCTGAATTTCAGGAGGCCGCGGTGGCAGCAGACTTTTCTGGATTTGCGAAGCACGCTCAAATTCGGACTGTACTTTATCAGCCATTAACCGGTAGTTCAGTGCAGTTCGAACTGAATTCAAAAATAGTGTAATTTCTTCTCGAACCCAGCCATCAATCAATTCAAATATAAAAATCCATTGGGATTCTGCACTATATATAAAAATCGCTGCCGGTGTGCATTCATTTCTGCATATGGATGCATCCAGCTTAAATGTATTTTCCTGATTAAATATATAACTGCCATGCTTTATGACTGCCTGAGCGAATTTTGAATCAGAAGCAAAATGAGTTTTTATCTTCGATTTTATATTTCCAGTGGAAGCATTGATACACATAAACTGTGGGCCGCGTAGCTCATAAATATAACTTCCGTCAAAACGGAGGGTTACACCGAATTTTTGTCTGAGCTCTTCGAGAATTGAAATGTAAAAATTCTTATCAGATTTTTGAATGCTGATATTCGCAAGGGCCGCATCGAGCTCACGGTAGAATGTTTTTGGATCAATCATTGTTTTTCATAATCCCATAAAGATCGAATATGATGCGCAATCTGTTCCAAATACTTTTGATCGGTCGTATCAAATGCATCAGGCTGATCACTATCCACATCCAATACAGCTTTTAATTGATGATCCCGATTAAAACAAGGGACGACGATTTCTGATTTTGTACAGGGATCGCATGCAATATGACCGGGAAAAGTGCTCACATCATTGACCAAAATCGTATGTTGATCTGCCGCACATGTTCCGCATACACCCTTTCCCGGTTCTAGAAAAATACATGCGGGTGTTCCCTGAAAGGGTCCGAGAATCAGTCTTTCTTTTTTTACCATATAAAATCCTACCCAATTAAAATGTGACAAGCGTTTTTTCAATACAGCCGTCACATTGTCGAGGTACGCATATAAATTACCTTCTTTCTCTACTCGGATCTGTATTTCTCGTAAAACTGCGATATATGTTTCCTGTTTTGTCATGGTCGTTTGTCGGCAGATTATGAAGATACACACGATTCATTATTCTATAATCTTTATTTTATCCCCTTCTTTCAAAGCAGTATTCATTGTGAATCCGTTTATGATTTCGATATTTCCATAATTCTCCGGATCAATCTTTTGTTTCCTCAGGTACTGACTTAAACTCTCAGATTCCTCTACGGTTTTGATATAAATGCGTTTGGGCATCACATTGATCCTCTTTGAATCGGTTAATCTTTTATATTCAGCCATGCTATTTTGAAATACAGATAAAAATTGATCTTCAAAATCCGATGGAGCTGAATAACCATGAAAAGCAAAAATATGTTCATCCTTCCGAATAAAGGTGGATATCAATTTCAGAGACTGATTTCCTGAAATTTCCGAAAAGATTTCAAGTGCACTGAATCCATGAATGGTCTTTGAATTTTGTTGCAGTACGCGCGCTTGCGTATTTTGAATAAAATTCCCGGCTGCGTCATTCAGCGTGCTGGCTTTGACCAAGGTAAACAACAGAATGCCATTTTGCTGGGGTGAGACCATTTGAACCTGAGAGGCCATATTGGACACCTGCCATTGCGCTGGAACTGGAAATTGAAAAGTGAATGCCGGATGATAAAATATATTATCCTCAACATATCCCTGTTTTGGATCGGGACCGAATATAAGTCCATCGATATGCATAATATAAGAATTGCGGTTAAATACAAATTTTTTCCCTGCCAATCGTTCCTGCCATTCTCTGGTTTTTTGACTGACGGCATCAATACGATTGACAGGATCGGGATGCGTGGAAAACCAATCCGGCAATCCTGATTCATCTGAAGGATGCATACGCTCCAATGTCTGAAAAAAAGTGGCCATACCTTTGGCATCATATCCTGTTTTTGAGGCATATTCAACACCAAGATTATCCGCTTCACGTTCATTATCCCGGCTGAACTTTAAAAAGAGCATTTGAACACCCAGCCCTGCCAAACCGGATAACTTTGCAAAGGTTTCTGAAACAGCTGAACCCAATTCAAGACCGAATTGAGCCAGCTGGGCTTTTGAAATAATTTTTGCACTGTGTCTTGCATTGATATGTCCCAGCTCATGTCCCATAACACCGGCCAGTTCCGCTTCGTTATTCAGATAGGCAAGAATACCCCGTGTAAAATAAACAAACCCTCCCGGAACAGCAAATGCATTGACAACATCAGTATCCAGGACTTTAAATGAATAAGGCAAGCTTGGCTGATGAGTCACAGGTGTCATTCTCCTGCCAAGCCCTTGAATATAATTCTGCAGGGATTCATCGTCATACAACCCGTACATTTCGACAATTTCTTTATCCGTCTGCTGTCCTAATGCAATTTCATCTGAACGTGATAAAAGCATTAGCTCCCTTTTTCCTGTTACAGGATTGACAGCACAGGAAAGCCATAAGAAAAAAGATACTGCAATGAATAATTGAAAACGGATCATTGTTTTCATTATGTCTCCCTTTTAATTGTCATTTCTACGCTTAATTTCGGATAAAAATATTTTTAACGACATATCCTGCGACTTGCGGATTTTCTTTCAGGCGACGCATGCAGTATCCGTGCCATTGTTCACCGTATGGCACATAGACACGCATCGGGTAGCCATCTTTAACAATGTCTGATCGCAAATGTTCTGTAACACCAATGAGCATTTGATATTCATAAGTATCGGCTTTTAACTTCAGTCTTTCAATTAATGCCTGGCAGCTTTCAACAAGCGTTTTGTCATGAGTCGCAATTGCCGTAAACTCTCCAGATTTTAATGCCATTTCTGTTATTTCCATATAATTCTTGCGAATTTTATCCGCGTCCTTATAGGCGATTTCTGGATTTTCATCATATATACCCTTGCAAATCCTTATATTTGATATACTCTCATCAATCAATTTCCGGACATCTTCTTTAGTTCTTTTCAAATATGCCTGAACCACAATACCGACATGTCTGTATTTCTTTCGAATCCTGCGGTAAATATCAAATGTCCGGTCAGTAGTCGTGCTGTCTTCCATGTCAATGCGGACAAATACATCAAGCCTTTCAGCATGGCTGACAATGGCCTCCACATTTTTATAACATTGTTCTGTGTCGATGCACAATCCCAACTGAGTTAATTTTATGGAAAGGCCGGCCAGCAAATTATTGGATCGAATGGCATTAACGGTTTTGATACACTGTTCACGTGCCTGTGCAGCCTCTTCCAGTTCTGTTATATCTTCTCCCAGGACGTCAATCGTGGTCAAAATGTGATCAGCATTCAGATATTTTGTTTTTTCAATTGCATCGGACAAATCGATTCCGGCAATATATCGTTTTGAAAAGATCCAGACAAAAGATTTCGGAAACAGGGGAAGAATCCTCACCAGAAGACGATTAAACCATTTCATTCTCAATTCTCCATTTATTCATATATGAAAAGAAATGTTTTTATTATATAATTTGCTTAATATACACAAAATGATGATTAAATACAATAACTTGAAATAGTCCTTGTAATTTTCTAAAAATTGTTTATAATATATAAATATTTTCAACATGGAAAATGCGAGATTATTTAATTCTATTAAGATGAAAATAATTCCATATCAAGACAGATACAAGAAAGCATGGGACAATTTTGTCCTGAACTCCAATAACGGCACTATGTTTCACTTGCAATGTTTTTTAGATTATCATGAACCCGGCAAATTTTCTTTTGACCATTTAATATTCCTCGAAAATAATAAAATTGTTGCCGTACTTCCAGGACAATTAAAAAACGGTTTGTATGAGTCCCCTATTGGTGCCAGCTACGGATCTATTGTGACCGGCGATATTAAATTTAAAACCGCCATGTCCATAATAGATTGCCTTTTAAGTTATGCGAAAAAAAACCGGTTTACTGAAATCATGCTGACAGCCGCTCCCATTATTTATGAAAAATATCCGAATCAGAATCTTGACTTTGCCATGCTTTGGCAGGGATTTAAATATGAACTTCACTATATTTCGAGTGCCATCAAGCTGGATCAAAATCAGGAAATCATTTCCCGTTTCCAAAGCACTGTGCGGCGTAACATACGCAAAACGCTGAAAAATTCAGATATCCATGTTGAAATCAATGACCGATATGATCAGTTTTATCCGATTCTTTTAGACAATAAATCCAGACATGACATAAAACCGACACATTCCTATGAAGATCTTCAGCGCTTAAAAGAACTTCTGCCGGACAATTTAAAGCTCTTTATGGTCTATTTTAAAAATAAGCCAATTGGCGGTTCACTGATGTTCTATGCCAATTCCTGTGTTGCTGTCTGCTTCTATAACATGCTATTATATGACTATGCCCAATATAAACCCATTCATCGGGTCATGTATGAAGTCGTTAAAGATGCAACAGACAATGGTTATCGTTATGTTGATATCGGTGTTTCGCAGGAAACAAAAGCTGACAATCCGATGACACCAAGAATCAGCCTGATTGATTTCAAGGAAAAATTCGATGCAAAAACCATTATGCGGAACACACTGTCCATAAAGATTTAGCCTGAGTAAATCCTCAGGAAGTCAATCAAACTGATAGTCTGAATACACCTCCTCCGACTGCATTCGCGCTTTCTTGAAAAGAAAACCGGCATACGCCCGTGCACATACCTTTGTAACCATCCAATTATTACCAGGCATTTCCCGGAAGCAAAAGTCAAGTAAAAATTCCTTGACAAATTTTGGATTTTTAGACGGATGGATCATCATCCGGGCTATTGAATAGGTTTCTACATCAATCCAGTATACACCTTCGTATATTTTATCCGATGGTTCTATGGCACTGGATTCGATGCGATAATAATGTACACCCTGATCCAGTGTATCACTGAGCAGAGTAAAAGTCACGTTCATCTGTATATGAGTCTGCTGACCAATACCAATTGTATGTGTTTCATCCACTTCAAAAACATTTTTCGACGTCATGGCTCCTTGACCATGCCAGACAAGAGAGCGAGGTCCTTCTGTAGGTTCATCTTCCTTTGAATGCTTAAATGTGCCCCAGAATTTGATATTGATGGTTCCGTAATTATATATAATATCGCTATTTTCCTGAAAAGCTTCTTCCAAAATTTCATTGTCGAAACCATCCGATCCATTGGTTTCCCCTTCCGGTCCGTTCTTCTTTGCTGCTACTAAGGATAACGGATCCTCTTCAAGACCAGTGCTGGTCTTTTTGGAGCATGCATAAGATATTGTGAGCAAAATAATCCAGAAAATACAAAGTTGAGATTTCATATCGCCCTCCTTAATAAAATAATGAAAATAAAACAGGAGGAGTATCTGTTGAGGAATGATCAGATAAAATATTCTTTATAGCTAAACAAAATTAAAATTCTATATTCATTTTGTCAAGATAATTATCAATTATTCTGTATTCAATAAAAAAAAACTCTATACCCTTATGTTTCAATAATCGTAAAAAATGAACCGTGATTTGCATAATTATCTAATAAAATCCGTTGAATTTCAATTTCAAAAAAATGTAAAATCCCTTGACATCGATGGATTAATCATGTATCTTTTTATTGACCGACCAGTCGGCCATAAAAAAGAAGATGCTATGACACCAAAAATAGTTGATAAAGAAGAAAAACGAAATAAAATTCTGGAATCTGCCATTCGTGTATTTGCCAAATTCGGTCTACCCAATACCAAAATGATTCATATTGCGGAAGCCGCCGGGATAGGCAAAGGCACGATCTATGAATATTTCAAAAGTAAGGAAGAACTGTCCGTGGCTGCCTTTAATGTGTTTGTTAAAGAAGCGCAGCGCCATCTCGATAAAAAAATAAAGAATATTGACGATCCTGTTGAACAGCTTTATACCTATATTGTTTCTTGGACAGAATTGTTGAATGAAGAATTTCTCGATTATGCGGACATTATGCTGGACATATGGGCTGAAAGTGTTCGTCTCCATGAAGGAAGGGATATTTTTGGGCTCAACAAAATGTATGCGCTTTATAGAAAACAGATTATTCAAATACTGAACACTGGATTCGAATCCGGTGTTTTTAAACAAGTTGACACAACAATTACGGCATCCATAATCATCGGAACCTTGGATGGCCTCATGCTGCAGTGGCTGCTGGATCGAAACCTGCTTGATATTAAACCTGCTCTCGAACATCTTGCAGATCTAATTTTAAGCGGAGTTAAATCCCAATAATTTTTTTAACTTAATACCGACCGGCTGGTCGGTATTAAAGGAGAAAATTATGAAAACAAAAATTTTACTTTTTTTTGTGATTTTTCTTGCCTCCTGGTTGTACGGGCAATCCCTGTCAGGTCCGGAAATCATTGAAAAAGTCGACAATTACCTGAATCCAGAAACCTGCTGGGCCAAATCGAAAATGACCATTCAGACATCTTCGGGAAAGGAAAGGACTTTTGTCTATGAATCCTGGAGTAAAAATCATGATGAGAAAAATCTGATCCGTTATCTCGAGCCGATCCGGGTGAAAAATCAGGCGACTCTGATGCATAATTATGCCGATGATATCTGGATGTATTTTCCCCGGACCCGGCGGGTGCGCAAACTGGCCACGCATGCGAAAAAACAAAAGATGGAAGGCAGTGATTTCAGTTATGAAGACATGGGCGCCGGGGACAGTTTCATCAAAGATTACACTTGCAAACGTCTTGAAGATCAATCTTTAGAAGATCGGCAATGCTATCTGGTCGAAATGCATCGAAAATCGAATGCGGATATTTCTTATTCGAGACTGAAAATGTATATCCTAAAAGAAAATTTTGTTCCTGTGCGTGTTGAATATTATGACGAGGATCATCCGGATCGATTGCTGAAAACATTGATTCAATCGGATATTCGGATTTTTGACGGCATCCCGACCGCCATGAAAATGATCATGATCAACGAAATTGACAATTCCGAAACCAAGATGGAATTTATTGAAGTCAAATACAATATTGAAATCGATGATGCCTTGTTCACAGAAAGGGGACTGAAAGAATGAAAATGTATGGATTCTGGATTTTGATCTTTATTTTCCTGTCCTCTCCCCTTCTTTCTCAGCAATTAGATATGTTCGGATATTTCGAATCCCAGTTCATGGCTGCACGGGTTAAATCTGAAATTCTGCAGATGCAGAGCAACAAGATGCGATTGGATTTCGAATCTATACAGAACTGTTTGCATTTCGGTGCTAATATCAATGCGATCACCTACCATGGGAAAACCGACTGGATTATACCGGATTACCTTCCAGACCGGGTATGTAAAGAGATTCCGGCATCTATTCGCTCATATTATGTACTCACGTTCGAAAATGAACTTGAGCTTGACAATGCTTATGTTCGGATTGCATTTCACAAATGGGACCTCACACTGGGAAAACAGCAGATTTCGCTGGGTTCAGGTTATGCCTGGAATCCCACAGACTTGTTCAATCAAAAAGACTTGTTTGATCCGACCTATGAGCAGCCGGGGCACAATGCGGTTCGTGTGGATATCCCTTTGGCGTCCCGTCTCAACGGCATGATCCTTTATGCGCCCGATGACGACTGGAACAACTCCGCGAAGCTGGTTTCATTCAAAACCGGAATTGGACGATTCGATTATACGATCATGGCCATTGAAAAAGGATGGACATTTCATGACTATACAGCATTCTACGGATTCGATTTTCAAAAAACAGTCGAAACCCGCAGAATGCTTGGCAGCAGCCTTGTGGGTGAACTGTTCGGATGGGGCGTCTGGTTTGAATGCGGTTATAACCGGATGCAAATCCGTGATCATTTTTACGAAATCACGGCGGGAATGAATTATACATTCGATTTTCAGACCTATATCATGATCGAATACTACCGAAATTCAATGGCTCGGTCCCGAATGGACAATTATACATTGAATGACTGGATGCGATATCTGGCCTCCGAGCAAAAAGCGCTGAACCGGGATCAGCTGTACGTATTGATTCAACATCCGGTTTCTGATCTTACTGACCTTGGTTTAAACGTGATTGCAGCCGGAGATAAAAGCCTTGCTCTACTTCCGACTCTTCGGTCCACACCGTTTGAAAATGTTGAACTTTTAGCTTATGGCAATCTTTATCTTGGAAAAGAAAGCGCGGTTTTTCACAGGAATCTGGGAAATGGCGGACTGGTTCGTATGCGTATATATTTTTAAGCACAAGGTTTAAAAATGATGAAGAAATTCTACGGCTTGTTAAGTCTGATTATCATGTTCAATGCCGTTTTTCTGGCTTCAATTCATATTTTCAGAATTAATCGATGGTGGTCACTGATTGATCTCTTTCTGCTTGGAGCTGCAGCAATTTTAATTGTACGGTTCTTTTGCACAAAATGCCCGGTGAAGAAAGAATGTGCACATGTCATCCCGGGATGGATTGCACGCTATTTCAAAAACCGACAGCCGACCCACTACACCAGAATCGAACGGGTAATAACATTTTTCTCTATGGGAATCATTTTACTTTTTCCACAATACTGGCTGATCAAAAACATTTTTACCCTTGCCTGTTTCTGGATACTGACGTTTATCGGATTTTTTCTGATTTCAAAAAATATCTGTGGATGCTGTGATAATCTGAATTGTCCACTCAGAAGATCGGAGCAAAAATGATCCTGAACAACCTATTTTTCTGGGCCTTTTTCAGTATGTTCGGACTCTCGGCAGCCGGGGCCGTCGTGGGCAGCCATCCTGTCGGTCAAAAAACATGGCTTGGTTTTCTCATCGTGGCCGTATTTTTTTTGGGACGGTTCATCCTGCCTCTCCCCTTTGTTATGCAGCCACGACTTAAAACAGTTGAATGTATGAAAATTATTGGAATCCTCCTGTTTTTAATTGGCGCTTGGCTGTCTCTTGAACCCTGCTTCTCGATTCGGCCGTTCAACATCGCCGGAGAAAAAACACAACTGATGACGAATGGATTCTATCGATGAACCCGAAATCCTATCTATCTTGGAGAATTGATATGGACACTGGGATGGTCGATCATATTCGGATCTATTTTCGGTATCTTAATGGTTCCAATCTGGTGGATCGGACTCCTATGCCATATTTCGATCGAAGAAAATCAATTAATTCATCGATTCGGAGAAGATTATCTGCGATATATGAAAAAAGCGCGTGGCCGCATGATTCCGGGATTACCTATATGATGCGTCATCTATTCAATCAATACAATTTTTAACCTGTTATTTTTGGAGAAAACCGATGAGAGAAAAACTTCTCAATCAACTGGCAGACTGGCATGCCCGGTATCCGTTGCAAATCATTTTGGTGGTCATTATGCTTTCACTGATATTTTCATTTTTTTCAACCCAACTGACAATCACGATGCGATGGTCCGATCTTCTACCTGAAAAAGATCCCCGCACCATTGAATATAACCAAATTATCCGGGAATTCACTTCAGCTTCGAATATCGTTGTTGTGGCTCAGGGCGAAGGGGCACGTATGAAAGAATTCGCTGATACACTGGCACCACGTCTGCTGACAGCCGTTGATACAAGTAAAAATACCGAATGCCTTAAAAAAATAAAAAAACTGAAGAGTGAAATCTCCGGCATCCCTAAGACGAAACACGTTAAAATTCAGGATATTCAAATTCAAATTCAGGAACTTCAGAATCAAATGAATTTCTCGCTGATTCAGCGGGTCGATTATAAGAATCCAGTTGAGTTCATGAAAAATCACGGCCTGATGCTGATGAAGGCAGAAGATCTCCGCGACAATCAGTCCGTTTTTGAAAATCCCAATTTACCTGAATTGATTCACAATATAAACGAAGCACTCGAGAAAGAATATGTGGGCCAACCGGAATCTATCTCCAGCAGGGAAAAGGAAGATCAGGCGATTCTGTTTTTGGATGCAGTTGAGCATCTGACGCAAACGTTATACGAAAGTACACAAGGTGCGCCACCGGATGCAGACAAAATTCGAGAATCTGCGGACCGGTTGCTGATCGGTGATCCTTACTTTCTTTCCTATGATCAATCCGCGCTGATCATGATTGCTGTTCCCAATTTTTCCGCCCTGGAACTGGACCGCATGGTCAGTGGCACAGATGCCGTGCAAGCAGTTTTAGACCGGACATTGTCAGAATTTCCAGACATTCAGGCCGGTCTGACAGGGATGATACCCATTGGCCGGGATGAAATGGTTTACGGCATGGAAAGCGCCAATGTAACCAGTATCATTGCTCTTTTTGCAATTCTGATATTATTAATTTTGGCGTTTCGAATGTGGGTGGCTCCGCTGTTTGCCATACTCAATCTTCTTATCGGGCTTTTGTGGGCCATCGGCCTAACCGCAATGACTGTTGGCCAATTAAATATTATGACGCAAATGATGGCGGTTATTTTATTAGGTCTGGGTATTGATTTTTCTATTCATTTTATAAGCGGTTTTACAGAAAACCGCTCTTCCGGACAATCAATTGCCGAGTCTTTGAAATTGACTTTCCAGAAATACGGCAAAGGCATTATGACCGGAGGGCTCACAACTTCTTTTGCCTTTCTTTCCCTCATGATCAGCAGTTCACGCGGCATGAAAGAAATGGGGCTGGTCACCGGTCTGGGACTAATCGCAGTATTAATTACCACATTTCTTGCATTGCCCGCTTTTCTTGTATTGCGTGAACGCCGCATTCAACGAAAAACAATACTGCATGTACGGCGGGACATATCCTTTCGTTTTCTTGGAAAAACCGGAGCCTTACTGGGAAATCATTTTTTGCTGACTTTTATTATTTCATGGATTTTAACCACAGGAATGATTTGGCATGCCTCTCGGATCACATTTGATCAAAACTATATGAATATGGAACCCGAGGGCCTCCCTTCGGTTATGCTTCAGGATACGATTACTGATAAATTTGATCTGAGCATGGATTATGCACTTGTGTTATCCTCTTCACCTGATGAATCCCGAAATCTGGCAACATCATATCGGAAATTGGCAACAACCGCCATGACAGAAGATATCGGCCTGTATCTTCCTTCTGCTCAGGAACAGGACGAAAGATCCGGAATCATTCAAAAAATCAAAAATAAAATGACGCAGGCTCCTGTTAAACACAGGCTGTCGGCAAGCGATCTGACGGTTCTTCAAAATGAGATTCAACGTCTCGACTGGAATATCATGGAGATTCAGGACATGGCATTTCTAAACGGCCAGGAGCGGGTGGAGCAGAAATGTGCAAGGCTTGTGGGAAGCCCGGATTCAAATGCAAAAAACCGATTGGAGATGCTGCATCATCAGTTAAACTCCCTTAGTACTTCACAAACGGCAGAATTAACTCACTATCAGCAAATCTTTGCGCCCTATTTCAAACAACAGGTTATGTCCATGGCAAATACTGAATCAATTACTCTCGAGAAACTTCCGGCTTCTATTCTGGACAGATACAGCAACCCGGACAGGACGCGATTTCTGGTATCGGTTTATCCAAAAGCCAGCATATGGACAGATCTTAAATTTCTTGTGCAATTTACTGAAGATCTTTCCCGGGTCAATAATCGTGCAACCGGCATGCCCACAATATTTCAGGCACTGATTGAGATTATCGGCAGGGACGGCCGAAATGCTCTCGTACTTACGTTGCTGGTTGTTTTTCTTCTTTTATGGCTGGACTTCAAACGACCCCAGTACGCCTTAATTGCCATGACTCCCCTTATTTTAGGTGTCATCTGGATGGTTGGTTTAATGCGAATATTCGGACTGCAGTTTACTGTAATCAATGTCATGGGACTGCCCATGATTATCGGGATTGGAATTGATGATGGCGTGCATATTATGCACCGATGGATTCATGAAGGCAAACGGAATTTATATCAAGTATTTTCAAGTACCGGTAAAGCGATTTTATTAACTACATTGACGACAATGCTGGCTTTTGGATCACTTTATTTTGCTGTATGGAGGGGTTTTGCATCTCTTGGATCAGCTCTGTTCCTTGGCGTTGGTGCATGTTTTATCACGACATTGTTGTTTCTATCCTGTATTATTGGCATGTTGACTCGGCAGTAATTGCTTGTTTTTTCCTCTTCATTCAGGAAAGAGTTGCCGCTTTTTATTAACAATTATTAAGGCGACTCTTTTTTATTTATGAAATTTTCTTAAAATATTACCTAAGTTTCGTATACATTTTACGAAAATTGAAAATTGGTATTTTTATTGCTATTTTTAAAAATAATTTTTGTCATCCTTGATGAATCATGCAGGAACATTCATTATTGACTTGACTTTTTAAAAAAAACTGTTAATTTAGGAACCAATTTATTCAGAAACGTTTTTAAATCAAAATCGATGTATGTTGGTACCGGGGTTTAAAATTATTCCGGAAACGCTTGGGACTGTAATTCAAATATCTTATAAGGAATAGTGTCATTGTGTGTCATTCATCTATATTTCCTATAAGATAATATTCCCAATTTATAAAAACACCTTAAAATTTTTATGTGTTTGTACGAAGTCAATTTTTAAATAACACCGAAAACGTTTGCATAACTTTATAATAATATTTATATCTTGTTTTTCAATATTGTTTTTATGAGGGTTATGCTATTTCTAGATGACCATTTGTTTTTGATTCACATACGGAATGACTATAAATTTACTGCTGATGCATGATATAAAGGTATATTGATAATTCCTGAATACTGTGAACATCAAAAGGAAATATTTTAAAAGTATTGACCAATCAATGAAAACATCTAACTTTAATTTCTTGTGCAGTATGTTTTTGATCTGTCTGATTGAAATCAATACGGATATCAATGCGCAAACCTGCTGGTACGTGGATAATGCAGCCATCGGTTTGAACAACGGATCATCCTGGGATAATGCCTGGCCGGGTTTCGCCTATATTCAGTGGAACACTGTTCAGCCGGGTGATATCCTGTATATCAGCGGTGGTACAACTGAGAAAACCTATTATGAACGTCTGTCGATCGTAGCCAGCGGAACCGAAGAAAATCCAATCATCATCAAAGTCGGTCATGAACCCGGACATGCAGGAAATGTGATCATTACAAATGATGGCCCCCTGGGCGGGATTTCGATTATTTACCGAGACTATATCACAATAGATGGAAACAGGAATGGAGAAAGAAAACTGATTGTTCAAAATTGCACAGTACCCGGTATAAAAGTATACGGCGCTTATGGGATCAAATTAAGCCATCTCGAGATCCATCATAATGGAGATGAAGTGGATTGGGATAACAGTGGAATAACGTTTACTGCTACCGGCTATGTTGAACCCAGACCGAATCTCGAAATTTGTTATTGCCATATTCATCATAACTGGCAGGACGCTATCTCCGGTTTCGGCCCGATCGCCTCCGGTTTCGGTTATATTTCAATTCATGACAATGAAATATCCGATGTTGTTGATGACGGATTTGAGTGCGGGTCCGGCGGTGTCGATTTTTATAACAACAGCATGCATGATAGATCTTACGACGGCGGAGACGGCCATCCGGACGGCGTCGCGTTCAACGGAGCGGAATATTACCGGGTTTATAATAACCGTTTTTACAACTTCAGGCGCGGGACCGCTTATATCAATTATGAGCCGTTTTATAATACCAGTCCTCCGTCACCGCGTCCGGGAGATCATGTATACATTTACAATAACCTGATCTATGAAGAGGAAATCATTCCCACCGGATTTATCCCTTCCCATTACACATTTTATACACCCAATCCCTACCGGTCCGGCCGGCCGGATGGTATTTATACAGACATTGACAGCGCCAGGGCATTATTCCATCACATGATAGAACAGGATTATATTGGTACCGACAGTTATATTCTGGACAATTTTCGCAATTTGCCCGATTATGTCGATATGGAACTGGATCCAATATATGAAAATCATCAACAAGAAATTTATCAGATTGTCGTGAGTTATGAAGATGTGGGCTCTTCACTTGGAGGAATATCGTTCGGGGGAAGTGATATCACAACAACCTATTTATCCGATATTATTATCGCCAACAATGTCATGGTGAATTTGCCGGCAAGGGGATTTGGAATCAGCTGTAATAATCACGACAGCGAGAATCTGAACAATATCATCGTTGCGAATAATATTGCGCTTAATTGTTACACAAACGGAGGCGGCATAGCAAGCAGTGTCGGAGGTATATCCGATAATAGTCTGATCGGATCTTATGGTTCAGATGCAAAAATCGTCTATGACAACAACATCATCTTTCAGGGTAATCAGGGCTGCAGCGCCATGCGTTATAATGATCACTTTATTGATCATTATGAGGATTTTGTAACGATATACGGCTTAAACGTTCATGGTGCTAATATCGATCCGTCTCTGAATGGAGACTATAAGCCTTATTCACAATCGAGTCCGGCTGTGGACAACGGCATTAATTTAAGCGCGATTTTTACAACCGATATTGATTGTGGTTTAAGACCCTATGGCAGTGGCTGGGACATTGGTGCGTATGAATTTGGATCATCTCCCGGAAATATTGTCTCCGTAAAAATTAAAGTTTTCATGGAAGGTCCCTTCAATATCGGCTCTATGAATACGGATCTGCAAACCGGCGGCCATCTCCCCCTGCAATCCCCTTATGATGACACTGAAGTCTCTGCCATACCGGAAAATGTGGTGGACTGGGTGCAGGTGGAATTGCGGATAATGGCGGATGAATCCGGTGATAATTACACCAAAAGTGTCTTTTTAAGAAACGACGGGATGGTTATCGACCAGGACGGATCAGACACCGTATCGATTGAAGCACCGGAAGGGGATTATTTTATTGTGGTCAGGCATCGGAATCATCTGACTGTCATGAGCAATGTCGCTATTCATTTAACATCGGAATTGTAGGAAACCATATGAAACAGAGATTAAAAATCATGCATAAACTCTTTTTTATCTATTTTCTCATTATCCTGACGGGATTTGGTATCATCGCGCAGGACATTATTCCCGAAGACCGTAGAATCGACTGGAATCCCGGCATTCCTGGAGGCATTCCCGGTTATCCTGTGGGGGTGAATGCAGTCGATTTTGGTGCCGTGGGAAACGGCATTATTGATGATACACAGGCGATTCAGAATGCAATTAACGCCTGTGGTGCCATGGCAGTAACAGCCAGGGCGTCAGATCCAGATGCAGGATATGCAATTTATTTACCGGCTGGCACCTATTTAACAACAAACCGTTTGAATCTGAATCACTCTGGAATCGTGCTGCGTGGCGACGGTCCGAATCAAACGAGGATCCAATTTAATTCAGAAAATACAAGCACTGCGATTATTGGAATTTTTTCGACCGGAGGATCCTATACCCAATATATTAAAAATATTATAGATGGCGCTGTAAAAGGATCGACCTCAGTTGTTCTGGATGAGGCAACCGGTGTTACAGAAGGCAGCATCTGGCTTTTTGATCAGTTGAATGACGGGGAGATTGTCACTCATATTGGCGGAGGGGGTGCAGCCACCTGGTGCAGCCGTGAGAATGGTACACGTGCCATGGGGCAAATTGTGCAGATTACTGCAGTCAACGGAAACACTGTTTCTTTTGAACCTCCACTCTATCTCGATTTCAACGCCAGTCTGAGTCCCCAGGCCATGAATTTTATCAGAAGGCCCATTTTTAATTCAGGAATCGAAGATCTCTGCATCGAGCAGATCGGCAGCAATGCCCGTAACAATCTGACCCTTGAAACAGGTGCTTTCAACTGGATCAGGAATATTGAATCGATCAATTCAAATGAGGACCATGTCAGCTGTCTGTACAATTACAGAAGCACAATACGGGACAGCTATTTTCATCACGCATCCAGTCATATGGGCGGCCATGGGTATGGTGTCAAATTGGGCCTTACATCAACTGCCTGTCTTGTGGAAAACAATATCTTTTATTATCTGCGGCATCCATTGATGACCTGCTGGGGCGCGGCTGGTAATGTCGTCGCATATAATTATTCGGCTTATGTATTTATGCGGTATGAGGACTATGAATGGGCCTGTTCGGATTTAATCGGCAGTCACGGCGCCTATCCGGTCATGAATCTTTTTGAAAGCAACTGGGGTCAAATGATCGATAATGATTATTACTGGGGCACTTCCGGGTATCAGGTTTATTTCCGTAACCGTTCCGCCGGCTACCAACACAACAAGGAAAACCGTTTTCTGGCAGTCACATTTGAAAAAGGAAATTTATACGGCAGTGTCATCGGAAATGTATTGGGCGTTCCGGTCGACAACTATCCATCCCTTCCCTATTATGAGATTGAAGGAATTGAAACAACCTCTCAGACACCCGCTATCTATCGTCTGGGTTATTTATCGGTCAGTGACGGCGATCCCGACGACAATGATCCCCAGGTGAAGGCTACACTCCTCCGCCATGGCAACTACGATTTTGTGACAAAACAGGTTTTTTGGGATCCTGAAATTCCGAATCATAATTTACCGACCTCCCTTTATTTGCAGTCGAAACCGGGTTTCTTTGGAGAACAATCCTGGCCTTGCATCGGTCCGGATGTATCACCCATGATCAACAAATTGCCGGCTCAATTAAGATTTGAACAAAACTATCCTGATTCACCCCGGAAGCCATCGAACCTTGTGGCCGAAGCCGTGTCTTCGACTGAGGTCACGCTTACCTGGCAGGATCACGCCATCTCTGAAATCGGATTTATCATTGAGCGCAGCCCGGATGGGGTGACTTTTCAAGAAATTACAACATTTGCAGGCTTAAATGATAACTATTTAATTCATCATTATGTCGATTCCGGATTAAGTGCGAGTACAGCCTATTGCTATCGAATCTGTGCCTATAATGATCATGGCCATTCGGATTACACAAACATCGCCTCAGCGATAACGGATGACGGATCATCAGTCGGACCTGTGCTATTCTGCCGGTTCGAAGACAGTATCGCCGATTCAAGTGACCATGCCTATCCGGCACAAGCCAGTGGTGATCCGGATTTTACAAACGGAGTCAGCGGACGGGCGATTAATCTGGACGGGGACGGCGATTGTGTGGCCTTCAACTGGGATAATCCGATCGAAGGTTCTGATCAGTCATTTACCCTGGCTGCCTGGGTAAATCCCCGGAATATCACGGGCAACCGATGGGTATTCGGAGAACATTACGGATATCGGAATTTTATATTCGGGCTGAATCAGGGACAGATAACCATCAAATGGCGTTACACCGATCACTCAGGTGAAATCGGAACATACATGCTGAAATCATATGAAAATCTCATCCCCGGCCAATATCATCATATTGCGGCTGTTTATAACGCGCAATCAAAAACCGTAAGCATGTTTCTTAACGGCTCCCGGATCCGATATGATATTGCTTCCCAGCCATTCGGTATTCGAAGTGTCAATACACTTTATATCGGTCGGGGAACCGAAATCAATACAGTTGAATATTTTGACGGCAGGATCGATGAAACAAAAATCTATGATGTTGCACTTTCTCCTTCAGAAGTTGAAATGCTGGCAATTCTGCAAGTGAATCTTCAGATTAAAATCTTCCTCGAAGGCCCCTACGGTACAGGCAGCATGGAAACCGGACTGCAGACAGGTGATCATTTGCCCCTGCGGTCTCCCTATGATGATGAAGAAGTAATCTCCTTTCCCGACAATATTGTGGATTGGATGCAGGTAGAGCTAAGAACCTCGGCAGATGGATCGGGTGACATTTACACAAAAAGCGCTTTTTTAAAAAATGACGGCTGTGTGGTGGATACGGATGGTTCGGACACAGTGACAGTCGAAGCACCCGAAGGTAACTATTATATTGTCGTCAGGCATCGAAATCATTTGGCGATTATGAGCAATCAACCCTTCCATTTGAGTTCAAGTTTATAAGGGAAATATTGATACGATGTCAAAAAACAATTTCGTTGAACTCATGGATCGTCCTTGCAGCATTCCTTCTTGGGTTTCAAATTGTCTTCTCTGGATCCGGATTCGTACACATCAATCCGACGGTCGATTTGAGTCACACCAACACCAGTCAATGGCAGACAATCGATGTTTCTGCCGATGTGCCGGCCGGAGCCACAGGTGATTCAAGGATACACCAATTATACAGATGTTGATTTTTATCTTGTCGGTTTTACAACAACTTCCGATGCTTCCGCGCCAAATTCTGTCACTGAGGTGAATGATGGCAACGGTGCCGATATCGATACACATTATATCACCAATTGGATGCAAGTGAACTGGAATGAAGCCGATGATCCTGAAAGCGGTATCGCCCGATATTTTTATTCCTTAAGCACAACAGAACAAGACGCAAATATCATCGATTGGACCAATGTGGGATTGAACAAAGAAGTAACAGTCACCGGTCTTGATTTGACTGTTGGGACCACCTATTATTTCAACGTAAAAGTTGAAAATACCCAGGGTTCTGAAAGCACGATCACATCATCGGATGGATTTCAAATTATCCAGGATCCTTCACCGCCCAGCACCGTTGGGCAAGTTCGTGACGGCGCTTCGACAACTTCGGATCAAAGCACAACATATTCGCGATCACAATTATCATTTAATTGGAACGCTTCCACTGACAATGAAAGTAAAGTCTTCAGATATATATATGCGGTTGGCACTGCCGAAGGTGCTGCCAATATTGTTGACTGGACCGATAACGGACTCAATACAAACGTGACGCACACCGGTTTGACATTGATACCGGGAACGAAATACTACGCAGCAGTCAAAGCATTGAACACCCAAAGTATGGAAAGCGAAACTGTCAATTCAAACGGCATTCTTGTAATCAACGATCTCTCACCGCCTTCGGCCATTGTTGAATTGAGGGATGGGCATGCAACAGACAGCGACATTGCTTACTCGAATATTGAAATAAGAGCCAATTGGGATGCTGTTGATGATCCGGAAAGTGAAATCACAAATTATTATTATGCGATCGGCACAACCCCGGGGGGGACCGACATTGTGGACTGGACAGATAATGGTCTCTCGACATCAATGGTGCATACTGGATTAATTTTGACTCGCGGTACCACCTATTACACCGGTGTGATCGTTGAAAATGAGTCAGGGCTGATGTCCGCCATCACATATTCCGATGGAATCACCATTCAATATTTATGTACGAATGAAGTCGTTGCAAACAGCGGAAGCGCTTTTGATATTCAGACAGCGATAAATCAGGTCCATGCTTTAGGCGGAGGGACTGTCCATATTCCTGAAGGTGATTTTGAGTTGTTGAATACAGTCAGTCTATTTTCCAATATCACGCTCATGGGCGCCGGAATCGGCAAAACAGTGCTTCAGCATGCCGGCAATGCGCATTTTTCCTGTGAAACAGGCGGGCACACAATGATACGAATTTCAGGGATATCATTTTATGGCAATCAAATCATCTATTATCGAAGCGTCGTAGATTTCAGAATCGATCACTGCTATTTTAAAGCAAATCAAAACACGTCGAACTTGATCAATTTGAATAATATGTCGGGCTGTCCGTCGATTCGCGGCGTAGTGGATCACTGCACTTTTTGTGAAACGGATTATACGACAAATTTTTGCATTCATTGCGGTCCCAAATATTGGACGGAAGGAGAAAGAGGCATCGAGGTGCTGGGAAGTGCCGAAGCCATATTCATCGAAGACTGTTATTTCGACCACATTTACAATCACCCGGTTGGTGCATTTAATGGATCCAACTATGTTGTTCGTCATTGCACATCAATCTGTTGTGGAAGCTGGGACGGACATGGCCCCGGATATGAATATATCGACACCCAATATCACGGCACGCGCTGCTATGAATTTTACAACAATCAATTCATCGAGACCGAGGAAAGCTCACAGGGAGAAAGATGGTCCTCGCTTGGGCTTCGATCCGGCAGTGGTGTTATTTATAACAACACATTCATTTATTTTCGAAATGCTGTGAGATTTACATTGGAACCCGGATCTGTGACAGCCAGCGGGGGTGAGCATCCCGCTTTTGATCAAATCCATGATATGTGGCTATGGAACAACGACCTGATCGATACGGATGAACTGATCCTATTTGATGGAGCAAATGCTGCAGATTTCATTCAGGAAAACCGTGATTACTTTCTGCGGTCGCCTTCGCTTGCGCAGGATGGTTTTAAATACATCCCTTACCCATATCCTCACTATCTTGTGATCGGAGATCCGGTTTATCAAAATACGGTTCGTCTTAAAGCAAGAGTATACCTGGAGGGAGCTTATCTCAATGGTTTGCAGAACTGTCAATTGCATCAATCCGGCCATATTCCCATTAGATCTCCCTATCGAGATACGAGAACCGTTTCAAGTATCCACCCAAATATTGTAGACTGGGTGGAAGTTGAATTACGGACGGATCCTTCCATCGCCGGTGAAAAATATCAAAGTGCATTGCTGAGAAATGACGGTCAAATTGTAGACATTGATGGAAGCACCGATTATTTGACGTTTGATACACCCGATGGATTGTATTACATCGTTGTGCATCATAGGAACCATCTGGCCGTGATCAGCGACAAAGCAGTGCATCTGTCGAATCAATAATTTATATCGATCCATTTAAATAAAGAAGGGAATGCCTATGAATCACAAAATCAATCGTATCTACATCGTTCTAATCATCACTTTATACATGATGATACACACTGTACATGCACAGATTATCATCAATCATACCTGCACGGATATCACAGACATTCCGCAATGGGCGATCGAGACAGCAAAAACAGATCTTCATATTGCTTATGCCCACACATCTCATGGCCGCCAGCCGGTGGAGGGGATGACCTACCTGGTCGATTTTGCAAACAGCAACGGGTCGGGATTATTTCTGCCTTCGGATATTTTTCAATGGAATGAAGGAGGTGTGGACGATGCTCTGGACCTTCGCAATTACGATGGTGTCCAGCAAAATCCCCGCACACTGGTTCCGGGCGGCGCAAAAGACCTGGGGAATCCGAATGGTACGCAGTGGGCCATTGATACCCGAACCTATTTAAATGATCCGGCCAACTCGGACATCAATGTCATCATATGGAGCTGGTGCGGACAGCTGTCCGGTATATGGGCACACCGGTACGGGTGGCCGGGATGGGAGTCCTGGGATGAAATCAATCACTGTTTCCATCTTTTTGACGACATTGCCTATGACATCAGTTCCGGCAGCGATTTACGTCTTCAATTAGAGGATATCGGCAGTTTTGTCGGATACTATCTGCTTCAGATGTCTGAACTTGAGCAGGATTATCCAGAAGTACGCTTCATCTATATGACGGGCCATCTGGATGGAACCGGTTTGGATGGTATACTCAACAAACATAATGAAATAATCTGCGAATACTGCTGTGAATACAATAAGATTCTATATGATTTTGCCGATATTGAAAGCTATGATCCGGATGGAATCGACTTTATATCTCAGTTGGGCGATGATGGTTGCAACTACGATGCAAATAATAATGGGATCACGGAAACCAATGGTGCCAGTGCGGCCCTGCCAATCAATGGGGATGCTAACTGGGCCATCGAATGGCAGGATTCACATCTGCAATTCGATCCGAACCTGGATGAAAATGAGGACGGAATTACCGATTCACAGCCGGATGCAGCATGGTATTACAGCACCTCTGCGCATAGCCAGGCGTTGAATGCCAATTTAAAAGCATATGCTTCGTGGTGGCTCTGGGCACGCCTTGCAGGGTGGGACGGAACCATTCCGGTTGCAGTCTCTGTGAAAGTCTTTTTAGAAGGCCCCTGCAATGCCGGATCCATGGAAACCGGACTGCAAACCGGTGATCATTTGCCCCTTGAATCCCCCTATGATGAGGCGGAAGTATCTGTCATTCCGGACAATGTGGTGGACTGGTTGCAGGTGGAATTGCGGACGCTTGCGGATGGATCCGGTGAAAATTATTTAAAAAGCGTTTTCCTGAGAAATGATGGCATGTTGGTAGATCTGGACGGATCGGACACAATATCTATCAATGCGCCGGAAGGGGATTATTTTATTGTGGTCAGGCATCGGAATCATTTGGCTGTGATGAGTGATGGACTTGTTCATTTATCTGAGGAGTGATGAGATTGAATGATCATTTTTTATTAGAAAAAATCCGACACATTCGGATTTTTATTCTCACTGCTTTATTGATGATTTCTATCTCTTTGCAGGCGTTTCACTACATTCGTGCTGATGCGACAGGCAATAATGACGGATCAGACTGGAATAATGCATATACAACTTTACCGGCCGAGCTGGAAAGAGGCGCTACATATTATATATCTGATGGAAATTATGAAAGCTATACATTTGATGACGCGGAAGGTGAAACTCAATATATAAAAATAAAAAAAGCAATTGAAAGTGATTATGGGACAGACGCTGGTTGGCAGAGTAGTTATGGAGATGGCCAGGCAGTATTTGATATATTGACATTCAGCACATCCTACTGGATATTTGACGGACAAAAAAGAGATGATTGGGAAAACGGGTATGGTTTTAAGATTAAGCCTGATGAATCTTATCAATTTAATGCTACAAAAGGCATACGGCTTTCATGGACAGACCATATTACTTTTAGATACATTGAGATAGAACAATTTGGACAACAGCAATTCGAAGTCAAGCAGGAAGGTTTCTATGGTCCAGCTACTTCAGAAATATTAATACAATATTCATATGTCCATGATTTTATGGGAAATGGTATATTACTGCATGGAGAGAATAACATAGTTGAATATAGCAAGATTGCAGATAGTTTTGGATATGGTGGTACCCACTCTCAAGGGATTCAATTATTTTCTAATTCAGTTGTAAATATGACAATTCGATATAATATTTTTCAGGATATGAGAGGGACTGCTGATATTGCTTCTGCTTGGGGTACTGATGGATTAGATATATATGGCAATATTTTTTATAACACACCTGGTTCTAGTGGTTATACAAGCCCGGCAGCAATACATGACCTATCCAGTGGTCCAGAGGAGACAGGACTTACAAATGCGCATATTTATAATAATTTATTTTATAGATTCAATGAGGATCATGTTAATGTAAATCATAATCATGCGGGTGTATTGATTACTTATACAAGCGATCCTTCATCAAATCTTATATACAATAATCTTTTTGTAGATTGCGAAGATGTTAATTTAGACAGCCACTACAACTCAGATCTTGATATATATTACAGTAATTCTATACATGATTATAACTATTTAATTAATTCTGATTTGGTATGGAATGCTGATCCTGAAGTTCATGATTTAATGCTTACTGGACCTGATCCCATAATTGATGCTGATAATGGTGATTTCAGATTAACTGCAAGCGCTCCAGCAATAAACGCTGGTTTGGATTTAACAACTCTTGCTGGATTTAATCCAGATTCAGTCGATCCTGACCAAAATATTCGTGGTGCTGATGGTTTTTGGGATATCGGCGCCTATGAATATGTTTCAGCAGCACCAGACCAAATCGCGTTACAAATCAAAACCTTCCTCGAAGGTCCCTACAATGCCGGAACCATGGACACAGGACTGCAGACCGATGGCCATCTGCCCCTGCAATCCCCTTATGACGACACTGAAGTCTCTGCCATACCGGAAAATGTGGTGGACTGGGTGCAGGTGGAATTGCGGACTCATGCCGATGAATCCGGTGATAATTACACCAAAAGTGTCTTTTTAAGAAATGATGGGATGGTCATCGATCTGGACGGATCAGACACCATATCGGTCGAAGCACCGGAAGGGGATTACTTTATTGTGGTTAAGCATAGAAATCATCTGAGTGTGATGAGTGACGATCCTGTAAATTTGAATCAGTAACTGAACTTTGGCAAATTAAATATTAGGCAAAAGATGTCATTCACGAATGATTTTGTTGGGGAGCTACTACTTCACCCCACACCTGGATTATCGCTTAAAAATTGCGAGGATGACGAAAAGGAAGGTAAAAATAAAATTTGCCAAAATTCAGTCAGTACAAGACTTTCTCAAATGATTCGATAGGAGCGATTGAATGAAACTCAAAATCTGTATATTCTTATTTATAATGATAACGACCCGGACTGTATTTTCTCAGGACATCATTCCAGCGGATCGCAGAATCGACTGGGATCCGGGAATACCCGGTGGCATTCCAGATTATCCAGTGGGTGTCAATGTAATGGATTACGGCGCAGCAGGTGATGGGATCACAGATGATTTCCAGGCATTTATGGATGCGATTGATGCCTGTCCGGAACAGAATGCGGTTTTTATCCCGTCCGGCACCTATTTGATATCCGGGCGGGTGGACATTCGTAAATCCGTTGCTTTACGCGGTGCAGGTCCGGATGCGACTTTTTTGAAATTTGAAAAACAACCCGGGGCTTTGGAACATCAAAGAACCAATATCTGGATCGGGCAAAGGCTTCTTGGATTTTCGAGTCTGGTCACAAACGGATGTATCAAAGGCTCATATCAAATTACCGTGGATGATGCCTCCGGATTTGCGATCAATGACCTTGTTGAAATCCGTCAGGACAATGATGAATCAATCATGGCCCGTCCCATTGTACCGCCCTCTGAAAATGATAGCTGGGCCGAGGATCATTGGGGATGGCGGGCGGTTGGACAATTCCTTTTAATTACAGATATTGATGAATCTTCAAACATTCTCACTTTTCACCATCCCCTCTATTTCAACTACAATCTCTTCATGAATCCTGAGTTGACCAAGCGACTCAATACAACATGGAATGCGGGTGTTGAAGATCTCCATATCGAACTTGTGGTGGATGCGAACGGTTACTACGGTAATATACATCTGGATGGAAGTGTGTACTGCTGGGTAAAAAATGTGCGTGGCTATAAATGTTCAAGATCCCATATTGGTATTTGGGGTGGGCTGGGAAATGAGATAAGGGAATGCTACTTTGAATACAGTCACGGATATGCCGGCGGTCAGGGCTATGCGGTGAATTTGATTGACCGTGCCTCCGATAATTTAATTGAAAACAATATTTTTGACTATTTGCAGGGCAAGATGATGACCGCAGTGGGTGTATGCGGTAATGTGTATGCATACAATTACGGGCGTGTGACATTGGATGACCTGGGCGATTATGAGGATATGCATGCGGATCTGTCCGCGCACGGCCATCATGCGAATATGAATCTGTTTGAGGGGAATTCGTGTAACAGGGCGCATGTCGATACCTACTGGGGAAGCAATGCGAACTATATATTTTTAAGAAACAAAATGCTTTGCCCTGATGGATATATTCGAAGCAGCGTGCCTGTCGGCATTGAAAAAAACAATCCGGAGATGACTTTTATTGCAAATGTCCTGCATCATGAAAATTCACTGGAAGACCGGATTGTATGGGTATTTCCGGATGATCCGGATGATTTCAGCGATCCGGATCTGACCATGAGCACCCTGATTTGTCATGGAAATTATGATTACATGAGTGAGAACGTACAGTGGGATCCAGATATTGAAAATCATGATATTCCGGATTCGTATTATCTGGACAGCAAACCCGATTTTTTCACGAACGCGCCCTGGGGCGATACGCCCTGGCCCAATATTGGCCCGGATCTGCTGCATGCCCGTATTCTGCCCGCCCAGCAAAGATTTTGCGATCTAAACGGGATCACGCCTCCGTCTCCACCTTCCGGCTTATCTGCGGTGGCGTTAAACAATCAAATCACTTTGAATTGGTCAGATAACAGTCATGATGAACAGGGATTCCGTATCGAACAAAGTATGGATGGGAATCATTTCAGTCGCATCGCGGTCACGATGGCCGATTCTTCTCATTATACAGTCACCGGACTTACACCCTGGACAACTTACACTTATCGTGTTTGCAGTTTTAATGACATCCCTGGAAATTCTGTTTATTCCAATACCGCTTCCGCGACCACACAAGAAGCGGTTCCATTAGAACTGACCGCCTGGTTTCCTTATAACGGCGATGCGAATGATGCCAGTTCCAATGATTATCATGGTGAAGTTCATGGTGCTGTTTTATCTTCAGGACATTCCAGCCAGTCTTATTCATTTGACGGGCTCGATGATTACATAGAATCACCCGGATGGGATCCGGATGGCTGGGGACCGATCACGTCTCCGGTCCATGGGGATAACCAGGCGTTTACGGTAACAGCCTGGATCAACCCTGCTGATGCCGACAAAAACAACTGGGTGTTGAGCGATAATTCCACATGGGGAGATTTTGTATTTGGTGTTCATGATTCCCGACCGTTTATCCGATATTTCTGCAATCTTATCGAAGGAGGATATCAGAGATATATGCTGGAAGCGGTCGAAACAGCAACTGTGGAAACTGGTGTTTTTACACACATTGCCGCGAGCTACGATCCATTGAACAATATTGTCCGATTGTATTTAAATGGACAACAAGTCGCGATCGACAGGGTGAATCACCCTCTCGGTCCTGTCAGTTTCGATCATCTCTTTGTCGGATGCGGAGGATATTCAACCGGTGTGATCGAATATTTTGAGGGGATGATTGATGACGTACGGATCTATGCCTCGACATTATCTCAGACACAGATTCAAAGCCTGGCTGAGACTGATGTAAAGCTTCAGATTAAAATATTTTTAGAAGGACCGTACCATTCAGGAACGATGGGAACCGATCTGCAGACAGGCGGCCATATCCCCCTGCAATCTCCGTACGACGCCACCACCCTCTCTTCGATTCCCGCGGATGTTGTGGACTGGGTATTGGTTGAAATTCGGTCACACGCGGACGGATCCGGAGACAATTACAGCCAGAGCGCGTTCGTCAGACAGGATGGCATGGTTTTGGATATAAACGGATCCGAATATCTTTCCATGACAGCGCCGGAAGGCAATTATTATATCACAATCCGGCATCGTAATCATTTATCGGTGATGAGCGATGTTCCGGTATTTCTCAGTGCGAACTGAACTAAAAATCATCTGTTCAAAAAAGGGGGTTATGCATTGAAAGTAATCGAAACTGTCAAAATACGAAAATACTACAGATTTTTCTTGTTATTCTGTATGGCCATGCCCGGAGCCTGTAATTTATATGCACAAATCATCATTGACCACACATGCACGGATATCAATAAAATTCCTGTCTCTGCTATTGAATCGGCCAAGGATAGCTTGCATATTGCATATGATCATACCTCTCATGGCAGTCAGCTTATTACCGGGATGAATCCACTGGACACCTTTATGGGAGGCCATGGCATTTATGTATGGAGTGAAGGCGGCGGATCCGGTTTGCTTGATATTGACGATTATTTCAGTCCGGTCAAAGATCTTGGATATGAAACCAGCTGGCCGCCGGCCACCCGAACGTATCTGGAGAACCCGACCAACGCCGATGTTAATGTGATCATGTGGTCCTGGTGCAATATCTACGGCCATAATATTCAGGGTTATCTGGACAGCATGGAAGTGCTGATCAGTGATTACGGGCCAGGTGGGACAAAAATCCTGGACGGCACCCGGACCGTACCGGTTACCTTTGTTTTCATGACCGGTCATACAAATATGGAAATCAGTCAAAATGAATGGACATTCAATGCCAACAAGCAGATCCGGCAGCATTGCATTGCAAACAACCGGGTATTGTATGATTTCTTTGATATTGAAAATTATAATCCGGACGGGACTTATTTTGGAGACGGAGATCCTAATACAGCGGATTATGGAACCTATAACGGAAATAATCATCTGGATGATGACTGTTCCTATGACTCTACAGAAACATCAAGGGGCAACTGGGCGATCGCATGGCAAAGTACCCATTCGCAAGGAGTGGACTGGTATTCCTGTTCTGCGGTCCATTCACAGCCGTTAAACGGGAATTTAAAAGCCTATGCCTGCTGGTGGATGTTTGCAAGGCTTGCGGGCTGGATCGGCCCCGACACGGTTTCGGTAAAAATCAAAGTCTTTTTAGAGGGTCCGTACAACAATGGAACCATGAATACAGATTTGCAGACTGCCGGATATCTGCCTCTGGAATCCCCTTATGATACCACCACTGTCTCCACCATTCCTGCGGATGTTGTGGACTGGGTGCAGGTAGAATTGCGCTCAGAAGCGGATGGATCCGGGGACAATTACACAAAAAGTGCATTTTTAAGAAACGACGGAATGATTTTGGACGGGGACGGATCGGAAACCATCGCATTCAATGCCCCGGAAAATGATTATTTCATTGCTGTGAAACACCGGAATCATCTGTCGATCATGAGTGATAGTGCAGTACTCCTTGAAAAACAATAATTAAATTCCTATGAGTATTTATTCAGTAAAAATCAACCTGTATCAGTGTATTGCCCTTTTATTTTTAAGCCTATTTTCACCGGTGATGGCAGCGCTTTATTATGTGGATCTGAATCACCCCAATGCCTCTGATACAAATCCCGGAAACGATCCAGGTGCACCCTGGGAAACCATTCAAAAAGCCGGCAATACCGCAATGGCAGAGGATACTGTCTATATTAGATCGGGAACCTATAATGAACGAATCATACCTCAGTATTCGGGCCTGCCGGATCAATTCATCACGTTTATGGCCTATCCTGGGGATTTACCTGTATTGGATGGTACCGGACTTGGAGGCTGGTGGGGTATTTTCAGCATTTATGGAAAAGACTGGATTCGTCTTGAGGATTTGGAGATTCGAAGTAACGACACAGGCTGGGGCATTTTGATTGAACATGACGGCAGTGAAGACGCTTCACACATTCAATTACAAAATCTGACTGTGCATTATACAGCAGGAGAATGCATACAAATCAGGGGAAATGCTCATGATATCACAATAACCGATTGTACGGTCCATGACGGTTTGGGACCCTATTCCGGCATAGATATATATCGCTGGAACAGCGGACGACCCCATCATGTTACAGTCACAGGCTGTACTGCTTATCTTTTTGATAATGGATACCCGGGAGCCGGTATTGGAAGTGAAATGGCTGATGACTTAATTGTAACCGGCAATACAGTCTACAACAGCAAAATCGGCATTGATATTGGAAGCGGAGACCGGAACATCATCACAGATAATATTATTTATGACTGTGAAACCGGCATAGCACTAAGCTCCAATGAAGATTCGGAGGTTAGCCATAATCTGGTTCACGATATTATTGATGAAGGATTTTACAGTTATTACTGGAGTGCCAACGGAGAGGCTCATGCCAGGAATGTCTGGCATGACAATGTGGTTTATAATATCGGCTGGGGCTTCTATGAAAGCAATGTCAAGGGCAGCAGCGGCAGTGAGGGGCCAACGAGCCATCACCGCTATTACAACAATCTGCTCTACAATATCACTCGCGGATTCTATTTTAAAGGCACCACAGACCTGAAATTCTGGAACAATACCGTGTACATGAATCATGGCTACAGTGCCGTTCAATTGGTGGATGGCGCCATCAATGCAGATATTCGTAACAACATATTGAGTACCAGCGGCAGTGTTTCACCAATCTCAATTGATGGAACATCAGGCACTGGCGCCAATATCGATTATAACTGCTATCACAATCGTTCCGGCACCTCAGGTGGTCCTGGATCCCATTCTGTATCGGGAAATCCGCTATTTATTTCACCCGCTTCTTCAGATTTCCATTTACAGCCTGAATCACCGTGCATTAATTCCGGAATCAATTTTTCTGCACTTTTTGTTCATGATCTGGACACGCTTCCACGTCCGATCGGTTCAGAATGGGATATGGGGTGCTATGAATATGCCTCGCCTTATGTTCTGATCTCAATGAAAATTTTTCTTGAAGGACCTTATCTTTCCGGAATCATGTCAACAGATCTGAGCACACAGGATTATATACCAACAACATCACCCTACAGTGAAGATCCAAGAGAAGCCTCTGCCATTCCAAACGATATTGTCGACTGGGTACTGATTCAACTCCGAACAGATATAGAGGGTCCGGTGATTTTGTCAAAAAGTGTTTTTTTGAAAAATGACGGAAATCTTGTGTCTGATGATGGTCTGACATCTGAAATCATTTTAAATGTACCTGAAGGTGATTATTTCATTGTGGTGAAGCATCGTAACCATTTACCGGTCATTACACCTGAAGCGGTTCATTTAAACGCATCAGAAGTCAGCCTGTAATCAGTTACATCATCCAATGATTTATAAGGATATTATTCCAATGAAAAATAAAATACAGCACCCTGATTCAATTTTCCTTCGGCCCATACACGACCGCCATGTTTTCGAATAATGCGTTGAACCGTTGAAAGACCGATACCTGTTCCTTCAAATTCACAATGCTGACGTTGAAACGGTTCAAACAGCTGATCTGCATAATCCATGTTAAAACCAATACCATTATCGCGAATAAAAAATACCCAGCCGGTCTCCATCTTCATTCTTTTAAATTCAATTTTTGGATCTGGTGTTTTGGATGTGAATTTCCAGGCATTGTTTAAAAGATTATTCAGAGCAAGAGTCAGTAAATTTTTATCCGCGTGAACGATCATATTGGATTCGATGAAAACATTGACATCGCGTTTGGGTTCCTTGGTTTTCAGCTCCTGTACAATTTCTTCTGCAAGTTCACTGACATTGGTACTCTCTTTCTTGAGATTCACCAATGAGACTCTTGACAATTTCAATAAATCATCGATGAGCTGATTCATATGATTAGAGGCAACAGTAATTCTTTCCAAGCAATGAATCGCGTTATCATTGAGCTTATTTTTACGGTCTTCACGTATAATTTGACCATATCCCTGCATGGCTCTGAGCGGCGCCCGCAAGTCATGAGAAACCATATAGGTAAATGCTTCCAATTCCCGGTTAGAATTTTCCAGTTCAGCGGTGCGGTCACGTACACGTTGTTCAAGTTTACGGTTCACCCTGTGAATATGATTGATTCTTGATTTATAAATGATAACCGTGATGGTGATCAGTATAATAATGGAAATCAGTCTGAACCAAAGCTGCTCCCAGAAGGGCGGGATGATCCTGATGTACAAGGATGAACCTGCCTCATTCCATACATCATCATTATTGGATGCCTTGACTTTAAAATGGTACATTCCGGAAGGCAAATTGGTGTAAGTCACAAAATTTCTGTTTCCGACATAATTCCAGTCTCTTTCAAATCCCTCCATAATATAGGCATATTTGTTATTCTCAGGGTAGCTGTAATTTAATGCCGCAAATTCAAAAGAAATCACGCTTTCATGATGCGACAAAATAAGCGTGTCCAATTCTGTAATCGACTTATTCAGATGAAATGAATCAATGGAATCGGTTCCGATGGGCACCGTCTGATTAAACAACTTGAAGTCTGTCATGACAACAGGCGGAATAAACTGGTTTTTATAAATGCTGTCAGGATGAAAAATGTTAAAACCGTTCACGCCGCCAAACAACATCCGTCCGTCATCGGTTTTAAAACACGAATTCACACAATATTCATCACTCTGAAGTCCATGACTTTTATTAAAATTCTGGAATGTTTCCGTATTCGGATCAAACTTTGAAATTCCATTTAAAGTTGAAATCCACAAATTGCCATGTTCATCTTCTAATATTCCCTGAATCGCATTGCTTGGTAAACCATGCTTTTCCTGATAGCAGACAACTGAGTTATTCTGTAAATCCAGCCGGTTCAAACCCACGGTCGTTCCAAACCAGAGATTCCCCTTCATATCTTCATGAATTGACAGTACCCGGTTGCCGATTATACTATTGGGATCTTCGGGATCATGTTTAAAATGAGTAAATATTTCATTCTCCCTGTCAAATCGATTAACTCCTTCATCTGTTCCAATCCATAAAAAGCCATTTTGATCTTCACAAATTGACCAGATGTAATCATTACTCAAACTGTTGGGATTCGCGGGATTATGACGATAATGAATAAAACGATCATTTTCTCTGTCATATTTATTCAGACCGCCCGAATAGGTTCCGATCCACAAAAGACCGGATCTGTCGACAAATAATCGCCAGGCATTGTGATAACTGATGCTGTATGGATCCGCGGATTCTGGCATATATCTGTAAAATCGGCCTGTTTCCGGAATGAAACGATTTAATCCAATCTCTGTACCAATCCAAAGTTGTCCCAACGGATCTTCGCAAAGTGATTTAACACTGTTGTTACTAAGACTGTTTGGATTATTGGCCTGATATATATAATGGACGAATGTTTCATTTTTCAAATTAAAACGATTCAATCCTCCCCCCCCTGTTCCCAGCCAAATGATTCCCCTTTTATCCTGAATGATTGAAAATACTCTGTTATTGTTCAAACTGTTGCGATGCTCTGTTTCATTTTTATAATGACTGAACTTCTGTTTTTGCGGATCATATTTATTGATGCCTTCATAATCTGTTCCGATCCATAGAATATTGGTTTTGTCTCGATAGATTGAATAAATGAAATTGCCGCTGATACTTGTAGGATTGGTCGGATTATATACATAATGAAAAAATATTTTCGTCTGCACATCTAAAATATCAAGTCCACCTCCCCATGTTCCAATATATAGTTTTCCTGATTCATCTGCGAAAAGTGATCGAATAATTTGATGATTAATACTCTGCGGATTTGAAGGATTGTGACTAAATCTTATAAATGTATTCGTCTTACGATTATACAGATTTAAACCACCCCCCCATGTGCCTGCCCAGACATTATCCTTTGGATCCACATATATCACTGAAACATCATTGTTGCTCAAACTCTTTGGATTTCCGGAATCATGTTGATAATGATCATATTGATTATTTTCTGGATCAAATTTACTGACGCCACCAGCCGTACCAATCCACAGATTGCCTGAAGAATCTTCGGATAAAGATGAAATTCTGTTGTCGATCAGAGAATTCTGCTGATTCGGATCATGCTGGTGATGGATAAAACATTGATTTTCTCTGTCGAATCGATCCAGTCCGCCCTCCCAGGAGGCGATCCATAAATTATCGGACCGATCCTCATAAATACAACGTATCACATTATTGCTGATACTGGTAACATCTGAAGGATCTGCCGTAAATTTATAAAATCGTTCCATATGCCTGTCATATAAATTAAGCCCGCCTTCAAATGTACCAATCCACAAATTTTCATATCTGTCCTCATAAATCGTGGAAATACTGTTCTGACTGATTGAATAGGGATTTGACGGATCGTGTTTGAAAACTTTGAAATGGATGCCGTCATATCGATTTAATCCGTCATAAGTTCCAAACCAAATAAAACCACGGCTGTCCTGACAAATGCTTGTTATGGTGCTTTGCGAAAGCCCCTTTTCAATGGATATTCTCTCAAAAGACATTTTGAAATTTTTTGAGTAGACATTCAAAAGGAAAAGAATAGACCATATTAAATTCAACGAGGGATGTTTTGACATGATGATATCCTATATTCCCTGCAATATGGAAATCAATTTACACACAAATTGATTTATTCAAATATCATGCCCTTACTGTTTAAAATATGTATTTTTTTTGGATATCAATAAATGATTTCAATGTCAATGTAAAAATGACCTGCTATTTATTTATAAAAAATAATCCGTAAAAGGAATAATAACCATCTCCTCTACGGATTAAAGGTCTGATTTCTGTTATTCAGCGTTCTGAACAGGCACCAAAATTTCAATTTGTCCGATCCAATTGCCGGATTCATTTCGTGTCGGCATGGACAGATATATCTCCTGAAGGGGCCCTGCTTCCCTGTAACCATTTTTCGAAATCCAGCTGAAAATTTGTCCGATGGCCGACTGCAAGCCTTCATCATAAGCCCCTTCATAGATAAGCGAAGCAAGCGATGTATACGGATATTTTTTCAGTATCAATGGAGCAGCGACACTGTCCACATCGGTAACTGCGACACCGATTTCCCATCTAAGAGAATCTTCCTGGGCATTGGCAGGACCATTATAATAAATTCCGGATGGATAATCCGAAAGCATGATTCCCTGAACACCAGCTGCCTGATAAAGTGCACCAAATGCCTGTTCATGTTGTTCATAGCTGCCCCTCATTTCAATAGCGGCATATGAATACGGTACAATAGTTTTTAACTGAACCATTTCCCCGGTTTGTGTCGTATCCGCATCCTGTGCATACATCCCTATGGTTGCTAACAACATCGGCATGATTACCAGCATCCTCTTTCCCATTTTTCCTCCTTTTCGTGATTTTACATAACGCTGTTCAATGACTTCCTGAACTTTTCTTAAAAGAAAGGGATTGTTTATTCTCTCTCCAGATACCGTATTGTAAAATAGTCATCCTTAATATCTGGATTGAACAGTATTTTCTCATTAATAAGCTCTGATCTCCGACCATTTTGAAGGTTCTTCATTTCAAGGTGTACGGCACGAAATCGGTGAAGTTGCGTATCAAGCTCTTTTATTTCGTGAATAAACAGTTCTTTCTGCAATTCATCGTCAATGTCATAATAAACCGCCTTGCGTATCACAAAATCCGATTTGCCGATGAATGTGATCCGTTTTGAAAAACCGTTTTCATCTGCGATTTCCTCATCATTCGGAATCCACTCAATTTGATAACAGAAGACTCCGTTCACCTCTTCATCATCCAACAATTTAAACTTGAAATCGTCTAGCGTGGGTGGCGTCATGTCTGCATATGAAAATTCAGATCCCATAAAGTTTTTTGCTTTGTCACTGCTGACGATGCGGCGGGTTTTTCTAAGGGCCGGCATATAAAGCCAGATATCATCATCCCCTTCTTTATAGTCAAATGTCATCAGACCCGTACCTTTCACATCTGCAGGCTCAAGAAACCGGATTAATCGTTTTTCTGTATTTCCATTATCGCTCAGTTTGGAGATTTGAGCGATTTTTCGTACACGGACATTGCCTTTGTCATCATAAATTTTCATGGTCGCCACGGCTTCGAGTCCCTTCACCCGAACAGCATCCTGTGCCCGGTCTGCAATTTGCAAAGCAGTAAGATTTTGAGAAAATAAATAGAACGGGAATAACAAAAACGTAAGATGAATAACAGCTTTCATTAAAAACTCCTTTCATATTTAAGCAGATTTATCCTCATTTCACTGTCGGTTCAAGAAACTTCGGTTTTATTACAAGACATAACGCTGGAATCAATACAAGTGCACCGATTAAACATGCAAGAATAGAAACAACGACCAGGAATCCAAAGAAACGTACAGGCAAAAATGATGAAATCAATAATACAGAAAAACCGACAATCACAGAAAATGCATTAAAAATAATACCTCGACCAGTGGTTAAAAGGGTCTTATGCACCGCTTCAGCATATGCAAGACCAGATCGGTATTCTTCTCGATAGCGCCAGAGAAAATGAATGGTATAGTCGATCCCAACACCAATCATAATCGAACTAAGTAACGCAGTAGCGATGTTTAATTCAATTTGGAAAAGACCCATAAGCCCAAATAAAAGAAGCATTGATAGTGCAAGAGGAATTACGGAAACAAAACCGGCAGTCACAGAACGAAATAAAAGCATTAACAAAACTGACACCAGCATCATCGCAAGAAAAAGTGAAACAATCTGCCCATTCACAACAGCATGAGCCAAATCCGAAAGCACAACCCCGAAACCGCCTATCAGCAATACATCCCTGTCTCCCTTGAGAATCTCCTGCATGCGATCGACCACCTGATTAAGAACAATCGTGCTTGTTTTATTAATGCGGGCAGTAACCACCGCATGTTTATACGGAAAATCAACCATCTTTTCAAAGTCTCCCGGGTCTCCGCTCATTGAATAAAGTTCAAAATACTGGGCAACCGCATTCCGATTGTCTGGAATTTTATCAAAATTCGCTTCATTGGAATCATGCAATGCCCGACTCATCTGCCGAACTACCCGGGCAACAGAAACTGTGTTGCCCACCTCATTCATGGATTCCAATCGTTTCTCCATACGATCGATTTTATGTAAAAGGACTGGATCCTTAATATCTCCTTCATACACAATTGAAATATTTTGTGAGCCACCCAGATGTGTATCGATTAAATTCGTAGAGACCACAACAGGATCATCCTTTTCATAGTAACTGGAGGGATTCGTATCCACAACCACTCGAAAAATGCCCATTCCTGCAACAACGGCAAGAATCATGGCAAAAATTAAAATACTTTTTGGATGTTTTGAAACCACATCCCCAAAAAACCAGAGAAGACGTTCCAGTAAGGGTTTATTTTTGTGACCCTCGTCCATGGTAATGAATACGGGCCGTGACCGGGGCATCATGGAGAGTACAGCAGGAATAAAAAACAGGCTGGCTGCCAGTGCAAAAACAATTCCCATGGCTGCAAGCACGCCCAGTTGTTTTGCAGGCACAAGAATATGACTACCGAGGCAGAGTATGCCTGCCATAGTAGTCAGACCGGTTAAAAGAACCGGACGGCTGAGACTCTGAAACAAAAGCTTTGCGATATTTTTTCTTGAATATTTATTCTGCGGAAGATTATATTCCTGGTATTTTGCGATAAGATGAATACCGTAATCATTGGCAACCGCAACCAGAAAAATAGGCAAAATAATGGTAATGATATGGATTTTCCATCCGAAAACCGGAATAAATCCCATGGCAAAAAGAATTGACATAATCACAACCAGAAACGGCAGAATGACCCCCCTGATTCTGCGAAAACATACGTAAAGAAAAACAAGCATAATCAGAATTGCCGCAGGCATGAGTCGTTTTAAATCCTGTTTAATCTTCACTCCCATTTGTACACGGCTGTAAGGAAGACCGCCAATGAGTATGTTTTCAGGACCTTCGATTTCATCGATAATCGACTGAACAGCGGGGACAACTTCCTGATCACTGACATCATCCTTCAGCATGGCAATAACCGAAGTAACCGTAAAATCTTTTGAGACGACATTACCATAAACAATGTCATTGAGACGGATTTCTTGCCGTAATAATTCTTTTTCTTTATTATTTTTCGGAATCCTTTTCACAGCCGGGTCCACAATCATGGCGCCACTTTCACCTTTAATTGATTTTAAATCAAAGAGCGACATTACTTTATCCACACCCTCGACGCGATTGACTTTTTTTGCGATCTTGCGGACCTTCCTCAAAGTCCCCGGATTCAGTATATCATCGGTCTGCACCAATACCATCAGCATTTCCGTTCCACCAAACAATTCATCGATTTTATCTGTATTCAGCCGGGATGTCATATTCGCAGGAAGCTGACTTTTCATATCGGTATCAATTTCTGTTCTGGGAATTTGGATGCTAAGCACAATAGTGATAAGTACAAATCCAACAATAATCGGCCATCGGTAAAGAATAATCTTATCAGACAAATTTTTCAAATTGATCTCCTTTTTCAATCAATCCTGTGTTAATTAACTAAATCGCTATCGACTTGATACCTGAAACACCTTCTAAAAACAAGGAACATATGGTTTCTGTGTATCGCTGATAATAGGATTCATCTGGCTCAATCTGAAAAAGATGCTGTATCACAGGACGCAGCCTGAATTGAGTCAGAATTGCACTGATCAATGATGGCCCGACAATTGAAAACAACTGGCGATCTTCCGGATCGATCCCAAATCGAATCATCATTCCACTCATTTTTTGTATCAGTTCACCAATCCGTTTTGCCTTAATCTCTGAAACTTCAGGGACATCCAGAGGTAGTTCATTATACACCATCAGAAACAATTCTGTGTTGTCACGAATGAATTGTATCAATTTTTGAACCAATTGCCGAAAACATGTTTCTGGAGTCAGTGCGGCATTATTAATATCATCAAAAATCGGCAGATATCGATCAAAAAAATACTCAAATATTTCTTTTAAAATACCCACCTTGCCATTAAAATAGTAAGAAATCATTGCCAAATTCACATTGGCTTCATTTGCGATCTCACGAACACCCACACCTGTGTATCCCTTTTTTGAAAACAGGGCGATAGAAACGTCCAGAATTCGCTGCCGCGCATTCTGCTTTTCAACCTCAGCCATAAAAACTCCCTAAAAGGATGCCTTGAATTCAATAAATCCTGAATTGAGGGCACGATCTATTGATCCAAACAATGTATTATCGTCTCCGATATAGATATCTCCCCCTGCCACAAGGATCAATTCATCAGCCAATTGATAGGTTATCTTCGGACGAATGTATGCTTCTTTGGTTGTATAATTCACCAGCCCTAACGCTTCAACGGTTAATGTCTCATGAAAGAATGTGTATGCAGGCCGGAATGAAAAACCATGACTGAATTCATGCTGCTGCATGGAAATCATTCGGTTTTTCAGGTAAATTTCATCTGTAACTCTTCCACGGACATAATCCTCGAAATCCAGAACATACCGTCCGATATACTGCAAAATGAGACTGAAATTCCCCCATGCATGATCTCCACCAATGACATACTGCAAATCGGGATTTGGGACATGCATATTTTTGGAATAATCTTTTACAGGATCACGATAGGCCAGCTCACTCCTCAATCCGAAACCGCTTAAAACAGTTGAGAAATCCATTCCAAAAACTTGCATTTGATAGGGAAGCGGCATAACAGTGATCAGATAATTCCCTTCTGCATCCAGTACAGCCTTTGCATCAATACCCGGCAATGGCATGAATCCGCGCATATATGAAACGGATGAACCAAAGGATGAAAAATCGATATCTATTTTCGAAGCAAATGTGCTGTTATCAAATTCGGGTTTAAGCGTCATTGCATCAGACAATTGAACCTGATCGGGCAGCTCAAATAGATGGATCGGAAGCACCGAAGCTGCATATTGCGGCACCCAGATTAATTCAATACGAAACGGAGTTATGTTAAAAAAAGAACGGATGAGAAAATTACTTAAACGACGGTCATCGTCATCCGCAGAGCGGATCAACATGTTTTGGGGAGTTAAATTATTGGTCGGATTATATCCATCTGCACGTCCCCAGACAACAATCTGTTCTCCGACGCGTATATCAAATGGCCCCGGATAAAGATTGATGTATGCTTCTCTCAAAATGATTTCCTGAATTGGTTTGTTAAATTCATAACCCTTCCGCATTCGAATCTCTGCAAAACCATTTCCCCATTCCCCTTTCCGCGCACGCAACTTCAATCCCAATTCCCCGTATCCTGCTTTGCTTTCATAATCATCATTGTTAATTTGAAAACCGCCAAAATACACACCGCGAACAAATCCATTCAGTTCATATTTAGATGCAGTGACAGAATCTGCCCGACTCTCAACAGCCGAATCAAACAGCCCCTGTGCGTTGATAACGAATGACAAAAGAAGAAACAGCATACAATTCCGTTTCATAAAAACCTCCAATTATTCAAACGTTCGTTTAATATAATGGAACAGCATTTAAATGTCAAGTATTATTATGCTTTTTGGTATGAATATTCTGTAAATGAATGAATGATTGGAATGAATCGAAGTCTATCATATGCTCTCATTATTTTTTAAGTGAAATTGAATTATAGTTATTGTATATTGAAAAAACATATAAATTTGGAGCGTTCGATGCTTAAACCTGTTTCAAAAGAAAATATATATGATTTGATATCGCGATCCCTGCCTTTTCTGATGGGTATCTTTGCCTTGATACTCTACGAATTTACAAATACTTCAGGTCTTTACTGGACCCATATCAATTCAATCCATAATCCCGGTATATTGAATTGGCACCTGACTGAAATACTATTTGAAAAAGTTTATCTGCTCTCAAAAATCATCATACCGGATCATCCCATGTATTTTTATCAAATCATCATGTCATGTATTGCTGCACTCACTTGTGCAGGAGCAACCACATTATCGATACAGAATTCCAGGAATGATGTTCAATATCCGAGAGATCTGATTATTCCAGTTGTCATCGCACTTTTTTTTACAATAAGTCCCTTTTTCTGGCTAATTGCCAATCAGGGCCATTTTCTGCTATTCGGTGCCTGCCTGATCATTTGGTCTCTTGTATTATGGAACCGATTCTTTCTTTTAGACCACTCCCGGTGGAATGCATATTTCGGATCCGTTATATTTGGCGTATGCATAGGGCTATATCCCCCGATTGCTGTTATGATAACTATGCCGATTACCCTTGGATTATTGAAAAAATTAAGATACTCCTCCTCATTCAATATTGATTTAAAATTAATCATATCGATTATTTTTTATTTATTAATTGGATTCGTCGGAGCCTTTTTAGTGACAGTATCAGATCTGGGATATTCCGGACTCTCAAGTTTTTCATGGTCGGTCTCTGAAACATCTTTATGCTCGAGTCCACTGATTATACATTCCGGAATACAACAGCTATCAAGGCTCATTCGTGAAAATATTGGCATTCCGGGATTGATTCTGGTCATTGTTTTTCTTTTCATTCGATATAAAAAACGGGAATTTTCTGTTTCGACTCCCGGTTTTGTCACAGCCATTGCACTGTTATATATGTTAGCATTGAGGTTTTCACTTGGCACAACAGCTTATCTTCCTGAAAATCACAATTTGCTTTTTATAGCGGTTTTATTTCTCATGATTCCAATCTATACATCATCACTTCGTTTTATCATGCATCGACTTCCCCATTCTCTCACCTGGATATGCCTTGTAGTCCCATTGGTCTTTCTCATCGTATTTTTACCGAAGTACAATCTTTCGAACGATACCACTTATACAGTTTTTGATAAAATCACACGTAATACCTTTTCATCCGATGATGGAACATATCCCTCTTTGCTTCATTATAACGGAACCGAATGGGATTCGATTCAGGAATCAACCGTAATTCAATGGTATGATCAATGCATGAAGCATCTTACGCCCCAGCATTTTTCCATGGAAACACTCAATCCGGTTTCAAAAAACCATCTTGCAAGAATGTGGGGAACATTGGGAGAGCTTTGTCTTACAAAATCAAAAAAGCCGATTAATAATAAAATAAAACTTCCGTGGCAAAATATGGCTTTACGTTCTTTTATTTATGCGTATGAACTGGATCATCATTCATGGAAAGCATCACTCTATACAGATCGAATTGCCAGCATTGCCGGAAAAATGGGCAATTATATTCATTTGGTGAATTATTCTATTAAAACCATTCAATTAAATCCATATCATTTTGATGCAAATCAGAGGCTTTATCAAATAAACCGTCATATGGGCAACCAGCATAAATCTCTTAATTACTTAAGACGCATGATGAAATCCAGACCGGACAGTCTGGAAATAAGAATAGAACTTGTTCGATGCTATTTGGATTACAATTTTCCCCATCATGCACGTTTGAATTATGACATTACACGAAAAGAGGGTCTCATACCATTACCGGAATTGGAAATACAGCTTCCACCTTCAAGAAAAACACGATGGATCCCCAGGAATCCCTTGATCATACATTGATTTTCATTGATACAAATTGAAATAATTAAGGAATATAATGTGCATATTTGTTGTCTAATAACCAAACACATGGAGTATAAATGTTGACTGATGCCCAACTGATTCAGGCATCCATTGATGGAGATGACGCCGCTTTTAAAATGATTGTTAAAAAATATGAATCAAGGATTGCTGCCACGATTATTGGCATGCTTGGTCCGGGTCAGGATGCGGAAGATGCGGGACAGCAAACGTTTATTCGATTTTATGAAAGCATGCGTCAATTTAAAGGAAAATCTTCCGTGAGTACTTATTTAACACGAATTGCCATAAATTTATCATTAAATATTCTAAAGCGCCGAAAACGACAGAGAGAACGATTTCTTCATCCGGTTTTTGGAGAAAAAGAAATTGTCGCCTCAAATGCAAATGAATATGATGATCAGAAGGAAATCATACACCAGGCCATTCAGCAATTGAGTCCCGAATTTCGATCTGTCATTGTACTGCGCTTTTTAAAAGAACATTCTATCAAAGAGATTTCTGAAATTCTGGGTATTCCCCAGGGAACGGTTTTATCCAGACTGGCCCGTGGACAAAAAAAGCTAAGAACGCTTTTAGACCCCTTATTGGGAGAAAATGATGTCAGACAAGATGTACAATCTGTTGCTCAAATCATTTGATACCGACTTATCAGACGATGAGCAAATTAAATTGGAAACTGCCCTTAAACAATCGGCAGAATTGCGATTTGAAAAAGATCGTCTTTTAAAAATCCGTCATGCATTGCGCCATGTACTCTATACTCGTTTTCAACCGTTTTTTGCCGATCGTGTGATAGCGAGAATCCAATCGGTTAAAACCAGTAACAGTATTGATCTCTTTTTCGAATCACTGAAAACAGCGTTTCGTACGCTGGTAATTCCTGTCGCCCTGCTTATCATTGGTTTTATGTCGTATAACGCCATTCACCGCAATCAATCATTTTTATCTTCATTGTTTCCCCAGGAGGAAGCATCATTGGAGCAGGCTCTGGATCCTGCATGGACATTTTTTCAGGAGTAAATCATGAAAACGATGACTAAAACAGTTGTTTTGCTGATCCTGACCTTTGTACTGGGTGTCATAAGCGGAGCGGTGCTTCAGGGATTTCTCATACGCCAGCACATTAAAAAATTTAACAGGCATATGCGCACCCCTGAAGGTTTTATTGAACGATTTGAGAGGATAATCGATCCCACGGATGAACAGAGAAAAGAAATCAGAGCCATATTAGAAAAGCATCATCAAAAAATGATGCAGTTTCATAAGGAATTCCCTATGCATATGGATTCATTAAAAACAGATCTGGATTCTATTCTCACTGAAGAGCAAAAGGAAAAACTTAAAAAAATGAGACCATTTATAAAGAAAAAACAACCGGATAAGGATTTGAAAAGATGGCACAGATGGAAAGAAAAAGATTCTGATTCTCATCCACCTTTTCCTCCACCCCCTCCGCCTTCACCCTTAGAAAAATAACGAATGATTTATTCATGAAAAAGCCATCCTTATTGGATGGCTTTTTTTATTGACTTTATCATTCAGTGTATTATATTGAAACGTTTACTAAATGCATTCAAATAGGAGGATAAAATGGGAAAACGAGGCATTGAAATCCTGGGCGTGGATGTTCAGGAATTAATTAAAATGTTGAATGCCGCACTTTCTGAAGAGTGGCTGGCTTACTATCAGTACTGGATCGGCGCTCGGGTCATGGAAGGCCCGATGCGCAGCGAAATTGAACCGGAGCTGCTCGTGCATGCGAATGAAGAACTCAATCATGCCGTCATGGTAGTGAATCGGATTATTCAATTGGGCGGAACGCCTGTGCTGACACCGCAGGATTGGATAAAACTGGGCTCATGCGGATATGATGCGCCCACAGATCCCTATGTTGAAGCGATACTGGATCAAAATTTAAATGGTGAACGATGTGCGATTGAACGATATCAGGGTATTGCAGAGTTTACGCAGGGAAAGGATCATGCAACACATCAGATGGCAACCCAGATCCTGAATGATGAACTCGAGCATGAACAGGAGATTGAAGACTGGATTATGGATATCCAGCGAATGAAGGAAGATTTGAAAAAATTGAAATTATAATGGATAAAACCTGGCAGGTTGGATAAACCTGCCAGGTTTATGAAAAACAATAAGATGCCGTCTATTCTTCTATCTTTTTTAATAATTCACTCCATAAATTCAAATGTACGATCTCATCCTGCCGGTCTTTATCAATCATTTGATAGGTCGAATCATCCCAGGGAGCCGATTCGAGTAATTCCTGATAATGAGCAATGGCTTTCGATTCGGTCCAGATTCCAGCTTTTAATATCATTCTTTTACCTAAAATTTTTGATCCGGTACCAATAACAGCGCCAACTATCCAAAATGCCCAGCGATACCAGGCAGGTTTAAATTCATATTCATAGAGTTTGACAAGATAATCCTGAACATGGCCTATCTCATTTTTCATGGCGGCTATCAAGCTGACTTTTAATTCGGGAAAACGATTGGAGATATGAAAACGATATACATTGACGGCCATGATTTCCAAGTTATGAAGATCCAACAATGATTTTCTGATTTGCTTTTTTTCAGTCAGAGATAATTTCTGACCCCGCAGTTTTATGTTTTTATCGAACATCTTTATCCTCTGAAATGAAAAATTTTTTTATCCGATTCCGAACAATCTCATTGAAAGATACACAAGCGGTGTGACAATAAGCGGACTGTCGAACCGGTCCAGAAAGCCGCCATGGCCGGGAAGCAGACCGGATGAATCCTTGACTCCCGCGTCCCGTTTTATGAATGATTCGATCAGATCGCCGATTTGACCGAATGAACCGACAATCGCGCCCAATATGATCGAATGCAGCAGGGATGTATGCGGCACAAACAGAAATCGGATAAAAATGGCCGAAGGAACACTGACGACAAATCCGGCGATCGCCCCCTCCCAGGTTTTTTTCGGACTGATTTTCTTGAAGAGAGGATGACGTCCAAATTTGGAGCCCCAAAAATACGCGGCCGTGTCGCACAGCCAGATGGTAAAAAATATCTGCATCACCAGCCAACCGCCGGTAATGTGTGAAAATCCCGCTGTTTTCGGAAATTGTCGAATCAGTATAAGCGATGAAAAAAAGGAGAGATAGAGCCACCCAAAAATGGTAATCGCAATATTGATAATTGGATGAGATTTATTCCGAAACATTTCACAAATCATACAAGAAGTTAAAGCAATGAAAATAACGGGATAAATATATTTTAGCTGGAATAAATACACCGATAAAGTCATCAGAATCACAGAGCCGATACCAAGAATAATATTTGGAGAAAATCCCTTGTTTTTGTATAGCTGATAAAATTCCGACAATGCCACAGTCTCTATAATGAGCACAACAATCACCATCCATATCTTTCCCAACAAAGTACACACAAGAATCGCAGGAATACCGACTCCTGCAACAATCAACCTAAATCCCAATTCACGCATATTCATTACATACAACTCCAAAATTGATGGATGTGCCGGACTGAAAGTAAATATCATTAATTCAGATCGATGTAATAAAATCAGAGCATCGTTCATTTGAATGATGTATTTATCAAGCTGACCAGCATGATTGAAATACGGAAAAGCGCGGTAAAATTAATAATACCACGCACACCAGGATGATACAATCAAGTCAAATAAAAAATGAAATTTATTTAATGGTTGACAAAGTACAGGAAGATAAACATGGTCCCATTAATTTGTATCTTCCGAATTAACTTCTTTTGGTGTTTCTTCTGCTTGCTTTTTAGAAGGCTTTTTTTCAGATTTCATTAACATGAATTTAAGTTTGTCATCTTCGACCTTGACTTCAATTTTACTGCCTTCCGGATATTTGTCCCGCAAAATTTCTTCCGCAAGAGGATCTTCCAAATATTTTCTTATGGTCCGTCGTATCTGGCGGGCGCCATACACTGGATCATACCCAAGATCTGCTAAAAATTCTTTTGCCTCTTGTGTCAGTGACACAGAGATATTCCGATCCTTGATACCGACCAATGATTCATCCATTAAAATATCAATAATATCAATGATATGATCTCTATTCAATGAGCGGAAAACAGCGACTTCATCAATCCGATTGATAAATTCTGGACTGAACAATTTTTTTGTTTCCTCTATCATCGATGACCGCATCGATTCATAATCAATCTCGCCCTCTTTCCTGCTGAATCCCAATCCTCCTTTTTGAACCGATCGCGTTCCCAAATTTGAAGTCATGATCAAAATCGTATTTTTAAAATCAACCTTGCGTCCCAAGCCATCAGTAAGTCTCCCCTCATCCAATATCTGCAAAAGCAGATTAAATACATCCGGATGTGCTTTCTCAATTTCATCAAGCAAAACGACAGAGTATGGATGGCGCCGCACTTTTTCTGTCAATTGTCCGCCCTCTTCATACCCTACATACCCTGGAGGTGCGCCAGTCATTCGTGATACAGAAAATTTTTCCATAAATTCGGACATATCCACACGGATTAAAGCACTTTCATCATCAAACAGATAGGTCGCCAGCACACGGGCCAGATATGTCTTGCCAACACCTGTCGGCCCCAGAAATATAAATGATCCGATAGGACGATTGGGATCTTTCAAACCGGCTCTTGTACGCTGAATCGCCCGGCTCAGCAGATTGACCACCTCATCCTGTCCGACGACTTTTTCCTTTAAAGCATTTGCCATATTTAATAATTTTTCAGACTCAGACTGTGCAACGCGTGAAACAGGGATACCCGTCATCATAGAAATCACTTCAAATACATCCTCGTCTTTCACTTCTGCCAAAACTTCCCCTTCTTCCGCTTCCCATCGGTTTTTCGCTTCATCAAGTTCAACAATCAATCGTTTTTCCCGATCCCGCAGAACTGCAGCTTTCTCAAATTCCTGGTTATGAATGACATTTTCCTTTTCTGAACGTATAACCTTCAATCTTTCTTCGAGCATGGTTATTTCACGCGGGACGGATATGTTTGCCAAATGCACTTTGGCACCTGCTTCGTCCATAACATCAATGGCCTTATCCGGTAAAAATTTATCCGAGATATACCTATCTGAATAATAGACAGCAGCATCAATCGCGTTATCTGTATATTGAACACGGTGATGTTTTTCGTAACGTCCCTGTAATCCCTTTAAAATTGCCAATGTATCTTCAACAGAGGGTGGTTCGACCATAACTTTCTGAAAACGTCTTTCAAGCGCACCGTCTTTCTCTATATATTGACGATATTCATCCAGCGTTGTTGCTCCGATGCACTGCAGTTCACCTCTTGCAAGAGCCGGTTTGAACATATTTGAAGCATCCAGAGAACCTGAAGCACCGCCTGCACCCACAATGGTATGCAATTCGTCAATGAACAATATCACATTCTTTGACTTGACCAGTTCATTCATGATGGCTTTCATGCGTTCTTCAAACTGTCCCCGATATTTTGTACCGGCAACAATTGAACCTAAATCCAGAGTGACGACACGTTTATTATGCAATACTCGGGATACTTTCTTTTCGTTAATTCGCATGGCAAGCCCTTCTGCAATGGCTGTCTTGCCTACACCGGGTTCTCCTATCAGAACGGGATTATTCTTCTTTCTTCTTGAAAGTATTTGTGCAACACGCTGAATTTCATCATCTCTGCCAATCACAGGATCAAGTTCATTTTTCTGAGACAATTCGGTTAAATCCCGGCCAAAGTGATCCAGCGCCGGAGTTTGTGATTTGGCTTTGGGCGCTGCCCGGGATACACTTGTTCCCTTCATAATATTTTCAAGCTCATCACGAACATTCTCATACATGATATCAAAACTTTGCAGGACCTGAGCAGCAACACCTTCCGAATCCCGTAATAAGGCCAGCAAAAGATGTTCTGTCCCTATGGTGTTTGATTTAAATCTTTCCGCTTCAGCGGCTGCCACGCGCAGGACACGTTCTGCCCGTTTGGTAAATGGTATCGTGCCATCTGTAATCGTACCACCAGTTGACCGAACCGCATCTTCCACTGCCTTTTTTATTTCATCGAGATCAAGATTGATATTCTGTAAAATTTCAACACCGATTCCTCCACCTTCACGAATCAAACCCAAAAGAAGATGCTCAGTACCAATATAATCATGTCCCAGCCGAATCGCTTCTTCTCTGGAAAGTTGGATAACCACTTGAACGCGCTGGGAAAAATTATTTCGTATCATCTACAATTCCTTATCAGTCAGTATTTATTGATATCTTTAGCAAATTTCAAGCCATTCAATAATATTAAACGACAAGATCAAAAATAACGTTTCAGTCTCTTAATTTTTCACTCACCAAGAATAATCTACTCAATTACTGAACCAATATCAACCACAAAATGAAATCAAAAATTACATTTTGGACTTAATTTGACCATCCATCAGTTCAATAACACGATCTGCCTTATCAGCCAATTCATGGTTGTGGGTAACAACAACAAATGTTTTCCCGGTACGACGAACCAGTTCCCACATGAGTTGATGAAGCGCTTCACTGTTTTTTAGATCCAAATTACCCGAAGGTTCGTCTGCTAAAATGATTTTCGGATCGTTCATTAAAGCGCGTGCAAATGCGACACGTTGTTGTTCACCACCGGAAAGTTCACGCGGACGATGATATAACCGCTTATCCAGACCAACCTGTTGCAACAAAAGGTTCGCCCGGGCCATTGCTTCATCTTCACTTTTCCTGAGGATCAATCCGGGCATAGCCACATTTTCAATCGCAGTAAATTCAGGAAGCAAATGGTGAAACTGAAATACAAATCCGATATGTTGATTTCTGAAATGAGCAAGTTGAATATCTGTCATTTTAAATATATCGGTTTTATATAAAAAAACGTGTCCCTGAGTTGGTCGATCCAGTGTGCCCAGAATGTGAAGCAATGTGCTTTTTCCGGCTCCGGAATGGCCTACGATGGCAAGAATTTCTCCTTCATGAACTGAGATTTCAATATTCTTCAATACACGGAGAATCTGTGCTCGATTTACCTGATACTCTTTATGAATCTGTTTTGCACTGAGTAAAATGTGACGTGACTTGGACAGTTTCAATATCTCCTATTCATAGCGAATGGCTTTTACAGGGTCCAAACTCGCGGCTCTTCGTGCAGGATATACGGCTGCGAGCAAACAAAGTCCGATAGCGGCAATACCAATGGCGATGAAATCGACCGGTTGCATCCTGACAGGGAGTGTGCTTAAAAAATAAACATCTCCGGGCAGTGAAATAAAATGATAAGTCTGCTGAGCCCAGCACAAACCAAATCCGATTAATTCTCCCAAAATCGTACCAAATATTCCCACCACAAGTCCTTCAAATAAAAATATTCTCATAACGCTTCTTGAAGTGCTCCCCATTGATTTTAAAATCCCGATTTCCCGGGTTTTTTCCATGACGACCATAATCAGCGTACTGATGATATTAAACGCTGCCACTAAAATGATCAGACACAAGATAATGAACATAGCAATTTTTTCAAGCTGCATCCATGAAAATAAATTTTTACGCATATCAAACCAGGATAAGGCAAAATATGGAAATCCCAACCGTTCATCAATTTTTTCGATTACCTGATTGGCATGATATACATCGCTTAATCGAATTTCGATACCGGATACCTTTTCACCGAATTTAAACAATTTTTGTGCAGCTTCAATTGATATGTAAGCGTAACTGTTGTCATATTCAAACATACCAGTTTCAAAATATCCGGTCACCACAAACGGCATGACTTCCGGCACCTGAAACATCGATCGGACACCCTTGGGGCTCATAATAACAACCACATCATTGGTATCCGCGAAAATTTGATCTGCAAGATACCGTCCCAGTACGATGCCATAGCGCTTTCTTCCATCGCTCAGTCGGATTTGATTAAGATTTAACTCGCCATAAATGATATTCTGATCCAGATCAGAAACATCACCCAGTGTCGACGGATCTGCTGCCTTTACGATCACACCCGCGGAATAGTCACTATGCCGAATCATTCCTTTATCCAGTATGTAGGGAGACATTCCTGTTATCTCAGGAATATCACGAATTATTTCCTGCACAGCCCGGTAGTCCTCAATACCCCGGTCATGAAAAGTCCGCAAGCGGATATGCGTGTCAAAACCAAGAATCCGATCCCTGACTTCAGATTCAAAGCCGTTCATCACCGATAAAACGATGATCAATGCCGCAACACCAATAGTAACACCCAGAATCGAAATATAGGTAATGGTGTTAATAAATCCGGTTTTCCGCCTTGATTTCAAATACCGACGCGCAATAAACAGCTCATATGATAGTAATCGTCTCATTTTTATGATAGAAATATGCTATTTCTCTTCCTTTATCTTCGATCCATTCCTTTGTGTTGTACTATTTTTCAATCAGCATTTTCTTTGCAGACATTGCGTATGGTGTCTGTAAACAGTAAATATATAAACCGCTGCATAATTCAGAAGCATTTATATTTAGAGAATAATGTCCTGACTGTTGATACTCATGATCCACAGGGGATTTAACCAATTTGCCGTTCATGTCGTAAATATTCACTGAAACAGAGGTATTTGCTGACAATGTATAGAAAATTGTCGTGACCGGATTGAAGGGATTGGGATAATTCTGGTAAAGATCGAACGTTATTGGAAATACCTCTTCGTTATCGATACCCGTGCCTGGCGGAGAATACAAAAATGTCTCCCCGCTGGTCGAACTGTCTTCTTTCAAACCGCCGAAGACAATCACCTGATTCCCATATATCGCCGCTGCTGATTTTGTAACAGCAAGGGGCATATCCATTTCCTGCATCCACGATTCTGTTGTAAAATCGAATTTCCACGTATCATTGAGTATACTGCCCGAACCCGACATCACGTAAGCGCATTGATCGGTCTGTGTGACCGCAGCAAATTTTCTGGCGCATGGATGCGGAACCGTCCTCGGAATCGTTGTCCATTGGTCCTCGGCGATGTTGTAGTAAAAATCAACTTCCCAATAACTCAGAACATAGGCTTTATCACCGTGTTTGGCCACGGCGGCGCCTTCCAGCGGTCCCAAGCAATCCTGTAATCGTTCCCAGGTTTGAGTGTGCAGATTGTATCGCCATAAATCATTCATAACGCCCGTCGCACCGACGCCACCGACAATGTACAAATAGTCCTCATGGGTAAAAGAAGCATGATTCCGGCGTGCTGGCGGGGGATTGTTTGCGGGAATCTCAGGAATATAATTATTATCAGTAAAAGTGACCAGATCGTTGAGCAGGTCTCCTTCGTCATTCTCCCCTCCGAAAAGTACAAACCGGCCGTCGGATAATTGAACGATGCTGTGCCCGTATCTGGGTTCGGGTTTATCGCTTTCCGGTTCGATCTGATTCCAGCTGCCATTTTTAAAAGTATATGTATCATTAAAGTAATCACCCGCTGAATTTTTACCTCCAACCAGCATGACCGTGCCATCAGGCTGTTGAACCATGCCGTGTCCATATCGTGCATCAGGTGAATTCTGTGGTACGATTTGATTCCACTCCTGACTCAGTACCGGCAGAACAAATATAAGTAGTAGTAGCGGTGCAGACAAAAGAAAGTCAATCGATATAAATCTTCCTTTCGTTTGAACAGCACAAACGTCTGGCCTTTTCCATTTTAAAGATCCCGTCATATCTCCTCCCCCGTTTATCGTTTAGGAATTGCACCTTGAAACAAATTGTATTGAAAGTCTGAGACCTTCCTATTTATGCACCGAAACAGAATACTCCGGATCCAAATTTACTTTTCAATCGCACAATATATTTTATGCATACTGGATAAGTTTCAAACATCTAATTATTTGAGGTAATAACCTGATCCCCGATCACGATTTTTCAGGCCGCATGTGGGGAAATAAAATAACATCCCGTATCGATGATGCATTGGTAAGCAGCATAACCAACCGATCAACACCAATACCCAATCCTGCCGTGGGCGGCATGCCATACTCCAAAGCGCGAAGGTAGTCTTCATCGATGACCATGGCCTCTTCATCTCCTTCAGCCCGAAGGGCAGCCTGATTTTCGAACCGTTCACGTTGATCGATCGGATCATTTAATTCACTAAATGCATTACACAGCTCCTTGCCTCCTGCATACCCTTCAAATCGCTCAACAAGTCCGGCTTTTTTACGATGTTTCTTTGCAAGCGGAGATAATTCAACAGGATAATCGCATATGAACGTGGGATGAAATAATTTCGGTTCCACAAATTCACTGAATATGGTGTCGAGCATATTCGCTTTACTGGCTGATGGATCTATTTCAATTTTCAATTTATCAATGATTTTTCGGAGTTCCTTTTCATCTTTTCCGTAACAATCTTCTCCGGTTTCCATTTTTATACTTTCAAAAAAACCAATACGAGTCCATGGTTTTGCGAAATCCAATATTTGACCCTGATAAGAAATTTTTGTGTTATTGAAAACCTCCTGACAAATGCTCCGAATCATGTCTTCAACCAGATCCATCATATACTGATAATCCTGATAAGCCACATAAAGTTCCATCATTGTGAATTCAGGATTATGGTCCCGATCCATGCCTTCATTGCGAAAATCCTTCGCAATTTCAAACACCCCGTCAAATCCACCCACAATCAACCGTTTAAGATAAAGCTCGTCTGCAATGCGAAGGTATAAATCCACATCCAACGCGTTGTGATGAGTAATAAAGGGACGTGCAAATGCACCGCCGTAAATGGACTGTAAAACCGGTGTCTCCACTTCGATAAATCCCTGATTTTCAAGATACCGGCGCATAACCGAAATTATTCTGGATCTGGCAATGAAAACGTTTTTAACATCTGGATTTACAATTAAATCAACATAGCGCTGCCTGTATCGCAATTCCTTATCACTGAACTGGTCGTAAATGATTTTTTCATCATCCTCTATTTTTTCTTTCACAACAGGCAAAGGACGCAAAGTTTTTGCCAGGAGTTCAATCGATTCGCACACAATGGTTATTTCACCGGTTTTTGTCCGGAACACATTCCCACAAATACCAATAAAATCACCAATATCAAGCAATTTAAAAAGCGTATATGCTGATTCGCCTGTTTTATCCTGTTTTAAATAAATTTGAATGCGGCCTGTTTTGTCCATTATATGACCGAAACTGGCTTTACCCATCCTTCGAATAGACATCAAACGACCACTGACCGCAACATGAAATCCTTCTCCCCGGGTATCAAACTGTTCAATAATATCTTGTGCAAAATCAGTTTGCGCGAAGGTATAAGCGTATGCCGTCTGATTTATTTCTAAAATTTTATTCAGCTTATCAAGACGCTGTTTTCTTAATTCATCCAAAGGTTCCAATCAATAGCCTCCCGGCTTGTATATTAAAACAGATAATTGAAAAAGGTAGCATAATTAACACAGAAAACCAAATATTTTATTCGCTGAACTTCAATAAATATTCACGAATAAAGGTATCCAGATCACCATCCATGACCTGTTGAATATTCGATGTCTCGATATTGGTGCGATGATCTTTTACCATATTGTATGGATGAAATACATACGACCGTATCTGACTTCCCCAGGCAATGTCTTTTTTCTGAGATTCAATCGCCTCTTTTTTCTTGTTTTCTTCTTCCTTTTCTTTCTGATACAGACGCGCAGCGAGAATCTTCATCGCATTGGCCTTGTTTTGATGCTGTGATCGTTCATTCTGACATTGCACAACAATGCCGGTGGGAATATGTGTGATGCGTACAGCCGAGCTTGTTTTATTCACATGTTGTCCTCCGGCTCCGGAAGCCCTGTACGTATCAATACGTAAATCACTGGGATTAATTTCGATATCAATATCTTCATCCAGTTCAGGATAGACAAACACCGAAGCAAATGAAGTATGGCGCCGTTTATTGGAATCAAAAGGAGAAATGCGTACCAGACGATGCACACCGGCTTCTGCTTTTAAATATCCGTATGCCGAATCACCGACAACTTCCAATGAAACACTCTTGATACCGGCTTCATCTCCGTCCTGATGATCCATAACGTGTGTTTCAAAGCCGCGTCGCTGGCAATAGCGTAAATACATACGAAAGAGCATCTCTGCCCAATCCTGTGATTCTGTCCCCCCCGCACCGGGATGGATTGTTAAAATCGCATTTCTTGTATCATCATCTCCGCCCAGCATACGGCGAAATTCCAGATTGGCAATATCCTTTTCCATCCTGTCCAAACTTTCTGCCACTTCATCAAATGTTTTTTTATCATTTTCTTCTTTGGCAAGTTCTAAAAAAACAGTTATATCTTCAAGTTTGCCCTGCACATTTATCCAGGTTTCGGTCCATGACTTTAATTTGGTTATTTCTTTTAATACAGATTGCGCCTTTTCATTGTCATTCCAAAAATCAGGCTCCTGCGTTATTTTTTCCAGTTGATCTATTTTTTCCTGCTTATCGTCAATGTCAAAGATGCCTCCGTAAATCATCCAACCGTGATTGATATGAGTTGAGCCCATTGAGTAATTCGTCATACATTGCTTGCTCCTCTTCTCTTATTTTATTCCGCAAAACAGGATCAATATACAGATTGTATAAACTGTTGTCAAGGCGATCAATGATAAAAAAATGAATTCAGGAATATTCACAAAAAGCCGAACACTGTTTGTTTATGAATTTCAATGTGAAGTCAAGATGCATCTAAAACCAATCACCGTTTCAATGCCCGGTGGCCGATATCTTTACGATAATATGCACCATCAAAAGCAATTTTCCCAACGGCCCGATAAGCCCTTTCCCGTGCCTGTAAAAATGTTTTTCCAGTCGCAGTAACACCCAACACGCGTCCACCTGAAGTGATTATCTGGTCATTTTCTTTTTTCGTAGCCGCATGAAATACCATAACATCCTGGTTGACATCGTCCAGACCATAAATTTGCTTTCCCTTTTGATAAGATCCCGGATACCCACCGGACGCCATGACAACGCAGATGCAGGATCTGGGAGTAATTTTGGGCATTTTGGTTTTTAAACGACCTTCGGCGACTTCCATCATTAAATCGACAAGATCGGTTTTTAAAAGGGGAATAATGGCCTGAATTTCCGGATCGCCAAATCTGCAGTTGTATTCAACAATTTTTGGACCCGCTTTTGTTATCATCAATCCGGCGTACAACACACCCTGATATAGCCGGTTTTCTGTTTTCATCCCCTCAATTGTCGGACGAATAATTTCTTCTTCAATACGGTGTAATAATGCATCATCCACTACAGGTGCCGGTGCATAAGCCCCCATACCACCTGTATTCGGACCTTTGTCTCCTTCAAACACGGCTTTATGATCTTGAGCAGCCGGAAGTGTTACAAATCGTTCGCCATCTGTAATGGCCAGGATGGAAGCTTCTTCTCCCTCCATGTACTCTTCAATCACCAGCCGATTCCCGGCATCACCAAATTTCTTTGCCTCCATAATGTCTTCTATTCCCTGAAATGCCTCACTTCGGTTTTGACAGATTAAAACACCTTTGCCGGCAGCCAGCCCATCGGCTTTGAGTACGTAGGGCGGCTGATTGTCATGTATGTATTGTACAGCCTCTTCCGAATTATCAAATGTTTGATAATCGGATGTAGGAATATTATATTTTGACAAGAAATTCTTCGTAAAAGCCTTACTGCCTTCCAGCACGGCTGCTTCTTTGCTGGGCCCGAAAACAGCCAGTCCACGCTGTTTAAACGCATCCGCAATACCCAACGTCAATGGTAATTCCGGACCGACAACAGTCAAATCAATCGACTTTTTAAATGCAAAACCGGTCAGGGCTTTAAAATCTGTCACATCAATATCCACACAGTCGGCCAGGTCACCGATACCACCGTTTCCTGGGGCGCAATAAATTTTTTCTATATATGGACTTTGGGCAATTTTCCAGACCAAAGCATGTTCTCTGCCTCCGCTTCCAATGACCAAAATTTTCATCGCCTTCTCCTTGCATATTGAACTTGTCGTTTTTTCACCGATTTTTCGCGTAACCTTTGAATCTCATCACGAAGTTCAGCTGCTCGTTCAAAATCCAAACGTTCTGCCGACGCAAGCATTTCAAGCTCAAGTTTTTCCAGAAGATCTTCCTTTTCCAGTTTTGATAAATTATTGAACGAGGATTCACTCAGGATTTCCACATGTTTTTCATCTGCGACAGATGTGACGGAAAGAATGGCATCCACAGATTTATATATGGTTTCAGGCATAATATGATGCCTTTTGTTATATAACTGCTGTATTTTTCTTCTGCGGTTGGTTTCGTATACCAATTTTTGTATAGAATCGGTGATATTATCCGCATATAAAACAACTCTGCCCTGAACATTACGGGCAGCGCGGCCTGCTGTTTGGATCAATGATCTCTCTGAGCGCAGAAATCCCTCTTTATCTGCATCGAGTATCGCCACCATAGAAACTTCGGGCAGATCCAGGCCTTCTCGTAAAAGATTGATACCTACCAGTACATCAAACTCACCCAACCTGAGTCCCCTGAGAATTTCCACGCGATCCAAAGCGTTGATCTCCGAATGCAGATATCGAACCCTAATATCCATTTCACCCAGATACTCGGATAAATTTTCAGCCATACGTTTGGTTAAAGTTGTGACCAGAACGCGCTCACTATTTTCAACGCGCTGTCTGATTTCATGAATCAAATCATCGATCTGTCCCTTCGTGGGCCGAATGACAACTTCCGGATCCATCAATCCAGTCGGTCGGATAATCTGTTCAACGATAACGCCCCCGGATTTTTCCAGCTCATAGTCCGCAGGAGTTGCAGATACAAAAATAACCTGAGGACTCATGGATTCAAATTCATCGAATTTAAGCGGGCGATTATCCAGTGCAGACGGCAGACGAAAACCATGCTCTACCAGGGTTGTTTTCCTGGATCGGTCTCCATTGTACATGGCACGAATTTGCGGAACGGTTACATGAGATTCGTCAATCATGATTAAAAAATCATCCGGAAAATAATCCAGCAGGCAAAAGGGACGAAATCCGGGTTCACGCCCAGCAAGATGACGAGAGTAATTTTCAATGCCATTACAATATCCAATTTCCTTCATCATTTCAATATCGTACAGCGTTCTTGATTCCAGTCGCTGCGCTTCGAGTAATTTACTCTGAGATTTAAAATATTTCAACCGGTCCTGAAGTTCTTGTTGAATACTCGTTATCGCAGCCTTTAACTTGGGAGATGTCGTGACAAAATGTTTCGCCGGATAAACAGATATCACAGGCTTTTCTTCCAGCACTTCTCCGGTCAGCGGATTAATTTCCATAATATTATCCACCCTGTCTCCCCAAAGCTCTATACGGATCGCATGATTTTCATATGCAGGAAAAATTTCCACAACATCGCCACGAACCCGGAATGTCCCCCTGTGAAAATCCAGGTCATTTCGTGAATAATGAATATCGATCAGTCGTTCAAGAATTTGACGGCGGCCAAAGGTCTTATCTTTTTGAATAAAAAGAAATTGATCCTGAAAATCCTGAGGGGAGCCCAAACCATAGATACAGGACACCGACGCCACAATAATAACATCATCCCGCTGCATTAAACTGCTTGTGGCTTTGAGCCGCAAACGATCTATTTCCTGATTAATGGATGAATCTTTTTCAATATAAGTATCCGATTTGGGGATGTATGCTTCCGGCTGATAATAATCATAATAGCTGATAAAATATTCAACAGCATTATTCGGAAAAAATCCTTTGAATTCACCATAGAGCTGGGCAGCCAACGTCTTGTTATGAGAAATCACCAATGTGGGTTTTCCGATATTGGCAATGACATGGGCCATCGTGAAGGTTTTACCAGAACCGGTTACTCCCAATAACGTTTGAAACCGGCTCTTTTTTTCAAGCCCTTCTGTCAGGGAACGAATGGCTTTGGGTTGATCCCCTTTCGGCTCAAAGTCTGAAACTATTTGAAAGATAGCCATGTCTTAGTAAAAGTTATTAATTCGTGTTGTACGGATTAAATTTGAGTCATCCGTAATAGGAATTCAAATAATTTACAGGATATTCTGAGGAATGTCAAGATCAATAACGTACTTGACAATGTCCATAAAATATCGTAAACTTAAACCTTGAAATTCAATAGACAAACGACAAGACAAGAGCGTTCAATATGAAAAAACTGTATTATATTTTTGGATTCATTGGACTGATTACATTGATACAATGTACACAGAAAAAAGCCAATCCCATTGGATCCGAATATTTCGATAATCAGGATTTGGCTGAAGTCAAACATCAAACATTTTATGCCTCGAGTACAGACACATCTTTTTATGTGCCCGCACAAAACGGAACCGGAGAGTTTTTATATATGGGTACGATGGGAGATATCCATGCAGGCTCATTTATCCGATTTACCGATATAGAAGACACATCTGATATAGACAGTGCCGTGGTATTGCTGAAAGTCTATCGTATCGAAAACAATAATGACATTCCCGCTGAGATCAATGTATATAAGATAACATCATCCTGGGATGATTTAACAATGACTTCAGATGATTTCGATGCTACCATGATTGGAGATTGCCTGGGCAGCATCCATGTCAGTTCAGATTCAACAGATTCGCTTTTTTTTAAACTGGATCCTGAACTGGTTTCTTTATGGATGGATACAACCACTTCTGATGCAAACTACGGGCTTTATCTTGATTCTGAGAATGATTTTATGCTGAATTGCTACAGCAGGGATATCAGCTCCGAAACCGGTGCGGGTCCGGAATTGCTTCTCTATTTTACGGAAGACAGTACACGGTATCCTGAGAATTATGAATCCACGAATGATATATTTATCGCTGATTCAAAAACACAGCCGAACGATATTCATCTGATCATTGAAAGCGGTACGGCCTATCGTTCGTTTCTTGAATTCGATTTGTCATCATTCGTTCCCAATGCAATTATCAATCGTGCGATAATTACGCTGACAGCAGATACAATGAAAACACTGCCGCTGTCAGATAAGTCAAAAGGCTTAACCGCCTGTTATCTGGATAGCGCCTTCGATGATCTCACGACGGTAGAATGCGAATCACAAAACAGTTCGACAGGGATTTTTAAAGAAGGCAAAGGCACCATTTATTTTACATTTCAGATCCAAGAGATTATTTCAGATCAGTTAGACAATATGGGATTTTTAATCAAGGGGCAATATGAATTTGCTGAATTATCACGGATGGTTTTTTACAGTCAAGCAGCCGATTCTTCTTTGCAACCCAGGCTGGATGTCACATATACGCTGCCTCCGGTTAATCAACTTTGATAAATGGAGCGTTTCATGAAATTGACTTCAATTTTACTGTTCATTTTTAATACTTTTTCATTTATTCAGGCAGGATCTGTTCACTCTTCAGAGGGATTAGGTCTGCCCCTCCTGCCAGCCAATGGTCAAAGTATGGGCATGGGAGGTGTATCCATCGCAGTTCCGGATGAATTTAATCTGCCCAGAGTCAATCCGGCAGGATTGTATGCCATCCAACTCTCTCGTTTTGCGATTCAATATCGCTATGAGTCCAATAAATACAAGACCGATGAAGGATCAGCCCGTTCACCGCATTCCAATTTTGACGGCTTTATATTCGGAATACCAATCGCCTCCCGCTGTGCTTTGGCTTTCGGGCTGAAACCCTATTCCCAGGTTAATTATAAAACCTCGCTTTCAAATCAGGTGAACAACACATCTTTCAGTCAAATTGTCAGTGGTTCTGGAGGATTAAACACACTGGATCTTTCAGGATCTCTGAAATTATTGAAATCCCTGGCCATTGGTATTTCCTGCCATTTTTACTTTGGCCTGATCGAAAAAAACTGGTTGGTCGATTTTACTGAAAGTCAATATTATACGACAAAGGATACTTATGCCACAAAAGCAACAGGCTATGGAACGACTGTCGGATTACAATATGAACCAATATCGGGCCTGATATTAGGCACTGTATTCAAGCCTTCAACGAAACTCAAATCAAAAACCTATCTTGATTATAAGGCCATTGAGGACAATTCTGAAACGACATATATCTATTATCGTGATACATTAAACGGACATATTGATATTCCCGCTTCCATCGGTTTTGGTTTAGGATGGCGCATTAATAACAGATTGCGACTCGGCTCGGACATGATATATACTGATTGGAAAAGCATGAAAATAAATGATCATACGTCAGATAATACACAATCTGTCATGCAATATGCTTTTGGCTTCGAATACCATGCTTCACATAATCCCTATGCCTCTCTTTTTAAAAAATGTGTTTATAGGGCAGGATTCTCCTATCATCCCTTATATATCAAAAACGAAACAAACGATTCGATTCATGAGTGGTGGGTGACAACCGGTATCAGTATTCCAATCTGGAACAATTCTTCACGGGCAAATATTGCGATTGGTTATGGACAACGCGGTTCTCAGGATGCAAATGGTTTGTCTGAAAAATTGTTACGAATCATCCTTTCACTTGATGCTGGAGAAAAATGGTTTGTACGAAGGCGTTAAGTTAAAAAACAACTTGATTTTTATACCAAAATATTGTAAAATTACAATTCATTTATAAACGAATAGCATCATTAGGATTGCAAGGAGGATTTTCGTGCATAAAATCAAGCAATTAATCATTTTCGCAGGATTATTAGGAATCCTGTCTATGTTGTTTTTAGTCAACAGTTGCGTCACAACTCCCCCAAAAGAATTAACCCCTGAACAGCGACAAGCGATCCAGGATTCTGTTATGCAAGCGAAAAAAGATTCACTGAATCTGCTTTGGAGCCTGGGTTATGAACACTACAAACAAAAAAGTTATGAAAACGCAAAAAAGTATTTTCGTAAAATCGCATTCATGGATTTTATGGGATTAAAAGACCGTCGACTTCAAAAGGTATATCAATACCTGGGCACATGCTATATGCATCAAGAAACAGCCGATCCAGACAGTGCAGAATGGTCTTATATTCGCGGTATAGAACAACTGCCTGACTATCCTTATAATTATGAAATGCTTGCTTATATATATAAAACCCGCGGAGAAACAGAAAAAGCCATCGAAATGTACACCACACTTACGGGGCTGATTCCCGATACATCGCTTTACTGGGTAGAACTCGGGAAACTGCTCGTTCTTGAAAATAACTGTGATGATGGAATTACCGCGCTCCGGGAAGGCGTGGCAAGGGAACCGGACAATTCTGATATTTTACAAACATTATCCGAATCTATGAAAGACTGTGGCGTGGATACCGAAGAAATCATCCAGTCACTTGAAGCACTTGTCAACCAGGAACCGGATAATATACAACATCGCATTGATTTGGCCAGAAATTATATGGATATCTTTGAATTTAGAAAGGCCTCCGTGCATTTAGAGACTGCTTCAGCTCTTGAGCCAGAGAATCTTACCGTTCTTGAACTCGTTGGCAAATGTTATCAAGAAATCGGCCAATACAGCAAAGCTGTGGATGCTTATAATAAAATTTTAACGATTCAACCCAAAAATCTGGGTGCATTGTGCAATATGGCCATTGCATATTCATCCAAGTCTCAATATACTGCTGCTCTTTCGCAGGTAAACAAGGCTAATGCGATAAATCCCGATTACGGTTATGTGTATATCACCAGAGGAATCATTTTTGAAACTGCTGCGGATAAATGCACGGAAGCCAAAGATGGAAAAATTGAATTTAGTGATAAATTGGCTTATGAACTTGCCTATAAAGAATACGTCAGAGCAACAAAAGACATATCAACCAAATCCGAAGCCAATAGAAGGATCGGATATGTCAAACCCTTGCTACCGACTCGAGCGGATATTTTTATGAACAAAGGGCAGATTCGGCCTGAAGGATCCTGCTACGAATGGATTCCATAGTGTATAACAATAATCATATTTGATTTGTGCCAGAAGTAGTCTGTCAGAAATTATTATTCTTTAATGTAACTGTATAATTCTTTATTAGGACATGCCAAATACAGCAATTGAGCGTTATTTATTGTCAGAGGACATTTTTCCAGCCTCTGGCAGACAGCAGAAGAAATTCAAAACCTGTGCAGGATAAAATCATACATGGCCTTCAGAATGTTTGATTCTATATCATGACCGGAACCGTATTCAACGGATTTCTGTTATGCTTAAGAAATTACGGTGGATATAAAGTTAAAAACAGGCGATTATCAAATACCATAATGGGACATATGTCCCATTTGCTGTATATAGTAAGAAAAGGAGAATTCCTTGCAGGCGATTAAAACAACAGATTCTGAAATGTTCTCGATTCTGCAATCAGAAATCAAACGTCAGAATCAAACACTGGAAATGATTGCATCAGAAAATTTTGTCAGTCTGGCCGTTCTCGAAACCGCAGGCAGTTTGATGACAAATAAATACGCGGAAGGGTATCCGGGTAAACGGTATTATGGAGGGTGTGAATTTATTGATGAGGCGGAAAATCTGGCCCGTGAACGTGCGAAGATATTATTCAGGTGCGAATACGCGAATGTACAACCCCATGCGGGTTCTCAGGCAAATATGGCGGCTTACATGGTTTTTCTTAAACCAGGAGATACTGTGTTGGGTATGGATCTGGCACATGGCGGTCACCTGACTCATGGCAGTCCGGTAAATTTCTCTGGTCAATTATATCATTTTGTCTCATATGGGGTTAATAAAAAAACGGGTACAATAGATTTTGATCAGGTATGGAATCAAGCAAAACAACATCGCCCCAAATTAATTGTAACAGGCGCGAGTGCATATCCAAGATTTATTGATTTTTCAAAATTTAGGGAAATCGCAGATAGTATTGGCGCCTATTTAATGGCTGATATCGCCCATCCTGCCGGACTTGTAGCTACACAGCTTCATCCCGATCCATTGCCTTATTGTGATATCGTGACCACAACAACTCATAAAACGCTTCGCGGTCCTCGCGGCGGCATGATTCTGATGAACAAAGATCGGGAAAATCCAATGGGTATCCAGGCTGCTAAAAGCGGCAGAATTAAAATGATGTCGGAAATCATCAATAGCGCTGTTATGCCTGGTATTCAGGGGGGCCCGCTCATGCACATCATTGCCGCCAAAGCCGTGGCTTTTAAAGAGAATCTTCTTCCGGAATATCATACCTACTGTGAACAGATCATTAAGAACACCCAATGTCTGGGGAACCAATTGATTGAAATGGATTACCATCTGGTTTCTGGCGGAACAGACAATCATCTCATTCTTCTGGATCTGTCGAACAATAACATTACAGGAAAAGCTGCAGAAATTGCTCTGGAAAAATCAGGCATTACGGTGAATAAAAATATGGTGCCCTTTGATACCAAAAGTCCGATGGTCACAAGTGGAATTCGAATAGGAACACCAGCACTGACCACCCGGGGTATGAAAGAAAATGAAATGGAATTAATAGCCAGACTGATTCATCGTGTACTGAGTCAATCCGATGATGAGACAGTTATCCGGGATGTGCGTAAACAAGTCAGTGACCTTAGCGCACAATTTCCACTTTATCAATCATTACAGGAATCATAAATGCGTTGTCCTTTTTGCGGTGATGATGATGACCGTGTATTGGATACACGATCCCGCGACGATGGATCTGCGATCCGAAGAAGACGGCTTTGTAATCATTGCAACAGGCGCTTCACCACGATTGAGGAAATAGAAAACAAAACACTTTCCGTTGTAAAATCAGACAATCGTCGTGAGGATTTTGATAGAGCCAAACTTCGCCGCAGTATAGAAATCGCCTGTACAAAACGTCCGATTTCTATTGAGCAAATCGACAGCATTGTAGACCGCGTCAATGCCAACATCGAAATGGATATGGTATATGAAGTCCCCAGTCGGCGAATCGGCGAACTGGTCATTCGCTTTATCAGGGAACTTGATGAAGTGGCATATGTACGATTTGCTTCTGTCTATAGAAATTTCAAAGACAAGGAAGAATTTTTAAAAGAACTCAACGATCTGAAAAAGGACTTATAAAACGTCATTCACCGACCAATCTCCACTGCCTAAAGGGAGTCATAATGCGATCTAAAACTTTCAGAGGCGGGATTCATCCCTCTGAATTTAAACATCTGACCGAACATAAAATTATCGAAAAGGCCTGTATACCTGAACGCGTAATCGTTCCTCTTCAGCAGCATATCGGTGCTCCCACAGAATGCATTATTGAAAAAGATACACACGTTAAAGCCGGTCAGCCCCTTTCTAAAGCAATAAAATTAATTTCTGTTCCGGTCCATGCATCCATTTCAGGCCTGGTTAAATCGATCGAATTTCATCCCAATCCATTGGGAACAAAATCACTTGCAGTCACCATTGAACATGATGGCAGCGATGATTCAACATTCACAGAACAGGATCCGGATATTAACAACATGGATCCGGACATACTGCTAAAGAAGATTAAAACCGCCGGCATTGCTGGAATGGGAGGCGCTTCGTTTCCCACCCATGTAAAACTTACCCCTCCTTCTGATAAAAAAATCAATACACTTCTTATTAACGGCGTTGAGTGTGAGCCCTTCCTGACAGCAGACCACCGTTTAATGCTCGAGAAGTCGGATGAAATCCTGAAAGGTATTCATATTCTTACACGGATATTGCGTGTCAGGCATACTATTATCGGAATAGAAAAAAACAAGCCGGATGCCATACAATTGATGCAAAAAAAAACCAAGAGACTGAAAAAAATATCAGTCATTCCCCTGCCGGTTAAATATCCACAGGGAGGTGAGAAACAACTGATACAAGCCGCTCTAAATCGTCAAGTTCCATCAGGCGGCCTGCCAATGGATGTTGAATGCGTCGTTCAAAATGTCGGTACTGTCTTTGCGGTTTATGAAGCAATTTATTTTAATAAACCGCTTATTGAACGTGTCGTCACTGTGACCGGTCCTGGAATTACAGAACCAAAAAACATCTTGGCCAGAATCGGAACTCCTTTTAAAGACCTGATTGAATTTTGCGGAGGGTATACTCCGACCGCTTCAAAAATACTGAATGGCGGCCCAATGATGGGCATTGCGCAGGTAACCGATGATGTCCCTGTTGTGAAGGGCACTTCCGGTATTCTTGTGCTGGATCAATTATCTTCCAAAATCCCCGAAGAAAGCACCTGTATCTCCTGCGCACGATGTGTGGATATCTGCCCTATGAAACTCATGCCGAATCGAATAGCCAGCTATATCGAACATAATCGCATTGAAGATGCTGAAAAATATGGTTTACTGGATTGTATCGAATGTGGATCCTGCACGTATATTTGCCCGGCGAAACGGCATCTTGTACACTATATCAAATTTGGCAAGATGCTTTACAATGAACGACGGGTATCATCTTGACAGACGATTGAGGAGGACTGTCTTTCATGAATTTTAATATTAGCGCCTCTCCCCATCTTCGGGATGATCTATCAATATCAAAAATTATGTATGCGGTCATTTTAACGCTTATCCCTGCCGGAGCCTGGTCTGTATATATTTTTGGTTTAAAAGCCTTATGGCTTATTCTGATTGCTATTCTCTCTGCCATCGCAACCGAATGGATTTGTCAAAAATTAATGAGACGTCCCATAACACTATATGACGGCAGCGCTATATTAACCGGATTACTGCTTGCTTATAATCTTCCCCCCTGCGTTCCGCTTTGGATACCGGCAGTCGGGGCATTTGTCGGTATTTTTATTGGAAAACAAATATTTGGCGGTTTAGGTTACAATCCCATGAATCCGGCATTGATCGGTCGTGCATTTTTAATGGCCTCCTGGCCCGTTCATATGACTGTATTTAAAACCATTCCAAATGGAGAGCAATCATTATCCGGAATCGACTGTATCACAGGAGCAACTCCATTAACTGTATTTAAGGAAATGCGGGAGATCTTAATCAATCGCGCTGATTTTTTACCAGAACAGGTGACACAGGCCAACGAAACCATGTTTCAGCTCAATCGGTCATACTGGAAATTATTTTTCGGTAATACTGGTGGATGCATAGGAGAAGTTTCAGCCTTTCTAATTTTACTCGGTGCCAGTTATCTACTATACAGACGCATTATCGGATGGAAAATACCACTTTCATATATCGGCACTGTAGCCATTTTAACTACTCTATTTGGAGGTACCAATGGCTTATTCACAGGGAACGCACTCTTCCATATTTTAAGCGGAGGATTGTTTCTTGGGGCTTTTTATATGGCAACCGATATGGTCACTACTCCGGTTACCTTTTACGGACGTCTCTTGTTTGGTTTTGGATGTGGCGTATTAACGGTAATTATTCGATTATGGGGCGGTTATCCAGAAGGTGTATCTTATTCAATATTATTGATGAATTTAACCACCCCTTTATTGGATAGGTATACAAAACCCAAAGTATTTGGAAGCTGATTCCATTATGAAAGAGATATTAAAATATGCACTGATTCTGATGACTGTGACTCTAATTGCATCTGGGGCACTGGCACTCGTGAACAGTCTTACGGCCCCGAAAATTGAAGCACAAAAGCAGAAAGAATTACAGCAAGGTCTCAGCAATGTTTTGTGCAACGTTGATTATGGTATCATTGAAAAACAACAATTAAACGGTCACGTTTATTATACGGGATATGCCGATAAAGACACGTCACAACTGTCCGGTTACGCATTTTCTGCATATGGATTAGGATATTCAAGTACAATCTGGATACTTGTCGGCATAGACACAGCCGGATTTATTACAGGAATCAATATTCTGGATCAAAAAGAAACTCCGGGACTTGGGGCGCGTTGTACAGAAATAAAATCAGGTGAAAAAAATCCATGGTGGGTGGAACAATTTCGGAATAAAAATGCCAAAACAATTTCCGTTGTAAAAGATGGTGGCACCATTGAATCAATTACAGGTGCCACAATTACTTCCAGAGCAATCACAAATGCGATATCAGAAAAATCAAAAATACTTTTACAGCAATTGAATAATCAGGGGTAAATATGCAACTAATGAAAGAATTCATCAAAGGAATAATCAGCGAAAATCCTGTGTTCCGCCTGATGCTGGGTCTTTGTCCTGTTTTGGCCACTTCTACCTCTGTAAATAACGCAATCGGTATGGGATTGGCAGTTATATTTGTACTTTTTTGTTCTAATGTAATCGTCTCACTTATTCGAAATTGGGTGCCTGCTAAAATTCGCATTCCGATTTATATCAGTATCATTGCGACCTTTGTAACAATCGTTGATCTTACTATGGCAGGATATTTTCCGGAATTACATAAAAGTCTTGGTTTATTTATTCCTTTAATTGTTGTCAATTGTATTATCCTTGGACGCGCAGAAGCATTCGCGGGCAAGCACTCGGTTTTTTCATCAATTATAGATGCTCTTGGTATGGGTACTGGATTTACAATTGCCCTCACAGCCATTGCAACATTTCGAGAAATCCTGGGAAATGGTACCTGGCTGGGAATACCTGTATTGAGAACACATTTCGAACCTGTGTTATTAATGATTCTCTCTCCAGGTGCTTTTTTTACGATTGGTCTGCTCATTGGATTTTTAAACTGGCTTGAGCATTATCGTAAAATTCATCATTCATAATATGGGAGTTTCTTTATGGAAATAAAGATGCTGCTCATCATCTCTGTAAGTGCCATTTTTGTCAGTAATTTTGTTTTACATCGATTTCTTGGATTGTGCCCTTATATCGGCGTTTCGAAAAATCTGGATTCCGCATTGGGCATGGGAATGGCTGTCATCTTTGTAATGAGCATAGCTTCTGCAGTAACCTGGATTATTTATTATTATTTTTTAGTAACATCTCCCATGAACTTTATCGCAAGATGGTTTCATATTGATCCGCCTGATCTCACCTTTTTACGGACCATTGCCTTTATTCTCGTTATAGCCACCCTGGTTCAATTCGTGGAAATGGTCATACAAAAACTGAGTCCAGGCTTGTACCGCTCACTTGGAATTTATTTGCCATTAATTACAACAAACTGTGCCGTACTCGGTGTCTCTATCTTAAATATTGATAAAAATTACAATTTTATTCAAAGCCTGGTGAATGGTTTTATGTCCGGTATTGGATTTACATTGGCCTTAATATTAATGGCGGGGCTACGGGAAAAACTGGATTTGGCCAATGTCCCAAAGGCTATGCGCGGTACTCCGATTGCATTTATTATGGCCGGCTGCATGGCTCTGGCCTTTCTCGGTTTTTCAGGATTAAAAATCGGATGATTCATGCCACGAAAAAAAAAACATAATTCTAAAGAAATGCCATTTCTTGATCATCTCGAAGAACTCCGCTGGAGGATCTTGAAATGTCTGGGATCTGTTTTATTATTTACACTTATTATATTTCCATTCAGCGAAAAATTACTCAATTTTTTAACTGCCCCGAATGACTGCCTGAAAAACCCTGCAGAAATTATCTTTTTAAAACCCACTGGTGCCTTGATTGTCCGTCTTGAGGCTTCATTGGTCGCAGGTCTGATCGCCTCTTCTGTTGTCATATTTTATCAAATGTGGCAATTTATTGCACCCGGGCTTCTGCCTAATGAAAAAAAATATTTTTTTCCGGGTTTGATCTCAACATTATTATGCTTTAGTGCAGGCATTGCTTTTTCCTATTGGGGATTGATTCCCATTGTTTTGCCCATTTTATATGGCATGGGCACGGATACAATCACAGCAAAAATTAATTTAAATGATTATATTGGTTTCGTCTTACGATTAATGATCGTTTCAGGAATAATCTTTGAATTGCCCATTATTTCATTTCTTCTTACAAGAATCGGATTATTAACCCCGGCTTTTTTAAAAAAATACAGAAGATACGGCATTGTAATAATTTTTATATTTGCAGCGATTATCACACCTCCAGACCCTGCCAGTCAGATTGCAATGGCATTACCTTTGATTGTTTTATATGAAGTTAGTATTTTTGTTTCAAAAATTGCGATGAAGAAAAGAAAGGCCGCTGAAGCCGAGGCTGAAAAAGAAAACAAATAAAAAAGGTTGATTGTTATTACAATCAACCTTTTTTATATATGAAGTTTGCTATAGTGATGAATTACAATCTTCCAAGGTATCTCATGGCTTTTGGAGCATATTCGCTATCCGGATACCGATTGACCAATTCCTGAAACTTTTTCCGGGCGTTTTCACTGTCCCCTATTTTCATACTGCAAAGTCCAGTCATGATCAGGGCATCATCGAATTTATAAGAGGATCGATATTCCATCACTGTATTGAATGCCTGAATTGCTTTGGAATAATCACCCAATGCATTATAACATTCTCCAATCCAGTATTGGCAATTGCTGGCCAATTTATGATTGGGATTACCGTTCATTAATGCATGAAATCCTGCAATAGCTTCCGGGTATTTTTTAGAATATACTTTCTGAAGTACCTGCTCATACTGGACTTTAAACTCCTGATTGCTCAATTGACCTGAGCTGATTCCGACATAATCGCCTGCCACATCTCCAGAAAGCGCAGCGATCACTTTTTCGTTCTCTTCAACCTTTGATTCTAATTGCTGTATTTGTTGAAAGCCATCATCCATTTCCTGACGCAATTTCTGAATACGATTCTGCAGGGTTTGAGCATTTCCTGAATAGGCAACATCTGATGACTCGTCAAACAGTTCATTAAGTTCATCATCATATCCACCTGAAGAAGCGGCCATATCACCGCTCGCTTCTTCGGGAGCAAACAGAGCATCAAGATCATCAAACTCGCCTGAACTTCCGCTGTCTTTAAAGAGATCGTCCAGTGATGCCAATTCGTCATCTCCGAGTGGATATTCAATTTCATCCTTGAGCTGGGGACCTTCACGACCCGGAAGCCGATAAGAAATACCCGCCTTGGCTGCCCAATATTGAGGCTGCGGATCAGCATCGGAGGTTATCACAAATCTTAAATCACCGCTCGCCATAAATGTAACCTTCTCATTGATGGGTATTTCCGCCCCTCCGCCAATAAACATGGCTCCATCATAAGCACGATTTTCTGGATATGTATATGTATCATCTGTTTTTATGGTCTGTTGCCATCCAAATCCATACAATCCTGCCATCAGAAATGGAGAAAATTTATTTCCCGACCAGGGTTTGTATGCGGCTTTCACCTCAAATGTCGGAATAAAAGTTGTTCTGGAACTTTCAAAATTGGGTATTTTATATGAGTGATTGACCGTATTGATACCGGTTCCCAGTGTCAGAAAAAACCTTGGCGAAACATCGTACTTAAGGAAAAATTCAACACCCGGCCCAATGATTAATTCATCTTCGAGAGGGGTTCCCTTACCGTATGAAGCTTTGTCTTGCGTCATACCAACAAGATTCCCCCCGACAGCGTCTGGTTTGGTGATACTAAATCCTTTTGCAAAAACCAGTCCGCTGAAACATACGATAAACACTGCGATTGCTAGCCGTTTCATGATCATGCCCTCCCTAAGGCATTTAAATTTTCAAACTTTTCAAATTGATGTGTGCAAATTTCCTGCCAGAACATAATGATCAAGCACCTCGAAAAATTATTATATCTTATTTTTATTGAATTTAAATCCTTTTCAAACAAACAATGTCAATTTATTATTTTTTCAGACTGTCGTATTTTCAATCACAAATTGAAAAATATTCAAGAACTGATGATCAATGGATAACAATCATACAATTAAATATTTATCATGCTAATTTATAATATAATAAATAAAATGTCAAGAAAAATGTTTCATAATGATACATTTTGCCATTATATAATTGCTTGCGAAACTGATTAATTTTTCGTAGAATGAACCATGCGCTCAACAAATAGTCGAAACCATGATGCCATTTTAACACCGCGTCAATTTATCAGACAATTTGCACCCTCTTTATCTTCCATACAACTTCCGGATTTTTGCATATTCAGCTTGATCCCTCATCTTAAACGATATTTCAGCACTCAACCGGTGACATCATCTCCTTTTGTTTTTAAATCAGTATTGTATTTTTTTGATAAGCCAGTGCCTCATGTCTTCATTTACGGTGGCATGGGCGCACCTGTCGCAGGATTGTCATTGGAAGTCAGCATTGAACTGGGAATACAAAACATACTCATACTCGGGACATGCGGTCTTTTAAATCACAAAATTCAATCCGGAGATGTTATTGTACCCGAGCGGTTTATACGGGAAGAGGGTACTTCATTGCATTATGTGCCTCAGGATATCTCAATTGAGACAAACAGCCGGTTGAACAAAATGATCTGTCATACTTTTCAGTCTCATCAAATTTCATGTTATCAAGGGCTGCATTGGACAACAGACGCGCCTTTCCGAGAGACAACTGATAAAATCGCTCGATACTCTGGTCAGGGATGTCATTCTCTGGACATGGAATCTTCCGCACTGTTTGCGATCAGCCAATATTATCAGAAAAAAACTGCCGCAATTCTAATTGGAAGTGATCATCTGTCTGATACTGGATGGATACCACCACAGCCATCGTTTCAAGGAATCTCGGATCGAATCCAGGAAATAATTCCGCTTCTTCCCGAAATCCTTCAGGCCTTTTGAGCCTAAGATTTTGAACAAGCTCATCGAACAACCCGGGCGCTTCCTCCACTTACAATCCTCTCCACCTCAGAAAGCCTTGCCATAGTGGTATCTCCTGCTGTAGTCATTGCCAGCGCGCCATGCGCAGCGCCATATTCCACTGCTTTTTGAGCATCTCCGAATATCATCATTCCATAAATAAATCCTGAGGCAAAACTGTCTCCGCCACCAACACGGTCCAATATTTCGAGTTCAGGTCGATATGTTGCCTGATAAAATTGACCATTATACCAGCAAACAGCTCCCCAGTCGTTGACTGTTGCGGTTTTCACACTCCTCAATGTGGTAGCCACTGCCCTGAAATTCGGATAAGCTTTTACGACTTTTTCGATCATATGTTTAAAACTGTCTGTCTTTAACTCCGTTAGATTTTTATCAACACCCTTGACTTCAAATCCCAGACAAGCCGTAAAATCCTCTTCATTGCCAAGCATCACATCCACATATTCGGCAATCTCCCGGTTGACTTCCTGTGCCTTCTTCTGCCCGCCTATGGATTTCCATAATGAAGGACGGTAATTTAAATCATAACTGACAACGGTACCATACTTTTTTGCAGCTTTCATCGCCGCGATAATCACTTTTGGTGTGCCTTCTGAAAGTGCTGCATAAATTCCGCCTGTATGAAACCATTTTGTCCCTGTTTTACCAAAAATCTCATCCCAATCAAAATCATCGGCCTTCATCTGGCTTGCGGCGGTATGACCACGGTCCGAACATCCCAAAGCACCGCGTATTCCATAACCTCGCTCCGTGAAATTCAAGCCATTTCGGACATCCCTTCCAACACCATCATAAGGAATCCATCGTATAAATCGTGTATCCACACCACCCTGCAATATCAAATCTTCAAGCAGTTCTCCAACAGGATTTTTCGCAAATGCAGTCATAACTGCTGTTTTCATTCCAAAACAGCGTTTCAATCCGCGGGCGACATTATATTCACCCCCACCTTCCCAGATTCTGAATTGCCTTGATGTATGGATGCGTCCTTCACCAGGATCCAGACGAAGCATAATCTCCCCCAATGAAATCTCATCAAATGCACATTCAGACTCTGGCCTTATTGTTAATGACATGATATCACCCTCCAATAGACATGGTATATATGAGATCACCTCTTCAGCCGATAAAGCATCTCTCCTGCTTTTTGCACATACAAATATCCTTCTGTTTCCCGGTTCATCCACTGTGCCGGATCAATTGAATCCGGATCGCGATATCCCAGATCAATCAGTTCACACACTTCCCTGGAAATAGAGGTTGCCAAAGTCACCTGAATCCGGGGTGCTTCAATGCCGTTTCTGTATGTTCCAATCCCTTTCACATGCGTGGAATGGGCCAGTACGCCACCGGGAAAATTTTTAAACATGGACCATTGATTTAAAAAATAATCACGGACATGATAACCGATCTGTTTGATTTTGTCTCCATGCGTAACAGATACTTCTGTTATATGGGGGGCGTAAATAATCACTTCTCCACCATCAGCCACCACAGGTTCCAGCTTATACATGCATTTGGCACCGGTCCAAAGGTCATCGTACATTTCTGGTGCGCATGATAAAACGCTTTTAAATGGATGCTCTTTCTCAACAATATGGAGCTTTTCAGAAAGATACGCTGCTTTTCTCCAGGCATCTTTTGAAGAGCCTGCGTATAATCCGGCAAGCTGATTTCCTTTCACCACAAGACTTATACAATGAACCGGAATATGCATAAATTCTGCAGAACGATCAACAACCTGACGAACCGGCGTATCTGCTCTTCCGATGATTTCCATACTGGTAATCAGGGCGCCAAGCCAGTGGAACATATCAATAATTTCAGCACCTGAAATTCCGGGAAACAGATATTTATTCCCTCCTGAAAATCCGACAACTTCATGAGGAAATGTTGGACCAATAATGATGATTTGATCATAATCCATCACCATTCGATTGATGGTCACGTTCACAGAATTGTTTAATAATCCACCGGAAATTTCCGACACATCCGATGCCTGTAACGTACCGATATGGATGAGCTGCTCCGGATCGTCCCAGTGATGGTTGAAAAATCGTGCCTTCGGATAATTGATTTTGCGTGCTTCCTGTGTTATCCCCATGCGTCTGTTGATCATGTCATCACTCATAGGCGGGTGTGTGCCCAATGCGACAAGAAAATCCAGATGATTCATCTTTGGTGATAACAGTTCATAAATCACTCTGAACATCATATCAACAGGTGCTGTCCGGGTATGATCCGGAATAATAAATAACAGTCGCTGACCGTTTTCTAACAGCGCCTCGAACATTTCAGAGCAAATATTCCTGACTTCTTCTTCTGAAAGAAAACGGTCGCTATATCCTTTACCGATAAACATGATGTTCCTCTGCTTTTGTGAAATTCAATCCTGCCGGGACTTACGAGAAGAAACCGCAATGGAAGTATTTTAATCTTCCTTGTGGCCTTATCTTAAGGTATAGTTACAATATATCCAGGATTCGCAGACAATCCTGGTAAAAATGCACCCCGACCTTGAATCAGTCGCATGGTCGTACAAAAAACCGGCAGTATTTATTCAGTCGAATTAACAATTCTAGACAATATATGCACTCGAAGCTGTGTCTCCTCCATGTCCGGTCCAGTTGGTATGAAAAAATTCACCCCTCTGTTTATCGATCCTTTCATACATATGTGCACCAAAATAATCCCTCTGTGCCTGGAGCAGATTGGCAGGAAGCCGCTCGCTGCGATATCCATCATAATACGCAAGTGCGGCGCTTGTGGCCGGAACCGGTATGCCCAATTCAACAGCCGCCTTCACCATACGGCGCCATGCAGGTAATGCTTTGGTCACTTCTTCTTTGAAAAAGGGATCCAAAAGCAGATTGGTTAATGTGGGATTATGATCAAACGCTTCCTTAATCTTTCCTAAAAATATTGAACGAATAATGCATCCCCCGCGCCACATCAGGGCAATACCGCCATAGTTCAGATTCCATTGATAATTTTCAGCAGCTGCCCGCATGAGCTGATACCCCTGTGCATAGCTGACGATTTTGGATGCATAGAGTGCCTGCTCCAAATCATTCACAAATTGGGATTGATCTCCTTCAAATTTTGATTCCGGTCCGATCAATTCCTTTGAAGCTGCCACACGTTCTTCTTTTAATGCAGACAGACAGCGTGCAAATACCGCCTCTCCGATTAATGTAAGCGGCTGTCCCAGATTCAGAGCCTCGACTGCAGTCCATTTCCCCGTTCCTTTCTGACCGGCCTTATCAAGAATCAAATCAATAACATAATTGCCATCTTTATCCTGATATGCAAGAATATCACGGGTAATTTCAATTAAATAGCTGTCCAGTTTGCCCTGATTCCATGCGGAAAATACCTGATGCATCTCATCATTGGACATACCGAGACCAAACTTCATCATCTGATAGATTTCTGTAATCATCTGCATATCACCGTACTCAATGCCATTATGAACCATTTTAACAAAATGGCCGGCTCCATTCTCGCCCACCCAGTCGCAGCATGGCTCTCCTTTTTCTGTTTTTGCCGAGATTGTCTGAAAAATGTTTTTCACATGAGGCCAGGCCTTCGGAGATCCACCGGGCATCATGGACGGTCCTTTCAGGGCGCCCTCTTCTCCGCCTGAAACACCGGTGCCTATGTAAAGCAACCCTTTGGATTCAACATACGCTGTTCTTCGAATTGTATCCGGAAAATGACTGTTGCCTCCGTCAATCAGAATATCGCCTTCCTCAAGATGCGGAATAATTTTTTCAATAAAATCGTCCACTGGTTTCCCCGCCTTGACCAGAAGCATGACTTTCCGGGGACGTTTCAGGCTTGCCGTCAACTCTTCAATGGAATGGCATCCTTTGATGTTTTTCCCTTTGGCACGCCCCTCGACAAACCGGTCAACCTTTTCTACAGTACGATTAAAAACAGCCACCGAGAATCCTTTGGACTCCATATTCATGACAAGATTCTCACCCATCACTGCCAGACCGATTAATCCGAAATCAAATTGACTCATTTTTTCCTCCGCTAGTACTTGTATGTTATTCTGTTAAAAGGTAATTACCAGACAAAACAAGACACATTTTTATCATGGATCAGGATATGATAAATTTTAAATTGTCATGGCGGTAAATCCGCCATCAATCCGGATCAGGGCACCTGTCACAAACGACGAAGCCTTTTCCGAAGCCAGCCATATAACCGCACCAACCAGTTCTTCCGGTTCTCCGAAGCGATTCATTGGCGTATGTCGCATGATATCATTGGTACGTTCTTCTGTCAGTAATTTTCGATTTTGCTCCGCAGGGAAAAAACCCGGAGCAATGGCATTCACACGAACGCCTTTCATTCCCCATTCCCTGGCCAGATTTTGCGTCAGATTATTTAAACCGGCTTTGCTGACAGCATAAGTAAAAACGCGGGAAAGCGGCGGTCCGGAAGACGCAGATGAAATATTGATGATGCTCCCTGAACCCTGCTGTACCATCTGTTTACCAAAAATCTGGCACGCCATAAAAATACCTTTGAGATTCACCTGGATAATTTTATCCCATTCTTTTTCGGTAATTTCGAAAAACGGAGTCCCGGAATTAATTCCCGGAGCATTAATCAGAATATCTGCTTTTCCCCATTTATTTAATATTTTATCCAAAACGTTTTCAAGATCGGATTTTTTCGAGACATCGGCCTCAAGAGCAAGGGTTTCAATACCCAGGGATTCCATTGGCTTCGTTCTTTCTCTGGCATTTTCGCAATTCAAATCAACAATTGCCAAATTGGCTCCGGCCTTTGCCAGTCCATCTGCCATGGCACCGCCCAGGACTCCTCCCCCGCCAATGACAACGGCAACTTTGCCTGTCAATCCGAATTTTTCTTCAATATAACTCATAAAAACCCCTTTTTGCTATTCATTTTATTAAAAAACTTTATCAGTCAATAAACAGAGGTTTGATATGGCGCTTCAGAAGATTTTCAGTCACATGGCGGCTGACAACTTCCTGATTTTGATCCAATGCATTTAAATACAGGTCTCCCTTTTCAGCCGCAACTTTGTAGGCAACATGGAGCAGCTGCCTGAAATGCATATTATATTCAGGATGGGTCTGATCATGCCGTAATGCATCAGCGTATTGCCTGCCGCTCCACTGCTGTACATTGTCAGGATCCGGCAACCGCCCTGCATCAATATCAATGACAGTGAAGTAAGGCTTACAAAGTTCATCAAACCGCCCGAAGGCTGTTTGATAAATGTCTTTGGCAATCTGTAATCCTTCTCCACCGGATTCCGCAAGACCGATCAATTCCTCCAGCCATGATGTTCCGGCAGTCTTTAAATGAACACCCGCCTGAAATTTGCGTATTGTGCGCCGGATGATTGGATAAAGCATGAATTTATCGCTGCCGGAATGGATACTGAGCTTTAACCGGGCCGGCAAACCAAAATGTTGAACCGCATGTTCAATAACAGCTATATCGGCTTCGAATTCTTCCGCAAATTTATCCGGATTGCCTACATAATCCACGCCCTTGTTGAACCGGCCGCTGAATTTTGGTGCAATGGTCTGTACAGGAAGTTCCTCCGCGTGAATCATCGCCAGGATCAACAGCAATTCCTGGGGCGATTGCGGAGAATCAGTTTCATCCATGCTGACCTCAGTGACAAATGGTTCGGGCTTTCTTCCTTTTATATGGCGGTAAATCCTTCCGGCTTCCTGAACAGCAAATAAATATTTTTCTGCCGTATGATACAAAAAATCCGAATCGATTTTTATTTTCTCAGTCAGATTTCTGATCGATAAATTCCCGATCAGGGATGAATGCCTGTCCGCAAAGGCCTGAATGTCCGTCTGTTCTGCTTTTTCACCGATTGCATCGGCAACATCCATAGTGAAAAAATTACTGAAAGGAATAAAATCATCAACAGTATTCATGTTGATATGATCCGCATCCACATAATATGCATCTTTCCATCCCAGGCTTTTTACAGAGCTGTCTGCTTCCATACGCACTGTTTCCGGTGTGGTACCGATAATTTGATGTTCCCGGAATGATTTGTTCCATACCGGCGCAATAAGGATTCCCTGTTCTCTGGCCAGTATCATGGCTTTCAGCTGGGCATTTCCCTGTTTTCCGAAGCGATCCCCGATCCCCATCGATATTGTTTGCAGTTTCAAAAGACAGCCTCCTTATATGAATGGATATTTACTAACTGATTGTTTGAACTCCGCATGAGTCTCTGATGATTAATTTCGGTTTTAATATTTTACGATGTACATATTCATGATTTTCAATCTGATGGTTCAGCATAAGCATTGTTTGTAAGGCGATTTCATCGGCAGGCTGCCGGATGGTCGTTAAAGTAACCGGAGGCGGCACATCAAATTCAACATCGTCAAATCCGATCAGCGCCACATCCTCCGGAATTTTCAATCCCGCTTCGGTTAACGCACGTTCAAAACCCAGAGCGGAATGATCGTTAAAAGCAAATATTCCGTCCGGCCTTTCATGCCGTTTTAAAAATTCTTTCCCGACCTGATAACCGGATTGAAAATCCTGACCGGGAGCTTCAAAATGAAATTCAAATGGGGACTGATAATCGATAGAATATGATTTTAACGCTTTTATAAATCCTTTCCTCCGCAATTTTCCCAGAGGATTTCCACGCTCTGCATTCAGGAAACCGGGCTGTCTGCATCCGTACCGAATCAGAAATTCCGTAGCCAGAAATGCTCCTTGTTCATGATCGGTCCCCACATAATGAATCAATGGATCTTCCACATAAGATACCATAACGTAGGGAAAGCTGGATTTATGCAGTTCAAAAATCGAATCCGAAACCTGGTTTGTGTGTTCTGTCGAAGCGATAATCAGACCTTTTACTTCCAAATCCTGAAAATGACGGATTTGATCATCTTCCTTTTTTACATTGTCCGAAGAATAAGACACCAGAAGGCGATACCCAAAATCAACCACTCTGGATTCAATGTGGTGAAGAATTCCGGTAAAGAACGGATTGGAAAAATTTGTCAGTACAAACCCCAAATTCCCCGCAGTAGGAGGTGTGGCAAATTGTCCAGGATCCGCGACAAAGGTGCCTCTTCCCACCCGACCGTACACGTATCCGTCGCGAATCAGATCGGCGATTGCATTCTTTACGGTGATTAAACTGACATCGTACGTTTTTGTTAATTCGGCATTGGATGGAAGCTGATCACCAGGATTTAAATATCCTGCCCCGATTTGACGTTTGATATCTTCAATAATCTGCTTATAGAGCGGTATTTGTTTTGTATGATCAATTGCCAATCCGCATCCCCTGGTATAAATGGTATATTAGGTATATTAAGTATACGATATACTTCATGAAAAATCAAGTGTTTTTTTATTTAAAACTTAAAATTTTGTAATACTTTATGTATTGAACATGAAATTACAGATGTTTGAATAAAACGAAAAAATAAATTGATTTAGTTTTATTTTCATATTATATTGATCTGAATTCCATGTCATCTGCATCCTATTATATCAAGCAGGGAAGGACTCGACTATGCAGTTCAGCATATTTGATATTCTGGTCTTCTTTGGTTTCATTGTCTGTGTGATCACTGTTGGAATTTTAAAAAGCCGGAAAGAAAAAACAGGTGAGGATTATTTTCTTGCAGGCCGCGGTCTGATGTGGTGGCTGATTGGTTTTTCATTGATCGCCGCCAACATTTCAACCGAACAATTTGTTGGAATGAGCGGCAATGCAGCCAGCCATGTGGGATTGGCCATTGCCAGTTATGAATGGATGGCCGCGATTACACTGGTTGTGGTTGCATTTGCATTTCTTCCCTATTTTCTGCGTGCAGGCATTTTCACCATGCCTGAATTTTTAGAGGTGCGGTATAACAGTGCCTCACGATCAATCATGGCCATCGCAACGCTTTTTATTTATATGCTCCTTCTGGGTTCTGTGACATATTCCGGTGCGCTGACTATTCGAACTTTAGCCGGAAAAATGGGCTACAATGTTCCTTTAGGAATGGGCTCGCTGATTATTGGAATGATCGCCATGCTCTATGTGGCTGCCGGAGGTTTGAAAGCATGCGCCTGGGCGGATTTGATTCAAGGCAGCGCGCTGATTCTCGGCGGGGCAGTTATTCTTTATTTTGCTTTCAGCAAACTTGGTGCAGCCAATGAGGCTGCTCAAATCATCAATGTCAAAACGGGCGCAGTAACCCTGAAGTCCCTGCCTGCAAGCCAGGGAGCCTTGTCGCGCTTCTGGGAACTCAATAAAGTCCGTATGAACATGTTTCTCCCGGCGGATGATCCCATTCTTCCATGGACGGCATTGCTGCTGGGCTTATGGATTCCCAATTTTTATTACTGGGGACTGAACCAATATATTACCCAGAGAACCCTGGGATCCGCTTCTCTGGCTGAAGGTCAAAAGGGTATTGTATTCGCTTCATTTCTTAAACTGATTATTCCCTTTGTCATCGTTGTTCCCGGAATTATCGCGTTTAATCTGTTTTCTGTGGATATGCAGAAAGAAGCCATTCGGGACAATACTACGGTGATGACGAAATACTACAAGGCCAATCCGGAAACACAGTGGATCAATGTTGTTGAATCTCCTGCAGATTCAGCCATTGCACAATGGCAGCCGGGCCGTTTTATGGTGGCCGTGTTTCATGATGAAGCGGATGTCGAAGTGCTGAAAACACATAATCCCTATGTTTTACCCATAACCAAATCCGAATTCACCAATATTCAAACCGCGGAATACACGGTTTTCTGCACAGATGACAAAGCCTGGAAAAGCGTGTTTCCCTCACTGGCAGAGGAAGTCAGTGCCTACAACGAACAAATTGAAGCATCTGCAGCGCATACCGGACAGCTCACGTCTACAGAGAAGTTTATTGCCTATAAATACGATACTGCCATGGCCCAATTGCTGGGCAATGTGCTTCCTCAGGGAGTGGGACTGGTCGGCTTCGTTCTCGCGGCGCTTCTGGGTGCTGTGGTCAGTTCACTGGCTGCCATGCTCAATGCGTCCTCAACCATTTTTACAATGGATATTTATAAAAAATATTTATCACCGGATGCCTCCCAGAAATCCATCGTATTCCTGGGCCGGATCTGTGTGGTCGGCTTTTCTCTGATTGCCATTTTCCTTGCTCCACAGCTGGGTAATCCCAAAATCAGTAACAGCATCTTCACCATTATCCAGGAAGGTCAGGGATTCATCTCGCCTGGTATTCTGGCTGTTTTCGCCTTTGGTTTGCTCATTCGAAAAGCGCCTCCGATTTCTGGTGTGATTGGTCTACTAACGAACATTGCCGCTTATGGTATACTGAAATGGACATTACCTGAAATTCAGTTTTTAAACCGCATGGCAATTTGTTTTGGATTGTGCATTGTGGTGATGGGGATTGTATCTCTGATCAAACCTCTGGATCAGCCTGTACAATTCACGGCAAAAACCAAACTGAGCCTCAATTCGTCCCGAGGCGCACGCATCGCGGGATTCATTGTGGTCGGATTGACCCTGATGCTTTATTTCCTGTTCAGTCCGGCGGGTTTATTGCGTTAACATAACAGATTTTGGCAAATGATTTGCAAATTCAAAGAATTTGTCAATAGTATTAAAAACATTGATATTGTGAAATCTCTTTTGATAGCCAGGGCACTGTCAGAAGGTTGGGGCAGTGCTTCTTTATGTCAGCGCTTTTAAGGAGCCGATTCATGAAAAAAATCGTCAAAATGATCGTTTTTTGGGGTATCATCGGGCTTGTATGCGCCCTGTACTTCATTCAATGCACGCGATCCCCTGTCGAAAATTCTGAGTCAGAATCATTGAATAAAGCAACATCCGTTCAGGATACTATCATCCTCAGCAATTTTACTCTTACCTATGACAATGGCGGCGTTCTCATTGAATGGGGTATTGCTTTTGAAGAAAATGTCCTTGGATTTCATCTCTGGCGCTCTGAAGAAAACGATTCCTTCGGCATACGCATCAATCCCGCACTGATCCCGCTTGATGGAGCGTTGTCCTATCTTGATTTAACCGCATTGAACAATACTGGTTACTGCTATCAGCTCGAGGTGGTTTATCTCGATGGCGCCTCTGAAAAACTGGTCCATGCGGTTGCATGTATATCACCACCTGAAGTAGCCGAAAAAGAAGTATTACCGGCTTCTTTTGCACTCAGTCAAAATTATCCGAATCCGTTCAATTGCGTAACAACCATCCAATTCGTCCTGCCCACTACGGAATACGTTCAAATGACTGTTTATTCCATGGCCCGAAAGAAAGTCAGTATCCTGATTGATGATCCGCTCTCAGCCGGATGTCATTGTGTCCGATTTGATGCGTCCGGTCTGGACGAAGGCATGTATTTATGCGAACTGAAGGCAGGCGGGGAAACCCGCGTCATTTCCATGCTCTATGTAAAGGATTAGCCATGAAACCCCATTTCATTTCATTTTTTCTGTTATTCTGTTCCAGCGCTTTGATTTCTGCAGGCGCCGTATCCAAATCCTCAATGGAATTTCAGGCAGGCTTTACCTACATGCTTCTGGGAGATCTCAATCAAAGCATCAACATGCTTCAGGAATCCGGACTCAAGTACAATGAAATGCATTCTGGCGCTGATTTTCAGATTGTATACCGCCATCCCTATCAAAAACAAAAAGAGTTATTGTGTGGAGGCGGCTGCATAGTGGCTTTTGCAATTCCTGTTGTGAAAATCCCATGCATATCAGAAACATACGATGAACTGGGTACAATTAAAATGACACACTTTCTTTTATGTACAGATACTTATGCTCTCATTGGCGGAACCCGTTATTTCATCAAAGAAGAATCCCTGAAACTGGGAATCTCTTCAGCATTGACTCTGCATTGGGCCATGTTTCACGAATCCGGAAGCACTGAAAAGATATGCATGGGGGCCCTGTGCAAAACCTATGATTACAGTAATACAGCCCATGGATTCGGAATCGGCGGAGAAATCGCGATGCATCCGGTCATTTACCTGAATCCGACACTGCAATTATCTTCAGATATCGGCTTCCGATATGCCAATATCGGACACTTTCAGTCAGACTGGACAGGCAAGGATTTTTCACTGAATTTTACGGGCACTTTTTTGCGTCTGGGCCTGTGTTGGCAGATATAAAACTTCGAACAGCATGTCAATGTCATTTACTTTAGCCTTTATGAATTTTCGGACAGCATAAGCCATGATTATTGAACAACGGGCATTCGCACGTGCCGGGCTTTTGGGCAATCCGTCGGACGGATATTTCGGAAAAACCATTTCGATCATTGTGCGTAATTTTGGTGCACATGTTTCCCTTTACGAATCCCCGGAACTGCATATTGAACCTCAGATTGAAGATATCAACGCTTACAGGAATATTTATCATCTTGTCGAATCCGTACAGCAAACCGGGTATTACGGCGGGGCACGGCTTTTAAAAGCCGCCATTAAAACGTTTTTTGAATACTGCATATCCCGGGGGCATAAATTCTCGCATAAAAACTTCACCATCCGTTACCGGTCCTCGATTCCCCGTCAGGTGGGTCTTGCGGGCTCCAGTGCCATTATTACCGCGGCCATGCGGGCTTTAATGCAGTTTTATCATATCCGGATTCCTCAGGAGATCCTGCCAAATATTGTGCTGGCTGCTGAAACAAATGAACTGGGTATTAATGCCGGCCTTCAGGATCGTGTGATTCAAACCTATGAAGGTTGTGTCTATATGAATTTTGACAAGTCTCTGATGGAATCACAGGGATATGGAGAATACGAACAGCTTGATCCGCGAAATTTGCCCAAACTGTTTATTGCCTATCGAACCGATCTGAGCAAGGTATCGGGCAAAGTCTTAAACACGGTGCGCGCCCGGTGGGAGAAAAAAGATTCTGAAGTTATTGAAACACTGAACCGGATCGCAGACATTGCCGAGCAGGGGAAAAAAGCCATTAAAGACCGTGATTACAAACGCCTCCATGACCTGATGAATGAAAACTTCGATTGCCGCTCAAAGATTATGACAATCACCGACAAAAACTGGGCTCTCGTGAATACAGCACGTCAATGCGGCGCATCTGCAAAATTTACCGGAAGCGGCGGTTCGGTCATTGGAATTTACCAGGATGATTTAATGTTAAACAAACTGGCAGTTGAACTGAAAAAAGTGAATGCCCGGGTAATCAAACCGTATATTTCATAATTTGGGAGTGTTTAAAATATGGTGAAAAAAGCTGTGATTCCTGCTGCAGGACTGGGCACGCGATTTCTGCCGGCCACAAAAGTGCAGCCCAAAGAGATGCTGCCCATTATTGATACCCCTACCATTCAATATGTCGTTCAGGAGGCTGTGGACGCCGGTATTGAAGATATTCTGGTCATCACGGGAAAAGGGAAACGCGCCATCGAAGACCATTTTGACCGAAATTTTGAACTTGAAAATCATCTGGAAGATAAAGGCTCCGAAGCGGCTTATGCCGAAATCCGGCGTTTGGCCGATATGGCCAATATTCACTTCATCCGGCAAAAAGAAATGAATGGACTCGGTGATGCCATTGCCCAGGCACGCTGGCATACAGGAAGCGATCCCTTTGTTGTGCTTCTCGGAGACACGGTAATGAAATCTGTTATTCCCGTCACGCGCCAGTTGATCGATATCTATGAACAATATCAGTGTTCCATTCTTGGGGTTGAGACAGTGCCAAAAGAGAAGGTATCGCGATATGGCATACTCGGCGGAAATAAAATCAGTGAACATATTATGGAAGTCACCGAGCTGATTGAAAAACCGGATCCGAAAGAGGCACCTTCCAATTTTGCAGTTGCAGCCAGATATATTTTGACTCCTGAGATTTACAAGGCGATCGCTGAAACCCCCAGAGGCAAAAACAACGAAATTCAGATCACCGATGCCCTGAAAATTTTAATGCAGCGTGAGAAAATCATTGCCTATAAATTTGAGGGAAAACGGTACGACATAGGCAATAAACTGGATTATTTAAAAACCACCATTGAATTTGCAATGGAAAGGAAAGAATTTTCCAAACCTCTGATGAAATTCATCAAGACTTTAAGCGGTAAAAGGTCCAAATCATAACAGACAGAAGACAAAGGAGATTGTTTATGAAACGATTTTTCAGCATCCTTTTGTCACTGGGAATCATTTTTATATCCTGCCAGACCCGATCCCGGGTAACGGTGCTGAAGCTTGCTCATGCTCTGGATATTACGCATCCGGTGCATAAAGGCATGGTTGTCATGGCTGAAAAGCTTCAGGAAAAATCCGGGGGTAAAATGCAGGTGGATATATATCCCAGCGGACAATTGGGAAACGAACGTGAGCTGATCGAGATGCTTCAGATCGGCAGCCTTGCCATGACAAAAGTATCCACTGCACCTTTGGAATCTTTCGTGCCCGAAATGAAAATTTTCGGTGTTCCCTATTTATTCCGTGATGAGGCACATCGATGGAAAGTGCTGAACGGTGAGATTGGTAAAAAACTGCTTCTGGCAGGACAGAATTATCTGGTCCGGGGATTATGCTATTATGATGCCGGAAGCAGGAGTTTCTACACGAAAAATCAGCCGATCAGAACGCCTGATGATTTGAGTGGATTAAAAATACGCGTGATGAAAAGTATCACTTCAATGGAAATGGTAAAGAGTCTCGGCGGATCCGCGACACCTATCCCGTGGGGAGAACTGTATACGGCGCTTCAGCAAGGGGTTGTCGATGGAGCCGAAAACAATCCACCTAGTTTTCACCTCTCGCGCCATTATGAGGTATGCAAGTATTACAGTCTGGATGAGCACACATCGGTTCCTGATATTCTGCTGATGAGCAGGACTGTCTGGGAGCGCCTGACGCCCGAGGAACAAAAATGGCTCCATGAAGCGGTGGATGAATCCATACCTGCGCAGAGACAGTTCTGGAAAGAAGCCGTGGATGAAGCACTGAAAGTCGTGCAGGAGGCAGACGTTCAGATCATCTATCCGGATAAAACTCCGTTCCGGGAAAAAGTGAAATCCATGCACGAATCATACAAAGGAACACCGATTTACGATTTGATTCAAGAAATTAAAGCCATCGAATAAATGAGGACAATCCCATGTTAAAATTTATTGATATTGTCAACAAAGTTGTTTCAAAAATTTTGATTGTGCTGATGGCCGCCATTGTCCTTGATGTCACCTGGCAGGTGGTCACCCGCTTTATTTTACGGAATCCCAGTTCATTTACCGAAGAACTGGCCGGTTTCTTATTAATCTGGATCGGCCTTTTAGGCGCGAGTCACGCGCTCTATACAAAATCACATCTGGGAATCGATATATTGACCTACAAACTCACAGGTGTCAAACGGCAGATTGTGGAAATGGCTGTTAATGCGTTTGTCTTTCTTTTCGCACTGTTTGTTATGGTCATCGGAGGATTAAAACTGGTAAACCTGACACTCAGGCTGAACCAAATATCGCCAGGCATAAAAATCCCCATGGGGTATGTATATACGGTGCTCCCCATATCGGGAATACTCATGATGCTTTATGCGTTTGGATTTATTTTAAAAGCGATAAAAGGAGCCGATGAGGCATCGGCCAAGCATCAAATCAGCGCATTGGATTAAACATGAAATTCGAAAAATAAGGAGAGAGACCTCATGGAACTTTCCGTGATTGTCCTGATAGTCAGCTTTGTTACACTTTTATTGCTGAGCGTGCCAATCGCGATTGCCATTGGTATTACAACCATACTCACTATGCTGTTTACAATTCCGCCGGATCCGGCCATTACCACAGTTGCGCAGCAGATGGCCACTGGAATTAACAGTTTTGCCCTGCTCGCGATTCCATTTTTTATTCTTTCAGGATTGCTGATGGGCCGTGGCGGTATCGCCCGCCGTCTGGTGGATTTTGCGAAAGTGCTGGTTGGCATGTTTCCCGGTGGACTGGCCTATGTGAATGTACTTGCCTGTATGTTTTTCGGCGCCATTTCCGGATCGGCCGCTGCAGCCACCTCGGCGATCGGTGGCTTTATGGTTCCTATGATGAATAAAGAGGGATATGAAAAGAATTTCAACACGGCTGTCACGGTTACCGGTGCCACTACCGGTCTTTTAATTCCACCCAGCAATGTATTGATCGTTTACTCGCTGGCAAGCGGAGGCGTTTCAATTGCCGCCCTGTTTATTGCAGGCTATCTGCCGGGCATTCTGGTGGGGCTGGGATTGATGGGCGTATGTGCTGTCGTGGCCTTAATTAAAAAATATCCGGTTGGCGAGCGGGTAGGCTTTGTCGATGCCCTTAAAAAACTTCTTGATGCAATTCCGAGTCTGCTGCTGATTGTCATCGTTATTGGCGGTATCATTGCCGGATATTTCACCGCAACCGAAGCCAGCGCTGTAGCAGTCCTGTATTCATTACTGCTTTCCGTACTGTTCTATCGTGAAGTAAAAATCAAACAATTACCCGAAATTCTGTTGAAAACTGTGGAAACCACTGCAATCGTCATGTTGCTCATCGGCACATCCAAAGCCATGTCCTGGATTCTGTCCTATGAAAACATACCTCAAAACATAAGCGCGGCACTGATTGGTTTTTCAGAAAGCAAATTCGTCATTCTGCTGATGATCAATTTAATTCTGCTGATTGTAGGAACTTTTATGGACATGACCCCGGCGATTTTGATATTTACCCCCATTTTTTTACCGATTGTTACCCAATTGGGAATCACCCCTCTTCACTTCGGAATTGTCATGGTGCTGAACCTTTGCATCGGTCTGTGCACACCACCGGTCGGATCGGTTCTGTTCCTCGGCTGCAGCATCGGAAAAACCACCATTGCCAGAGTCACAAAATCCCTGCTGCCGTTTTATGCTGTCATGGTGGCGGCCCTGCTGCTGGTCACCTACATTCCATGGATCGCCGAAGTACTGCCCCGCGCATTCGGATACTGATTCTAGAATTATTTGTTATGACATAATGACCTTCAGAAGGCGGTTGCCCTTCTGAAGGTTTTTTTAAAAACCACTTGACTTATACCTTTTTTATACCTACCTTTCTTTTGCCATGCTGACAGAAAAACAACAGGCTGTATACCGGTACCTTCAACGGTATATCGAGGCCAGGGGATTCGCTCCCTCGTACGACGAGATCCGGCAGCATTTCGGATTTCAGTCCTTTCAGTCGGTTCAGAAGCACCTTCGGCAACTCGAGCGAAAGGGATATATCCGTACGGGACGCAAAAACCAGAAGCGGGCCATCCGCCTCACTGAACACGGCGGGACAACCGTGGTGCTGCCCATGGCCGGTCTGGTGGCGGCAGGCAGCCCCATCGAGCCGGTCGAACAGCGGGAAACCGCGGATGTGCCTGAAGAAATGCTGGGTTCAGGTGAATACTTTGCACTCAGGGTCACCGGTAACTCCATGATTGAGGAAGGCATTTTTGACGGAGACACCATTGTCGTCCGGCGGCAATCCGTTGCGGAAAACGGACAAACCGTGGTAGCCCTGGTGGACGGCGAAGCCACCGTGAAAAAGTATTATCGCCGGGGTCAAGAAATTGAACTTCGTCCCGCCAATCCTGTCATGACCTCCATCAGGGTACGCCAGGGGGATTTCGCGATACAGGGAGTGGTAGCCGGTCTGATGCGAAAGTATCGGTGATGTACAAGAACACAATCGAAGAAATGAAAAGTTAGTGCTTCTCCGAACGGGAAAAGCACCGGGGATAAAAAATGACAAAGCAAATAACAAAAACTCCCGGAGCACTTCGAAAAAGCATGACCGATGCCGAGAAATTATTAAACGGGAATCCAGCTCCCGGAATCCCCCCAGCAGAGACTGCTGAAGAAAACGGACTGAAGCGACCGAACACCTCCGGGAGGTTTTCTCAGCAAATTCGGAAACTGAGAAAATTCAATGCAAAAGGCCTCCCGGAGGTGTCCCCGAAACATTTTCAACAGTCTTGCAGGGACGGGAATAAGGGTTGCCATCTCAGGACGTTATTTATCAATGCCATTGAAGATGCATAACCATGAATCATCCACTCACCCAAATCTGGATCCATGCCATCTGGAGCACACGTGACCGGCTGCCTTTGATGAAAAAAAACTTTCGCACGCAGCTCGACACGTATCTGCGGTACAAGCTTCAGGAAATGGGCTGCCTGGTGCGTATAATCAACGGCACGGTAGATCACATGCACGCCTTGTTCCAGTTGCCCCATGAAAGGCCCCTGACCCGTCTGATGGATCACATCAAAGGCGAATCCTCCCGCTGGATCAATCAGCAGCGGTTTCTCCAAACGCCGTTTTCCTGGGAGACGGGTTACTGCGCCCTGTCTGTCAGCGGCTCTGTGGTGCCACGGGTCGAAGCATTCATCCGGGATCAGACACTGCTTCACCAGAAAATGACATTTGACCAGGAATACCGCCAGTTTCTGACCAAATGCGGGTTCATCGAACAGGGATGGATACCTTCAGAGATAGAAAAGCACAAAAGGCCTGTCCCGGTCACCGCCCAAGAGATCGAATGGGAGTCACCCTCCCATTGATCCCCTCCCGTCAAGGGAAGGGAAAACTGTTCTCGTCGGCTCCTGCAAAAGCGGCTGAAAATAACACAAAATAATAGAGTGAGCGATGTAAAGAATACTACAATGAACAAAAATCATAAACAAACAATACCCCACTAAACAGAAATCCATAATACCGGGGCTGTATCAAAAGTTAAAAAAACAGGATAAACCACGGAGTTCACAGAGGAGGCACAGAGAACACAAAGGATTAATAATATTCA
>JAFGCO010000013.1 GCA_016932575.1 bacterium
AAGTTATGTTGTCCTGGATAATGATTTCCAGGGTTTGTACAGTTCTGGCCTCGATGGTTTGCGCGTAACCTGTGCACATGAATTCTTTCATATGATTCAGGTTGGTTATCAGTTTCGTGATTCTGATATTTTCTTTATGGAGGCTTCAGCTACCTGGGTGGAAGATCTGGTCTGTGATGATGTAAATGATTATTTACAGTATCTGGATTCGATTTTTAATTATGACAACACGACCTTTACATCCAGAACCAATTTACATGAATACGGCATGTCTTTATGGTTCCATTTTTTATCGGATAAATACAGTACGGATATTGTGAAGGATATATGGGAACAAGTCGTTACCTATCCTGCACTTCATGCCTGCCATATGGCATTAATTCCCTTTGCTACGACACTTTCGGATGAGATTGCTGAATTTTATGCCTGGAATTTAAAAACAGGTTCACATGCGGATACCTTGAAATACTATTCGGAAGGCAATTTGTATCCTGAACAGGCAATTTCAGGGTCGGATACACTGACAGAAGTCAGTACATTTCGAAAAACCGTTCAGAAAACCGCTGCGCGCTATTTAAATATAGCAGCAGATGATCAAACGACCATTATTTTTGCCATGGTCAATGCCAATTGGGAATCGGCGCAAAATCAATCGGATGCCCTGCTGCAGGTATGTCTGCATGATGCCGAACCCTATTATTATCAGATAACCGACTCTGTATTTGCATCACTTATTTCCGATCAGGGATATGGATGGCGATTTGTCTCTTGTGTGAGATCCTCGGAAATCGATGGCCGTCCGGAAATATATCCTGAATTTAATGCCTCGTTTTTTGGCTCCATCAGTGGTACGGCATGGATTTATCAGAATCAGAACGAAGAAGGATCCGTTAAAGTTGGAACCCTTCCGGGCGTGGCCATCTCATGCCTTGGCGCCGGAGAGGATCATTTGTTTCATACCGTGGATGATAAAACTTATGCTTATCAATTGACCAATGCTTCCGGAGCTTTCCAGTTTTTTGGTCTGGTTCCGGGCGAGTATCTGATCACGATGGATCCGGAAAATCTTCCGGAACCTTTTGTTCCGAATGACACACTGTTTGTCGTTGAAACATACGTGGATGAAGGACAGGATGTCGAAGATATCGATTTCAGTTTCAGGGAAATTCGAGAAACCGCATTGCCGGTATGCATTCCCAATCCATACTGTATCAATAATGGACCGGAAATGAAAATACCGTTTGTGCTCGATACACCCGATGTCATAAAGTTCGCTGTTTTTTCAAGTCAGGGATTTCAAATTTATTATCAAGAAACCTATTTTAATACGACCGATGTTATTTTTCTCCGATGGGATGGCCGGGTCAATGGCCAACCAGTTCCTACGGGGATTTATATTTATACGATTGTCTGTGGCAATAAAGTGCTTCGCCAGGAAAAAATTGCGATCATTCAATAAGATCTTGATTTTTGGCAAGAAATTTGTTATAATGGACACGTCATTTCGGGGCTGTAGCTCAGTTGGGAGAGCGCATGACTGGCAGTCATGAGGTCGTCGGTTCGATCCCGATCAGCTCCACATTTTTATGCCCGTGATTATGGATCATGGGCTTTTTTTTGGGTTTTCTGATTGTGATTTTACTTGCTTGTTGGTATTCTATTTAGTAAAATTAACATATTTAAATTTCAAGTATAAAATAAACAGGAGATCTTTTTGAAAGATTCTCAGCATGTGCGTGGACACGGATTTGGAACAGCCCCGGTATTTTTAGCCGGAATCAGCACGATTCTGGGCGCTGTGCTTTTTTTACGTTTCGGATATGCTGTCGCTCATGTCGGACCTGCATTTGCATTCGGGATTATTTTGATTGGTCATATTATTACCATTGCAACCGCATTGGCTATTGCGGAAATTGCGACCAATTTAAGAGTCGAGGGCGGCGGCGAATATTATATGATCAGCCGTTCATTCGGATCGCTCGTCGGCGGTACTATCGGCATTTCGCTGTACCTTTCACAAGCGATTTCGGTTGCATTTTACATGATCGCTTTCTCAGAGGCATTTGTTCCGCTTCTGACCTGGATTCAGGCTCAAACTTCACTGACAATGCCACCCATTTGGATTGTCCGGCTGGTGTCAACATTACTTTTGCTGCTATTGATTATTTTTAAAGGGGCGGATATGGGTGTTTCGGCACTCTGGATTGTCGTGAGTATTCTGGGAATTTCTTTGATCATGTTTTTTCTTGGACGGCCCACAGATACTGCACCAAGTGCAATTCACTGGTTTTCGCATATCAAGAATCCCGATGGTTTGTTTACGGTATTTGCCATTATTTTCCCTGCTTTTACGGGGATGACGGCAGGCGTCGGTCTTTCCGGTGATTTAAAGAATCCAAGTCGTTCGATCCCTCTGGGAACAATTACAGCCACAGTAACAGGGATGATTATTTATATTTTCATAGTCCTTAAATTTGCTTCATGCATGTCACCCGAATCCCTGGCAGAAGATCAGTTTGCCATGAGCAAGATTGCACTCTGGGGACCAATCATCCCCATCGGATTGGCAGCTGCGACAATTTCATCTGCTATTGGCTCCATTCTGATTGCTCCCCGGACCATGCAGGCATTGGCGCGGGATCAAATATTTCCGTCCTCTTTATTCAATCGTATTGTATCCAAAGGAAGGGGACCGGCCAATGAGCCTGTATATGCAACTTTGGTGACATCGATTATTGTCATCTTTTTTGTCTCTATGGGCAGTGTCAATCTTGTGGCAAAAGTGATCAGTATGTTTTTTATGATCACGTATGGTTCTCTGTGTCTTGTCAGTTTTCTCGAACATTTTGCAGGAAATCCATCATATCGCCCGACATTTCGTTCAAGATGGTGGCTTTCTTTGATCGGCGCTATCGCATGTTTTGTGATGATGGTTCAAATGTCAGCCATTTATGCCATTCTGGCATTTATAACAATGGGTTTGATTTATATCATGATCAAGAAAGGCCGCGCCTCTGCTTATGGACTGACAGGAATGATTAAGGGGGTATTATTTCAGCTGACGCGTCAGCTCCAGATCATCATTCAACGCCGGCAGAAATCTGAAAATCTCGATACGTGGCGGCCGTCATTTATTGCTATTTCCTCGGCGTCCCTTTCCCGTCTTGCGCCGTTCGATTTGCTTCGGTGGTTCTCTCATTATTACGGATTCGGGACATTTATTCATTATATCAAAGGATTCCTGAATGAAGAGACACAGGCTGAATCCAAGCGAACCCTGGAGCACCTGATTGAACTGGGTGCAAGTTCGCGGGCAGGAATCTATGTCGATACCATTATCTCGCCGAGTTTTAAAACTGCCGTGGCCCAGATCGTTCAAATTCCCGGTATTTCCGGTATGGAGAACAACAGCATCCTTTTCGAATTCAATGAACAACATTCCGAGGCCATTCAGGATATCGTCGATGGCTGTCAATTTGCATCTATTGTCGATTTTAATATTTGTGTACTGCGTTCCTCTGAGAGGCATTTTGGCTATAATAAGAGCATTCATGTCTGGCTGACACCCGGTGATTACCGTAATGCGAATCTCATGATTTTGCTGGCCTATATCATTATGGGGCATCCGGAATGGAAAGGATGTCATATTGAATTGTTCGGGGCATTCGAGAATAAAGATATCGATCGGCAGGTCCAACGTTTGAGCAATTTAATTGATAAGGGGCGTATCCCGATATCGCAAAAAAATGTACAAAAGATTCCATGGGATAAGGAATCGCAAACCTATGAAGCATTGGTGAGTTCATATTCAAAAAATGCCGATCTCGTTATTATGGGTTTTTCTCTTGATAAACTCACCCAGGAACAGGGCGCATTTTTTAAGCGATTCGAATCCATTCATGATGTTTTATTTGTACGGGCCGGAGAACGGATCAGTATTGGGGAAAATGAATAAAAGAATCAAGAACAAAGAATCAAG
>JAFGCO010000014.1 GCA_016932575.1 bacterium
GCCCGCGCGATACGTACGGATACAGGCGATATCATTGCGACAGGGTCTGCTCAGGGTGCATATCCGCATATCGATGACATGACCGGTGGGGCCAAAGCCATACAAAAAGCGAGCACACAGCTATCCGATGATTTGATGCAGAAGATCCTGGACCGCTGGAAAGCCGATGTCAATGTCGGTTCCACAATTACATTAAAAGTACAGGGAATTCAGGGCTATTCGCAATTGAAAAAGTTTGAAGCCTCTCTCAAGTACTATGTACGCGGACTCACCAATGCAACTCGTCGTGAATATACAGGTACCCTGGCCACTTTCGAAGTGGAAATGAAGGGCAATGCCGATGATCTGGCAACGAGATTGGATGGTCAGAATATCGATGGCATTCAGGTGACGGTCATTGGAATGTCGCAGAACAGTGTGACGGTGGAGCTTAAGTGAAGACCAAAGACCAAAGAACAAAGACCAAAGAAACAAGAAGTAAGAAATATGAAGTAAGAACAAAGAACAAAGAAACAAGAAATATATGATACCAGCTACCAGTAACCGGTGACCAGGAAGAAGCTGGCAACCAGCAACTATAGACCAGTTACCAGTAGCTAGTGACCAGTAACCAGTATTCAGTATCCAGTAGCAAGAAATTATGAGTGAAGGAGTGATGACGATGCGAAAAAATAGATTATTTATTGCAGTAACAGCAGTGTTGCTTGTCAGCATACTTCCGCTTTCGGCACAGATGAAAAAACGGATAGCGGTATTTACCTTTGAGGATAAAACCGATAAAAGTTATTACTGGTGGGATGGCCGGAGTCCGGGAGATGGTATGTCTGATATGCTCACTACAGCGCTTGTGAAATCGGGTAAGTATACGGTGATTGAACGTCAGCAAATCGCTCAATTATTGAATGAACAGCAATTGGGTCAGACCGGTATCGTCACGGAGCAAAGCGCAGCAAAAATCGGTAAAATGCTGGGTGTTGAATTGGCTGTGGTCGGTGCAGTCACCGAGTTCGGACACTCCAAAAAAGATATGGGAATCAATGTCAAGGGATTTGGTTTTGGCACCAAGAGTCAAAAAGCCACGGTAGCGGTCGATGTCAGATTGATCAATACATCGACCGGAGAGATAATCACTGCGGAGAGCGTCCGAAAGGACGAATCTTCAAGCGGTATCAGTTTGGATACCCCTGATGGCCGGTTCGATAATTCCAATAAATTTGACAATTCAATTGTCGGCAAAGCAACACGCGCGGCCATCGATGAGATTGTGGTACTGATTGATAATCAATCTTCAGATTTGCCATGGGAAGGAAAAGTCATTAAAGTGGATGGAATCACAGTTTATATCAAACCGGGAGAAGATGGCGGTGTAAAAGTCGGCGATTCATTTGTTGTATACTCTGCTGGCGAGGAATTAATCGATCCGGATACAGGTCTTTCTCTTGGCAGTGAGGAAAAGAAAGTGGGGACTATCCAAATTGTTCAGGTGCTGGCCCAGGCAGCCAAGGCCACTGTAAAAATGGGCGGTGGTATTTCAGTTGGAGATAAAGTCAGGATTAAATGACATCATTGCTCATAAGGTATTCCAATAAATAGGTGTGAATAGAGGAGAAGGGTTTTCCCCTTCTCCTTTTGTTGTATTCAGGAGTTGTATGATTGATCGAAGCATAAAAGTTCAAATTTTAACCGGCAGCGTCATCTTTATATTATTGGCGGCATATATTTATTCCGCACAGGCCATTTTATCTCCTATTCCTGTCGGTCTTTTGTTGTTATTTGTCATATCCGGGATTAAGGATAATCCTTTTGCTGAACGGTTAAAGATCGCCATCTGGGGTATATTGATAATATGGATGTTTATCAGGGCTCAGGTGATTTTCTTCCCGTTCATCGTCTCGTTCACATTGGCGTATATCCTCGATCCGGTAGCAGATTTCTTAGTAAAACACCGGTTCAAACGGGGTTTGGCCTCAATTATTCTGGTCCTTTTATTTTGCGGATTGATTGTCATGTTCGGATTTTTAATGGTGCCTACGCTGGTCCAGGAAATCAATAATTTAATCAGCAGTCTGCCAAGATTAGTCGATGCCGTCCAGATTAAAGTGCTTGAAAATTTACCCAAAGTGCTTCATTTTTTAAGGATCGAGGAAACACAATTTAAGAAGAATCTGGCAGACACTTTACCAGGAGGCCTGCAACAGCTTTTTAATAACCTGTTAAAAGGTTTAATGAGCATCACATCGTTTGTCGGTCAAATCCTGAATATCATTATCATCCCGGTTCTGACGTTCTACATTTTAAAAGATTTCAATTCCATCCGCCAGTGGTTTTTGTCGCTGTTCACCAGGCGCAAACGTCCCCGGGTTTCCTACTATTTATGGCGTATCAACCGTATTGTCGGCGGGTATTTGCGGGCCCAGGTGATTATATGCACTTTTGTCGGCATTATGACGGGACTCGGTCTGGCCTTTATAGCCAGAATTCAATTTGCAGTCCTGCTGGGTGTTCTGGCAGGTTTGCTGAATTTTATACCTTATATTGGTTTGTATGTGGGTCTGATATTGACTGGTCTGGTAGCTTTTCTGGATCCTAATCCTTTATTTCCGCTGATAAAAATTGTCATCGTCTATGCGGTGGTCCAGGGTGTTGAAGGGGCGATTATCCAACCTAAAATTGTCGGTGACCGGGTTGGATTGCATCCTGTTGCCGTTATGTTCAGCGTGCTGTTTTTTGCAAAGTTTTTCGGATTCTGGGGACTTGTTATCGGTGTGCCTTCTGCTGCAGTCGTCATGTTTTTTATCGATGAATGGAAACGGAAACAGGCTTTGCTGGAGATGATTGACGAGAGGGCGCTGAAAACAAAATGAAACCCGGAAACCGCCTGAGTACATCCTCAAATTTACTTCGAATCGAACGATTGAATCCTTATGATATTGCATCGGCAGCTGGTTTAAGGGCAGGTGACATCGTTAAACAAATTAATGGACATCAGATTCACGATGTCATCGATCTGCAGTTCTACAGCAGTGATCCGGATCTGGATATTATCATTGATCGTCAGGGCCGGGAATTGCAGTTCCATATTGAGAATCCGGAAATGATATCTCTCGGTATCGAGCCGGAATCCATGGATTTTGGCTGCTGCGGCAATCAATGTGTATTTTGTTTCATCGATCAAAATCCCAAAGGCATGCGTTCGAGCCTGTATCTGAAAGACGAGGATTATCGGCTCTCATTTATGCACGGGAATTATGTGACACTCACCCGTGTATCACAGACTGAATTAAATCGCATCGCAGAACAAAGACTGTCGCCGCTATATTTGTCTGTCCATGCGGTGGATCCGGTTATCAGAAAGCGAATGCTCGGCATTAAAAAAGACGATAATGTTATTGAAAAACTGAAATTTCTTGCTGATCATGATATTGAAATCCATGGGCAAATTGTTCTTTGCCCCGGCCTGAACGACGGCCGTTCTTTGGAAGACACAATCAAAATATTGTCATCGTTCCATCCGCACTTTCATACTCTGGCAGTTGTCCCAGTCGGATTGACGAAGCATCGATTGGAATTGCCTCAAATCAGTCCCGTAACGTCTGAGATTGCGGTTAACGTCATACAGCAAGTGCAGAATCATCAGGAGATATTTCGGGAGAAACTGGGGCATGCTTTTGTTTATCTCGCCGATGAATTCTATCTGTCCGCAAATGAAGCATTGCCTCCGGATGAGCATTACGGAGATTACTGGCAGATTGAAAATGGTGTGGGCATGACGAGGTCGTTCTTGAATGAGTTTGATCATCAGGTACAACGGTTTCCAGCAAAAATAAAAAAACAGGATCGCGTGGTTGTGGTAACAGGTACATTGGCTGCGCCCGTACTTCAACAATTTGTTTTCCCTGTACTCAATAAAATTAAAGGGCTTGATCTGAATATTCATCCGGTTGAAAATGAGTTTTATGGATCGACTGTGACTGTTTCGGGTTTGTTGACAGGACAGGATATTCAGAAATCCTTAAGCTCATTGTCCGGTGATTACAGAGTCGTGCTTCCTGAGAATTGTATCAATCATGATCGTGTTTTTTTGGATGATATGACACCGGATGAACTCGCCGAATCCATTCGGCATCCGGTTTCTGTCATTTCGGATTTTGGTGAATTATGGAATTAAACAAACTTCCCATTGTCGCCATTATCGGACGACCCAATGTGGGAAAATCCACCCTGTTCAATCGCCTCATCCAAAGGCGCGAGGCCATTGTGGACGATCAGCCAGGTATCACCCGGGACCGGAAACTGGCCAATGCGGAATGGCAAAATCAGCATTTTATGCTGATGGACACTGGCGGATATATCCCAAAAACGCAGGATGTGATCGAAGCCGGCGTCACAGAGCAAGTGCATCTGGCAGTTGATGAGGCTGAATTAATTCTGTTTATGGTGGATGCCAAAACGGGCATCACCGATGTGGATGGTGCTGTGGCTGAACTGCTTCGAAAAAGTGCCAAACCCAATCTCCTCATTGTGAACAAAGCGGATAACACTCAACGCGAGATGGATATTCATGAATTTTATCGCCTGGGTCTGGGGGACCCGATTCCCATTTCCGCATCTCTGGGACGCGGTATAGGAGATCTGTTATCCGAGATTGTAGCCGCGTTACGCAACCGACTTGGTGAGAATCCAGATGTTCCTGAAGATTCAATTAAACTGGCCATTGTCGGGAGGCCGAACGCGGGGAAATCCACATTTGTCAATCTCATGGCAGGACAGAACCGGATTCTGGTCACCGAAGTGCCCGGAACGACAAGAGACGCGGTCGATGTAAAAATATCCTATGGAAATCAGGACTATGTTTTAATTGATACGGCAGGACTGCGCCGCCGTACAAGAATCAAGGAAAATGTGGAATATTACAGCACCTTGAGAACCCAGCGTGTCGTGGAATCCTGTGATATTGCCTGTGTTTTTATTGATGCCGCAGAGACCATAGCGCAGCAGGACATGCATGTTATTCGTCAGGCAACCATAGCGAGAAAGGGCATTATTCTCGTCATTAACAAGTGGGATCTTGTCAAGGATGATCCGGAAAAAGTCAATGAATGGCAGGATATCCTGACTCAAAAACTGCAGGGGATTCTGTATATCCCTGTGCTGAAAATTTCATGTAAGTCTGGTTTTCAAGTGAAAGACGTCATGAAAATGGCTGCAGAGGTAGCCAAAGAGCGCCGGCAGAGGATTTCATCGCCTGCACTCAATCGGTTGATCGAAAAAATAAATCGTCAGATGCAGCATCCTTCTGTAAAAGGCAAGCGTGTACGCGTAATTTTTGGGACACAGGTCAGTTCAAATCCGCCGGTTTTCGCATTTTTTTGCAATTATCCCCACTTGATAAAACCGGAATATCAGCGGTTTATTGAAAATCAAATCCGCCAGCAATTCGGATTTCAAGGAGTTCCGTTAACATTGACATTTAAAAGAAAATGATATGAATCTGATACGAAAATATTTTTACCTATGGTTCCTGTGTTTTCAGGTCCTCTCAGCGGGAGCGCTTCAGCAAATCCAATCCGATGCAGCAGACGGTAAAATCAGTTCACAGGATGCACTGGTTTATCAGATTTTATTGGCCCATTCTCC
>JAFGCO010000003.1 GCA_016932575.1 bacterium
CACAGGAACAGGCGGCAGGTATTTATTTATATCGTATTCAGGCCGGAGACTTTTCGGAAACGAGAAAGCTGATTCTGCAAAAATAAAGAAACAAGAGTCAAGAATCAAGATACAAGAATCAGGATACAAGAATCAAGATTAAAGAAATAAGATTAAAGGCCAAGAAGGGTATAAGGAAATAAGGATATCGGGGTATAAGGGAATGATAAAATCCAAAATCCAAATATCAAAAGAATGACAAAATCCAAATGATCAAAAGCGATATGATCTTGAGGATCGTACTGCGATTTTTGGGGAAAACATGATTAAACACAAAGAAACAGCTATGAAGATTTATTTGGCATTTGTCATTGGGATTTATTTTGGCATTGGAATTTTGTCATTTGACATTTCATAGCCTTAATAATGATATAGAACCAAGTGCTTCAAAATAACCGAATTTTACAAATATATGGAAATAAATAGGGAGAAATTATTATGAAACGCCAACACATTATTCGTATGGTCATTGTTGTTTTAACTCTGTCCCTGTCTTTTGCATGGACACAGCGGGGTGTGCCCCTGGCTAAGATCAGGGTGAATGAGAACGGCAATGTGGAGATTCAAAGTATAAAAACAGGTGAAAGAGGAGAAGCCAATTCGGAAAATTCTGAAATAAGCGAAATCTCCCTTCAAAAAATCCAATCCCTTCAATCCAGTCAGTTATCCTTTTCTTCTGACCCGGTTCAGGAAACTCGCTCCATCAGCGGTTCATCAGTAACACTATCATCAGGAGCGGATTTGACCTATTTTAATCCAAGTTACACGTTCAACCCACCCAATCTGCGTATAGACGTCAGTGTACGCAATATTGGGCTGATACTCTCAGGACCCTCAAAAATCGGATTCTATCTTTCTGAGGACAATACAATCACAACAGCAGATAACCTTATAGGAACACAATCCGTGCCTGCACTCTCTTATTTAGGAACTGTGACAAAAATGTTGATCAAGAACATATCCGATCAGCCGGGTACGTATTATGTGGGCATTATTGTCGATTATTTAAATGAGGTGGCTGAGACTGATGAAAGCAACAATCGGGTATGTTTGACTCCTTCCATTCATAATTTACCAGATTTAACCTCTATTAACTCAAATTACAAATATTCAGAACCCAATTTTAGTATTGATGTTGAGGTAAAAAATATCGGATTCAGTAATGCACGTTCGTACAATGTTGGATTTTATCTTTCTACTGACAATACAATTACAAGAGAGGATCGGTATATCGATCGTAAATTCATGGGTATACTCAACCCTGATGCAGAAGTGACTGCCTCTTTTTATAAAAACTTTGATGATCATGCGCCGCCCATTTGCGGGGGTGTCTGGTATGTTGGTTTTATCATTGATGATCAAAATCGTGTCGAAGAATTAAATGAGAACAACAATGCAGGATTTATTGAACCCCCAGTTGAGGGTGGAGAGTGTTTGCCCGATTTGGATAAGGAAGGTATTCTTATAAATGATAATACAGGGCCAGATATTGAATATACTATCTTATTAAACAATAATGGCGCTGTAAGCACAGGCAGTTCTTTTGAGAATGATATTTATCTGTCTGTTGATACCAGCCTCGATCCATCCGAGGATTACCCGATCGATTCATTTACATGCCCTCCCATTTCAGCCGAATCCAATGGGGGACCGGGTCTAATAAACACAACCATCAGCAATGTGCCTGCAGGAGAGTACTGGCTGGGAATAGATATTGATGTGAACGATGTGATTGAAGAATATAATGAAACCAACAATAGACATGTTCCTACCTTTCAAAAAATATCAGTTCCTGCTGTTCCGGCAACTTATCCCGATCTGACTGTCACCAATGTGACTGTCATTGACGCGCAGGGTCCGGAGATTTCCTGCAGACTCACCGTGAAGAACACAGGACAAGGGGCTACGGGGGGCATAAAATTCAAGAATCGCATCTATCTCTCACCGGACAAGACCATTACCCCCTCGGATCATCTTATCAACGACTGGAACTGCTCCGATAATCTTGCTTCGGATCAATCCAAAACCAGTTATGATGTCCCATCCACAGTCAGCGGAGTGCCCGCAGGCAGTTATTATCTGGGCGTGATCGCGGACGCCGAACAGGTGATTCTGGAATCCAATGAAAACAACAATACCGGATATGCGGATTCACCCAGGGTCACCATTACCGATGAAGGCGCCGGCAGTATCGCCCAGATTCTCGAAGTGCCCATGGCAGCATCCTCTCCCATAATCGACGGCAACATGGATGCCATCTGGTACAGCGTTTCTTCAGTGCCCATGGAAAAACAGAACACGACTGATATGACTGCTCCGGACAACTGGCTGGACTGTTATGCCAGTTTCAAAATGATGTTTGATTTGAACAATTATTATCTTTTTATCCAGACCTATGACGACCAGATCAAAACAAACCATGCTGATGCCTATCAGAACGATTCTTTCGACCTGTTTTTTGACGGGGACAACAGCAAAAACGATCAGGCCACCGGATATGATGCCAATGATATTCAGCTGCGTTATATGTACGGCCAGACCACGGAAAATGGCAGCAATGCGCCGAACTCCACCTGTAAATTCCGGAATACGGATGACGGCTATAATCTGGAAATCCGGATTCCGGCCAGTGACATGACCTTTGATCTGGAAGCGGATCACCTGTTTGGATTTGAAATTCAGATGAACGACAATGACACCGGCAGCCGGGACCATATGCTGAAGTGGTGGGCCGAAAGCAATGACTCATGGATCAATCCGAGCCTGTTAGGCACGGCCCGGACCACGGATTATGTGGCCAGTGATCCGATGTTTGTACTCGAAGCCACGGGCGCTCCGACGATCGACGGATCGAATACAGATGAAGCATGGAACACTGTTCCCTGGTTCGGTATCAGCAAATATGCGGACAGAGACAATGGTGTGCTGTTTGATCCGCCCCTGAACCTGGCCGATGTGGACGGCTGGGACGACTGCTGGTTTCGGTACAAGATGATGTGGAAAGGCAGCATGCTCTATCTGTATTCGGAAGTATACGACAATATTATTGACATATCCCAGCCGGACTGGTACATGAATGACTGCTTTGAAATTCAGATCGACGGGAACAATGACAAGGGCCAGACCACAGACAGCAACGATCATTCCTACAACTTTGTGTATTCACCGACTCCCGCGTCAGATGTGGCTTTTACTCAAAAAGATTTCGGGTGGACGATCGAGGCCCGGATGAACATTGCCTCGGATTGCGGAATTACACCATCTGTGGGTCATCAAATGGGGATGGAAGTGCAGGTCGATGACAATGACGGAGGCGGACGCGATCTGATCGGCCGGTGGTGGTCCAATGACAACATCACCTGGACCAATCCCAGCCATCGGGGCACCATCGAACTGGCGGGTGTGACCGTAACCGATCAGGGAGAACCGCCCAAAGATCCTGATGAGCCTGCCGGCAATATGGTTTCCAACTGGAGTTTTTCCAGCGGCATGAATAACTGGACATTTAACACAGCCGAAGCCGGCAATGCGGCAGCAAAAATCGAAAACAGCGTATTTCATGCGCAGATCACCAATGGCGGAGCCAATGCGTGGAATGTCGCTTTGTATAATAACGGTTTAAATATTGTCAATGGAAAAACCTATACGGTCTCATTTGACGCCCGTGCGGCCAGTCCAAGAAACATACTGGCCTCTGTGGCCATGGGTGTGTCTCCCTTCTGGCTGTACAACTATGAACCCGTTTTTTCAATCACCACCGAATGGCGAACCTATACCTTTACATTTATAATGGGTTTTGATTCAGATCCGGCCGCCCGTATGGGATTTGATATGGGAACCTCGAATGCGGATGTGTATCTGGACAATATCAGTCTGGTGGAAACAGGATCCACAGAGATCGGCTCAGAAGATCCGGCTCAGGTTGTCACCACCTTCGAACTGTCCCAGAACTATCCCAATCCGTTCAATCCGAACACCACGATTCAATATCAGATTCCCCGGTCCTGTTTTGCTACCTTGAAAATCTATGATCTTCTGGGACGTGAAGTCGCAACCCTGGTGAATGAACACAGGTCTCCGGGCGTATATCAGGTGGAATGGAACGGACAGGATGCGTCCAGCGGGATTTATATTGTTTATTTAAAAGCGGGAAGGGACACGAAGGCGGTGAAGATGATTTTGCAGAAGTAAGTAAAAAAGAATCAAGAAGCAAGAGACAAGAAATAAGAATCAAGACAAAGACAAAGAAAAAAAGATTGTCGTAGAGTCGTTGGGTCTAAAATAAAAGCGTAGATGAGTAGATGGGTAAATGAGTTCCCTTTATCCCTACTTCCCTGAGAAAAAAATTATATATGCATATTTGGTGGGGTAAGGAGTGGCCGCATCAACCCATCAACTCATCTACCAATATACGCTTTTTCTGTCATCCCGAGCGGAGTCGAGGGATCTGTGATCTGAACCAAGGTTCAAATTCGCCCATTTGATTATTGAAAACATCTAATGTATCTGCAGATCCCCGGTCTCTCCGCTTCGGTCGAGACGACAGGTTTTTTGTCATACTTAGCGTCAAGTGCCCCGAATGTGTGATATATTATCAATCTCCTTTGGACTTTTCCTTTTCATCAATATCCCTACTTGGCAATATCGATCACGCTTGCGGATGTTTGAAAAAATGTGTATGATATACTGTCACTATTGATGTTTTCATATACAATTCAAAAACAGGAGTGACTCATGCCGTATATCGAATGGTCAAATAAATACACAGTTGGTTTTGTCGAGATCGATAACCAGCATCAGCGATTATTCGAAATGATCAACAATTTACATAAATGTGCTGAATTAAAAGATATGACAGCCCCCAGGAAAATATTGGCAAATCTTCTGGATTATGCTTTGTATCATTTCAGAACCGAAGAGAAATATTTTGACAGATTTCAGTATTCAAATGCGCAAGGACATAAAAATGAGCATCAGGAGTTTGAATCAAAAGTGACAAAATTTCAAAGGGCATACCAGGCAAAAGGCACATTTAATACAGTGGTGGTTAGCGATTTTATCAGAAATTGGATCCTCAATCATGTATTGATCAGTGACAGAAAATATATTCGATGCTTCTCTGAGCATGATCTGCATTAAGATCTGTTTTACTGATTCATCGATCCGTTTCGTTTTTATCCAGGATTGTGTGGATATATTAAACTAATAGTCCTAAATGCAAATATATGATACGTCTGTAAAGATATTTTAATCATCCCTTCATAATCACCTTATAAATTGAAGGGAAGTCAGAAAGGAGATGGGGAGATGAATGATAAAAAATGGATTCCTTGCATTCTTTTCATTTTGTTGGGAGCAGGCGTTCATTTTGCTTGTACGCCAACCGAATCTGAATTAAAAAATATGTTTCAGGCAGAAAAAGAAGTGTTAAAAGAAGTCACGCTGATTTCGGTGTATGATAATTATCAGACCAATCCGGAATTGAAAACAGGCTGGGGCTTTGGCACAGTCGTTAAAACACCTCAGGAAAGTATACTGTTTGACACCGGAGGGGATTCAGACATATTACTTTCCAATATGGAGAAAATAAAGATCGATCCTGGATCCATTGACATGGTCTTTATTTCCCATGTTCATGGAGATCATGTCGGGGGATTAAAAGGATTTTTAGAGAAGAACAATCATGTGACCGTATTTATTCCCGCGTCTTTTCCGACGTCCATCCGGAATATGATCACCGCTCAGGGGGCTGAATTTGTCGATGTTTCGCAACCACAAAAAATTTCCGACTGTATTTTCAGCACAGGAGAAATTGACGGACCGCCAATCGAGCAATCCCTGATTATCCAGTTAAAAAAAGGATTGGTTGTGATGACAGGCTGCGGCCATCCGGGAATTGAAAGGATTGTTCAAAAAACCAAAAACCTGTTCCCTGAATTAAATGTATACATGGGCATCGGTGGTTTCCATCGCCCGTCTGTTGACGTTGTTCAAGCGCTTCAGGAACTGGGCGTGGAAAAAATTGCTCCGTCCCATTGCACAGGGGACCGGGTCATCGAAGCATTCAGAGAAGCATATCAGGATAATTTCATCCGGTATGGCGTGGGAAAAATTATAGAGATTAATGAATAAAATACAAACGAAACGTGTATATATTTTAAAGATGATCTGATTTTACATGTTCTCGAGAATGCGTTTCCATTACTGTCAGCTTCAGGAGGTTTATCCATGAAACGATCCATTTACTATTTACTGATCATTTCGGTTCTGATGTTTGCGGCCTGTGCTGCAGGATCCAACGACATGGCCGACTCGGTCAATCAGGCCGGAAAAATCGCGGGTTTCTGGAAAGGATTATGGCACGGATTTATTGTGCTTTTTACGTTTGTGATTTCTCTGTTCAGTGACAAAGTGAATGTATATGAAGTGCATAATAACGGCGGATGGTATAATTTCGGATTCATTCTGGGTGTGATGACATTTTTCGGGGGGAGCAGCGGCAAAGCCGGGCAGAATATGTGCCGGAAGAAAAAGGAAGAATAAGTTATCATTCGTGCGAAAATTTATCTCAGGCAGGATTGATATGCGGTCAGATTTTTATTACCTGTGGATGTTTTTATTTCTGCTCCTTGTCTCCGGTGTGTCCTGTGCTCTCAAGCGGGATCTGGACGAATTTCTTGCCAATCCGGATATTGCCACACCAGAGTTGGCACGGATCCAAGATGGAACTTACACCGGAGAGAAAAAGGCAGGACCCATTTTTGTGCGCGTTGAGGTTGCAGTCAAGGAACATACAATAACACATTGCAAAATTTTAAAACACCGTTGCGGCCGGGGGAAACCGGCCAATACAATCGTGGATTCCGTGCTTCATAAACAATCCTTGGAGATAGACGCGGTTTCAGGCGCGACGTTTTCCAGCAAAGTGATCCTGAAAGCCATTCAGATGGCCCTGGAAAGGTGATGAACAATTTTTTGTCAAAGGATATCTGCCGCATCTTAAATTTTTTTGGCTGTTTTTTATTGATTTTATTTTCAAATATGCTTACCATCCATTGTTCATTATTTATAAAACCACAACCTTGGGTTGCGGTATGATTAAGAGTTATACTAGCCTGAGTCATTATTAAATAGAGATTCAAAATATGAATATAAGATCCCACTTTCTTTTGAAAAGAAAGTGGCAAAGAAACGTTCTGGCATTTGAAAAACCTCCTGAAATCCGATTCCGCTCACGGAAGGACTGTAACTCCCCCGTGAGATAGTAAAGCTTATCTCACGGGGTCAAACATCAGTCCTTCTAATCGTTCGCTCCATCCGGATTTTTATACGGAGATTTTTCGAATGCCAGGTTACCCATCACTGCACATAAAAGACCGTCTGATTGTAGTATAAACGTTAACCACCTTGGAACTTCACATCTTTTATTTAAATTATTACATAACGGTGGCATGGGTATATCAATTATATAGAACGCAAAAAATAACATTTACAACTTATACCCCCTATACACATATTCCATGGTGCTTGTTCTCGGGAAATTTCCCGGATCAGGCTCGGGGATGTTCCCGAAAAAGATAGATTACTCAATGCATCTTCTGCATTTTATCCTTGTTATAACCTCCATAGAATTAAATAAATACGTCTTATCCAATTCTCCAGAATAAAGGTTTGGCATGTTTATGGTATTGGTGAATACCAGAGTGTGTTATTTAATATCCTTGAAAAAATCTGCGGGAGGAGAATGGGTCATGAAAAAGTTAATCGTAACCGTCCTGTCGCTGTGCGCGGCATCTGTGAAAAAATACTTTATTATGATTTTGGTTGGATTATTCAGCATCGTCTCAATCATTAAAGCACAAAATGATCCCTGGACTGAAAAATGTCCTTTGCCTGAGAGAAATAGCTGGTTGGCTTCTTGTACGCTGGATGAAAAAGTGTATATCATCGGCGGCGCTACCGATTTAATCGTTCTATCCAATGTCGAAGTGTATGATCCGGCAACAGATACCTGGAACACAAAAGCGGAAATGCCAACGCGCAGGATGGCATTATCTGCAAGTGTCGTCGAAGGGTTCATTTATACCTTTGGCGGAAATATTGTCAGCTATCCCTGGATACCCAGCGTCGCAACTGTTGAAGAATATGATCCTTCATTAGATCAAACAACGGATGTGGGAAATTCGTCCTTGGTGCAACATCCCGATCAATTTCTGCTTTCCCAGAATTATCCCAATCCCTTCAATCCAACCACAATCATCGATTATCAATTATCCATAAGCGGTGAAGTTGAATTGAGCGTTTATAATCTGCTGGGTCAAAAGATAATCACATTGGTATCTGAAAAACAGGTAGCAGGAACTTACAATATAGAATGGGATGCAACAGGATTTCCAAGTGGTATCTATCTCATGGAATTGGCTGTCGATGGTCAATATAAGCAGGTCAAACGGCTGGTTCTATGCAAATAATAAATCGGCAATATCTTGAGAAAATTTAGATGTAAAGTCATTGAATATGATCCGTCATTTTGGCTTATTTCCTTTGATCTTCCATTTTCGCACAAAACCTGCCAGGTTTTTTTATTGCAATTATTTTTAAATATGCTTATCATTGACTACGTATTGTATTTTAATAGCGGTACATCCAAAACATAAATCCATTATGCATGTTTACATCATCTTTTGTCATCCGAGCCGGCAGTCATTTACCTATTCGGTCTTGTATTCTTTTACCGCAGGATTAAAGAAAGCGGGGCATACATACGAGATCGGCGATTTGTATGCCATGAATTTTCAGTCGGATATGAATCCAGAACAATACAATCGTGAAAGCGGTACTGAACCCGGTTTGCCCGTTCCCGACGATGTTGCGGCTGAGCAGGCCAAAGTCGATGCATCGGACGCATTGGTGTTTATCTACCCGGTCTGGTGGAGCGATTGTCCGGCAAAACTGAAGGGATGGTTTGAACGTGTCTGGACAGTCGGATATGCGTATTCCTATGAGAATGGAGAGCACAGCGCATCGCGAATTAAAATTGAAAAAGCGCTGGTTCTGTGCCCGGCCGGGCATCCGGTCGAGTATCTGGAAAAAATCGGAATCGCCGAGAGCATGCGAAAAATCATGCTGGATGACCGTCTCCGGGGCGTCGGGATCGAAGACGCTGAAATGGAGATCCTCGGCGGTATGATCAGTCAGGATCCGGACATCCATGAGCGCAACCTCGGCAGGGCCTATGATCTTGGCAGGTCTTTCTGATTTTATGCGTTTAAATGATTGAAATAAACACATATATTTTTAAATTTAAACATTCAGGTCCAGGGATACAGGATGACCCTGATGATATGATAACGGTCCCGTATGCAGAGTAAAAGCAAACAGTTGTTTTCTCCGGAGTGCCTGACAATCAGTCTTGGAAGCAGATGTCATCTCGATTGTCTTTATTGCTTCTCAAAAAATCAGGGAAAAGATACACAGAGGTTGTCGGAAGGGGATTTTATCAGAGGCGTTTCAAGAGCCGCTGAACTTGTGGCGAAGAATTGTTCTGAAAAAAATATACCGTTTTTTCTGGGATTTCAGGGAAGCGGTGAACCCCTCGAGTATTTTAAACTATTGAAACAGGTTTACGGCCAGGTTGAATCCATTGTTGCAAAGAATCATTTGAATTTGTTTGCTTTTATCACAAGCAACGGCTGTATGGAAGCGGATCAATACCAATGGGTGGCCGAGCGGTTTCAGCGTGTTTGTTTGTCCATTGACGGGGACGAGCGGCTGCATAATATTCAGAGACCGGGAAAAAATGGTGAAGGCACCTACGGCCGGATCATTAAAACACTTCAGATTCTTCAGAATCAGGGAGTCCGGCCGGCCGTGCGAATGACCGTAACCCGGCACAATGTACAGGATATGTCCCCGATCATCCGGCATTTTATCGATGATCTTCAGCTTTCCGATATTCAGGCGGAGCCGGTTTATCAAAATGCATCCCTGGCTGCTGATCCCGTATTATTTGCAGAAAATTTTATACGGGCCCGGAACGATGCTTCGGACAGTGGCGCAGTGTTGAAGTATTCCGGATACCGCAGCCATGAAAAACATGGCCCCTACTGCAATATGAACCGGAATGTGCTGTATGTGGGACCAGGGGGAACCGCGTCAATTTGCCTGTTTAAAGATCATGAGAGCAGAGAAAGCCCTTTTGTCATCGGATACTACCATACTGAATCCGACCGGTTTGTTCTTCTGGAAGATAAAATCAATCGTTTAATTGATCATTCATCAAGGATTTACCGGGATTGCGAATTGTGTGAAATTGTCGATTCCTGCGTCAGGGGATGCCCGGATGTCTGTATCATTAAAGAAGATTCCCGTTATCCAATAAAAAATACACATCGCTGTCAAATAAACCGATTGTTATATAAAAATGGATCATGACAGAAAACATTTTCCGGCATTGCTGGCGGATATTCTTCAGGGGATCGTGCCTATCCGGCCGAATACCGCTGAACTGCATTCCGAATGGCGGCAGTATACAGATACATTGAAAACCGGACTGCCCGGAATCGAGATCAAAGATGACGGCGATACAGTATGCCTGGGCGCGCTGTCTCCCGGCTGCCGGTGCTGTAAAAACGGTGAATGGGACTGTCTGTTTATCACACCTGCCTGCAATTTACACTGCCGGTTCTGCATCAGTCCTTTTCAGAATCGCCGTGTGCCCGTTTCAGCCTATGGCAAATCGCCTGAAGACCTTATAAGCAGCTATAAAAAAGCGGGAATCACAGGAGTCAGCTTTTCAGGGGGCGAGCCTTTTCTGGATTTTCCGGCGGTCACCAAATGGCTGAGCGATTTAGAGTCCGAGTTTCCGGATCATTATTACTGGATATACACAAACGGAACCCGGACGCGCCGGGAACACATTGATACGCTGAGTGAGCTGGGGCTCGACGAAATCCGGTTTAATACGGCAGCAACTGGTTATCATGATTCGGCTGTCATGCAACTGATGGCATACGCGGCTCAAAAGCTTCCAAATGTGACTGTCGAGGTCCCTTTGCTTTACCATGATTATGAAATACTCCGTACCGCAATACCGGATTACGCCAGAGCCGGGGTTCAATTTCTCAATTTACACGAGCTGATGCGTGAGAGTCATACACCCTCACATCAGTTGAAGAACGAAAATTTTAAGACTGTTGTTTTTCCGGATGGCCATGTCACCGATGTCTCGATGCACAGCCGTATTATGTTTCAGAATATTGCACATACAGTCCTGGATTCGAATCTGCCGCTTAATCTTAATTTTTGTTCGACAGTAAACAAACGCCGCCAGATCAGAAAACGCCGCAGCAGTATCATGAAGCTGAACACAAAGACGTATGAGAAAGTGGTGGATGAAGGCTGTCTGGAATCGGTTTTTGTTTTTCAGGATAAAGATCATTATCAATGGGTGCATCCGGATGTCTGGGAGGCTCGGAAATCCCGGTTTGCCGGTTATACAGCATTCAGGCTGAAAAAAACAGCCCCGTTATCGGTCTGGGACAGGGGCCGGTACCTCAGCGCGGAAAAACTTGAGGATCATCATGTGGTTTCATCTTCGTCTGCTGGAAAAATGTAATTTAAAATGTGTGTCCTGCTACGCTCAGAATCATGACCGTTCTTTAATCATGAGTTTTGGTATGTTCAGGGATGTGCTTGAGGTCATTCAACAGGTCAGGGCTGCAGACTCTCAGAAATCCGTGATCTATTTAAGCGGGGGCGAGCCCCTGATGCATCCGCAGTTTTTCGAATTTTTGGACTGTTGCTTTTCCCGCTTTGACCGGGTATCCATTCTGACCAACGGCATTCTGGTGCCGAAATATGTTCAGAAGTTTACACCCTACCGTGAAAAGCTCTGTGTTCAGATCTCTCTGGACGGGGATGAAACCATCAATGATCAGATCCGCGGACGCGGTGTTTACGCCAAAGTGGTGAAAGCCCTGAATCTGCTGAAGGAGCATGAAATCCGCCACTGGATCAGTTATACAGTGTCGCAGGCAAACAAACAGTGTTACCCGGATATTCTGCAAGTGGCAAAAGAAACGCAGTCCTTTTTCAATAATGTGACGCCCTATATTGGGGATCCAGATCAAATGCTGGATTATTTTGAGTGGAAAGAATTCAAATACAATTTTGAAAAACACAGCCGCGAATTGGGACTGGACATGGCTCACGGGCCCAATTGCTGCGGATTTCGTTATCAGTGCGGCGCGTTTTACAGCGGTGTCACAATTAATCCGGACGGCTCGCTGGCCGGCTGCGCCCGCATCAATAATGTCAAGGGCCAGTACACGGACATGCAGAAATATCTGTTGAAACAGCCCCTGTCCATAACCGAAACCTGCATGAAGCAGAAATGGGGCAGTCTGCGTCCGTTTGATGTGATCAGCTCACTGGAAACATAAGCCGATTGGAAGACAGAAGACCCATGACACAGCGCCGGGAATTTTTTAAACGATTTTTTGCCGAGCTTTCTTATCTGAAAGACGAAGCCAGGGGCCGCCGGCATTTCAAACTCTCTGATCTGTGGAAACTGGATGAGAACAAATTCAGACAGCTCAAATTCAGAGTGCGGGAAGGCGTGGCGGTTCAGTACAGCGAACAGGATATCCGCGCGAAAAAAAAGGATGATGATCCGGTTTTTTTATGCGACACAGGAACCGGACAGGAGTCAATATTCCGGCTTATGCAGCAGCGTTTGAGTGTGGGAGAAATCACAGAAAGAATAGCCGTAGACAGGGATCAGAAACAGGAAAACGCGTTTCATGAGGTCCGCTCATTTTTATTGTTCCTGATTAAGGAGTCAGTTTGCATCCCTGCCAATGACATCTGCTATGAACCGGACAGCCAATCGGAGCCAGATGAATGAAAAAGAAAAAACAAGAAAAACCCGAAATCTTTGCGGTTCAGAATAATAACACTGAGAAGGGCGTTTCCAGGAGGGACTTTATCGGGTTTGGAACCGTAATCGCTGCAGGTGCCACAGCCGGGATGATGGGTTCCTGCTCGGATCCCAATTCATCAAAATGGTCGAATACAACCATCAGTCAGAACGAATGCAGACGATATATTCAGCAGTCGCATTTTCATTATGTGAAATCAGTCGCCATCAGCGCGGATAACACCCTGCTGCTTTCCGGCTGTTATCTTTCGACGGAGTGCAATCCGAAAATATGGCGTTTGTCCGATGGCGCTCTCCAAAAAACATTATCCGGTTTTCCGGATGAAATCTATTCCGTGGCCATCAGTCCCGACTGCCATCTGATGGCCATGGGCTGCGGTGATCACAGTATCAAACTGTGTCAGTTTCCGCAGAGGAACCTGCTGAAAAGCCTCGAAGGACACGATTCAACGGTCAATTCAGTTACATTCAGCCCGGACGGATCGCGCTTCTGGCCTCGGCAGGCAGCGACAGGACGGTCAGGCTCTGGGGCCTGCCTGACGGCAATCTGATGCAGACACTGGAAGGTCATACGTCTTATGTAGAAGCTGTTGCATTTCATCCGCAGGGAACATTGCTTGCATCCGCGGGAAGGGATGACACGGTCAGGTTCTGGAATCTTGCGGACGGCAGCCTGGTTAAAACCCTGGAAGACTACAAATCAAAGGTTTTATCCATTGCATTCAGCTCGGATGGGGCCTTGCTGGCCACCGGGAGTTACAAGACCATCAGATTATACCGGATGTCTGATCAAAAGTTGATTCAATCGTGGGACGGTCATGAAAGCTATGTGAACGCGCTGGCATTCGGTCCGAACGGATCGCTTCTGGCTTCAGTAAGTGAAGATGCCACTGTTAAACTCTGGCAGTTGCCGGAATGCGATCTGTTAAAAACGATGAGTGAGCATGTGAATGATGTCACCTGCGCAGTTATCAGTCCGGACGGAGCAGTACTGGTCACTGGGGGGTTCGATGCGACCATAAAGAGATGGGAGCTTCCGTCAGAGGAAATCATCGATACGCTTGCTGATCCGGCATGTGAAGTTGAAGCATTATGCGAAAACGATCCTTTCTACGGGAATTATACCGGGTGTTCCTGCGATGCAGTCACGATCTGCAAGTGTGATACAGTCTGCACTTGCGACAATGTGTGTAATTCTCACAGCAGCAGCGGTTACTGGTATCCGAATTAAATGTGACAGGTTTTACATAATTTTAGGGATCAATGATGACCGGATTTTCTGGTCGAGCTATTGATAATTAATATCCATTTTATCGTTTTTCTGCAAGGGAAGGAGAGATGATGAAACAGTTAAAGCAAGACAAGGAAAAGCCCGAAATCTTTGCGATTCAGAAAAGTAAAGACACGCACGGCATCAACCGCAGACAGTTCGTGGGCCTCATGGGGACGGGTGCGGCACTTACAGGTTTGTGCGGCAGGGTATGGGCCAAGGGAGATGTCAAAGGCCAGTCTGTCGGCAGGCTTCCCGTCAATCTTTGCAAACAGGTAAAAGCGCATTCTGATGATGTTAATTCCGTTGCTATCAGTCCTGATGGTAAGCTGCTGGTGTCCGGGAGTGTTGATCACTCAATCAGACTGTGGCGCCTGCCCGGGGGCAAGCTTCTGAATTCGCTGAAGGGACATTTGCATTCTGTCAAATCCGTTGCTATCAGCCATGATGGCAAACTGCTGGCCTCAGGAAGTTCGGATAAAACCATTAAACTATGGCAACTGCCGGGGGGCAAGCTTTTAAATACATTGAAAGGGCACTCTGATTTGATCTGTTCCGTTGCTATCAGCCCTGACAGCACTTTGCTGGCATCCGGAAGCAAGGATCACACCGTCAAGTTATGGCGTTTGCCGGAAGGCAAGCTTGTGAACACACTGGAAGGGCATCCGAAATCTGTGGAATCGGTTGCCATCAGCCCGGACGGTACGCTTCTGGCGTCCGGGAGCCGGGATCAAACGATCAAACTGTGGCGCCTGCCCGGGGGCGAGCTTATGGACACACTGAAGGGGCATTCCGATGTTGTCAGGTCTGTTGCCTTCAGCCCGGATGGTGAGATACTTGCGTCAGGGAGTGTGGACGGCACGATTAAACTATGGAGTCTCGAAAATGTGAAAACGAAAATGAATAAAGAAAAAGAACTGTCAGACAATCCGAATGCCAAGGGATTATTGGCCATTCCGTTCATTTATGGAGCAGCAAAAGAGATACGTCATTCCGGAGCTGAAGAAGAAAGGCTGAATCAGCAAAACAGTCACACAAAGAATCATATCAAGACAGCAGCATCATTGGCGGCAGGTGTCACGATTTTGTCTGTTTTGGGATGCAGTAACGATTGTATCAAGACATTGAAAAGCCGTTCTTTTACTGTTGAATCCATTGCTTTTAGTCCTGACGGCACACTACTGGCATCCGTAAGCTGGAACACAATCAAACTATGGCACCTGCCGGATGGCGGGCTGCTGAACACGCTGAACGGGCATTCCGGAAATATCAATTCCGTGACTGTCAGTTCTGATGGCGCGCTGCTGGCATCCGGAGGTGATGATGATACCATCAAACTGTGGCGCCTGCCTGAGGGCGAGCTCGCGGGGTGTTTGTTTGATCCTTCTTTTATTGAACCGAAAAATGTCCGGGAAGTGCGGCAGAAAGATACCGAAATTCTGACCCTGCCCTGCGGCAGCCCGCTGCCTGCCGGAGCCACCTGTATTTGTGACTGCGTTGAGAGTTCACGCACCTATCCGGGCACCCGGACCGTTTGCACGTGTAATACGATCATGGTGTCCTCAGGCGCTTCACTTTCCGGCAGTGTCGTCTGCGTGTGTGATACGGTTTCTGTGGGTACAAAAAATATCAGTGCCAGCAATGTCAAGCGAACCAAAAAGACAAGCGGTTCGATATGCACCTGCAATACGATCTGTACCTGCAACACCGTAAGCACATCGAGCTGCAGCAGCTGCTCCAGCTGTTCCAGCTGCGGGTACTGGTATCCGAATTAAAGGAACGTAAAAAGTGAAACGATTTTGTCAATTTATCATCCTTACGATTGCTCTGACCACGGCATTTTGCAGCAGACGGCCGGTGATGTCATCCCGGGCCTTTGGGAACAGGCTCAATCTGGCGTATGTGGTGCTTTATGAGCATGAGGCCCAGCTCGGTCCTGAAAAACAGAAAATCAGCGACAGGCTCGAGCTGTTTTCTGAAATCATACAAAGGGAAAGCCGGGGACATCTGAATATCACATGCAAGCCCGTGTATATTCCTGTCGGTTCCCTGAGCTCAAAACATCTGAATTACCAGGATCATTCTTTTTTTGAGTGGATGGACAGGCTGCTGAAAACAAACGCCCTCACCGGTGATTATGAGATTGTGACATTTACGCCTGTAATCCGAATGCCCTGGGCGCATGACTGCCACAGCATCGGGTACTATTATAAAAACCGGGTTTGTTTTTCACTCGAATATCATACTTATACACAGCAAGAAAATGTCAAGGCTGTGAGTCTGATGATTCATAAAATGCTGCATGGATTCGGATATAATCATCAGAATATTAATATGCCGGCCCTGAAACTGCTCAACTGGCAGCTGGGTCTGCCTGTGAACACCGGACTGGAATTTATCCTCAGAGAAAAGCACGGAACCGATGCGTTCTTTTTCAGCCCGCATCTGCTCAGCGTACTGAACACATCACGGATTTCAGACCGGGACAGCCTGTGCCTCGACTGCGGGGGGCTGTTTTCACAGAGCGATCCCTGGCGGCAGGGCATTACGGCGGATGCGTACGGTCCCTATTGTTATGATGCGGATCATGACGGTATCCTGGATCATGCGGATGATTATTTTTTAAGCAGTCCTGTACAGGGAACGGACACGGATGAAGACGGCATTACGGATTCTCTGGACCGGGTTCCCTGGAACCAGATTCGGGTTTCCGGCAATATCAAATCCGGTAAAATCCATCTGATCGCAAAGCAGGACCGGTCCACGATCGCGTTTGAAAGTGAACAGGCCGATATTATTGCGCTCAGGAAAATATATTTGCAGCGGGTGCCTGTCCAGGTCAAGCCCGATCATTTTCCGGGCTGTTTTCCGCAAAATGCGGCAGAAACCATTCAGAGTAATCGCATTGTTCTGGAAAAGAATGTAAAAAAGCCGCCGGTGATCCGGATTGAAGTGGTTTACAGGTATATGGGCAGAATATTTTACCGGCCCTTTTATTTTTTCTTTACAGGCACACCGGTACTGCAGATCATCAATGAACGGGAATGGATCTACTTCTTACGGTTCGGCGCGGATATCCCCGCGGGAATTGATTTTTATCAAGTCGATACCTATGATGCGAACCATGACGGTTTTCTCGATCCGACCGATTATCAATATTTTTCCATCCCCGAATCTTATGACTGGGACGGGGACGGTTTTCCGGATTTTGAAGATACGCTGCCTACAGTTTACGGAAGCTTTCAGAATCAGTGGGTAAGCGGAGTGAAAGATTCGGACGGTGATGGTCTGGCGGATCCGGGCTGTCTGGATTTTTCGTCACCGGCCGGCCTGATTCCTCATCAGCAATATTTTGGTGAACTAAATCGTGTTCTTGGATTGAATCCGGACTATGACCTTTCACCCTACCTGGCCGGGAGCAAGGCAGCTAGGGGAATGCCGGATGATTAAAATGGATTCTTACTGATAAAAAGAGGAGAAAAATAGAATTTGTTGCTCAGCCTCTCAGCGGATCATGCATACAGGCGATAAATGCGGTTCCCGTAATCGGAAAAAACAGAATAATGAAATAAATGATAAAAAAATCAACTGAATCCCAAAATTTCGGTACACAATTTTACACCTTTCTGAATAGTACACCCCGTGCGTTTCAAGAGAAAATTGCAGGCAGTTATAACGCAATAAAAGGAGTTTATCCCATCTGCTCCCATGCCATGCCGCAGCCGCTATGGAAAAAGCGGGGCTATAACGATGATGGAGATCAGGTGTGGGAAAAGATATGCAGGCTATTCAGACAAAACACACCTCAACCTGTTTCAGTTTATGTGCATGTTCCGTTCTGTCAGCAGAAATGCGGATTTTGCGACTGTCTGTCGCTGCCGATCAAAGACAGCTTGACCGCCGACCGTTTTGTTTCTGCTCTTCAGATGGAAATTAAAGCCTGGGGTCAATTGCCCGGAATCAAAGAATGCCCGGTGACCGTGCTTTATTTCGGCGGGGGAACGCCAAACAGTCTTCCGGATGCTCTTTTTGAACAGGTTCTACGCATGTTGAAGAAGACATTTCAAATTCACGAGGACACGCAAATCTCAGTGGAATGCAATGCGCATCTTTTGACACCGGAACGTCTGCGGATGTTGAAGACGCTCGGTGTGAACAGAATCAGCATCGGTGTACAGACCCTGCAGGAGCCGCTGAGATTCAGGCTGGGCCGGCATTCAAGCGCGAAAGAAGTCCTTACGGCGATTCAGCGATGCAAAGGATCCGGATTCATTACATGCGCCGATGTGATCTATGGCCTGCCCGAACAAAACATGAACGTCTTCTTGGATACGCTGCAATCTTTAATTGATGCCGGTATTGACGGATTGTCTCTGTACCGTTTTAATTTGCGTCAGCAGAATCAGGAGTTCATCAAAAAGACATTCCCCCGGTTTCATATAAGTGAACTTAAGAATTATGTTTATTTTCAGGCCGGCCATTGTCTTTTAAATCAGGCTGGATATCAAAAAAATCATTTCATTCATTTTGTGCGGAGCGATAATAATTTGTATTACCGCCATGTATTACGGAGTGAAGATCTGATCGCTCTGGGGCCCACGGCAGATGGTGTCATTGGTTTCTACCGATACCGTCATCCTCATTTAAAGGGCTATTTGCTGAAGGATAAGAACAACCGTCCAAAATTTGAGGGGGGAACGGATGAATCGCAAACCATGAAAACCCGACCATTAACTGCTGCCCTGATGTGCGGTGAAATCGTTGAAGAAAAGATGCGGTCTGCAGGCCTCGGACCGCTTTTGTCGAAATGGCAGTCATGTGACATTCTTGAACCGTCAGGCTCGGGTCGCTGCCGGCTGACAGCGAACGGCTCCTGGCTCATTGATCCGATCATTGATGAGGTGAAAAGAGCGTTGGACGGATGAATTGTTTTTATGTTGAAGTTTTTTTATTTTATGATCAGCGAAAACCAGAACCTCATGTTGTGGTATGATTGAGAGTTAACCTGGTTGAAGCATTGTTAAATGGATATTAATATAGAATCCCACTTTCTTTTCAAAAAGAAAGTGGCAAAGAAAACGCCTGGCTACCGAAAAATCTCCTAAAATCCGATTCCGCTCACGGAAGGACTGAAACTCCCCCGTGAGATAGTAAAGCTTATCTCACGGGGTCAAACATCAGTCCTTCTTAACGCTTGCTCCATCCGGATTTTCATACGGAGATTTTTCGAATGCCAGGTAGCCCATCCCTGCCAAGAAGAAAAAATGATAAGCTGGAGAAGTGATGTTTAAAACATCGCACCTTTTAGGGCGATGATTACAAGCCACCGCCTCTGGCGGTGGTAGTTAACTTTATTGAAATTTGCAAAAGACCTTTTCATGGATTGTCATACATAGGTGATATGATGAAAAAGAGAGAGAAACCTCAAATTTATAACATTCAGAAAAATCCGGACAACGATCATGTGAACCGGCGTGAGTTTGTTAAAATCAGCTCGGCGATTGCTGCGGGTTCTGTGGCCGGGGCCGTCAGCTCCTGTTCTGATCCAAATTCGTCTCAAGAAGACAAAGAGACTGAGTGCAGGCGAACGATACAAACCTCACATGCCAATTCTGTTGACTCTCTCGGTTTCAGTCCGGACGGCACGATGCTGGCGTCAGGAAGTTATCAGGATACGATCAAGCTGTGGCGCTTGTCCGATGGCGAGCTGATAAAGGAGCTGGAAGAGCATCCCGATACAGTAAATACCCTTTGCTTCAGCCCGGGCGGTACGATGTTGGCCTCCGGGAGCTCTTATACCATCAAATTATGGCAACTGCCTGATGGCAATCTGCAAAAAATGCTTTCGGGTCATTCAGATTATGTGAAATCTGTCGCTATCAGTCCTGACGGCACCCTGCTGGCCTCTGGAAGCTGGGATCAGACGGTTAAACTGTGGCGCCTGCCCGACGGTGAGCTTTTGAATACACTTCGAGGACATACCAGAAATGTCAACGCTGTTACCATCAGCCCGGATGGTACATTACTGGCTTCCGGCAGTTACGATGATACCGTCAAACTGTGGCGCTTGCCAGGCGGAGAGTTGCTCAAAACACTGACAGGTCATTCTGACTGGATATTTTCTGTTGCATTCAGTCCTGACAGTACCATGCTGGCTTCCGGAAGCCGGGATCAGACCATCAGGCTCTGGCAGATTCCTGAAGGTGAGCCACTGAAAACGCTTCAAGATCATTCTGACAGGGTGAATTCTATTGCAATCAGCCCCGACAGCACGCGGCTGGTCTCCGGGAGCAGTGATGAGAGTATTAAATTGTGGCGCCTGCCTGGTGGTGAACTGCTGAAAACGCTTCAGGGACATACCGGCAGCGTCAGAACCGTCGCTATCAGCCCGGATGGCACACGGCTGGCCTCCGGGAGTTATGATAAAACCATCTTCCTTTGGGATATGTCAACGGGAAATTTTTCAAAGGTATTTACAGATCCTGGCTGTGAAGTTGAAATCGACTGTGATGCTTATTCCGATTATCCTGAAAGCTGCTGTTCCTGTGATACAGTAACAGTCTGTACATGCGACAGGGTCTGCAGTTGTGATACAATCTGCACTTCGGACAGTTCCTCGAGCTGCGGGTACTGGTATCCGAATTAAATTCCAATCAAATTTATTTTGTTTTTTTACCCTGGAATTTGTATTCTAAATACAAGGCTCAGTCAATCTCTGGAGATTATTTTATGAAAAAGAAAGAGAAACCTCAGATTTACAGTATTCAAAAGAATCCCGACGACGATCATATAAACCGGCGTGAGTTTGTTAAAATTGGTTCGGCGATTGCCGCGGGATCCGTGGCTGGGGCTGTTAGTTTGTGTTCCTGTACGTCTTCGTCTAAAAAGAATCAAAAGTATGGGTGCAAGCGAACAATACAATACTCACATTCTGATGAGGTCAATTCGGTTGCAATAAGCCCCGATGGTATGATACTGGCATCCGGGAGTGATGATAACACTATCAAACTATGGCAAATTTCCGATGGTAAACTGCTGAAAACACTGAAAGGCCATTTATATAGTGTCCATGCTGTTGCTATCAGCCCGGACGGCACATTACTGGTATCCGGGAGCAGTGATGATACGATCAAATTGTGGTGCTTTCCTAGCGGCGAATTGCTGAAAACACTCAGAGGACATAAATATAATGTTTACAGCGTTGCCATCAGTCCAGATGGTAAGTTACTGGCTTCCGGCAGCAGTGATGATACAATAAAGCTTTGGCGCCTGCCAGATGGTGAGTTGTTGAAAACGCTGGAAGGGCATTCCGGTAATGTTAACTCTGTTGATATCAGCCCTGATGGTACGATGCTGGTATCCGGGAGCAATGATGACATGATAAAACTTTGGCGTCTACCCGATGGCGACCTGGTGAAAACAATCAGAGGCCATTTGAGTGATGTCAACTCTGTTGTCTTCAGTCCTGATAGTACCATGATTGCTTCCGGGAGTTATGATAAAACCATCAAACTATGGCGTCTTGCCGGAGGCGAGCTGATGAATACACTTGTGGGCCATTCTAATTCTGTCTATTCAATAAAATTCAGCCCTGACGGCAAGATGCTTGCTTCGGGGAGTTACGATCACACTGTCAAACTGTGGCGTCTGCCAGATGGCGAGTTGATGAAAACGCTTAAGGGGCATTCTGCTTGTATTGAATCAATCGTATTCAGTCTTGACAACATGACGTTGGCTTCCGGTAGTGATGATAAAACTATAATCATTTGGAATATTGCGGCAGGAGCTGATATCAGAGGATTGGCTGACCCTGGCTGTGAGGTTGAAGCAGATTGTGATGATTCCGATTTTCCTGTTAACAGTTGTTCATGTGATACTGTAAGTGTCTGTACTTGTGATAAAGTCTGCACATGTGATAAGGTTTGTACCTCCGACAGTTCCTCCAGTTGTTCCAGCTGTTCCAGCTGCGGGTACTGGTATCCGAATTAAAACCCGTGAGATTTGAATTTGTCTTGGTTTTTTCCCGGAATTTTTATAATGAATAGAACACTCAGGCAATTCGGAGAAATTATTTTATGAAAAAGAAAGAGAAGCCTCAGATTTTCAGTATTCAAAAGAATCCGGAAGGTGATCATGTAAACCGGCGAGAGTTTGTCAAAATCAGCTCAGCGATTGCCGCGGGATCCGTGGCCGGGGCTGTCAGCTCCTGTTCTGATCCGTC